>NZ_JBASJR010000009.1:0-390526 GCF_049655405.1 Zwartia sp.
CCCAGGCCGGTTATACGTCGCTGCTCAAAGGAAGTGAGGTTATTTATATCAAGCTTTTACACTTAATATTCATTTCCAAACTTCTTTGTGAGCACTTGATTTCGTTTGCAATCACTGAACCTGTTACGGCACAGTGACCTGCGACACTCATTCCAAGCGCCCACACTTATCGGTTGTCAAATTTTTAAAGAACGAAGTAGAGATTGTACAGTAAGTTTTTCGCTTTGGCAAATCACTAACTGCTCGTAATTTTCAGTATCTTGGGGTTAACTTTGCCAAATTTGGCATTATCTCCGCACATCCTGTTAACTACTTACTTCTCTTTTTCTGCTGTTTGTGCAGCAGAGAAACGAGATTATGCACGTGTTTTTTAAGTGTGTCAAATAGAGCCAGCGGAAATATACGTAAAACCCATTTTTTTTTCTTAGGAATGACTTAATTTGTCATAAAACTGCTTTTTAAACTTCGAAACCTTTGGAGCAATCACCATTTGGCAATAACCCTGCTCTGGATGTAGCGCAAAATAATCTGCGTGGTAAAGCTCCGCAGGCCAAAAAGTTTCTGCAGATCTTATTTCTGTACATACTGGGCTGGCGAACCTTTCACTAGACTCAAGCTCAGCTATAAAATCTTGTGAAATCGTTAGCTGCTCTTTGTTTTGAAAGAAAATTACGGATTGATACTGTGGACCCACATCATTTCCTTGTCTTCCAGGAGTTGTCGGGTCATGTGTGGCGAAAAACACCTCTAATAACTCTTTGAATCCAATTTGAGCTGGATCAAAGTCAATCTTGATCACTTCTATGTGCCCAGTCTGCTTTCCGCACACTTGCTCATAGGTAGGATGATCTACATCCCCGCCACAATAACCAGACTGCGCAGCATGTACACCTTTTAGCGCTTTAAATACTGCTTCGGTGCACCAAAAGCATCCGCCGCCCAAAACTGCCGTTGACCATTCACCGCCCTGATCCGCTAAAGATGAGGAAGGCTTTCGCTCCGAATGCGTTAATGATGAGTTGCTCACGCTTATTTCCTTAGGGAGATGATCCAATTCGCCAACTTTTGAGCATCTTGCTCGCTGACAGCCTGACCGGGCATCGGTACCGCCCCCCATTGTCCACGTCCACCCTTTCGGATAACCTGAACCATATAGAGAGCAGCATCATTCCGATCTGCGTATCGCTGGGCAATCGCCTGAAAAGCAGGCCCCACTCTTTTGCTATCGACTTGGTGGCATCCCAGACAAGCCCGCGCCTTAGCAAGCGCCAACCCCTCTGCGTGTGACAATGCCTGAGCTGAACGCTCAGCATCACTCGCAGAAGCGAGTGTCTGAGCGGCCACACTTCCGGCAAGTGTCAGAGCGACGGCCAAACAAACGCCTTTAGCCGCGCCCATCCAAACTGCCAGATTAAAAAACTTACTCGTCAAAGGCATCGGTGACAGCCCCACGACTCGCTGTGCTAGCCAACTTGCCAAACTTTGCTAATACACCGCGTGTGTAGCGGGGTGCTGGTTGCTTCCAAAGCTTGCGACGCTTTTCGATTTCGGCATCCGCAACGTTGAGCTGCAATAATTGAGTATGAGCGTCAATGGTGATGGAATCACCCTCTTCGACCAAACCAATCAAACCACCCACATAGGCCTCAGGAGCAACGTGCCCCACCACCATGCCCCACGTTCCACCCGAAAAGCGGCCATCTGTGATCAAGCCAACCGTCTCGCCCAAGCCCTGCCCCACTAAAGCAGAGGTCGGAGCCAACATTTCACGCATACCGGGACCACCTTTGGGGCCCTCATAGCGAATCACGACAACATCGCCATGTTGAATCTTGCGCGCCATGATGGCGGCCATTGCATCATCCTCAGAGTCAAAGACACGGGCAGGCCCTGTGATGACGGGGTTTTTTAGGCCCGTGATTTTTGCCACGCAACCCTCTGGAGAGAGGTTGCCTTTTAAGATCGCCAAATGACCTTGAGCGTACATGGCCTCAGGAATAGTACGAATCACGCTCTGACCAGCAGGCGGTTGATCAGGAATGTCTTTCAGCACTTCGGCAATCGTCTTGCCACTGATGGTCATGCAATCGCCATGCAGCAATCCGGCGTTGAGCAAAATTTTCATGACCTGAGGAATGCCACCCGCGCGGTGCAAGTCCACGGTCAAAAACTGTCCGGACGGCTTCAAGTCACAGAGAACGGGCACACGCTTACGGACAATTTCAAAGTCGTCAATTGTCCACGGCACTTCAGCAGCGTGCGCAATCGCCAAAAAGTGGAGCACCGCATTGGTCGAACCACCAATCGCCATAATGACTGAGACAGCGTTTTCGATCGATTTACGGGTGATGATGTCGCGCGGCTTGCGCCCGTGACGCACAGCATCGACCAACACACGTGCAGCCTCTGCCGCCATCGTGATCGCTTCGCCGTCTTCGTTTGCCAAGGTGCTTGAGTAGGGAAGTGCCATACCCATGGCTTCGAACGTGGAGCTCATCGTATTAGCGGTGTACATGCCGCCACAAGAGCCCGAGCCCGGGATCGCTTTTTGCTCGATGGCCTTGAAATCCTCTGTGCTCATGCGACCCATCGTGAATTCGCCCACGGCCTCAAAGACCGAGACGATGTTCAAATCACGGCCTTTATGCGAGCCCGGCTTGATTGTGCCGCCGTAAACATAAATACCGGGTACGTTCGTGCGCGCGATACCAATCATGCCTCCTGGCATATTTTTATCGCAGCCACCCACCACGACCACGCCATCCATCCACTGCCCCATGACAGCCGTCTCGATACAGTCCGCAATCACTTCACGCGAGACCAGGGAAAATTTCATGCCCTCTGTACCCATCGACATACCGTCGGAAATCGTCGGAGTACCAAATACCTGTGGGTTGGCCTTGGCTTCGCGAATCGCCACAATCGCAGCGTCAACCAAGGGTTGCAAGCCGCTGTTGCAAGGCGTGATAGTGGAGTGACCGTTTGCCACACCAATCATCGGATTGGCAAAATCTGATTCTTTGTAGCCCATGCCGTAATACATTGAACGGTTAGGAGCGCGTGTCACGCCTTCGGTAATATTTTTGGAGCGGTCGTTGTTTGCCATGAATAAACACCTGTTAGTGAAGTTTGCAACGGTTATTATCGGACATCTTTTGCTTGGTAGCTTGTGATGCTGCAATTTCCTAATTTTGACCCAATTGCCATACGTCTGGGGCCAGTCGCCATCCATTGGTATGGATTAATGTATTTAACAGCTTTTGGCTCAGCTTGGCTGCTGGGTCGCTGGAGAATCAAACATCATAAAACCACACTGACCATGCGCGACCTTGAAGACATCATTTTTTATGGTGTCTTGGCCGTGGTGGCGGGCGGCAGGCTGGGTTATGTGTTGTTTTACAAGCCCGCCTATTATTTGGCGCACCCCCTAGAGATTTTTTACCTCTGGGAAGGTGGGATGTCTTTTCATGGGGGCTTGATTGGCGTCACTCTCATGATGTTGTGGCTTGCGCGACATCGAGGCTATCGCTTTCTGATGGTGACCGATTTTGTCGCACCCCTCATCCCTTTGGGCTTGGCGACTGGTCGGCTCGGCAACTTTATCAATGGCGAACTCTGGGGCAGAGCGAGCAACTTGCCTTGGGCCATGGTGTTTCCTCAAAGTGGCGACGGAGTCGCCAGGCACCCCTCTCAGCTTTATCAGCTTGGCTTAGAGGGACTCGCATTGTTTATTCTGGTTTGGTGGTTTGCCAACAAATCACGCCCGCTGGGTCAAGTGACAGCTGTTTTTCTGATGGGGTATGGCTTTTTCCGCTTTGTCGCGGAGTTTGCCCGCGAACCAGATAATTTTCTGGGTTTACTCGCAGCGGGACTTTCAATGGGACAGTGGCTGTCACTGCCGATGGTTGTATTTGGTGCTGCGCTCTTTATTTGGGCGGCCAAACAGTCACCGTCTCAGCAAAAGTAACTAGCCCGTCAAAAAAGAAAAAAGCCTGCCAAATGATTGGCAGGCTTTTTCAATAAATGCCCCGCTTATGCCGTTTAGGCCGGCATCTCGAACCTAAGGTTCAAGTTGGCCACGTTCTGCTTGATTTCGAGCGCATCTGACTAGAGACGAGCATTCCCATCGAGCTATCCTGCGACCTGAATATGCCAAAAGCATTGGTTCTGAGAATATATGACCTAGTCACGAACACAGCAGGGACAAACTTTTAACTTGAAAAAGACTCATTTAGCGCGGTTTAGTCGGTCGATTCGGTGCAACCGTCGCCAAAGCTTCATCAAGCATTGCATTCATGTCGTCAATTCTACGCTTGAAGTCACCAACCGCCAAGCCGCCTAGCGGACCATCAGGTGCACGGACAGACAAAAGCTCGACTGCGATCTGAATAGCGGCCATCACAGCAATGCGCTCGTTACCAGAAACTTTTCCAGTTCCTTGAATACGACCAGCAAGCTGGCTGACGTGCTGGGCAGCAGCGGATAAAGCCTGCTTTTCCTCTGGTGGGCAGGCAAGAGAATAGTCGCGCCCTAAGATAGAAATATCGACGCGCTCCATCATTGCTGCTCCTCGGTCTGTGTCGCACCAGGTAAACGTTCCAGCACAGCATCAATACGTTGGCGCGCCTGCGCGGTCACGTCTCGTAAAGCTGAAACCTCTTTATCACGTGCAGAGAGCTGCGCCTGCAGCGTGTGGTGCTCCTGTTTGAACAAGTCCAGGGATCCTTGTAAAACATCGCGCTCAGAGGCTGCAGTCTGCGCCTGACGGCTCAGCACTTGCGTCTGCGTCCCCTCTTGGGCAAGTTGCGCCCGAGCGGCATCGCGCTCAGCCTCAGCCTGCACGAGGCGAGCCTGCAAAGCGGTTTGCTCAGCGAATAGTTGCTGAGTGTAGGCGAGTAATTTCGCCAAACGTGTAGATAGGTGATCGAGATCTTCAAGCATACCGATATCGTAAAGCAAAAATAGACAACCAAAATGGTTCGTGACTTACTCGTGCGATAAACAACCGTTAATTTTTTTTAACCATTACAAAAAATGTCAGCCTGCGTTCAGCTTCGCATGTTAGCAACTCTCAAAAACATACAAAACCTTAGGGACTCTCCTCAAATCGGAGATTGCTTTGAAAATTTACGCCATGTGGGCCTAGGTTTTACCCTTTTTCTAGGGAAAACCCCATCAATATTTCGCTCTTTTTGAGTTTGCTTTGGTCTCACTCTCAATTACCATGCAGTCCGTGGTGACCTCTTGTCTGAAAATACATTCAAGGGGTCATTTAGTCTGTGAGGCGCTATTTTTGCGCCACCCGTTTCAACAAAACAAATGATTAGCAGCGCAGTCAAGGAGCTCGACACCATGCAGCTTAAAAACAAACAGAACTTTTGGTCAGGGGTGATGTTTATCGTCCTCGGCTCAGCGTTCGCCTGGAAATCCACCGAATATTCGATGGGGACCGCAGCGCGAATGGGGCCTGGATATTTTCCTTTCTGGCTCGGTGTCATTATGGCGATTCTTGGAGCCATTATTTTGGTTTCCTCTTTCGCTAAAAAAGCCCAAACAACTGAAATTTCTAAATTCGACTTCAAGAGTGTGGCCATCATTACCGGAGCAGTGGTTGTGTTTGCCTACTTGCTCCAGCCTGCAGGTCTGATTATTTCCATGCTGGTCTTGGTCTTAATTAGCGCAGCCGCCGCGCACGATAACAATTGGAAAGTGACGATTGCGAACGCAATTTTCCTCACAGTCCTCTGCTATTTGGCTTTCGTTGTTGGTCTCAAGTTGGTGTTCCCGATTTGGCCCGCATTTCTCGGCATGAACTAAGGAGCACTGATTCATGGACTTACTCAATAATTTGATGATTGGTTTTGGGGTGGCGTTTACTCCCGAAAACCTCGCGTATGCATTCTTGGGCTGTTTGCTGGGCACCTTGGTGGGCGTTTTGCCTGGCCTCGGTCCTGTGCCAACCATCGCTATGTTGCTGCCAATCACCTACGTCTTGCCTCCGATTGCTGGCTTGATTATGTTGGCTGGTATCTATTACGGCACACAATACGGTGGCTCAACCACCGCGATTTTGGTGAACCTTCCAGGTGAAACCTCTGCGGTGGTGACAGTGCTCGATGGACACGCCATGGCCAAAAATGGTCGAGCGGGTGCAGCACTGGCAATTGCTGCGCTGGGATCGTTCTTCGCCGGTAGCGTGGCCACCCTGCTGATCGCTGCATTTGCACCTCCGCTCGCTGAGTTGGCGTTCAAATTCGGCCCCGCAGAGTATTTCTCGCTGATGGTTTTGGGTTTGGTGGGTGCTGTGGTGTTGGCCTCTGGCTCCCTGATCAAAGCGATTGCGATGATTTTGCTTGGCCTTTTGCTGGGCATGGTTGGCACAGACGTTAACTCTGGTGTCGCCCGCTTTGACTTCGGCATCCCCGAACTCCAGGACGGCGTGGGCTTTGCGATCGTGGCAATGGGCGTGTTCGGTTTCACCGAAATCATGACCAACCTTGAGCAAAAAGAAAACCGCGTTGAAGTCGATGCAAAAATCGGTTCGCTTTATCCAAACAAGAAAGAGTTTCAGGAATCATGGCCTGCAGTCATTCGTGGCACAGCTGTGGGTTCAGTGTTGGGTATTTTGCCTGGTGGCGGTGCAGTGCTGTCGTCATTTGCTTCTTACACCATCGAAAAGAAACTTTCCAAAAACCCAGAGCGCTTTGGTAAAGGCCACCCTGCTGGTTTGGCAGGTCCTGAATCGGCTAACAACGCTGGTGCACAGACCTCGTTTATTCCTCTGTTGACACTGGGTATCCCAGGTAACGCTGTGATGGCGCTGATGGTCGGTGCGATGACCATTCACAACATCCAGCCTGGTCCTCAGGTGATGACGAGCCACCCAGAACTGTTCTGGGGTCTGATTGCCTCCATGTGGATTGGTAACCTGATGTTGGTGGTGTTGAACCTGCCTCTGATTGGCATCTGGATCAAACTCCTGACGGTTCCTTATCGTGTCCTTTACCCAGCGATTCTGTTGTTCTGCACGATCGGCGTGTATTCACTGAACTACAACATCTTTGACATCTTAATCACTGCGTTGTTTGGCATCATTGGATATGTGTGGTCTAAACTCAAGTGCGAAGGCGCACCTTTGTTGCTGGGCTTGGTGCTGGGACCACTGATGGAAGAAAACTTCCGTCGCGCCCTGCTCCTGTCGCGCGGTAACTTCATGACCTTCCTTGAGCGTCCACTGTCTGCATCATTGCTGGGTGTCGCTGCACTGCTCGTATTGATTATTTCTCTGCCTTCTTTGAAAAAGAAGCGCGAAATCTTCGAGGAAACCTAATCCGTGGCATCGATCAACAGCAAAACCTACGAAACCTCTGCCCCCCGTCAAGTCGCATTTTTGGGCTTGGGGGTGATGGGTCTGCCGATGGCAGGTCATCTGGCAAAGGCTGGTCATCAGGTGACGGTCTACAACCGCAATGCTCAAAAGGCGCAAGCCTGGGTCAACGAGTTTGGCGGCCGTGCTTGCGCGACGCCTCGTGAAGCCGCGAGCGGCGCGGAGATCGTTTTTTCTTGCGTTGGAAACGACGACGACTTGCGTAGTGTGGTGCTGGGTGATCAAGGCGCATTTGCGGGGATGCAAGCGGGTGCCACGTATGTCGACCATACGACAGCATCCGCCTCTGTTGCTCGCGAGATGCATGCCATTGCGCAGAGCAAATCGCTCAAATTCATCGATGCGCCCGTCTCGGGTGGTCAAGCGGGTGCCGTCAATGGCATGCTGACCGTCATGTGCGGTGGTGATGCGGCTGACTTCGCGCATGTTCGCGATGTCATCGCTGCCATGGCCCGTGCGGTGACCCTGGTAGGCCCTGTTGGTGCAGGCCAACTGGCCAAGATGGTCAATCAGATTTGTATCGCTGGAGTCGTTCAAGGCTTGTCCGAGGGCATTGCCTTTGGTCAGGCTGCAGGCTTGGACATGAAACAAGTCCTTGATGTCATCAATAAAGGCGCAGCCCAAAGCTGGCAGATGGAAAATCGTGGCAACACCATGGTGGACGATCAGTTCGAGTTTGGCTTTGCCGTAGACTGGATGCGTAAGGATCTGAGTCTGGTACTGGATGAGGCCCGCCGAAACGGTGCACGTGTCCCCGTGACGGCATTAGTCGATCAGTTTTACGCCGATGTTCAGCAGATGGGTGGTTCACGCTGGGATACTTCCAGCTTGATCAAGCGACTAAAATAAGTATCACTTAGTTTTGTGATGTAAATGACGCTTAAAATTTAAGCGTCATTTTTTTTCGGCCTGAATTCTCGTTTAACTGAGGCATACGCATATCAAGCGTATGCGCCTATAAAGCGGAGCTCTTAAACGTGATCTCTGGAGGATTGGAGACGAGTGTTTCAGCATCAAGAGGTGCAGACTCAACCCCAGATACTGATTCATGGCGAGAGTCTTGGCCGCGTTTAAAAATCAAGGGCGATAGTTCGTTGAGTGCCTGCGTGTAGACGTCGCGCTTAAAGTCAATCACAGCTTCGAGTGACACCCAATAATGACTCCAGCGCCACGCATCAAACTCAGGGTGCTGTGTCGCTCTGAGCTTGACGTCTATGTCGCGCCCAAGCATACGCAGCAAAAACCAAATTTGTTTTTGCCCTCTGTAATGCCCGCGCGACTCCCGACGGATAAAGGTATCCGGCACGTCGTAACGCAACCACTCTCTTGTGCGTCCTAAAATGCGGACATGATCGGGTTTGAGACCGACCTCTTCGTGAAGCTCGCGAAACATGGCTTGAACCGGGCTTTCGCCGTGTTTAATACCACCTTGGGGGAACTGCCAAGCATGTTCCCTGATACGCTTACCCCAAAAGACCTCATTTTTTTGATTAACGAGGATGATT
Organism: Zwartia sp.; assembly: GCF_049655405.1. Lineage (GTDB taxonomy): Bacteria > Pseudomonadota > Gammaproteobacteria > Burkholderiales > Burkholderiaceae_B > Zwartia. The sequence goes on from NZ_JBASJR010000009.1 coordinate 8,893, forward strand.
CCGACATTAGGACGGTAGCCTTCGCGATCAAGCATGGCCACTCCCAGCGAATTCAATACAATTGCATTTAATTATACGTACCTGTTGGGCAATTTGCCCTAATAAATTTTTTAGCAAACAATGCGCGCATCTGCCTATCACATCAGCACTCTCAAAGAAGCCCCTAACGACGCCGAGATCGCCAGCCATCAACTGATGATGCGCTCCGGCATGATCCGTAAACTGGCGGGTGGGATTTACAACTACATGCCACTCGGTTTGCGTGTGATTCGTAAAGTCGAACACATCATCCGTGAAGAGATGGACGCGGCCGGCGCGCTCGAGCTCTTGATGCCCGTCGTGCAGCCGGCTGAGCTCTGGATGGAATCGGGCCGTTGGGAACAATACGGTCCTGAACTCCTGCGGATGAAAGACCGTCACGGTCGTGATTTTGTTTTGCAGCCAACATCGGAAGAAGTGATTACTGACATTGCGCGCAACGAAATTCAAAGCTGGCGCCACTTGCCCGTCAACTTTTATCATATTCAGACAAAATTTCGTGATGAACGTCGCCCACGCTTTGGTGTGATGCGTGGACGCGAGTTCACCATGAAAGATGCGTATTCCTTTGATCGTGATGTCGCCGGTGCACAAAAAAGCTATCAGGTCATGTTTGATGCCTACATGCGGATCTTTGCCCGTCTAGGACTGACTTTCCGTGCGGTTGCGGCAGATACTGGCTCGATTGGTGGTTCACAGAGCCATGAGTTTCAGGTGATCGCAGACATTGGCGAAGACTTGATTGTCTATGACCCTCAATCTGACTATGCCGCCAACATTGAGCTGGCGCCCGCACCTTGCCTGCTGACTGAACGTGCTGCAGCAGGCACTCCCATGCAAACGGTTGCCACACCTGAAGCGACGAAATGTGAGCTCGTCGCCGAGATGCTCAAGGTGCCACTAAGCCAAACCGTCAAATCAATCGTGTTGGCGACTGAGCAAGAAGGCAAACCGGCAACCGTCTGGTTACTCCTCATTCGTGGTGACCATGAGCTCAACGAAATCAAAGTCGGTAAAGTGCCTGGGCTGGATAAAGGATATCGCTTCGCCACAGAAGCTGAAATTATTGAGCATTTTGGTTGCAAACCTGGCTACCTAGGTCCCGTCGCGACGCGATTACCCGTTCATGTCGTCGCTGATTTAACCGTCGCAAAGATGCACGACTTTATCTGCGGCGCCAATCAAGAAGGCGCACATCTGACAGGCGTCAACTGGGTGCGAGACCTGCCTGAGCCCAGCCTGGTGACAGATTTGCGCAATGTGGTGGAGGGTGACCGCGCACCAGACGGTCAAGGCACACTGGCCATTCAACGTGGCATCGAAGTCGGTCACGTCTTTTACCTGGGCACAAAATATTCCGAAGCCCTCAAAGCCACTTTTCTAGATGAAAACGGTAAACCTGCCCTGATGGAAATGGGTTGTTACGGCATCGGGGTCACGCGTATTGTGGGCGCTGCCATCGAACAAAATCACGATGCGAAAGGGATCGTGTGGCCAAGAGCCATTGCGCCTTTTGAGGTCGCAATCTGCGCAGTCGGCTGGGGCAAGAGCGAAGCCGTCCGACAGGCAAGCGAAAAACTCTACCTTGAACTCAAGAGCCGCGGCATTGACGTCATTTTGGATGACCGCGATCAGCGTCCTGGCATCATGTTTGCAGAATGGGAGCTCATTGGCCCACCTGTACGCATTACGGTTGGCGAGCGTGGACTCAATGATGGTGTCGTCGAGCTGCTCGGACGCAAACAAACAGAGGCCGCACGTGTGCCGCTCGCTGACTGCGTGGCGCAGGCACTTGTATTGCTCGAGTCCGCTTGATTACGCCCCAGATACACATGCCAATCGAACACCCGCCGTTTAAACACCAGATGAATGTCCGTGTCTATTACGAAGACACGGACATGGGTGGTGTGGTTTTTTATGCCAACTACCTCAAATATATGGAGCGCGGCAGAACTGAGTGGTTGCGCGCGTTAGGCGTCAACCAATCCGCCCTGGCCGCATCAGAACAGCGTGGCTTTATGGTGGTGCGTGTCGATGTGCGCTACATTTCACCCGCTCGTCTCGATGATTTGTTGCAGATTGAAAGCGAAGTCACCCGAATGGGGCGAGCTTCGTTACACTTTGCACAGTCTGTTAGTCGAAATGGGGAACTGATTGCTCAAAGTAATATCCAAGTCTGTTGTGTAGAAACCGTTAATATGCGGGTCGCTGCAATCCCAGAATCCGTACGTATTAAATTAGCCGCAATTACTCAGGAATAAGTGATGCAAACCACCCAAGATATGTCGATGCTCTCGCTGGTGCTGGATGCCAGCTTGCCAGTACAGTTCATCATGCTGTTACTCGTTGGCATTTCCGTTGTCTCTTGGACTTTCATTTTTGCGAAACGCGCAACCATCAAAAAGTCCTTGATTCAAACCAGACGCTTCGAAGACGACTTCTGGTCGGGCGGTGATCTCGCACTTCTTCATCAATCCATTTCAACACGTCGAGCCGAACAAGGTGCGCTGGCGCGTATTTTTGACTCGGGTATGACTGAGTTTCTCAAAGCACGGCGCAGCGGCAACACCGCGGACGTCAATGCCACGATGGACGGCGCTCGCCGGGCCATGCGTGCAGCGTTTCAGCGCGAGCTCGATGAGTTGGAGTCGCATTTAAACTTTCTGGCGTCCGCCGGCTCGGTGAGCCCCTACATCGGCTTGCTAGGCACTGTTTGGGGCATCATGCATGCTTTTGTGGGTCTGGCCAATGTCCAGCAAGCCACGCTGGCTTCAGTCGCGCCAGGCATTGCCGAAGCACTGATCGCAACAGCTATTGGTTTGTTTGCTGCGATCCCTGCTGTGGTGGCTTACAACCGTTACACGCACGATATTGATCGCCTGTCGATTCGCTTTGAAACTTTTGTCGACGAATTCTTGAATATTCTGCAGCGGCAGGTGCGCTAATGTCTTCGGTCCGCTCAAGCTCCGGGCGCTCGGGTCGACGCCTGAAAAATGAGATCAACGTCGTACCCTATATCGACGTGATGCTCGTGTTGCTGATCATTTTTATGGTAACAGCACCGTTGATTACTCCAGGCGTAGTCGAACTGCCCTCTGTCGGACAGGCTGCGAACATTCCCGCCACGCCGATCGAAGTACAGATTACTGAGGACGGTAAGATCTCGTGGCGCAAGCGCGAGGCGGGCGCCACCAACATCGCCGTTGAGCGCAGCGCGTTGGCACAGACCATACTCGCTGAGCTCAAGCCCGACCAACCTGTCGTCATTGCTGCAGACGGTAAGGTTCCCTACGAAACTGTCATGAAAGTGATGGATGACTTGCGCAAAAACGGTGTCACCAAGCTTGGCCTGCTGGTCGATCAAAAGGGTGACACTGCGACACCAAATGCTTCGCCCAAAGGCGCTGCAAATAAAACAAACACCCCTAAAAAATAAAGAGGTCACACGCACACGCGCGCAACGCATGCTGCACCCGCTATGACGCCACACAACGACTCAACTCCGCGCGGCCCAAGCCTGCCTCCCAAACAAGCGACCGATTGGCGCGCCTTTGGCTTGGCGATGCTCGCACATGGCATATTGGTGTTGTTTTTAGTGGTGGGGCTCAATTGGAAAACAGAAGCTGAAGGTCCTCTGCAGGTTGAGCTCTGGATGGACGGAACGACACCGATCAATCCCCCACCGAGTCGCAGCGAACCCAAACCCGAACCAAAGCCTGAGCCTGAGCCCAAACCAGAGCCCACTCCTGAGCCACCGCCCCCTCCACCACCACCTCCGCCACCGCCGGAAGCTAAAGCAGCGCCTGAGCCAAAGCCTGTGATCGACCCAGAGATCGCGTTGGAAGAAGAGCGCAAAAAGCGCGCAGAGCTTGAACGCGCCCAGCTTGAAAAAGAGGCTGCAGAGAAAAAAGCCAAGGAAGATGCTGCGAAAGAGCAGCAACGGATCAAACACGAGCGCGAACAAGCCGAAAAGAAAGAACGCGACCGCCTCGAGCAAGAGCGCAAAAAAGCTGAGCGTGTCGAGCGCGAGAAACAAGAAAAGCAGGAAGCTGAGAAAAAAGCGGCTGCAGAAAAGAAAAAGAAAGAAGAAGAGGCCAAGAAAGCTAAAGAAGCGGCGGACAAGAAAGCCAAGGAAGAGGCAGACAAAAAGGCCAAAGCCGACGCGGCCAAAAAAGCTGCTGCGGACAAAGCGCTCAAAGACGCATTCCGTAATGATGCGATGGGTGCCGCTGGCATTCCAGGCGGCACGGCAGACCGGAATCAAGCCGGAGGCGGCAGTAATGACGGTTATGGCGCCAAAGTTCGTGCTTGTGTGCAACCCGGCGTTGCCTTTCCATCTCCGCCAAGAGGTAATGCCAATCCTGCTGCTCAATATCGTGTTGACCTCCGGCCCGATGGCACCATTGCGTCAGTCAAGTTGACCCGCAGCTCTGGAAATCCTAACTTTGATCGCGCGGTTGAGACAGGAATCCGGCGTTGCTCACCTTTCCCGACCCCGCCGTCTGGCAAGTACCCCGGATACATTGACGTCAACTACAATATGTACGATTGACAGGAGTTCTGTAACCATGAAAAGTGATCCACAGCATATGATCCGCCCACATTCTTTTTCGATTTTTTATTCGCTGAGATCTTGGCTCAAGATGCTGGTGCTGTCCGCGCTACTTGGCCTAGGTTTTGTTGCGAATGCCCAATTACGCGTCGATATTTCTGGAACAGGTGCTCAGCAATATCCAGTTGCCATCGCCGACTTCAGCGGTGACAGCGCAGGTGCGCAAGTCGCAGAGATCATTCGTGCCGATCTGACCCGCTCTGGTCAATTCCGCCTGATTAGCACTTCGGGTACCAACCTGACCTATGCCACGCCGATTGCTTATGATGAGTGGCGCACACGCGGCGCTGACTTCATCGCATATGGCACAGTGACACGCGCTGGAGATGGACGCTACGAGATTAAGTATCGTCTCGGCGATACCGTGAAACGCGGCTCCTTGGACGAGATCACGATTGTCGGTAGCGACAAAGAATTGCGTCGCATGTCCCACCAAATCGCTGATCGTATTTATGAAAAAATTACAGGCATCAGAGGTGTTTTTTCAACACGTATCGCCTACGTCCTGAAACGCGGCAAGACTTATGAGCTGCAAATTGCGGACGCTGACGGACAGAATCCTCAGGTGGCCTTGCGCTCTGGCGAACCCATTATCTCGCCTGCTTGGTCCCCAGATGGTTCGCGCCTGGCATATGTGAGCTTCGAGTCAGGCAAGCCAGTTGTCTATGTGCATCAGCTTTCAACCAGCAAACGCTTTCCTGTTGCCAACTACAAAGGTAACAACTCAGCGCCCGCTTGGTCCCCCGACGGCAATACTTTGGCCGTTGTATTGACGCGAGACGGACTTTCTCAGATTTACTTAGTGAATGCCAACGATGGTGGTAACCTGCGTCGCGTCACCCGCTCGCCGTTGATTGATACGGAGCCTACGTTTAGCCCGGATGGCCGCTCCATTTACTTCACCAGCGACCGTAGTGGCAGCCCCCAGATTTACCAAGTGGGTCTAGATGGTGGCGAACCACGCCGCGTAACCTTCAATGGCAGTTACAATATCTCACCAAGGGTTTCTCCGGATGGCAAGACTCTGTTGACTGTCACTCGCAGGGATGGATCCTACCGAGTCGCGTCACTGAACTTAACCAACGGTGCTGAATCCTTGTTGACTCAAGGCAGAGATGACCAGTCACCTAGTTTTGCACCGAACGGTATGCAAGTGCTTTATGCCGCGGTCCAAGGTGGCAAAAGCGTACTGGCGGGTGTGTCTAGCGATGGTCGCGTTCGTCAGACTCTGTCTGTCCTGAACGGTGAAATTCGCGAACCCACCTGGGGTCCGTTTACGAACAAGTAGTTTCTATCTACAGATAGATGTTTTTAAAATGAGTTTTGGTTTTTAATTTAGACAAGTTGTTATTTGAAATTCTTATTAAGGTAGACATCATGAGATCGCGTATTGCTAAAGTTGTGACCATTGCAGCACTTGCCGCCGGACTGGCTGCATGTAGCTCCGTTTCACTGGATGACCAAGCTGGCAAAGGTGGCGCAGACGGCTCTGGCATTCTGGATCCATTCAACCCACAAAGCATTTTGGCTAAACAGCGTTCGGTCTATTTTGACTTCAACAGCTATGCAGTGGGCGAGCAATACCGCGCACTGGTTGACACACATGGCAAATATCTTGTCAGCGCACCACAGCAGCGCGTTGTCATCGAAGGCAATACTGATGCACGTGGCGGTTCCGAGTACAACTTGGCCCTGGGCCAGCGTCGTGCCGAAGCCGTCCGTCGCCAGCTGACCTTGATTGGCGTTCCCGACACGCAAGTTGAAACCATCAGCTTCGGTAAAGAAAAGCCCAAGGCACTCGGTAACACTGATGCTGACTACGCAGAAAACCGCCGTGCGGATTTCAACTACAAGCGCTAAACTGACCCGGTAGATTGGTCTGTGACAAGGCGGCCTCTGGCCGCTTTGTTGTTTAAAAGAGAGGAAATTTTTATGCGTAACAAGACTCTTTCCTGGCGTGCCGCCAGCTCATGCCTCGTCTTGATCGGTGGAGCATTGCTCAGCCAGTCGACCTTGGCATTTACGGACGACGAAGCGCGCAAAGCCATTCTCGAGCTGCGTCAGCAAGTCAAAACGATGAACGAAGCCAATCAGCGTGCGCGCATTCAGCTTTCCGATCAGATCGAAATGCTTGGACAAGAAATTGTCCGTTTACGCGGTGACATCGAACAGCTCGGCCGTCCGGCTAGTTCAGGCGGCAGTGGTGCAAGAGGTGCAGACCCTCGGTCCCAAGATCCGCGCGAACAGGCTGCGTTTGATCAGTCGATTGAAAGCTTCCGCAAAGCTCAATACAAAGAAACGATCCAAAACTTGACTGCCTTTCTCACGCTTTATCCTGATAGCGCCTTGGCACCTACTGCACAGTTTTATCTTGGCAGCAGTCGTTATGCGATGAAGGACTTTAAAGGTGCGATTACGACCTTGCAAGCCATGGTGCAAAAGTTCCCAACCGAGCCACGTGCAGCAGATGCACTGTTGATGGTGGCGAGCTGCCAAATCGAACTCAACAATCGACCTGGCGCCAAAGCAACCTTGCAGCGTATTGTCAAGGAATACAAAGGAACACCCGCTGCTGACACTGCAGCCAAGCGCTTGCCTTTGTTGCAGTAAAGTTTCCTGAGAGAGTGAGGCAATAGAGACTCAGCTCTGTGGCCTCTATAAAAGGATGGCTCCGAGCGTCTAATTGACGCATATTCGGAGCCATTCTTTTTAACCAGTCGAAAGTAGCAAGCAAGCTACGCCGACCACAATCAACAGAATGCCAAAGCTTTCTTGCTTGGAGCTCTTGCTAAGGAAGACGCGCCACGACAATAACTGCGCGAATAAAACCTCAACCAAGCCCAAAGTACGAACATTCGCCGCAGCGGTAAGCGCAAAACCCAAGAACCAGCCTTGCGAGGCGGAAGCACCTAGCAAACCACCCCAAATCGAAATACGCCAAGCCTTGAGGCATTTTATCCAGGCCTCCCGATGAAAACTCATCATCCACGCTGCAAGCAAAATAGTCTGCAGGCCCAAACCGCAGGTTAACGTCCACGAGGCACGAACAAAGAAATGCGCTTCACCCAAAGCAAGAATGCCACCCCTAAAGGTCACTGCGGCAATCGCAAAAAATGCCCCCGCCAGCAAGCCCAGCGCAGCAGGCCTCCATGAAGACTCTCCTGGCGCTGTTGTGCCCGGCTTGCGTGCCATGACTGTCACACCTACCGTGGCAATGATGATCGCCACCATTGCTAGGATAGAGATTCGATCACCCAACACCACCAGACCAAAAAGTGCGACTTGAACAGGTTCCGTTTTTGTCCAAGCAGTGACCACAACGAACGCCCGCTGTCGCATCGCAGCGAGCATTAGTGCCGTTGCCGCGATTTGTGACAAGGCACCTGCCAAGACAAACAACACGAAACTCAAGTCCATTTTGGGCATGACTGAGCCGGTCACCATCAGAGCAATCGTGGTGAATAAAACGGCAAATGGAAAACCATACAAAAAACGTACCTGAGTCGCACCCAAAGTGCCGAGTTGCTCCGTCAAACTTCTCTGAATCGCATTACGACCCGCCTGAGCCGCTGCTGCAAAAATCGTTGCAGGTATCCATAACCAAGTCCATTCGTGCACAAATGTCTCCTCTGATATTTTTTACGAAGCCTTGGCTGCGTGCTCTTGCAAGAGCTTGACGACCGCTGGATCCAACGTGATCCCCGCCTCCTGCTGTTGCGCCATTTTTTTCAATTCAATTTCGCCTGGCATGATGACTGAACGACCCTCGACTGCTGGGGGACTGTCATGCAAGATCGACGCAAAATCCATCATACGATCCGTGAGCCATTGAGGCGAACCAAGCACTTTGGTGTTGATCAAAATAAAAAAGTGCCCCAGATTTTGCGGCTCATCCGGTGCATCGACCCAGGATTTGACGTGCGTCAGGTAGGCCGCGTTAGACAACAGTCCTGCAAACATATCCACCATGAGTGCGAGTCCATAACCCTTATGCCCGCCAATCGGCTGCAGAAAGCCATCTAGCGCGGCTTTGGGATCAGTCGTTGCCCGACCCTTGTCATCGGTTGCCCACGTGTCAGGAATGGTCTCGCCGCGTTTGAACGCATTACGGATTTTGGCACGGGCCACCACACTCATTGCCATGTCGAGCAAAAAGGGCTGACCGCCAGGGTTCGGCACGCCAAAGCCCAAGGGACTATTCCCCAAGCGGGCATCACTTCCTCCCCACGGTGCAATCGTTGTCGTCGCGTTACTGCCGATGATGCTGGCAAAACCTTCCTGCGCTGCAATCAACGAATAAGGGGAAATGGGTCCGAAGTGGTTACTGCCGCGGGCGAAGGCCATCCCGATACCGAATTGACCCGCCGCGTCCATCGCGGCTCTCAACGCATGCATACCCACGAGAGGACCGACACCGTTATCGCCGTCGACCAGCCTGAGTGCTGGCGCGGGGGATTGAACCTGAATGTTTGGCTGCGCGCGAATGCCTTGGACCATTAAACGGTCACCATAAGATTCCACACGTGAAAGACCATGGGTACTCAAACCAAAAAGATCCGCCAAGACCAATACACGGACAACGTCTGCAGCATCTGTTTTTGTCAGACCGAGGCCTTGAAATGCACGCACTGCCAATGCGGTGAGCTCATCCTCTGTCCAGACTGTCCGTACTTGCCCGCTTTCACTCATTCCCAACACTCCCTTTAAGATCATTTTTTAGGCTTTTTACTCATCTGCGCAAGCATACTCGGGAGCGAGGCTGCCGTCATGTCAGCCGCAGTTCTTCCGCCGTCACCTCGCGCCAAGATCAAGCAGCCAATAAAAAACCCTCGGATTTCTCCGAGGGTTTTTAAAGCGACCCCCGAGACGTATCTCGAGGATAACGATGTGGACTTAGAAGCCCATACCGCCCATTCCGCCCATACCGCCCATTCCGCCCATATCACCACCTGGCATACCGCCGCCAGCTGGCTTGTCTTCGGCGAGTTCGCAAACTGCGGCTTCTGTTGTCAGCAACAAGCTGGCAACGGAGGCTGCGTTTTGCAGAGCTGTACGTGTGACTTTGGTTGGATCCAACACGCCTTGCTCGACCAGGTCACCGTACTCGCCGGTGGCGGCGTTAAAGCCGTAGTTACCTGTGCCGTTCGCAACGTTGTTGACCACAACGCTTGGCTCGTCGCCAGCGTTTGCCACGATCGTGCGCAATGGCTCTTCGATGGCACGCAAGACAAGCTTGATACCAGCGTCTTGATCAGCGTTGTCGCCTTTAACTTTGGCCACAACAGCGCGTGTGCGGATCAATGCAACGCCACCGCCAGGAACGATGCCTTCTTCGACCGCTGCGCGTGTTGCGTGCAGTGCGTCTTCGACACGTGCCTTCTTTTCTTTCATTTCGACTTCGGTTGATGCACCGACGCGAATCACAGCAACACCACCGGCCAACTTGGCCACGCGCTCTTGCAGTTTTTCACGATCGTAGTCGGAAGATGCTTCTTCGATCTGGACACGGATCTGCTTGACGCGTGCTTCGATCGACTTGGCATCGCCATGACCGTCGATTATTGTGGTGTTTTCTTTGCCGACTTCGATACGCTTTGCTTGACCGAGTTCAGCCAATGTTGCTTTCTCAAGCGACATACCTGTTTCTTCGGAAATGACAGTACCACCGGTGAGGATGGCGATGTCTTCGAGCATCGCTTTACGACGATCACCAAAACCAGGTGCCTTGACGGCGGTGGTCTTGAGAATGCCGCGGATGTTGTTGACGACCAGCGTGGCCAAAGCCTCGCCTTCGACGTCTTCAGCCACGATCAACAAAGGACGGCTGGACTTGGCAACTTGCTCCAACACGGGCAGCAGGTCACGAATGTTGCTGACTTTCTTGTCGTAAATCAGAACATAAGGATCGTCCAACGCTGACACTTGCTTTTCAGGGTTGTTGATGAAGTAAGGTGACAAATAGCCACGGTCAAACTGCATACCTTCGACGACGTCGAGCTCGTTTTCGAGTGACTTGCCGTCTTCGACAGTGATGACACCTTCTTTACCGACTTTGTCCATTGCGTCAGCAATGATCTGGCCGATTGAGAAGTCGCTGTTTGCCGAGATCGAACCGACTTGGGCGATTTCTTTGGTTGTGGTGCATGGCTTGGAGAGCTTTTTGAGCTCAGCCACTGCAGCGATCACAGCTTTGTCGATACCGCGCTTCAGGTCCATTGGATTGATGCCGGCAGCCACGTACTTGAGGCCTTCAACAACGATCGACTGAGCCAGCACAGTAGCTGTAGTTGTACCGTCACCAGCGTTGTCGGAGGTCTTGGAAGCAACTTCCTTGACCAGCTGTGCGCCGATGTTTTCAAATTTGTCTTTGAGTTCGATTTCTTTCGCAACCGACACGCCGTCTTTCGTGACGGTTGGGGCGCCGAAAGAGCGCTCGAGCACAACGTTACGACCCTTTGGGCCGAGTGTTGTTTTCACTGCATTGGCGAGAATATTTACGCCACGGACGATACGGACGCGTGCGTCATCGCCGAATAAAACTTGCTTGGCAGCCATTTATCTTTCCTTCTTGTGTTCTGTTTACTGGACAACCGCGAGGATTTCTTCCTCACGGATGACGAGGACTTCTTCGCCGTCGACTTTGACTGTCTGACCGGCATACTTGCCGAACAACACTTTATCGCCAACTTTGACGTCCATTTTCAGGACTTTGCCGTCTTCAGTTTGTTTGCCGGGACCAACAGCTAGCACTTCACCTTGATCGGGCTTTTCAGCGGCGCTTTCAGGGATGACGATGCCCGAGGCAGTTTTGCGCTCGTTGTCCAGGCGTTTGACGATCACGCGATCGTGCAGGGGACGCAGGGCCATGTAGAACTCCTGTTAGATACAAATATGGGTTGTTAGAAAGACTGCGGGAGGATTGTTAGCACTCGTTGCAGTTGAGTGCTAATTATAGGGGTTGTTTTGGGGATTTCAAGTGCACTGGGTGTGAATTTGAGGAATTTAAGGCTGTGAAATACTTAGGCTCCTGGTGTTCGGGCGCTTCCGCGGCAATCGGAGCGTTGAGTTTTGCTGGGCAAAACTTCAAGCGCTCCACTTGCCTGCAACCAGGCCGCCCCCTCATTCGTGAGGTTTCCTCATTGGGAAGTTTCCTCAGTTTGCAGGAAAATGGGGCGCTTTATATGTTGCTCAGCAACATTAAACGCCCCAGGTTTCCGGAACAAGTTGAGACCCGCTAAAACAAATCTATCCGAGATTTGCGCTGCGGCAATCAGAGTGTTGAGTTTTGCTGGGCAAAACTTCAAGCGCTCCACTTGCCTGTAACGAGGTTGTCGAAAAAATTACTTGCGCGCAGCCCGACGAGCCGCCTTGGCTGCCATAAAGTCGCCGACGATTTTGGCGTGCTCAGCCGTTTTGTGGACAATCGCCTGATACGCCGCCGACAATTCCAGCAAATTAGCCAGCGAAGACGTTTGCCCCTCACGCAACAAACGCTTGGTCATCCGCACCGCAGGTGGAGAATTGACCGCCATTTTGCGCGCCAGCGTTTGCGCAGTCGACAACAGCTCCTCAGCCGGCACCACACGCGACACCATGCCCCAATCTAGAGCCGTTTTCGCATCAATGGCTTCGCCAGTAAACGACATCTCAGCCGCTCGCGCCATCCCAATCACACGCGGCAAAAACCAGGCACCGCCATCACCCGCCACGATACCGACCTTGACGAAACTCTCGGCAAACGTCGCGTGCTCCGACGCAATCCGCAAGTCGCACATACATGCAAGATCACAGCCCGCACCAATCGCTGGGCCGTTGACCGCCGCAATCGTCGGCACCTCAATCTGATGAATCGCTAAAGGTAAACGTTGGATGCCCTGCCGATACTCCTGACGCAAGACCTCGCTACCGAAACCAGAGCCAATCTGACGCTCCATTTCGTCAATTTTTCCGCCAGATGAAAAAATGGGCCCGTTCGCCGTAATGATGACCGCCCGCACGCTGGGATCGTGCTCGATGCGATGACACGCTTCGAGCATGGCCTCAACAATGCCAGTCCCGGTTAAAGCGTTGCGCGTCTCTGGATGGTTGAGTGTCAGCGTGACGACGCCGAGGTCATCTTGCTCGTAAGAGAGAGGTGAAGTCATGTTGTGTAGTGTTCCGAGTAAAAATAATGAACTAACGCCCTGCTGCTTTCGCTGTGCGACCACCCGCTACGCCCATATCGGTCGTCGGGGTATCCAAAATGATTGTGCGCACATGCTGAGTGGATAAACCAATACTTTTTTCCACTGCATTCGCGAGTGCCGCAACCAACGCTGCCTTGAGCTCCTCGGTACGCCCTGAAATCAATCCCACAGTCGCGAGCGCCATATCTTGCCCCAACTCGCCGCCCACGATGACGTTTTCACGAGGGGTTTCAAGAATCACGACGCGTATGGAGGGCAAAGGTGCAGCAATGCTGTCTACAACAGCTTGCGTCATGTTTTTCAGCAAAGCCGTTTTTTGTTCAGCGCTGTGTCCCTGCATAATCTGAATATTGATAATTGGCATTGTGTGCTATCTTTTCTGAAGTGGTTTGAGGTGACTGGCTTGGGCCAGATTTAGTTGTATTGATCCTCATGTTTATAAACCAAGATCACTATTGTGTCTTCACATCCTTCTCCTTTCAAAAGCAAAGGCGGTTTCAGCCGTGTGATAAACGCTGCGCGCTACTCCTTTCGGGGTTTGAGAGCCGCAGTGCGCGATGAAGCAGCTTTCAGACAAGAACTCCTTCTCGCGCTGATTTTGACCCCCATCGCGTTCTGGGTGGGTCAGACAGGCGCGCAGATTCTTGCTCTGATTGCCTCTCTCGTATTTGTGCTGGTGGTTGAACTACTCAACTCAGCAATCGAGGCAGTCGCTGACGCCATTTCTCTAGAGGAGAACCCATTCATTGGGCGCGCCAAAGACCTTGGAAGTGCTGCGGTACTCCTTAGTTTGCTCCTTGCTGCAGGACTTTGGGTCGTGGTCATACTCAATCACTGGCATCCCATGCTCTAATTCAGTCTACGCAAAAAAATATGTCAGCTAAACATGTCATTCATTAAAAAACTGGACGCCGCCTGGGCAAGCTCAAACTCACTCCTCATGGTGGGTCTCGATCCTGACCTCCCTCGCCTGCCTCAAGAGCTTTCTGGAAAACCCGATGCGATTTTTCAGTTTTGCAAACAAATCGTAGATGCCACAGCGCCCTATGTTTGTGGATTCAAACCCCAGATTGCTTATTTTGCAGCGGCACGTGCAGAAGGACAGCTCGAGGATTTATGCGCATACATGCGTGAAAAATATCCTCACTTACCCATCATGATGGACGCCAAACGTGGCGATATCGGTGCGACCGCGACTCAATACGCAAAAGAGGTCTTTGGTCGGTATGGTGCAGATGCTGTGACAGTCAGTCCATATCTTGGCGGCGACTCTGTGCAGCCCTATCTGGAGTGGGAAGACCGCGGCGTCATCGTGTTGTGCCGCACCTCAAATCCTGGCGGCTCAGATTTGCAGTTCCTGGAGACCGATGGCATTCCGCTTTATTTGCGGGTCGCTGACCTCGTGGCGAACAAATGGAATTCCACGGGTCAGTGCGGCCTGGTGGTCGGTGCCACATTTCCTAACGAATTGGCCTCCGTTCGCCGCGCGGTGGGTGACAGTGTTCCATTATTGGTACCAGGCATTGGCGCGCAAGGCGGAGACATCGCGGCAACCTGCGCAGCAGGTTGCAATGCCAACGGAACCGGCATGATGATCAACTCGTCACGGGCTATTTTGTACGCAACAGGACCCGGTCATTGGACTGAGGCGGCCGCAGCGGTTGCCAAGCAAACACGCGACGATATCAACGCACATCGCTAGGATGTGGCCTGAGCCCGAGACGATCTAGGGCAGCAAATTACAGGCAAACTGCAGGGAAAAGGCAACCGAGGCTTCTCGTACGGCATCGCGGTCCCCTTTGAAAATCTGTGAGGTCGCGTGCACAATCACACCAGAGGGTGCGCGCTGCGCAAAACCAAACCACACCAAACCAACCGGCTTATTCGCCGTGCCGCCCCCAGGACCAGCGATGCCTGTCGTGGTTAATGCCAGCGTGGCGCGTGGTGCCATCGCCAGCACACCTGCTGCCATTTGACGGGCAACCTCTTCACTGACTGCACCAAATTCATCCAGAGTTTCGCGTGCCACACCGAGTTGGGCATGTTTTGCCATATTGCTATACGTGACCCAACCTTGATCAAACCAGCCGCTTGAGCCCGGCACTGCCGTCACGGCTCCAGACAACAATCCGCCCGTACAGGACTCAGCGGTTGCCAGCCAGCCCTGACGCGCGAGCAGTAACTGACCTAATTGAGCGGCTCGTGCACGCGCATCATTTTGCATAATTTTCTCAATAGTTTGACGTTAGGAGAAATACATCGCAGGGCCAAAGCGCACAAGCAGCGCCATCACGATCAGCGTGTATACGGCAGCCAACAAATCATCGACCATCACTCCGATGCCCCCCTTGAAACGCGCATCGACTTGGCGGATGGGTGGTGGTTTGACTGTATCGAAAATCCTAAAGAGGACAAAGGCGATCGTCTGCGCGAGAAGTGATCCGGGCACCAGCCACAATACGAGCCAAAAGGCTACGAACTCATCCCAGACAATGCCAACATGATCTTGAACACCCATGGCCTGACTGACACGATGGGCCGCCCAGCAACCGTATATCAAACACACGAACAGAAAAAGTCCCATTGTCAGGTTGTTGACACCTGGGGAAACAAAGACCCAAAGAAACCACGCCAATAAGGTCCCCCACGTCCCGGAGCCAGGGCGAATCAAGCCTGAGCCAAACCCGAACATCAGGATTCGAGCTGGGTCGGAGAACACCCAACGCAGCGTTGGCCATGTGGTGCGATGCCGGGTCGAAACACCTGTCATATTATTTCCGGAAATGGTCGAAGCCTTGCGGCAGGGGTTGAATCAACTGACCGGCATCGTCATACACAAACAGCTCCGTACCGGCGGTGATTTGGCCAACTCGAGTCAAAGGCACACCCGCCTCAAGCCCAATGCGCTCAAAATGATCACGCTGATCAACGGCTGCAGTGAGACACAACTCATACACATCCCCGCCTGCTAACACGGCACGCCGCCGATCTGCCTGGGAGAGTTGCGCAAGTGCGGGGTGAACAGGCAACAAACTCTCATCCATACGTGCGCCAACGCCACTCGCTTGAAGAATATGGCCCAAGTCCTGCAACAAGCCATCAGAAATATCAATCGCCGCATGCGTGTGTGCTGCGAGGCGACGACCTAAAAATACGCGAGGGTTCGGCGTCTCAAGTGAGGCGCGTGTTTGCTCGAGCAGACTGCCTTCCAAACCGAATAACCCCTGGCTTGAATGGTCTTTTAAAGATCCAGCCAAAATTCGGTAAGCCACATCCGCTGCTCCGAGTTGGCCCGACACCCAAATATCATCGCCGACTTGAGCGGCGTCTCGTCGCATCGCCTGAGCAGGATCAACCTCTCCAAACACAGTGACGCTAATGGCAATACCTTGTTCACTGCGTGTGGTGTCTCCACCAATCAGGGCGCAGCCATGTTGATCCGCGAGCGCGTAAAACCCATCAGCGAACCGCTCAACCCACGCCTCGTCAAAACTTGGCAACGCTAAACCTAATAAGCACGCGATGGGTTTAGCGCCCATGGCAGCTAAATCAGACAGGTTCACGGCCAGGGACTTGTGCCCGAGCGTAAAGGCGTCAACATCTGGAAAAAAGTGGCGACCTTCAAGTAATAAATCCTTGCTGGTCGCCAACTCTAAACCGGGTGTGATTCGAAACAAGGCGCAATCGTCCCCCCCGCCCAGCATTCCGGCGGGCACCGGACGCTTGAAAAAGCGAGAGATCAGATCGAATTCGGACGCCACGTTTGCAGGTGCGCTTAGCGGCGGGCGGCTGCCCGAACCTCGGTCGACCGAGCCTCAGCGGCCAGCTTGTCGAGCACGCCGTTGACGAACTTAAAGCCATCAGTCCCGCCAAACGACTTGGCGAGCTCGACTGCTTCGTTGATCGCAACACGATAAGGCACATCAATTTGATGGACCAGCTCAAAGCTACCGATCAGCAAAATGCCATGCTCGATTGGTGAAAGTTCGGCAAGCGGGCGGTCCACAAAAGGTGCAAACTTTTCACGCAACTCAGGCGCCTCTCTCATCGCGCCATGCAGCAAGGTTTGAAACCACACGGCATCCGCTTGATCGAACTCGTCCTCGTCACGCAGATGCGCTTCGATTTCTCCTGCATCCTGAAGGCTTTCTGTGTCACGCACCAACCAGGCATATAAGCCTTGCAACGCCAGCTCGCGCGCGCGCCGACGCGCACTACGGGGTGGCATTGCCTGCGAGTTATCGTCTTGCTGGGGCTTGTTCAACATCACCATCCTCTTCGTCGTCTTCGTCTGCTTCGGGCTCAAGAGACGCCACCAGATTGGCCATTTCGACTGCACACTGCGCGCAATCGCGGCCTTTATCAGCCGCACGCGCTTCGGCTTGCTCATCCGTTTCGGTTGTCAGCACACCATTTGCAACAGGAATACCTGTTTCGAGTGCCACACGTGCAATGGCTGAGGCGCTTTCGTTACTGACGATCTCAAAGTGGTAGGTCTCACCACGGATGACAGCACCTAAAGCAATCAACGCATCAAATTCAAATGTTTCAGCCATGCGTGCCAAAGTGACGCCGAGCTCGAGGGCGCCAGGCACGGTCACTACCATGATGTCACGCTCGTCGACACCCAGGCTTTCAAGTTCTTGCAAGCAAGCGTCGAGTTCGATCAGACCGATGTCTTCGTTGAATCGGGCACGAACGATTCCGATATGCAGGCCCTCGCCATTCATGTCAGGGGTCAGGGTATATGGGCTCATGATGTGCTTCCTATGTGTTGCGGGTGGGAGGTTGGTGATCGTAACCGGTGACGTCGAGGCCAAAGCCAGGCATGATGCTTGGCATTTTTCTGGGTCGCGCCAGCAAACGCATCTGCCCGACGTTGAGGTCACGCAAAATTTGTGCCCCCATTCCGTAGGTGCGCAGATCCATCCGGCCGGATTCACGTTTAACGCGGACTGGCGCATCGCTTTGCGAGGCCGTCATTTGTTCAAAAAGGTGGCTTGAAGAGCCCTGACAATTGAGAAACACCATCACGCCGGCTTCGGTTTCGCGAATTGCCCGC
Organism: Zwartia sp.; assembly: GCF_049655405.1. Taxonomy (GTDB): domain Bacteria; phylum Pseudomonadota; class Gammaproteobacteria; order Burkholderiales; family Burkholderiaceae_B; genus Zwartia. The sequence continues at coordinate 26,792 of NZ_JBASJR010000009.1, forward strand.
AGTGCCTCGGCAACACCCCAGCTGTGTCCGGGACTTTGAACGTCGATCAAGTCAAGTATGGAGGTCGGCTCATGCACGCGCACAAGCGTCTCGCGGCCTGGATCGACTTGTCCATGCACCAGCGCCAAGTGAGGGTTACCCGCCACAGTATCGCGGTAAGCAATCATTTTAAATTCGCCCCAGGGGGTTTGCACCTGGCGCTCACTGACACGCTCAATCACCGACTCGTGTTCATTGCGGTATTGGATGAGATCGGCAATCGTACCGATTTTTAAATTGTGCGTCCGACCGTAATCAATCAGATCGGGGAGGCGCGCCATCGTGCCATCGGGCTTCAAAATCTCACAAATGACCGCGGCAGGGGTCAAACCCGCCATGGCGGTCAGATCGCAGCCGGCCTCGGTATGGCCCGCGCGCACCAGCACGCCACCCGCCACAGCCTGTAACGGAAAAATATGACCCGGCTGCACCAAGTCAGTGGCTTTGGCGTCGCGCGCCACAGCCACACGGACGGTTCGTGCGCGGTCTGCGACAGAAATACCTGTTTCTACACCCTCTGCGGCTTCGATCGAGACAGTAAAGTTGGTGCCATAGGGTGTCCCATTTCGATTGGACATCAAGGGCAGCTCAAGCTGACGGCAGCGCTCTTCGGTGAGTGTCAGACACACCAGGCCACGGCCATGCGTCACCATAAAATTGATGGCTTCGGGCGTGACAAACTCAGCGGCCATGACCAGATCGCCTTCGTTTTCGCGGTCTTCCTCGTCCACCAAAATCACCATGCGACCCATTTTGAGCTCAGAAATAATCTCAGAGACAGGAGAGATCGCGGCTGCAAGGTCGGTATCAAGCGATGGGGCGGAAGAAGGTTTGGCAGACATGGTGGCGTTATGCTGAGACACGTGTAAACACCTATTATAGAATCCTCGCATCAAAGCACACCTAGAATCCCTGCATTGACCCGCTCTGAGCGCGTTGAAGCTCTATTTTTAACTCTTGGCGCTTATATTTCTATGCAACCGCTCAAAGACCTTTCTGTCACCCAAGCCGCCAACATTCGCTTTGTTTTGAGCGATATTGACGACACGATTACGACAGAAGGACGCCTCACGAGTCGCGCCTACGCCGCACTTGAACAACTAACCGCTGCCGGTATCGTGGTGATTCCCATCACAGGTCGACCAGCGGGCTGGTGCGATCACATCGCCAGAATGTGGCCCGTTTTTGCAGTGGTCGGGGAAAATGGTGCTTTTTATATGCACTACGATCATCTTGCCAAGAAAATGATCTCGCATTACTTTGCACAGACAAGCCAAAGGCAAATTAACCGCCAAAAATTAAATGATCTCTCTGCACAAATCTTGCGCGAAGTTCCCGGTTGCGGGCTCGCAAGTGATCAAAACTACCGAGAAGCGGATTTAGCGATCGATTTTTGTGAAGATGTCACACCTTTAGACGAACCTAAGGTACAAAGGATTGTGAACTTGTTTCAACTCGCTGGTGCGCAAGCCAAAGTGAGTTCGATTCATGTGAATGGCTGGTTTGGTCAATATGACAAACTGTCCATGACCAAGACTCTGTTTGCACGAGAGTGCGGACTGGATCTACATGAGCAGCTTGATTCGGTGCTTTTTGTCGGGGACTCGCCCAATGACGAGCCCATGTTTGAGTTTTTTGACTTTTCGGTTGGTGTGGCCAATATCGAAAGCCAGCTTCATCGGTTAAAGCATCCGCCAAAGTTTGTGACACCTTCCAAAGGTGGCGAGGGTTTTGTCGAAGTGGCCCAATATTTGCTAAAAGCGAGAGGTTTGACATAACCCCTCGGACTGCAGTTTTAAGAGGGGTGACGATGTCAGAACAAGAGCTCAAGCTCAATGTGCCCGTTGAAGCACAATCACGCGTCGAGCAAGCCGTACAACGCGCCAAATACTCTCAGATTCAATTGCGTGCTCTGTATTTCGACACGCCAAGCCGGGCGTTAGTGCAGGCGCGTATTGCCCTCAGGCTCCGCCTAGAGGGCAATCAATGGGTACAAACACTCAAAATGCCCGGCGAACACAGCTTGTCTCGTGTTGAAATCAATCAAGATCGACCTGAAGCCACGCTGGATTTGAGTGTGTATACAGGCACACCTGCTGGCGAAATTTTGTCTAACCTGTCGGAGCCTCTGCAGGTGTGTTACGAGACAAATGTGCTGCGGCAACTGCGTGATATACGCACGCCTTCTGGGGTCGTTGAACTTGCCTTTGATCGCGGCTTGTTGCGCGCAGGAAAACTTGAACTCCCCATTTCAGAGGTGGAATTTGAACTCAAACGCGGCCATCTCGAAGCGGTCTTTGAGGTAGGTCGGACATGGCAACAGAGATTCGGTCTCATCCTCGACTTTCGGAGTAAAGCGGAGCGCGGCGACCGATTGGCACAATTGGCACAAGCCCTTGATGCAGTTGAAGACATGGAAACGCACGATGACGCCTCGCGCCAACAGCAGGCTGCGTTACGGGCGCAACGGGTGGCAGATTTTTGGAAACCGCGAGGCGCTGAGATTGTCTCCTTAGTGAGTGCGGTCAAGCTTCGTGATTCCGCTCAAGTGCTGGCCGTGGTGACCGCAGAGTGTTTGGAACAGATCGTACGCAATACTGCGGTGTTGTGTGAAGTCGACACGGCGGGGATTTGCCAGGCCGCCACTCCTGAGCACATCCACCAATTGCGCGTTGGGATTCGAAGACTCCGCTCTGCCTGGTCATTTTTTGATGGCCTGACGCAGCTTCCCTCGCTTGAGCTCCGAGAGCAAATCAAAGAGTATTTTTCGCATCTGGGTGGAACGCGGGATGAGGATGTGCTAAAGGGATCTGTCCTACCCGCGATCGCTGCAGCCGGACTGCCACCCTTAGTGCTGCCTGTTTCACCCCACCAGAGCTCAGGCACTCAGCTCGTGGCGAGCGCGGGCTTTCAGCGCTGGCTTCTAGACATGCTGGCGCTGTGTACGATTCCGGCTGAGCCTTTGATGGTTAAACCGGTTGCGCCAGTGTCAGTATCTGCACGCGGTGATGCTGATCATGACGAGGTTTTTATCTTTCCTCATGCGCCACCGCTCCCGCAAAAGCCACCACTTAAGCCTCTATTAATTAAAAAACTCAAAAAGTGGCACCGCAGGATTGTGCAAAATGGTGTGGCCTTTCGCAACCTGAACATTGAACAGCAACATGCGTTACGCAAACAATGTAAAAAATTGCGCTACGCACTTCAGTTCTGCGAATACCTTTTGCCCGCAGCAAACCTGCAGCCTTACAGAAAGCAGCTCGCCGTTGTGCAAGATATTTTGGGTGAGATGAACGATCTGTACGTTGCGCTGCCGCTTTTTGAATCACTCAAGATGGATCAGCCTCAAGCATGGTTCGCTTGCGGCTGGATTCAGGCGCGTCAAGCTACTCTCACCGATGCGGCCTCCAAGGCCTTTCGTCGACTCGCCAAGGCCAAGCTACCCTGGGACTAAGCCCAGAGTGTGTCTTTAGCCGACAACAGCCGCCGCAAACTCCGCTGCGACGAAAGGTTGCAGGTCCTCGATTTTTTCACCAACACCAATCCAGTAAACCGGCACAGGACGCACGCCCTGACTCCCCGCAGCCACCGCAGCCAACGTGCCGCCTTTGGCTGTGCCATCAAGCTTGGTGACAATGAGCCCGGTGAGTCCGACCGCAGCATCAAAGGCGCGAATTTGCGCCAAGACGTTTTGTCCTGAGTTGCCGTCCACGACCAGTAACACTTCATGCGGTGCAGTCGGGTCGGCCTTGGCAATCACACGCCGGATTTTCTTGAGCTCATCCATCAAATGAAGCTGTGTCGGCAAGCGACCGGCGGTGTCCACCATCACAACATCCATGCCACGCGCACGACCCGCATGCACGGCATCAAAAGCTACCGCAGCAGGATCCGCGCCTTCTTGGGCAATCACGTCTACCTTGTTGCGTACGCCCCACTCGATCAACTGTTGGCGTGCCGCGGCTCGAAAGGTATCCCCGGCTGCCAGGAGAACGCGCGCGCCCTCATGCTGAAGCGCAAACGCCAACTTTCCGATTGAAGTTGTTTTTCCTGCGCCATTCACACCAGTGATCATCACGACCAATGGTTTGACACGACCGACATCAAAGGGTTTTTCTAAGACTTTTAAATGCTCGGTCAACACTTCGCGTAACGCCTGACGCACCGCTTCTGCGTCTTCGATCCGATCGCGCTTGACGCGTAAACGTAAGGCTGTGAGCAGCTGCTCCGTGGCCTCAACACCTGCGTCAGCCATGATCAATGCCGTTTCGAGCTCTTCGAAAAGCGCCTCATCCACGCGCACGCCGACAAACAAACTGCCGATGCTTTGACCTGTTTTCGCCAGTCCGCCCTTGAGCCTCGCCAGCCAAGAGGCCTTTTTTTCCTGATTTTGCTCTGGAATGACGGGCTCGACTGGTTCGATCGGTTCGACTAGTGCAATCTGTTCAATCGGTTGAATGACTTCGACTGGCTCGATCGGCACAGCTGGCAAGAGTGATTCGGGCGTCGCGATGCCAGAGCCGCCTAACGCCGCGGCGAAAGAACTTCTCCTGAACGGTGTTTGTGGTGACAGCGCTGGCGTAGCCTCAGCCGCAGTCTCAGGTACGATCACCTTTTCTGCAATTTGATCCGGGCTATGCTCCACCTCTTGAGAGGCGAGCGTGGGCGACTGATCTTCGACTGAAGACTCAGGTGTGATTGGTTTTTTCTTGAAGAAGCGAAACATAGTGAAGAAGTATATTCGCATCGTGGCCGGACAGTTTCGTCGAACCCCTATTGAGGTGATCGATGCGGAAGGTTTGCGTCCCACCCCCGACCGGGTACGTGAAACTTTGTTCAACTGGCTAAATTATTTTTGGGGCGGCGAGTTTTCCGATAAACGCGTGCTGGATTTGTTTGCCGGCAGTGGTGCATTGGGCTTTGAGGCTGCATCCAGAGGCGTTGCGCACGTCCAGATGGTGGAACAACATCCTCGCGCTGTCGCCGCACTCCGCGCGCTACGGGACAAGCTAGGTGCGACAGCCGTCAGGATTCACGCAGGTGACGCCGCGCATGTCCTAGGTCGGCTCGAGGCCGCTCGCTTTGACTTGATTTTCATTGACCCCCCATTTGGCAAAAACTGGCTAGAATCGCTCTGGCCTCTCTTGCCAGATTTGTTGGAATCCAACGGTCTTGTTTATATTGAGGCCGAAAAACCGGTTGTTGTACCGGACGCGTACAGGTTATTGCGCCAAGATCGCGCAGGGGCCGTACACTATCATCTCTTCCAAATTGTTGCGCTGCAAAAATGATCACTGCTATCTATCCCGGAACATTCGACCCTATGACACGCGGCCATGAGGATTTGGTGCGCCGAGCCGCCGGCCTGTTTGACCAGGTTGTGATTGGCGTGGCGCATAGCCGCAAAAAAAGTCCTTTTTTCTCTGTCGACGAGCGTGTAGAAATCGCCCGCGAGGTCTTGAGTCACTATCCAAACGTCAAGGTCGCGAGCTTTGCGGGTTTGCTCAAGGACTTTGTGCGTGAACAAGAAGGCCGCGTGATTGTGCGAGGTCTGCGTGCAGTGTCCGACTTTGAGTACGAGTTTCAAATGGCAGGAATGAACCGCCATCTCTTACCTGAGGTCGAAACACTATTCATGACGCCATCAGATCAATACCAGTTCATTTCTGGCACGATTGTGCGAGAGATTGCCGAGCTCGGTGGCGATGTCAGCAAGTTTGTTTTCCCGTCGGTTGAGCGCTGGTTACAAGCCAAAGCCAAAGAAAGACGCGAACAAAGCGCTGCTGCAACCAAGACCTAAGTCTCACACGACTACTTGGATACCGACTCACTATGGCCCTGCTGATTACTGAAGAATGCATTAATTGCGACGTGTGCGAACCACAATGTCCCAATGATGCAATCTCCATGGGCGAGTCGATTTACATCATCAATCCTGATGCGTGTACGGAATGCGTGGGGCATCACGATGAACCTCAATGCAAAGTTGTCTGTCCCGTCGACTGTATTGAGTTGCATCCTGAATGGAAGGAAGGACAAGACGCGTTGATGGTCAAGTACCACAAGCTCACAAGCGCTAAAGCTGCCAAAGTCTAGGCCTTCTTTAGCGCTTTTAATTCTTTAAACTGCAGGCCACTGCACCGGGGAAGCCTCTGGATGCAGCTTGACTAAGCGGCAAGGCTGTCCTGTGACGTTGGCCAACCAAGTGGCCGTCACATCCCCTTCGTCTACCACCACGACAGACTGCTGGCCGACTTGCACAGTACGCTTGACGCTATCATCGTCCTCGATCACATCGAGTGGAATATCAATCCGTAACATCCCGGGCGCACGCAAGACTAGCGAGCCCAACTTGATGTCTGTCACAACAGTGGAGAGCGCCGCACACTTGTCGGCACTCAACCAATGCCCGTTCGCATCGACGATAAACCAGCGCTGATGGTAGTCAGCCGCTTGGCGACGGTCGAGGCCGGCACAACCCATCACGGGAAAAAAAACTGGGTTCGATGCAGCAGCAGAAGTCATATTTCTAGTGATCCGTTCAAAGGGTTAAACCTGTTTACACTTTAGTCTATCTCAACAAGGAGTCACAACAATGAAAATTGACCGACTTGATCATCTCGTATTGACTGTCGCAAGTCTTGAAAAAACCTGTGATTTTTATTCCAAAGTTTTAGGTTTTGAGATCATCACCTTTTTAGGGGATCGCAAAGCGCTTGGCTTTGGTCAACAGAAAATCAATCTGCATCAAATCGACAACACCTACGATCCCAAGGCTTTACGTCCGACCGCAGGCTCAGGAGACTTGTGCTTTATCGCCTCGACGCCCGTCTCTGTGATCTTGCAAGAACTTGCGGCAGCAGGCGTGCCCGTTGAAATCGGACCTGTTGAGCGCACAGGGGCCAAAGGAAAAATACTATCTGTGTATCTCCGAGACCCCGATCAGAACCTCATTGAAATTTCAAATTACCTCGAATAAAGACTCCCGTATGAACGAGCTGCTTGTTCGTTGCCTCAGGCCATACCGAAGCCGCCTACGGGTTTACCCCATTCAACTCTTTCTTGACAGGCACTCGGGCTAATCGTCATAGTGCGTTATAAAGAAAAAAAGTAGTCGTAGTGTCATAAAACATAAAAATGATTCAAAAATCTGGAGACAACATGAGCACAAAGTACACCCAAAGTTCAGCCGGCGCATCACGTCGTAAATTGCTAAAAGGCGCAGCCGCGACTGCTGGCATTGCAGCACTCGGTTTGCCCGCGATTTCACTGGCACAGAACAAACCCATCCGCATTGGGATGCCGACGATTCTGTCTGGTCGTGTCGCGATGCTTGGTATCGCCTCGCGCAATGCCGTCGCGATGGAAGTCGAAAAATTTAATGCCGCTGGTGGCTTGAACGGTCGCATGATCGAAATGGTGGTACGTGACTCCAAGGGCCAGCCACAAGAGGCCGCTCGTGTCGCACGCGAACTGGTCACAGGCGATGGTTGCGAAATTTTGTGGGACGCAGAAGCCTCCTCTGGCGCTTTTGCTGTGCACGAGGTCGCGAAAGACCTCGGCGTGTTGGTCGTGCACACGTGCTCAGAAACCTCCTCACTCACTGCGGATCCAAAGCTGCGTGTCCCGACAGCATTCCGCTGCGCGCGCCAGGGAATTCATGACGCAATTGCAGGCGGCTCGTATGGCGCCGAAATCGCTAAAAAACTCAAACTCACACGTTGGATGAGTATTTCACCAGACTACGCATATGGTCGCGACACCACAGCTGAGTATTTTGAATACCTCAAGCATTTCAACAACAATATCGAAATCGTCGGTCAAGTCTGGCCAAAACTGTTTCAGGCCGACTACAGCGAAAACATCACGCGCATGTTGCAAGGTAAACCACAAGCGGTTTACTCATGCTTGTGGGGTGGTGACATGACCTCGTTTATCGACCAGTCAAACATTTATGCTTTGTTTAAAGACAAGCAATTCTTCTCGCCTAACTTGGCCGAGTATGCCGTGCTCACAGCCGTCAAAAACGTACCTCCGAACATGCACTCAGGTAATCGCTACCTGCGTAGCTTCCCCGACACAGCCGCCAACGCTGCGTGGTCTGATGCCTACCGGGCCAAATTCAAAGAGTTGGCACTGAACTGGTCCTGGCAAAACGCAGCAGGTATCGGATTTTTGACCGCTGCGATGAAAAAAGCGAACAGTGCTGACGGCAAGAAAATTGCTGAAGCGATGCGTGGTCTGAAAATCGACTCACCCTTTGGTGCGGATGGCACACTCACGATGCGTCCAGAAGACAACACCGTCGTCAACTACGCAATCGGCTACGGCTCCTTGACGAACAAAGAGCCGTTCATGACCAATCAAGTCAACGGCAAGTGGGATCAGATCTACGCGCTGGAAGCCGAATGGAAAAAGCGTAAAGGCTGGGCATAAGCCGTCGCCTAAACGTTTGAGGGCACTGCGTCTGACCCATGCCTGGGTAAGACGCAGTCGCCTACACCCCGCTTCGCCTGCACCTCTCGGAGATATCCTTGGATCCCACCGCCCTGTATGAGTGCCTGACTTCTTTGTCATGCATCGTGACCCAAACCAGCACCGGACTGATTGTGGGCTCACTCCTCTTTCTCGTGGCCGCTGGCCTGACCCTGATCTTTGGGGTGCTTAAGGTCATCAATTTCGCGCATGGTTCGCTTTACATGCTCGGCGCCTATATCGCGCTATCCGCCTATCGCATCACCGACAGTTATATTTTGGCCGCAGTGATCGCGGGCGCGGGGGTCGGACTCTTTAGCATATTCTTTGAGCGCTTTTTTATGCGCAAGGTTTACAACGCTGACGTGTTGCTGCAACTGCTAGTTTGTTATGCGTTTATTTTGATTCTTGATGATGCGGTCAAAATCATCTGGGGACATGAGTTCCAGTCGATGGGCATGCCCGCGGCCTTCCAGGCGCCGCCAGTCTTTATCGCAGGCGGAATCGTCCCGGTGTTTTATCTTTTCATGATTGGTGCGGCCGCACTTATTGGTCTGGTGATGTGGTACGTCATGACACGTACGCGTATCGGTAAGGTGGTCCGCGCGGCGGCACACAACCCGACCATGACCTCTGTGCTTGGTTTAAACACCACGTGGATTTACGCAGGCGTGTTTGCGTTTGGCGGAGCACTCGCAGGCCTCGCGGGGGCGCTCGCGGCACCCGTACGCTCAATGTCGCCCGGCATGGGCTTTTCGATTCTGATTGAGTCTTTCATCGTGACCGTGATTGGTGGCATGGGCTCGGTGAGTGGCGCGTTGGTCGGTGCGCTCTTGATTGGTCTGGTGCGTTCGTTTGGCTCGATTGGCTTTCCACTTTTTGTCGAAGGCATTATGTTCCTTGCAATGGCGCTCATTCTGGTGCTCAAGCCTAGTGGCTTGCTCGGCAAGGAGCCACGCTGATGAACTCCAAGCTCACTTTCAACAAAGAACTCCTGCTCGCGCTCGCGGGTTTAGCGATTTTGATCGCGATTCCCCTCTTCTCTCCCGGGCGTGTGGCACTTGATTTTGTGATTCGGTTGGCGGCCTTCGGACTCTTTGCAACCTCCCTCAATATTCTGGTGGGTTATGGGGGCATGGTGTCTTTTGGGCATGCCATGTTCTTTGGCGGCGGCGCGTATGCCTTTGGTCTGCTGATGCAAAAAGGGGGCGCATCGATACCGGTCGCACTGTTAGGCGCGATTGTATTTTGCGCATTACTCGGTCTGGTCATTGGTGCGATTTGCGTACGACTCAAGGAAATTTACTTTTCCTTTTTGACGCTCGCCTTCCAAATGCTGATTCACAGCATCATCATTACGTGGACGTCTTTGACAGGCGGCGACCAAGGCTTGATGGGTGGCATCCCGCGCGTATGGGGCAGCATTAATCTGGCCGACACTCAGACGCTCTATTGGTTCTCCTGCATCATTGGGGTCCTGTGCCTATTTATCATGCGCTACATCTTGCAATCGCCCTTTGGCTATACGCTCAGGATGGTGCGCGACAACGCGGATCGCGCCAAGTTTCTCGGCATTGATGTCTGGCGTGTTCGTCTGTATGCCTTCATTTTGGCAAGCTGCTTCGCCGGCATTGGCGGCGTCATCATGGCATTGTTTGTGTCAGGCGCCTATCCGGAGTTCAGCTACTGGACCATGTCAGGCGAAGCGGTGTTCATGATCATGATGGGTGGTCTGCATACCTTTATCGGCCCACTGGTCGGTGCGGGTCTGCTGTTGGTGTTTAACGACATCATCACGCGTACGACCGAGTATCACGGTCTCGCACTCGGCGTCATCGTATTGCTGTTTGCGCTGGGCTTTAAGCGTGGCATCACAGATTTTGTGGTGCAAATTTTTCAGTACATTTTCAAACGAGGTGCACGTTCATGAGCAAGCCAAACATCACAGTGGTGACCGGTGGTTCAAGTGGTATTGGTGCGGCTTGTGTGCGTCATCTTGCCAAACGCGGCGACCACGTAGTCTCGCTTGATTTACCCGGAACATGGGACGAGGGCAAAATGCGCGACATGGGCGTGACCGCCTATGCCTGCAACGTCACAGACGACGAGGGCATGAAAGAGACCGCCGCCATGATCGAGGCCAAGCACGGCCCCGTGACGGCGCTGGTGAACTGCGCCGGTATTTTGCAGAATCGTCTATCACCCGATCTGCTCACCATGACTGAATGGGATCGCGTGGTGGACATCGATCAACGCGGCACTTATCTGGCGTGCGCGATCTATGGTTCGCGCATGGTCGAATTGGGCGGCGGCTCCATCATTAACATCGCCTCGATCACGTCCTTACGCTCCTCGCCTTTGCACGCCTATGGTCCGGCAAAAGCAGCCGTCGCTGCGATGACTGCCTGTCTGGCTGCCGAGTGGGGCCGCTCCGGCGTGCGCGTCAATGCCATCTCACCCGGTTACGTTCTTACCGAGGCCTTGCAGGCTGCAATTGATCGCAACGATCGAAATCCCGAGGACCTCACATCCCAAGCGGCAATGGGTCGGATGGTGACACCCGATGAGATTGCAGACTCAGTCGGCTTTTTATTGTCCCCTGCTGCCAAAGCCATTACGGGTATCAACCTGCCCGTCGATGCCGGTTGGCTGGCGGGCTCGACTTGGCAAACTTATGGCGGCGTTCCAAAACCCCGTCACAAACATCCGGACGGAGCGCGCTGATGCTCAAGATTGAACATCTCCACAAATCCTTTGGTGGCGTCGTAGCGACCTCAGATGTTTCGATTCATTTCAAAACAGAGTCTCTGAGTGCGGTGATTGGACCAAACGGTGCGGGTAAAACTACATTTTTCAATTTGATTTCAGGTGCCTTAGCCCCTGACTCAGGACGCATCATTCTGGATGGTGAGGACATCACTGGACAGCCCAGCAGCGAGATTGTGCGCAAAGGAATTGGTCGCGCCTTTCAGGTCGCCAAGCTTTTCAAAACCTTGACTGTCGAAGAGTCTCTGCGTGGCGCGTTGATGTCTCCGCTGGGAAAGTCCGCGCAAATGGTTGGTCGTTTTCCTCTGCAACAAACACGTGACCGCGCCTACGAAGTGATGGAGCAGCTTGGTTTGCATACCAAGGCCAATGTTGTCAGTGGCAATTTATCTCACGGTGATCAAAAGCTCTTGGATATGGCGCTGGCGCTTGTTCTGCGTCCCAAAGTCTTGCTGCTCGATGAGCCCGTCGCAGGCATGGGTCCAGAGGAGCGCGAACAAATGATTGAAACGGTATATGGCCTCTGGAAAAAAGGCGGCCTGACTGTTGTGTTGATCGAGCACGACATGGAAATTGTTTTCCGTATTTCTCAACACATCCATGTGCTGTCCTACGGCAAGGTTCTCGCCGAAGGCAATGCGGAACAAATTCGCAATAATCCGGCCGTCATTGAGGCCTATCTGGGCACCCCTCGGGAGGCACACGCATGAGTCAGCAGGTCTTGAATGTCGAGCAAGTCAATGTGTTTTACGGCACAAGTCAGGCACTCTTTAACCTGTCTTTTGATGTGCATAAAGGTGAAACGCTGGCGTTGCTCGGTCGCAATGGTGCAGGCAAAAGCACGACGATGAAATCCGTGGCGGGTGTGATCGCCGCCAAGAGCGGGCAGATTACCCTGCATAACAAAACCATCACGGGTCGCCCTGCACACTTAATCGCGCGCGCAGGGATTGGCTATGTCCCTGAAGATCGACAAATTTTCCCAGACCTCACCGTCGAAGAAAATCTAGATATCGCGATCAAACGCGGCGCCAATGGCGAAGATGACTGGAGCATTGAGCGCGTATACGAGATGCTGCCTTTGCTCAAGCCGTTGCGTGAGCGACTGGGTGGACAGCTATCAGGCGGCGAACAGCAAATGCTAACTGTTGGCCGCGCCTTGATGGGCAATCCGGACGTATTGTTGCTCGACGAGCCCAGCGAAGGTCTCGCGCCAATCATGGTGCAAAAAATTGGCGATCTGATTCAATCTCTGCGAGAGATGGGAAAAACCATCGTGCTGGCGGAGCAAAATCTGCATTTCTGTCTGGGGCTTGCCGACCGCGCTGTCGTGATCGACAAAGGAACGGATGTGTTTGTTGGCACGATTACTGAGCTCAACGACAACGCAGATATCAAGCAACGTTATTTGTCTGTCTGACGTCTGCGTCTTCAATATTTGCCAAGGCTCATTCAAGCTTAACCGTCGGAGAGGTCATGCATATTTCACGTGAAAACGCTTTACAAGCTTTTGACCTCTCCAATACACACATGCTCATCACCGGCGCGGCGGGCGGCATTGGCGCAGCGACCGCCAGACTCTGCAACCAGCTCGGAGCCCGTCTGGTATTGACCGACATCGAGAAAAATATACCTGCTCTTGAGCAGCTTGCTCACTCCCTCACAGGACAAGTCACCGTCGAAGGCTGCGATGTCAGTCAACGCGAACAAGTCGAAGCGCTCGTCGCGCGACACGCCCCCTTTAGCGCGCTGGCAGACACCGCGGGCATCTGTCCCTACGATGATGACTGGCTATCACCGAGCTGGAATGATGTCGAGTTTATGCGAGTCATGCAGGTCAATGTCTTAGGACCGATCAATCTCGTGCGCGCCATCCTGCCGGGAATGATGGAACGCAAACACGGTCGCATCGCGCTGTGTGGGTCGATTGCAGGCTGGACGGGGGGCCTGCGTGCCGGTCCACACTATTCTGCGTCGAAGGGCGGCGTCCATGCGCTAGTCCGTTGGTTTGCACAGAGAGCCGCACCGCATCACGTGACGGTCAATGCCGTCGCGCCAGGCCCGATCGAAACTGGCATGACCGCTGGCCACGGCTACGATGCAAACGCCTATCCAATGAAGCGCATGGGACAACCCGAAGAAATCGCGGGCATACTCACCTATCTGTGCTCGCCCGCAGCGGGTTTTGTCTCGGGTGCCATCATGGATGTCAATGGCGGCACCCTGATGCGGTAGTGCGCTTTACTCTCCAAACCCTCTGGAGACAATCACCTCAACGAGGTTAGGGCCACCGCTTGCCATCGCCGTTTTAAGAACCTCAGCAAGCTGAGTCGGATCGGTCACGACCTGTGATGGCATGCCCATACTTTTCGCCACACCCGCAAAATCAATCGCTGGGTTATCCATATCCATCGCGACGAAATCATCCGTGCCACGCATCGCGAGCAGACGCTCTTTGATGATGCGGTAGCTACGATTGTTGATGATGACGTAGGTGATGTTGAGCTTCAGATGTGCGGCGGTCCAGAGCGACTGAATGCTATACATCGCACTGCCATCGCCAATGGTCGCCACCACGGGCCGAGTCGGCTGCGCAAGCGCCACCCCCACCGCACCCGCCATTCCAAAGCCCAAGCCACCACTAGCCAAACCGTAATAGGCCTGAGGGTTATCCATTGGCAACATCGCCGAAATCGCAGGCGCAGCCGTCAAAGTTTCGTCGACCACGATGACGTCCTTGGGCAAAGCATCCACAATCTGGCTGACGAGATAGCGTTGATCAATCGGCGTCGTCGTGGCACTCGCCTCCACCTCAGCGCGTGTTTTCGCACGATTGGCCGACCAGTTACGGGTCGCAAGGTCAGCCAGTCGCGCTTGCGCCTGTTTGGCTTGCTCAGCAGTACGCATCCGACGCAGCACAGGCAACAAGGCTAGCAACGTTTCCTTGATATCCGCACGCACGGCGGTGGCAGTGGAGTAATTTTTACCAAGCTCCCACTCACGCTCAGTGATGTGCATCACGGGCATTTCAGGCGGCAAAGGCTCGACCGTACTCATCGGCGACATACGCAAGAGGTCCGCGCCCAGGCACAGCAGAAAATCGTATTGCTCCAGCGTCTGACGAACCTTCTTTTGGTTACGTGTCAGGTCACCCATACAGGTGGGATGCGAGGAGGGATAGCGCGCGTTATAAGGCACGGACTCCTGATACACCGCAGCGCCGAGCAACTCGGCTAATTCACACGCCTCGGCAAACATATCGGCATTGGCGATTTCACGTCCCGCCACCATAACGGGCTTTTTCGCGGCCAACAGTTTTTGCGCGATCTCCTCGAGTGCGCGATCACTTGGTCGCATGCCAGCATCTACTAGTGTGGGGAAGCCAAACTCGATCTCTGCTTCTTCATCGAGCACGGAGCCTGGCAAGCTAATAAACACGGGACCCATCGGTGGGGTGCGCGCGATTTTCGCGGCACGTCGGATCACGCGTGGCAAGTCCTCAATGCGTGTGACCTCAAAAGCCCATTTGACCAAGGGTGCAGCAATCGGCACCAACGGCTCATACAACAACGGCTCTTGCAGCCCATACCCGACCTCGTACTGGCCCGCTGTAATCAACAAGGGAGAACCAGAAAACTTGGCGTTATAAATCGCGCCCATCGCATGACCTAAGCCAGGCGCACAATGCAGATTACAAGCGACCAGTTGATTGGATGCACGCGCAAAACCATCCGCCATGCCCACGACGATCGACTCTTGTAGACCCAGCACATAAGTCAGTTCGGGAAACTGAGGCACTGCCTCCATGATCGCCAGCTCAGTGGTCCCCGGGTTACCAAACAAGTGGGTGACACCCTCATCGAGCAAGAGCTTGATAAACGCCTGGCGGCCGGTCATTTTTTGAATCGTCATTTTTGTCTCCCCGTGATGCATATGCATCTATTTGTATTTATTAACAGGCGATTACAGACCCGCTAATTTTTGTAACTGCACAGCATCCAAACCGAGTTTTTTCGCGGTCTCCAGCATTTCGTTCCAAGTGGTCTCGTCAACCGGCACGCCTTGCGCCAAGCGCTGCGCGCGTGTTTCACGCTCAGGCTCGCCAGCAATGCGGACGTGATCTCCACCTGGCTGCGGCGGCGAAGCCTTGACCCAATCAATAAATGCCTTCATCTCGTGTTCAAAAATAGAACCATCAGCGAGCTTAGCCGGATCAAAAATAATCGAGAGCATACCGTTGATAATGCGGCGCTTACCATCTGGTGGGGACTGCGTCGTCATACCGCCCGCCAACGCGCCTCCTAAGATTTCGCAAATCAGCGCCAGACCAAAGCCTTTGTGCTCACCAAAGGTACAGAGCGCACCGAGAGGTGCCTTGACCGCGAAAACTGGCTCGGTGGTGGGACGCCCTTCGTTATCGATCAGGTAGCCCTCTGGTAACTGCTCGCCTTTGTTGAGCGCAACACGGGCCTTACCCTGCGCAATCACGCTGGTCGCAAAGTCTAGCAAGATGGGATCCTGACCAGGCACAGGAATACCAACAGTAAAAGGGTTGGTCCCAAACCGCGCATCACCGCCACCAAAGGGTGCCACGATCGGGCGGGAAATCACATTCACAAAATGAATCGAAATCAAGCCCTGCTCAACGGTCATCTCGGCCCACGCGCCAATGCGGCACAAATGGTGCGAGTTACCGAGCGCCAAAATGCAGCTGCCGTGCTCTTTGGCGCGCGCAATACCCAACTCCATGGCCTGATGACCAATCGCCTGACCAAAGCCACATTCGCCGTCCAAACCGATCATGGAACCGTTGTCCATCCGTGTCTGAATTTTGGCATTCGGCTTGAGGCTACCTTCCAGATACGCCTCGGCATAGCGCGGCAAAATCCCCACGCCATGCGAATCGTGACCAGTCAGGTTGGCTTGTATCAAATTTTCCGTGACGAGTTCGATTTCTCGATCATCACTGCCGAAACCTTTCACCAGATACCGCACTGCAGCGCGCAAGCGGTCGACGGGGATGAGATGCATCTGAGCCATTCAAGGATTTCCTTTGGTGTGTCTATAAACGCTTAAACGTTAAACAAGAAATTCAGCACATCCCCATCCTTGACGATGTACTCCTTGCCTTCGGCGCGCATCTTGCCCGCTTCTTTTGCGCCCTGTTCGCCCTTGCAAGCGATGAAATCCTCATACGCGATCGTTTGCGCGCGGATGAAACCTCGCTCAAAGTCCGTATGAATCACGCCCGCAGCCTGTGGGCCCGTTGCGCCAATCGGCACAGTCCAGGCGCGGACTTCTTTGACGCCAGCGGTGAAATACGTCTGCAGACCGAGCAATTTGAACGCACCGCGGATCAGACGATCGAGACCCGGCTCTTGCATACCCATGTCGGCCAAAAAGACCGCTTTGTCTTCGTCGGAGAGCTCGGCGATTTCAGACTCGATCGCAGCGCAAATCGCCACGACCGGCGCATTGCGCGCGGCGGCATATTCGTTCAAGCGTTCCAATAAGGGATTGTTGGTAAAGCCTTGATCGCTCACGTTGCCGACATACATGGCAGGCTTGGCCGTGATGAAGCAAAGCGGAGCGATCAATGCGAAGTCTTCGGGCGAAAGATCCAGCGCGCGAATCGGCTTGGTCTCGTTGAGCTGGGCGATCACTTGCTCGAGAATGCCCACGACCTTTTGGGCTTCTTTGTCGCCCGAACGCGCGGTCTTTTGAAAACGATGGATGGCTTTTTCAGCCGTCTGCATGTCCGCGAGCGCCAGCTCGGTTTCGATGACCTCAATGTCGGCAATCGGATCGACTCGTCCAGCGACGTGGATCACATTGTCATCTTCGAAACAACGCACAACGTTGATGATGGCATTGGTTTCACGGATGTGAGAGAGAAACTGGTTGCCCAAGCCTTCGCCCTGGCTCGCGCCTGCGACCAAACCCGCGATATCTACAAACTCGACGGTGGCGTGCAGGATACGCTCAGGCTTGACGATGGCGGCAAGCGCATCAAGGCGAGGGTCCGGCACTTCGACCACGCCGACGTTGGGCTCAATCGTACAAAAGGGGTAGTTTTCGGCAGCGATACCTGCCTTGGTGAGGGCATTGAAAAGGGTTGATTTACCGACGTTGGGCAAACCAACGATGCCGCATTGCAGAGCCATGAGAATCCCGAAGTTCTTAATAAGTGAAAGTGCTGTATAGAATGTGAGTTTAACCGCTACTTTCCGTCCCAGATCATGACTCTCGCAGAGCTTCTCGCCCGCCCTTTCGGAACCCTCCCTGAAATGATCCGTTTTGCCGCTTCGCAGAGGCCGGAGCACCCTGCACTGTTCCTCAACGCGCATGCGCTTTCCTACGCGCAGCTCGATATGCTGATCTCGAGGGTTGCCGCATCATTACAGCGTGATGGTTTTAAACCTGGCGACAGGGTGGCGGCGTGTGCGGGGACGTCTTTTGAATATGTGGCACTTTTTCTGGGTGCGTTGCGGGCTGGTGCGGTCATGACCCCACTGCCGCCTTCGGCCACGCGTCAAAATCTGACCGGAATGCTGGCTAATTCAGGTGCCACGCTTCTCTTTCAAGATCGCGCCTGCGCGTTGAGCTGGCCGACCGATGCGCTGGTCGAGCAAGGCTTACGTCGGATATGGATTGACGAACAGGGAGGACCAGACAGCTGGGGCGCCTGGCTGTCGAGCGAGACGCAGCCTCGCCCCGTCGACACACAGCCCAATTGGGCCTTTAATCTCATTTACTCGTCCGGCACCACAGGCACCCCAAAAGGCATCGTACAACCCTGTTCGATGCGCTGGTCACATGTCCAGCGGGCGGCCACTAACGGCTATGGTCCCGACTCTGTGACGCTCGCCTCAACACCTCTCTACTCCAACACCACGCTGGTCGCGCTTTTACCGACTCTCGCGCTTGGTGGCACAGGTGTGCTGATGGGCAAGTTCGATGCGCGCCGATACCTTGAGCTAGCCGAACAACATCGGGTCACGCACACGATGCTGGTGCCCGTGCAATATCAACGTATCTTGGACGATCCTGCATTTGATCAGTTTGATCTCTCCGCGTTTCAAGCAAAGTTTTCCACCAGTGCGCCCTTTGGCGCCGCCCTCAAAGCCGAGGTGCTTAAACGTTGGCCTGGTCTTTTAACGGAAATCTACGGAATGACCGAGGGCGGGGGACGTTGCGAACTTGAAGCACACAACTATCCACACAAACTCCACACGATCGGCCGTCCTGCCAGCGGCCATGACATCCGCCTGATCAATGAGGCGGGCCAAGAGGTCCCACAGGGTCAAACCGGTGAAATTGTTGGAAGCTCCTCCGCAATGATGGAGGGCTATTACGGCATGCCTGAAAAAACCCGCGAGGTAGAGTGGTTTGATCCATCCGGTAAACGCTTTATCCGAACAGGCGACATCGCACGTTACGACGAGGACGGTTTTCTGATCCTCGCAGACCGCAAAAAAGACATGGTCATCTCGGGTGGTTTCAATATTTATCCAAGCGACCTAGAGTCTGAGCTCGCTCAGCACCCTGAAGTGCATGATTCTGCCGTAGTTGGCGTACCGTCCCGACAATGGGGCGAGACCCCCGTCGCGTACGTCGTGCTCAAACCAACGGCCACAATTTCGAGCGAAACGCTTCTCGAATGGGTGAATGCCCGTCTGGGTAAAACACAGCGCTTAGCCGACCTCATCCTCACCGATAACCTCCCTAGAAGCGAAATCGGCAAAATACTCAAAAGGGAGTTACGTGAGCGGTATGAATCCCCGCTTAAATAGCGTCACCGGCTGCTTGCAGCGCTAACCATGCCACGCATAAGGGACCTGCGTTAAAAAGTGCATGCACGAGTATCGCCGCACCGATGCCTCGTTGCACACGAATCCAGCACAGGGCAAGTCCGGTGACCCATTGGGGCAGCACCAATACCGCCATCATCCACCAAGGTAAGTCCACAAACTCATAGTTGTGAATATGTAGTGCCGCAAAGGCCAATACAGAGCCATGCAACACGGCTGGGAACGCCCAACGATATGTTCTGAGCCACTTCCAAGCATTTCCCGTTGGCATACTCGCGTGTCGCATTGACCAGATCAGCATGAGCATCACCAATACAACCAAGCTGCTCGCCCACCAAGCAAAACCATTCAAAAATACATAGACGAGTACGGGCACGACCAAGAGCGCCAACAGCGGCCTGCGCAAGCCAAACCGAAACAGCAGCTCTTCGATAATCGGTGCCCATATAAGCGCCTGGAACCAAGGTAAATTGTGAACACTGATGCGGTGTGTCGCGCCACTCATCTCAAAGACAGTCAGCACAATGGGACCAAGCGCCACAATATTAATCAGCCACAGCGCCCCCGCCCACGCGAGGAGTCGCGACAGTTTGCACTTGGGCCACCAGTCCGCGATCCAACTATTCACTGGAGTCGTATGCTGAATCTCACGCTTGAGACTGGGCCGCCGGACAAAGCGTAAAAACTGTCGGAACTCTTCCCGAAAGCGTGGCTCTGTCATGCTGGATTGTCGCGATGAAGTTGCTCTGTCGCCCGAACAAAGTCACCCTTGAGAAACAAAGGCATGACCGCACGGCAACGGGTCAGGCACTCATCAATCGCCACCTGGTCTTCTCGTCTGGGTGGGTGAAGGACAAAGTCTGCAACTTCCTGAGCAAGATTCAAACTACGCGGGTGTCCAATCCCCAGGCGCAAGCGCCAAAAGTTGGGGCTGCTCAGCGCTGCTTGTATGTCTCTTAGGCCATTGTGGCCGGCGTGACCGCCACCCTGCTTGACCTTAACCTGACCTGGCATCAGATCAAGCTCATCGTGGAGCACCAACACCTCCTCCGGGACGAGTTTGTAAAACCGCGCCAAAGCACCCACACACTGACCTGAGCGATTCATGTAAGTGAGCGGTTTTGCCAAAAATATTTGCTCACCATTCACGCGCGCTTTGGCCACTGAGCCAAAGAACGACTTTTCAACCGTGAAATCACAGCGCAAATCTTCTGCAAGTGCCTCGACTAACCAAAAGCCTGCATTGTGGCGCGTTCGAGCGTAATCAGGGCCTGGGTTGCCAAGTCCGACGATGAGTTTGATGGGTTGAGTCATAGCAGCATTAGATGTCAAAAGCCCCATCCGCGCAAAACGGACAGGGCTTGGGGTACAACCTGATCATCAACTGATTTGAGGCGACTGCTTGAGCCTCAACTAAGTCAATTAGGCGGCTGGCGCTGCGCCTTCGGCTGCGTCAGCAGGACCACCCTTGACAATTGCCGTCACCAAGACAGGATTTGGATCGCCACGGTGTGCAATGTACGTCACGCCTTTAGGCAAAGCAATGTCAGCCAAGTGAATCGATGCGCCACCGACCAACTTGGACAAATCCACCTCGATAAACTGGGGCAAGTTTGCGGGCAAGCAAGCAATCTCAATGTCAGTCATCACGTGCGAAATGATCGCAGCGCTGAGTTTGACTGCAGGCGATGTTTCAGCGTTGGTAAAGTGCAAAGGCACCTTAGTGTGCAGCGCCTGATCGGCGGAAACGCGCTGAAAGTCAACGTGCATGACGATCTGCTTGTAGGGGTGCCACTGAACCGAACGCAACAGAACCTGATGGCTCTTGCCTTCGAGTTGCATTTGCAGAATGGATGCGTGGAACTGCTCTTTGCGCAACGCGTGATAGATTTCGTTGTGATCGAGCTCGATATTGACGGGCTGCTCTTTTCCACCATAAACAATGGCAGGAACGCGGCTCGCACGGCGCAGGCGGCGGCTCGCACTCGTTCCCTGTACGCTACGTGGGGTTGCATTAAATTCCATAAAAACTCCAATAAGGATGGCTAGCACCCAGTTAAAACACAATCCGGATATCGGATCGTGGCTCCACAGCCCACCGCGACCAGTGAACTGCGAATATCTCAGCGCATCTCAAAGAGATCCGCTGTTGATTTTTTAATCTACAAACAGCGAGCTGACGGACTCTGCGTTGGAAATACGCAAAATAGTCTCACCCAGCAAGGCTGCACAAGAAAGCTGACGTATTTTGCTGCAAGCGCGTCCTTCGTCAGACAACGGGATCGTATCCGTTACCACCAATTCTGTGAGCTCTGAATCAGCAATCCGCTCAATCGCTCCACCAGACAACACAGCATGCGTGCAATACGCATACACAGCACCTGCGCCACGCTCCTTGAGTGCTTGCGCTGCTTTGCAGAGCGTGCCCGCCGTATCCACCATGTCGTCCATGATTAAGCATGTCCGACCATCGACTTCGCCGATGATATTCATCACTTCGGAAACGTTGGCGCGTGGGCGGCGCTTATCGATAATCGCCAAATCCGCTTCGAGCTGTTTAGCGAGCGCACGGGCACGCACCACACCACCGATATCCGGGGAAACCACCACTAGATTACTGAGGTTGCGGCGCCAGATGTCACCGAGCAAGATCGGACCGGCATAAATATTGTCGACAGGAATATCAAAAAAGCCTTGGATCTGGTCTGCGTGAAGATCCATCGTCAGCACGCGATCCACCCCGGCGACTTGCAGCATATTTGCAACAACTTTTGCCGTAATCGCCACACGCGCCGAGCGGGGTCGTCGATCCTGTCGTGCATAACCAAAATAAGGGATCGCAGCAGTAATGCGTCCAGCGGAGGCGCGACGCAACGCATCGACCATCACCATGACTTCCATTAGGTTGTCGTTTGTTGGGGCACAGGTGGGCTGGAGAACAAATACATCCTTGCCGCGAACGTTTTCGTTGATCTCGGCCATGACTTCGCCGTCAGAAAAACGTCCAACAGTCATGCGACCTAGGGACATATCCAGATGATTGACCACATCAACTGCCAGCCGCGTATTCGCAGTGCCGGTAAAGATCATGAAACTATCATTGGGCATGATGGGGGCAGTCACAGACCGTCAAGAGCAGATGTGGAACAAAAAAGCTGCTGAACTGAGGCCAGGCAATCGTATGACATGCTTTACGGCAAGTCTTTAGGCGAGTTCAACAGCTATACACAATTCGGGGCTGGGGAGGAAGGATTCGAACCTTCGCATGCCGGAATCAAAATCCGGTGCCTTAACCAGCTTGGCGACTCCCCAACTAGCTTTCAATCCAATACCGCTGCGGGTGCTCTGGAAGGCTTTCACAAACCATCAAGGTTTGTATCGGACATACAGAACTATCTACACCCACACTCGCAACATCAGAAAAATCTACACGTATTTTAGCGAGCATTTTCTGTTTAGCCATTTCGGCCTGCTGAACACTCTGAAATCCAATAAAAAAACAGGATCCAGACCCGGTCATTCGTGCTTGATAACCAGCTTGTTCAAGCCAATCAAGCGTCTGACGGACAACCGGGAAGCGGTTTAAAACCACTGGCTGCAGATCGTTGTGACCAAACCCCAAACGAGTAATCGCATGAGGTCCAGAAAAGTCCATTATTTTGACTGTTTCAGTGTCTCTTGTCAAATCAGGCGCCTGAAAAATGCCTTGAGTCGGCACAGCTTGCGCAGGCTGGATCACCACAAAAGCCTGTGAAGGCAGCTCGACCGGCGTCAACTGCTCTCCCACTCCCTCGGCAAAAGCATTCTGACCAAAGATAAAAACAGGGACATCCGCTCCCAACTGCAACCCAAGCCGCATGAGCTCAGCCCGACTCAACCCTGTTCGCCAAAGCCGATTTAACGCGATTAAAACGGTCGCCGCATCACTGGACCCCCCACCGAGACCCGCCCCAGAGGGGATGCGTTTGCGCACATGCAGCTGCGCCCCCTGCTTGACACCTGTCGACTGTTGTAGCAACCGTGCCGCGCGGACCACGAGATCTTGGTCGTGCGGGACACCCTGCATATCGGTTTCCCGACAAATTTGGCCATCCTCACGCACGTCAATGTCTAGAAGATCAGCCAGACTAATGAACTGAAAAACCGTCTGCAATAAATGGTATCCATCCGCGCGCCGGCCCACCACGTGCAAAAACAGGTTGAGCTTGGCGGGTGCGATCAGGTCATAAAGCATGTTGATTTGCCATACCCGGACAGACTTAAGGGGTATCCACAATCAAGCGGATCACAATTTGCTGGCTCGCCTCTGCGCGCGACAGCACCAACAGTCGAGGTCCTTGGGCGTCAAAACGCGTCAGCTCCACCGTCCAGCCGTTTTGTTCAAAAGCAACAATTCGACCCTGATCGTCTCTGTTAATTTGTTGCATCGTCGGCAACGCACGCAAGGGCGAACGCAGCCATTGACGCAAATCCCTGACAGGGACGCGCTGACCGATTGCTTTTTGCACCAATCCATCAGGATCAGTCGCACGCAAGACCTCGCCATTGGCTTGGGTCAGCGTCGCCTGGCCAGGCTCCACTAAGACGCGCGCCAAAATATTTCCAAAAGGGTTGCTTAAATCGAGTGTCAAGCGGCCATTCGCGTCGCGCCAAGCAAATCCGCCCTGGACTGCCTCCGGCGCTTGATTCGGCTCTTCTGCACGTAAAGCAAAGCGGCCATTGCGCACGAACTCGCTCCCACTCACCCCCTCAGGGGTCGGAGAGGTTTGCGTCGCACAACCGGCAAGCACCATCAGGAGCGCGCTGAGCAGCCCACCAAAAAACAATCGACCACTCAAGGCTTCACTCCGAAGCGCTTTAAGGTTTCCAATAAGGTCTCGTTAGCAGGCTCCTTGGTCAAGCCTTCCTGCCATACTTGACGGGCCTCACTCTGTTGACCCAGTTTCCAGAGTGCCTCGCCAAGATGGGCTGCGATTTCTGCCTCTGGACGTCTTTCGTAGGCGCGCTGCAAGTAATCAACGGCTTCTTTGTATTGTCCCATTCGAAACTTGACCCAACCCATGCTGTCAAGAATAAAAGGATCCTTGGGTGAGATTTCCAACGCTCTCGTAATCAAGGCTAAAGCCTCTGATAAACGCTGATTGCGATCTGCCAACGAGTAGCCCAGCGCATTGTGTGCGTGCGCATGTCCCGGATCAAGCGCAATCACTTGTCGCAATAACCGCTCTGCTTCGCGCAGCTGATCGGCACGCTCATGCAACATCGCAAGCTCATATTTGACATTGACCGAATCAGGCATCCGCTGGTCAAGCGCCTGCATCCGCTTGATGGCTTCTGAGAGTCGGTTGGCATCACGCAAAATCTGGGCGCCTGCCGAGGCTCCCATCATGATTTCTTCATCAGTTTGTGCATTGGCCGAGTCAATCAACGCAAGCGCTTCGTCAACTCGCTTTTGTTTGGCACGAATAATGGCCTGGCGGATGCGCGAGGTATAGCGCATCGAGGGGTCTTCAATCTTGGTGAGCAGGCTCACTGCCTCATCGAGCTGCCCTTGCTCCTCAGCGACTTTAGACATGAGTTGATAGGCTTCAGCCAAGGCCGCAGGGGCATCTGTCGCGCCAGCAGCCGCAGAAGCTTTCAGACGTTGCGACTGAACCGCAACATACTGATCTAAAAAGGCTCTCGCCTGTTCGAGTTGCTTGGCACGGTAAGACACTTGGGCCTGCATAAATAACAGGTCGAAGTCTTCGGGTGAGCGTGTCGCCATCGACTTAAGTTCTGCCATCGCAGCATCAAACTGCCCTCGGTCTGCGAGGTGACTCGCCAAAATGACGCGCAAGCGGCGCGCATTGGGTTGCAAGGCAGCAAATTCGGTTGCGTCACGCAGCGCGCGCTCTTGGTCGACATTTAAACCATACTCAAAGACACGCATCGCCGCGTCCTCGGAGCGGGGCGCGGCAGCAAGCGCCAAACGGGATTCTTCGAGGGCGCGCGCATGATCGCCGGCTGCGCGTGCCATATCGGCCAGAGCCATATGCCCCGCAGCCAAGTTTCGCGCGTTGCTATCGCCAATGGCCGTACTCAAGATTCTTAAGGCGGCTTGTTTGTCGGGCATGCGGCTCAACACCGCAAATGCCTGCCCAATCGCGGCAGATTTGTCCGCTGCAGCATCAATTTGTTTGCGAAGTGCGGCCGCCAAGCCACTAGTTTGACCAGAAGCCGCTGCGAGCGCCATTTCTGTGGAGGACGCCTCAGCATCATCTGGCATCAGGCGCAGCCACACCCTCGAAGCATCCAGCGCGCCAGGCAGATTGCCACCGGCAAGATAAAACTCTAGTGCGCGACGCGCTAGGCGATAATCACCCAATTCCCGACTCAACTCCAGCATGGTTTTGCCAGCAGGCAAAAAGGTGCCGCGCTGCGCGGAGATTTCGGAGGCGAGGATGCGAAAGAGAATCGTAGAGGTGAGCGTCACCTCGGGAAGCTGACCCGCACGCAAACGAATGTTCTCGGACTCGGGCTGCCTAGGTTTGATTTGGAGTTGAGCACTCTGTCCAAACCCTTTTGCAGGGCCAGACTGGGCGCATGCACCCAGCACCCACGACAAAGAAACACCCCCAATTAAGGCGGCGGTGGACACTTGAGAAAGAATGGATTTGAACAGCGACTTCACTCGACCCGCCTAGTTGGTGGCACAATCTACAAAATCAGTGAACGGATGTTAGCACTCAGCCATGCCAGAACTACCAGAAGTCGAGACAACTCGCCGGGGAATTGACGCCGTTGCAACAGGTTACACGCTCAGAAAGATGATCGTGCACGAATCTCGCATGCGCTGGCCCATTCCCGCGGACCTGCCAAATCTGGTTGCGGATCAGGTTGTACGGGCCTGTCGAAGGCGCGGCAAATACCTCTTGATCGAGTTCGACAGCGGAACACAACTCATTCACCTGGGTATGTCTGGGTCTTTGCGTAGTGTTCTCAACGGCGAACTCCTCAGAAAACACGACCACGTGGAATGGCAGTTTGACCACGTCACCCTGCGCCTGCATGATCCGCGTCGATTTGGCTCTGTTTTATGGCACCCCAGTGCTTTGGGACCGGTGGAAAACCACCCATTACTCAGCAAATTGGGAATAGAACCCTTTGACCCGATGTTCAACGCAAACTGGCTCAAAAAAGGATTGGCAGGTCGTAAGGTCTCGATCAAACAAGCCCTGTTAGCCGGGGACGTCGTCGTAGGTGCAGGGAATATTTATGCCTCTGAAAGTTTGTTCCGGGCGCGCATCCATCCCAAGACACAGGCTGCCAGGGTGTCACTCGCGCGCTGCGAACGTCTCGCCGAGTCTCTCAAGCAAACGCTGACGGACGCCTTGGAGTCAGGCGGCAGCACGTTGCGTGACTATGTCAACGCAACGGGCGAAGCCGGGGCTTATTTCACTCTGCACGCAGCGGTCTATGAAAAAGAGGGAGAGCCCTGCAAGGTCTGCGCGACCCCCATCAAACGCATTGTTCAAGGGCAGCGCGCAACGTACTTTTGCCCCAACTGCCAAAAAGTTTAGCGCTCGGGTTTAACGTTCAGTTTAGGCACGCGGCAACGCCCTGGCGTCCGAAAATTAAGTCTGCAGAACCTTACCAGGGTTCATGAGCCCCTCTGGATCGAGTGCTTGTTTAATTTGTTTCATGAGCTTTAGCTCAAGCGGACTCTTGTAGCGCGTGAGCTCGTCACGTTTGAGCTGACCGACACCATGCTCTGCACTAATCGACCCGGCATGCGCATGCACACTATCGTGCACGAGCTGATACACGTCATACTGGGTTGCAAGCAGTTCCTGCTCAGTCTGATTGGGCGCACGCGCGACGTTGTAATGCAGATTGCCATCGCCCAGATGACCGAACACAATGTGCTGGATCCCAGGAAACTTGGCTTGCAGCGCTGCATTGGTTGTTTGGACAAAGGTTCCGATTAAAGAAATCGGAATTGAAACATCGTGTTTGATGCTCTTGCCAAGCTCCGCCTCGGCAAGGGGAATGCTTTCCCTGAGGTGCCAGATTGCTTTGCTCTGCGCAATATTTTCAGCGATGGCGGCATCTACCACCAGACCATCCTCAATCGCAGCGCCCAATACCGCCTCGAAACGCGCTTGGGCATGTTCGGCGCTTTCGCTATCGGACAGCTCGAGGATGGCAAACCAAGGTGCCTCTGCGGAGGGGCCTTCAAAGGGCAAGCGTTGCTGTGGAAAGAGGCGCACGACAGCCTTGAGCGCCGACCCCATCATCACTTCGAAGCCAGTCAGGGACGCACCAAATCCGGCGCGCGCGCGCGACAGCATCGCAATGGCATCCTCAAGAGAATTCAGTGCCAACATCGCAATCCGCTGCGCAACCGGTACAGGGTAGAGTTTCATGGTGGCGGCGGTAATGATGCCCAAGGTGCCTTCGCTGCCAATGTACAGATCGCGCAAGTCGTAACCCGTATTGTCCTTGCGCAAGCCGCGCAAACCATGCCAGATTTCGCCTTGAGGCGTGACCACCTCGAGACCCAGTGCAAGCTCACGTGTATTGCCGTAGCGCAGCACCTGCGTGCCACCCGCGTTCGTGGACAGGTTGCCACCAATCGTGCAGCTGCCTTCTGCCGCTAGGCTGAGCGGAAACAATCGACCTGCTGCGCGAGCCGCCTCCTGCACTGCCTGCAGAATGCATCCTGCCTCGACAGTGATCGTATCGTTATCCGTATCAATCTCTCTGACGCGATTCAAGCGAGCCAGGCACACCACGAGCGCTAAACCCGAGGTATCAGGGGTCGCGCCACCACACATCCCAGTATTACCACCCGAAGGCACCATCGGGATGTTGTGCTCCGCGCACACACGCACAACGGCAGCGACTTCTTCGGTGTTCCCTGGCCGCACAACCGCTAAGGCTTCACCCCGATAGCGTCCTCGCCAATCAATCAGATAAGGCGTCATGGCCTCGCCGGTCAACACTTGTGTCGCCCCTACGATTTGCTCTAGCTGTTTCAACGCGCTCATTCGGCTCTCTTTAAAAATGGTCGGTTAGGCTGATTTATGAATGCCAAATTGTAGGGCAGTTCAATCGGCGATAATATGGATTAAGTGGTCTTTTGATTCTGGAGCCTTTTACGTGTCTGACCAAGCTAAATTTCCCCATGCCGCGTTTAAAGCCTACGACATTCGCGGTGTCGTGCCGACCGCTCTCAATGCAGATTTTGCCCGGCAACTCGGTTTGGGCCTGGCTGCGCGCGCCCATGCCTGTGGCGTGACCACCATGGTGGTCGGTCGTGATGGCAGATTGAGTAGCCCAGAGCTGGCAGGCGCGTTGCAACAAGGCATGCGCGAAGGCGGCATCAATACTATTGATGTGGGGGAGGTCCCAACACCTCTTGTTTATTTTGCGGCCTACACCCTCAAAACGGGCTCTGGCGTCGCCGTCACTGGCAGCCACAATCCACCCGAATACAACGGCTTCAAAATGATGATGGGCGGCCAAACGCTCCACGGTGACGCGATCCTTGGGTTGCGCGACGAAGTCGCTGCAGGTCCAGCGACGGCTGCCACAGCAGGCACCGCCTCGGTGGTTGATATTTTGACGCCCTACTTAGCGCGCGTGCTCGGTGACATCAAACTCAGTCGTCCGATGAAAATCGCGATCGACTGCGGTAACGGAGTCGCCGCTGCCGTGGCGCCCGCCCTCTTTCGCGGCCTTGGCTGCGAAGTCACCGAACTGTTCTGTACGGTGGACGGCACTTTTCCAAACCACCACCCTGACCCGGCCGACCCCCACAACCTCGAGGACCTGATCCGCTGCGTGCAATCGACTGACTGCGAAATTGGTTTAGCTTTTGACGGTGACGGAGACAGACTGGGAGTGGTGACAAAATCTGGCCAAATTATCTGGCCCGACCGTCAACTGATTTTATATGCACGTGATGTGCTGCAGCGCTGTCCGGGTGAGACCATTATTTATGACGTCAAGTGCAGCCGTCATGTCGCCGAACAAGTCCGCGCTGCGGGTGGCAAACCACTGATGTGGCAAACGGGCCACTCCTTGATTAAAGCGAAACTGGCAGAAACCGGTGCGCCCTTAGCGGGCGAAATGAGCGGCCACGTGTTTTTTAAAGAACGCTGGTTCGGATTTGATGACGGCTTGTATACCGGCGCACGTCTGCTCGAGATCCTCTCCAGAGATGCAAACCCATCGGCTGTGCTCGAAGCCCTGCCCCAAGGTGTGTCCACCCCGGAGCTTAAGCTTGAAATGCGCGAGGGCGAACCCCACGCGCTGGTTAAACGCCTGCAGGACGAGGGCGTCTTTACGGGTGCTCAGGAAATTTTTAAGATTGACGGCTTGCGTGCGGACTATGCAGATGGTTTCGGCTTGGCTCGCGCCTCCAATACGACTCCTGTTGTGGTCCTCCGTTTTGAAGGCGACACACCTGAGGCGCTTGAGCGCATCAAAGCCGTGTTCCGGGCGCAACTGTTAGCGCTTGCACCCTCGGCGCAATTACCGTTTTGATCGCGCGTTTGATTTTGGCGTTTTATTCATCATACTGAGCCCTATGCCTTCTTTGTCCGATAGCCCTGCCTGGAAGCAATTTTCGCAAGCCGTGCTGAGCAGTCCCTTAAAGCCTGACACGCTTCGCGTCATTTCAGCGGCAGGGCTAGAAGTCGACCTGACCACCCAGAGAAACTCTGCGGCACTCACGGAGGCATCACGGGCGTTATTGGTGCAGCAGGGCTTTGAGCAATACCGTCGCGACCTGTTCGAAGGCGCCGCCATCAACTGGACAGAAAACCGCGCAGCCTGGCATACCGCCTTGCGCGCGTCCTTCCCCCCCGAGCCTGTCAACGAAGCGATTCAAACCGAGCGGACACGTCTGGCTAAGTTTGTGGAGGAAGTCAACGCCCGCAACCAATATCGCAACGTGGTGCACTTAGGCATTGGAGGGAGCGACTGGGGACCTCGTCTTGCATTTGATTCACTCGCAGGCGCTGGCACGAGGCGTACCCTGAGGTTTGCCTCAAACGTGGATGCGCACGCCATTACAGCCGCACTCGAAGGGCTCGACGCCCACGACACGCTTGTGATCGTTTCATCCAAATCTTTCACCACCACCGAGTCACTGGCCAATGCCGCTTGCGCAATCGACTGGCTGCGCGCCAATGGCGTCCAGTATCCACTCGATCATTTCGCTGCGGTCACCGCTAATCCAAAAGCCGCTCGCGACTTCGGCATTAGTGACGAGCGTATTTTTCAGTTCTGGGATTGGGTCGGCGGTCGCTATTCGCTCTGGTCCTCCATTGGACTGCCCATTGCACTGGGTCTCGGGATTGACGCACTAAACGAAATGCGCGCGGGTGCCGCTGCGATGGATGAGCATTTTCTGACGGCGCCCGTCGAACAAAACGCCCCAGTTCAAATGGCGTTGAGTGGCGTGGCAAACCGCAGTGTTCTGGGCTATGGCTCTTTTGCGCTCTGCCCTTACGATGCACGCCTCGGCAACCTTGTCCCTTGGCTGCAACAATTAGAAATGGAATCTCTTGGAAAGGCCACCTTGCGTGACGGCTCCGCTCTGGATGTGCCCAGCAGCCCGGTGGTGTGGGGTATGCCCGGCACGGATGGCCAGCATACTTTCTTTCAATGGCTGCATCAGGATGGCAAAGGTGCACCAGTAGATTTCATTTTGTGTGCCGTGCCTGATCACCGCCATACACGCCATCACAGACTACTGATCGCAAACTGTCTGGCGCAACGTGCGGCCTTGCTCGAAGGAAAGTCCTTTGAGCAGTCGCTCAAGGAAGTCAGCAAAACCGAAAAAGATCCTGAGAAAGCCGCACGGCTCGCGCGACACCATGTTCATCCTGGCGGTCGTCCGTCCACACTGATTGTTTTGCCCAGGCTCGAAGCACGCCAGCTCGGAGCCTTACTCGCGCTGTATGAGCACAAAGTATTCACTGAAGGCGTGCTGTGGGGCATCAACCCCTTTGATCAGTGGGGAGTGGAATTTGGTAAGCGTTTGGCAGGCGATATCGAGCGCAGGCTCGATGCGCTAGGTAGCGATCCAGCAGTTAGCCCCTATGACCCTTCAACTGCCTACTGGGTACGCAAGCTCGCGAGCGGTTAAAAAACGGTTAAAAAAAAGCCCAAGACTTTGCAGTCTTGGGCTAAATCCACCAAAGGAGGAGGGTGGAGGAGACAACTTTGGCAAGGTCAGGAGGCTTTGAACTTAAAAGCTTCAGTGGAGGAATTAACAATGTGCTTGGGTACCTCTGGTAAACACTAGCACTTTAATTCAACACACTCATGACTGAACTTCCATAAACAAATATTAGCTGAAAAGTTGGTGCGGCGCAAGAACATTCAATATTCCGTATAAAAAATAAGTGATTTTAGGAATTTGATGCGCCGCAGCAACAATTTCTTGACAAAAAAACCGTACGTTCTTAGCGCATGTGACTTGCAATCACTAAACCCTGTATGCGGTTTTCGTCATAATTTGAGCCATTAAGCGCATGGCAGAACGTAAGGGCTTAGGCAAAACTTGAGCACCGCGAAACTCGGCGTTGACCCTGTGTTTCACCTCATCTTGCTTCATTTCCTCCACGATGGCTCTTGATCGGCTATCCGCGACGGGAAGTTCGGTCAGATGCCCCTCCAAGTGCGCCTCTACCTGACGCTCAGTCTCCGCCATAAACCCCAAGCTCTGAGCTGAACCCGCACGACTGGCGAGCATTCCCAAGGCAAAAGACCCCGCGTACCAAAGAGGATTAAGAAGACTCGGACGGCTATCCAGCTCACGCAACCGCTGCGAGCACCAGCCTAAATGATCGACCTCTTCAGCGGCAGCCTCTAAGAAAAACTCAGCACTCTCCTGGCTCGAAACCGCCGCCGCCTGGCCCCGATACAAAGCCTGCGCGCACACCTCACCGACGTGATTCACGCGCATCAAGCCTGCAGCGTGGCGCTTCGCTGCATCATCTAGTCCAGCATCGCTCTCAGCGACTTTTGGGCCTGCCGGATTAGGCCTGGACGCTGTCACCCCGCCACCTAGCACCTGTAGAGCCACATCTAGCTCTGCAATAAAGGGGTCTAGCCATCCGTGCCGACGGACAAACCGCGGGTGATTTTTGGTGTGATGCCCATGGGACTCGGCGACTGGAGTGTGGGGGGGTTGGTGCGTCATAATGAAACCTTCCTTACAGCGATGCTAGGAATGTTAACGCTTAACAATACCTCGGTGCCGCAATAGACCTAGAACCTGTGTCGCAACCTCGAGGCAAAAAGCGTAAAGAAAACCAATAACGGTTTATGATTCTTGCTTACACGCAGGGGATTCAAGATGGAAGTGAAAATTGATTGGGGCGGCCCGGATGGCATGCTCTTCGTCGGACAGACTGGGACAGGTCATATTGCGGCAATGGATGGCGCACCAGAAGGCGGCGGGCACAACCTCGCACCTCGTCCAATGGAGCTCTTGCTTGTCGGCACGGGTGGCTGCACCGCTTACGACGTTGTTCTCATTTTGAAACGCGGGCGTCACGCCATCACGGGCTGCTCGGTTAAGTTGCAGGCTGAGCGCGCTGAAGTCGATCCAAAAGTCTTCACAAAAATTCACTTTGTATTCACTGTCACGGGCAGCAACCTGCCACGCACAGCTGTAGAGCGCGCCATCGCGCTATCGCACGAGAAATACTGTTCCGCCTCCGCCATGCTGGCGCATAGCGCAGAAATCACCTGGTCCGCAGAGATTGTGGATACAGCACCTCCGTCCACGACGAGTCCATAAAGAGCAACCCGCGCGATGAACCAGTACGAAACCTTTATGCAGCACGTCTACACCACAGGCGTGAATAAAACCGATCGAACTGGCACAGGGACTCGCTCAGTCTTTGGCTATCAAATGCGTTTTGATCTGTCGAAAGGTTTTCCTTTGGTCACGACAAAAAAACTTCATACCCGAAGCATTTTTGTCGAATTGCTTTGGTTCCTGCGCGGCGACTCAAACGTTCGCTGGCTGCAAGAAAACGGCTGTTCAATTTGGGATGAATGGGCGCGCGAAGACGGCGACTTGGGCCCAGTCTATGGCGTGCAATGGCGTTCCTGGCCAACGCCTGACGGCGGGCATATCGATCAGATTTCGCAAGTGCTCGATCAAATTCGCAGCACACCGGACTCCCGCAGACTGATTGTGTCGGCCTGGAACGTTGGCGAAATCAAAAATATGGCCCTCCCGCCCTGCCACGCCTTTTTCCAGTTTTATGTCGCCGACGGCAAGCTCTCTTGTCAGCTCTATCAACGGAGTGCGGACATTTTTCTAGGGGTGCCTTTCAATATCGCCAGCTATGCACTGCTGACCCACATGGTCGCTCAGCAATGCAACCTCGAGGTCGGCGATTTTGTCTGGACGGGCGGTGATTGTCACATTTATAGCAATCACTTTGAACAAGTTGAGCTTCAACTTTCACGCACGCCCAACCCCTATCCCACCCTCGTCATTCAGCGCAAGCCCGAGTCAATTTTTGACTATCGCTACGAAGACTTCGTGATTGAAAACTATGCGCATCATCCGCATATCAAAGCACCGGTTGCGGTTTAACGTCAGTATTGCACCCAAGTTCAAAAGGCCCGAATCACATGCAGCTCTCCTTGATCGTCGCCTACGCACTGAATCGCGTGATTGGGCGAGATAACACCCTCCCCTGGAAACTCCCCAGTGACTTGGCACATTTCAAGCGCACTACGCTTGGACACCCGGTCATCATGGGTCGCAAAACCTGGGAGTCTCTTGGGAGGCCGCTGCCCGGCCGACGCAACATTGTCATTTCGAGAAACCCGCAATACGAAGCTGCGGGGGCACAATGTGTCACCAGTCTCGCACTCGCCATCGACGCCGTGCAGGACGCCGAGCAAGCCTTTGTGATTGGCGGCGCACAAATCTATCAAGAAGCACTCCCTTTTGCCCAGTCCGTCATCGCGACTGAAATTCAGGACAATATTGAGGGCGATGCGTTCTTTGCCTCTTTGGACAAGCAAGCCTGGTCGGAAACGTCCAGAACACATTACCCACCCGAAAATGGCTTGTCCTTTGATGTTGTGCAGTACACCAAGATCGGTGATCAAGGGATAGTAAAAAAATGAAAAAAAGACTCATCCTCATCGCATCTGTTCTAGTTGCCCTGATTGCGGCCTATAGTGGTGCGAGTATGTGGTCAGGGTTTCGTATCCAAGAGCAATCTTACGCAGCCGTAGATGCTATTAACCTCCACCTGTCTCGTACTTGGTCAGACCAGATTCGTTTAACTGCCAGGAATTACCAGCGCGGGATCTTTT
This sequence comes from Zwartia sp., assembly GCF_049655405.1. Taxonomy (GTDB): domain Bacteria; phylum Pseudomonadota; class Gammaproteobacteria; order Burkholderiales; family Burkholderiaceae_B; genus Zwartia. The sequence continues at coordinate 61,231 of NZ_JBASJR010000009.1, forward strand.
CTAGTCAGGCGTCCTACATTTTGACGTTTCCATCCAAACAAGACTCCGCGACAGCCACCAAACGCGAAATTCTGTTTGTGAACGAGATCTCGCACGGACCTTTTCCTCTAAAAAATATTCTAAACGGGGATTTTTCTGCAGTAGGTGCAGTGATTGACACACATATTGCGTCAACACCATGGACCGAAGCGCTTTTTAATACGAACCAGAATCGTCCGTTTGTTGTCGGTCAAACACGAGTTGCGACCAATGGTGTTGCCAAACTACTCTGGACTGCCGCAGCGTTCGATCTTCGCCAAGATGCCTTGCGTGTGCAGTTTGGCGGCGCTCAACTCAAAGCTGAAATCGGACCGCGCTTTCGAAACAGGAAAGGTGAGCTGACCCTCGACGCACTCAACATGACGGATGGCCACACCACCATCGATCTTAAAGGCGTCAAACTAGAAACTGATGCCAAATCAGGGGCATTGGGATTACCTGTCGGCATCAATAAACGTGAGATCGCCAGCCTGGCCTGGTCTTCCGTCAACGCACCGACCCTTGAACTTGAAAAAGTGAAGCTCCGCACGGAGCTCGCACTAGACGACGCAGAGGTGAGCGGCGAAACACGTATTGATATCCACTCGTTGAGTATTGCCCAAAAGAAAATGGGTAGCTTCAAGCTTGGGGTCACTCTCGACAAGCTCAGTGATCGTGCACTGCTTCCACTGATTGAGCTATACAACCGCACACTCATCCGCTTGATGAGTCATATCCTCGCACCTGAAGCCTTGAGCGCGGCAGAGATAAAAAAGATCTGGCTCCAGCTTCATGGCCTTCTCAAAAATAGTCCATCCATTCGTATTGAGCCACTGCTTTGGGAAACGCCTGCTGGAAAGAGTCAACTCACCCTCAGTGCAGTCCTTAAACCGGCGGAACTTGCCAATGGCGGCCTCGGTCTGCGAGAAAGCCTCATCAATACGCTTGACGCAACGCTGACAGTTTCTCAGCCTATGGTGAACGCACTTGTATTACAGTCGATGCAGACCCCGGGTTCAAATCCCGCAAAAGTCAAAGGACTTGCTGACCGCGAGTCAAGAAGACTGGCAGATCTGGCGGCCCAACTCAAGCTCGGTCGGGTGCAAAATGGCTTGCTTGTTAGCCACTTCAACGTTCAAAACGATGCACTGAGAATTAACGGACAACGTACGTCAGCCGAGCCTATTCTAAAGTTACTGAGTACCTTTGTTCCCTCCGCTTGGCTAGCGAATCAAGCAGCAGCAGGACAAGTCGGTCCGGACGAAGCCTCTGCTCTCCAGCACTTGGATCCCTCAATACTTGCAGCTATTTTGAGTGATGCGGACTTTACCTACCAAGAATCAAGAGACGCCGATGGAGATTTAGTCTTGAACGTCGCGCCGAGCGACCTAGGCGCCAACAAGATTGAGATCATTTTTAGCGGTTGCCGCAAAGATCCGACTTGCGAAGATGTGCTGCTCCGAGCGACTTATCCGACAAACCAAACCGCTCCGCTCAAGTTCGTCAACGATTGGAACTTAAGAAACAGATGGGCGCGTGTCTTTATTAACGATTTAAATGCGCCGGTCTTGGAGATGGACATCAGTGCCTACGGCGGCATCGGCCAAGATGCGATCGAAGGCATGGTCAGCACCTTCTTTAAACTCGTCCGAGAGTTTTCAGTCGAGCTCAAAGCCGCCGAAAAAGCGGCAGCGGATGTCGCTGAAAAAGCGGCGGCTGAAAAAGCTGCCGTCGAAGCGGCGACTGCGGCTAAAGCCGTTACACCAGAAAGTGGCTCAAGCACCCTGCCATCAAATGAAGCGCTGCAGACTGATACGCCTAAACCAAACTGATTTGAGGGGCGACTAAACCTTGAGGGCAAGCGGCGATCACCTTAGGGTGATCGCCGTTGTTTTCATTACACCTGCTCAGCGTACGCCTCAATCGGCAAACACGAACACACCAAGTTACGATCGCCCCACGCGTTATCCACGCGACCCACAGGTGGCCAATACTTGCTGTCTCGCAAGCTTTCGACTGGGTAGGCCGCCTGCTGGCGAGGATAGTCGTGGTGCCACTCTTCGGCCAACAACATCTTGGCGGTATGAGGAGCGTTTTTCAACACGTTATCGCTCTTGTCACGTTCACCACGCTCGACTTGGGCGATTTCTTTGCGAATCGAAATCATGGCCTCGACAAACCGATCCAACTCAGCCAGACCTTCTGACTCAGTTGGCTCGACCATCAAGGTGCCCGCAACCGGGAAACTCATCGTCGGCGCATGGAAACCATAATCCATTAAACGCTTGGCGATATCCTCGGCACTAATGCCAGAGGCGTCCTTGATCGGATTCATATCAAGGATGCACTCGTGTGCCACACGATCATTACGGCCGGTGTACAGCACAGGATAATGATCAGCCAAACGACGGGCAATATAGTTAGCGCTCAAAATCGCCACTTCGGTTGCACGACGCAACCCTTGTGCGCCCATCAACGAGATGTAGACAAAAGGAATGGGCAAAATGCTCGCAGAGCCGAAAGGCGCAGCCGACACAGGGCCCACAGGCATGCCATTGGCCATCACACCTTTCTCATTGACCACGCCGGGCAAAAATGGGGCAAGGTGCGCACGCACGCCGACCGGTCCGACACCTGGTCCGCCGCCACCATGAGGAATGCAAAAGGTTTTGTGCAGATTCAGGTGAGACACATCCGAACCAAACTTGCCAGGCTGTGCCACTCCCACCATCGCGTTCATGTTGGCACCGTCCATATACACCTGGCCGCCTGCCTCATGAATCAGATCGCAAATCGTTGTGATCGCTTCCTCAAAGACGCCATGCGTGGACGGATAGGTCACCATCAACGCAGCCAAGCGATCTCCAACCTTGGCGATTTTGGCTTTGAGATCCTCAAGGTCAACGTTACCGTGCGCATCGGAGCCCACTACGACAACATCCATGCCCACCATATTGGCAGAAGCGGGATTGGTGCCGTGCGCCGAAGCAGGAATCAGACAGACATCACGTTGATGCTGACCATTCGCGCGATGATAGGCACGAATCGCGAGCAAGCCTGCGTACTCGCCTTGCGCGCCAGAGTTTGGCTGCAAACTAATCGCGTCGTAACCTGTAATTTCACAGAGGTCCTTGGACAAGCGTTCGATCATCGTCTGATAGCCACGCGTCTGGTCTGCAGGGGCGAAAGGATGGATCGCCGCAAACTCTGGCCAAGTGACAGGAATCATCTCTACAGTGGCGTTGAGCTTCATCGTGCATGAGCCGAGCGGGATCATCGTCCGATCTAAGGCCAGATCCTTATCGGCTAGCTTACGCAGATAGCGCAGCATATCCGTTTCGGACTGAATACTTGAAAAAACAGGATGACTCAGAATCGCTTGCTTGCGATGAACACTGCTGGGGATACCTGGCAAGCCCTTCACATCGGTCGACAATGCGGGTGGAGCCTTGCCGATCGCACCGGCTAGCACGCCGAGCAACTGGTCGAGATCCTGAACCGTCACAGTTTCATCGAGTGAAATACCGAGCTGGGTCGCATTGACACTTCGCAAATTGATGCGGGCCGCGCGAGCGGCTTTCAGCACAGCGTCAGTCTGCGCACCCGTGTCGAGCAACAGCGTATCAAAAAAGGTGTCATTGACCACGTTGATGCCAAGCGCGGTCAGTGCTTGCTTGAGAAGCGCGGTCGACTGATGCACACGCGTTGCAATCGACTGAATTCCCTTGGGACCATGCCACAACGCATACATACTGGACATCACCGCCAACAACACCTGTGCAGTACAAATGTTCGAGGTGGCTTTTTCACGGCGGATATGCTGTTCACGCGTCTGTAGTGCCAAGCGCAAAGCCTGATTACCCTGAGCATCTTTGGAGATACCGACCAGACGGCCTGGCATATTGCGTTTGAACGCATCCTTGCACGCCATAAACCCTGCGTGTGGTCCGCCAAAACCAAACGGCACGCCAAAACGCTGTGCAGAGCCAATCGCAATATCTGCACCCCAGTGACCGGGCGGCTCAAGCAACGCCAAGGCTAACAGGTCCGTCGCACAAGCGACCACACCGCCCTGCGCATGGACTTGCTCGGCGAGCGCGCGATAGTCTGCAACTGCACCCAGGGAGTGGGGGTATTGCACCAGCAAACCGAAACACGCTGGCACGCCCTTGGACTCGTCACCCACGATCACGTCAATATCTAAACCATCCGCACGTGTGCGGATCACTTCGATCGTCTGGGGGTGGCAATGTTGCGAAACAAAAAAGACTTTGCTTTGCGCAGAAGAAGCGCGACGCGCGAGCGTCATCGCTTCGGCGGCGGCGGTACCCTCGTCGAGTAAAGAGGCATTCGAAATATCGAGCCCGGTCAGATCCGCCACCATGGTTTGATAATTCAGAATCGCCTCCAGGCGTCCCTGAGAAATCTCTGGTTGATAAGGCGTGTAGGCGGTGTACCAAGCCGGATTCTCGAGAATATTGCGCAAGACAACATTAGGCGTGTGCGTACCGTAGTAGCCCTGTCCAATGTAGTTACGAAATACTTGATTGTCTGCAGCGATTTTACGCATCTCAGCCAGCACATCGGCCTCGGAGCGCGCGCCAGGGAGATCAAGCTCACGAGACATATGGATGTTGGCGGGAACCACTTCGCGCATCAGCGCCGCGAGATCCGCCGCACCAATCGCCGCGAGCATCTTTTTCTGATCCTCCTCGCTTGGACCGATGTGGCGAGGAATAAATTCGTTCGAGGTATCCAAAACTTGGGACATGGTGTTTGCCTTAACTTGCGTCAGCGACAGCCTGATAGCCTGCTGCATCGAGCAAACCATCAACATCGGCGGGGTTGTTTGCCTTGATCTTGAAGATCCAGGTGCCATACGGGCTGGCATTGATGCTCTCAGGGGCGTCATTGAGCGCCTCATTAAAACCAACGATCTCGCCAGCGACGGGGGCGTAGATGTCTGAAGCGGCCTTCACTGACTCGACAACGCCTGCAGTGGCGCCCGCTGCGAGTTTGGCACCGACCTTAACGTCACCGACAAACACCAGATCACCGAGCTGCTCTTGTGCAGGTCCGGTGATACCCACGATCATCACATCACCTTCGGCTTTGATCCATTCGTGTGTTTTTGCGTATTTACGATCGCTAGGAATGCTCATGAAAGTCTCCGGAAATTGATAAAGAAAGTTATTTCAAAAAATACGGACTGATTGAATATTGTTTAAACATTTCAACGCAGGGGTTAGGCGTGCGTGAGAACCTGACCATTCCGCACAAAGGGCAGCTTGCACACTTCGGCGGGCACCCACTTGCCACGGATATCAATCTCAACCTGATCGCCCACGGCGACACCTTGAGGTAATCGGCCAAAACCCACTGAGACGCCCATGGTTGGGGACATCGTGCCGCTGGTGACCTCGCCCAAACCTTGGGCGGTACGCACTACCATGTGGGCGCGCATGACGCCGCGATCCAGAAGCTTGAGGCCAATAAATACACGGGGATCTGCAAATTGTTCAATGGCATCACGACCAATAAAGCGGCGGTCTACATCCTTGAGGGACACGGTCCAAGTGAGGCCTGCCTGATTGGGATGAATCAACTCATCCATATCCTGGCCGTATAAATTCATACCTGCTTCGAGGCGCAAGGTATCACGCGCACCCAGACCGCAAGGTGCGACACCCTGCGCAGTCAGATCTCGCCAGAGTTGCTCAACCTCGGAGGCAGGCACAACAATCTCGAAACCGTCTTCGCCGGTGTAGCCTGTCCGCGCCACCATGGTGTCGCCAGGGAACTGTGCGCCAGAAAATACACCGAGACTTTCTGTCGAGGCACGCCAAGCCGGACGCGTCGCCCACACTTTGGCACGGGCGTTCGGCCCTTGCACGGCGACCATCGCAAGATCACGTCTAGGCGTCACGGTGACGTTAAAACCACTAGAGGCTGCGACACGCTGCATCCAGGCGATATCTTTTTCTGCTGTGCCAGCATTCACGACCAAGCGCCATTGTGTCGGTGTAAAAAAATAAACGATCAGATCGTCAATCACACCGCCTTGAGGATTGAGCATGCAGGAATACAGCGCCTTGCCAGCCTGGGTCAACTTGGCCACATCATTGGCAATCAGCTTGCGTAAAAACGGTGTCGCATCAGCGCCCACCACATCCACATTGAGCATGTGCGAGACATCGAACATGCCTGCGTCACGTCGCACGGCATGGTGCTCTTCGATTTGTGAACCGTAGTTGACGGGCATCTCCCAGCCACCAAAATCAACCATGCGCGCGCCTGCGGCAAGATGCACGTTGGCAAGAGGGGTGCGCTTTAATTCAGCAGACATAAAAGAACTCCGGCAGAGAAATAAGACAGTAGAAAGGTGCGGCACCTCAATCGCATGCGCTGCGCGCACGAAATTTGAATGGCGATCCGCCCCTCTGTCCTTTTGCCTGAGAGTTGCCCCGCAAGTTCGCGGGTGTGCACCTTCGGCGCCCGTGGTGACCCTGTTCAAGGGGTCGCGGGTCTCTCCAGAGTGTTGTGCTGAAGGCCTTCGGTTAGAAAGCCTTCAATTCATGTTGCGGTATGGGGGGCCTGAGCGATTCTGGGCGAATTGCGCCTTCGGCGGCAAACAGAAGTCATGAATAAGGACTTCTTTGCGCTCTCCCGCAATATGCGTTCACAGCTTTTGAAGCATAACGCGAAACGCGAGCCCTCGACAAGTCCGCCCTGGCCTCGGCCCAGGCTTAAACACATCTGGAATCAGAGGCTACGCCCGCAAGCGACGCCAGACGCCCACGCCCATTGAAAGTTATAGCCACCTAGCCAGCCCGTGACATCAACCGTTTCGCCGATAAAATGCAGGCCAGGTACGTTTCGGGCTTGCATGCTGCGCTGATCGAGCCCGCGCGTATCCACGCCGCCGCGCATCACTTCAGCTTTTTTGTAGCCCGCCGTTCCGCTCGGGACAAGAGCCCAGGCCTGAATGCGCTGCGCTAAGTCCTTGAGGATGCGATCTGGTGCGTCTGCAAGCCGTGTCGTCGCCTGTTCGCCAAGCCACTGCTCCGCGAGGCGCTTGGGCCAGAGAGACGAAAGTACCGTCCCTAGCTGTTGCTTGCCGCCGACCTTAGACTCGAGCAGCTTGGCGGATAAGTCTTGCCCTGGCGCTAAGTCCAGCACAATCGCCTCACCAGGCTGCCAATAACTCGAAATCTGCAAAATGCCGGGGCCCGATAAGCCCCGGTGGGTGAATAAGACATCCTCGAGAAAATGCTGCGCACGCCGCCCCGGACCTGCGCTCACCGTTGCCTGTAGGGCAACACCCGCAAGCTCGCCAAAAGGTGCCCACGCCTCAGCATCGAAGGTCAGAGGCACCAGCGCCGGGCGCGGCTCAATGACCTTGAGTCCGAACTGTCGGGCGAGCTTTAAGCCAAAATCTGTGGCGCCTAGCTGGGGGATGGCCAAGCCCCCCGTGGCCACCACTAAATTGCTCGCAAGAATCGGCCCGACGGAGGTATTGACAGTAAAAACAGTGACTCCCGCAGACTCCTCTCGCAAGACTTCCTTGACCTCGCAGGGCATCCGCCACTGAACGCCGCCTTGATCGCACTCGACACGCAGCATCTCGATAATCGACTCGCTGCTGTCGTCGCAAAAAAGCTGACCTTTGTGCTTTTCGTGCCAAGCAATGTCATGACGGCGCATCAGGTCAATAAAGTCCTGAGGGGTATAACTAGCCAGTGCTGACTTGCAAAAATGAGGATTTGCCGAAATGAAGTTCTCTGGCAGTACTTGTCTGTTGGTGAAGTTACAACGACCACCACCCGAGATACGGATTTTTTCCGCTAGCTTACTGGCGTGATCAATCAGCACGACCGAGCGTCCACGCTGCGCAGCCACCGCGGCACACATCATGCCAGCGGCGCCCGCACCAATCACTGCCACATCAAACTGCTGCATAGACGCCCTCAATCAGAGGTCTCGTTTGGCAACGTAAGATCAGCATTGCTCTTCTATCAGACAGTCGACGTAGTAACGCTTTTCACCATTGGGCAAAACATCTTCGCCCAAGCCGTGAATGTAGGTTTCAAATGCAGGAAACATTTGGTTGAACTCACGCGCGAACTGCAGGTATTGAACGATGGTTTTGTTAAAACGCTCACCCGGAATCAACAAGGGAATACCGGGTGGGTAGGGCGTTAACAACACACCTGTCACACGACCCTCGAGTTGGTCGATGGAGACACGCTCAACCTCGCGGTGAGCCATTTTGGCAAAGGCATCCGAGGGCTTAAGTGCCGGCACCATATCGCTCAAATACATTTCGGTCGTCAGACGTGCGACATCATGCTTTCGGTATTGCTCATGAATTTGCTGACACAAATCGCGTAGCCCCATGCGTTCATAGCGTCGATTACCTTTGCAGAAGTCAGGCAAGATGCGCCACATTGGCTGATTGCGGTCATAGTCATCCTTGAACTGCTGCAAAGCCGTCAGCAAGGTGTTCCAACGGCCTTTGGTGATACCGATCGTGAACATAATGAAAAAGGAATACAAGCCGGTTTTTTCAACCACCACGCCATGCTCGGTCAAGTACTTTGACACAAGCGCCGCAGGCACGCCGGTTTCACCAAAACTACCGGACATATCCAATCCTGGCGTGACAATCGTCGCCTTGATCGGGTCCAGCATGTTGAAGCCCTCGGCAAGATCGCCAAAGCCGTGCCAGTGGTCGTTGGCTTTGAGCATCCAGTCGGACTGTTCACCCACACCATGGGCGGCAAGATAATCCGGACCCCAAACGGTAAACCACCAGTCATCATCACCGTACTCGAGATCGACCTTACGCATCGCACGACGGAAATCAAGGGCTTCACGGATACTTTCCTCGACCAGGGCCGTACCGCCGGGCGCTTCCATCATCGCCGCTGCCACATCGCAAGACGCGATAATCGCGTACTGGGGCGAAGTCGACATATGCATCAGATAGGCTTCGTTGAAAATATTGCGGTCAAGCTTGCGTGACTCAGACTCCTGAACAATGATCTGAGAAGCCTGCGAGATCCCGGCCAGCAGTTTGTGCGTCGAGTGCGTGGCAAACACCATGGATTTTGGGCTGCGCGGACGGCCGGCCCCAATCGCATGCATATCCTGATAAAAGCTGTGGAACGCCGCATGCGGCAACCAGGCTTCATCAAAGTGAAGTGTATCGACCAGGTTGCCAAGCTTGGCCTTGATCGTCTCGACGTTGTAGATCACGCCGTCGTAGGTACTTTGCGTCAGTGTCAAAATGCGAGGATTTTTGTTTTTGACGTTGCGCGCAAAGGGATTGGCATCGATTTTTTTCTGGATATTCGCTGGCTCGAATTCCTCAAGAGGAATCGGTCCAATGATGCCCATGTGATTGCGTGTTGGGCGCAAAAACACAGGGATCGCGCCGGTCATCGTAATCGCATGCAAAATGGACTTGTGGCAGTTACGGTCCACCACCACAATGTCATCTGCCGCCACGTTGGCGTGCCAAACGACTTTGTTCGATGTTGAAGTGCCGTTGGTGACGAAATAGCAATGATCGGCGTTAAAAATCCGGGCGGCATTGAGCTCGGACTCGGCGATCGGTCCGGTGTGGTCAAGCAACTGGCCAAGCTCGTCCACGGCATTACAGACGTCGGCGCGCAGCATGTTTTCACCAAAGAACTGGTGAAACATTTGCCCGACCGGACTCTTTAGAAAAGCAACGCCGCCTGAGTGACCCGGGCAGTGCCAAGAGTAGGAGCCATCCTGCGCGTAATTGACCAGCTCACGAAAAAACGGAGGGGCTAGGCTGTCCACATAGCTGCGTGCTTCGCGGATGATATGGCGCGCCACAAACTCAGGCGTGTCCTCAAACATGTGAATGAAACCATGCAATTCGCGCAAAATATCATTCGGGATATGTTCGGCCGTACGCGTCTCGCCGTAGAGATAAATCGGTATGTCCGCATTGCGAAAACGCAACTCGCCGATAAACGTACGGAGATTTTTAATCGCGCCCGCGACATCCTCGGGGGAGTCCACATCAAACTCTTCGTCGTCAATCGAGAGAATGAACGCGCTGGCGCGACTCTGTTGCTGAGCAAAGGAGCTTAAGTCGCCATAGCTGGTGACCCCGATGACCTCCATGCCTTCGGCTTCGATTGCCGTGGCAAGCGCTCGAACGCCCAAACCCGAAGCGTTCTCCGAGCGGTAGTCCTCATCGATGATAAAGATAGGAAAGCGAAATTTCATCCGAAGGACTCCGCAGAGAATAAATGGAAGATGTCGCCAGGCACGAGGCTCGGCACATAGCAATAAACAGAAGTATTAACACACCCACGCGACCAACTCGAGTCAACCACGCGGGGTGAATGCATCCACGATTAAGTGCGTGGCAGAGTGACGCCAAGCTGCCCCTGATATTTACCGCCCCGATCCTTGTAAGAGGTCGAGCAAATCTCGTCGCTTTCAAAAAACAGCATCTGCGCGCAACCTTCGCCTGCGTAGATTTTCGCAGGTAGCGGCGTGGTATTGGAAAACTCAAGCGTGACATGACCCTCCCACTCAGGCTCAAGAGGTGTCACGTTGACGATGATGCCGCAACGCGCATACGTGCTCTTGCCTAAACAAACGGTCAGCACACTGCGGGGAATCCGGAAATACTCGACCGTGCGCGCGAGCGCAAAGGAGTTTGGGGGAATGATGCAAATATCACCCTTGAAATCAACAAAAGATTTTTCGTCGAAATTTTTGGGATCGACAATAGTCGAATTGATATTCGTGAAGATTTTGAACTCATTGGCACAGCGCACGTCATAGCCGTAGCTGCTTGTGCCGTAGCTCACAATCCGTCCTGATTCGTTAGAACGCACTTGGCCAGGCTCGAAGGGTTCGATCATCCCGTCGCTTTGGGCCATGCGGCGAATCCAGTTGTCGCTTTTGATGCTCATTAAACAAGCGCCTCAAAATTAAAAGTCGAGAGCGCGAATTTTACCCCTTGTATGGACCGATCTGACCATACAAGGGCAGTAAAACCAAATCTAAGTGCGTTTAACGGCAATCACGCCAAACTTATCGCTCAAATCCTTTGGCAAAGCATCCACCTTGGCAGCGACTCTAGAGGCAATCTCGCCATAAAGCTTGGCCGCCTCGCTCGCAGGATCAGACAGAACCGTCGGCTTTCCGGCGTCTGCCCCGACCCGAATCGCCATCGACAGGGGTAGCGCGCCCAGCCATGCCACCTTGTATTGGTCCGCCATGCGTTGCCCACCGCCCTCACCAAAGATATGCTCGGCATGTCCGCACTGGCTACAAACGTGAATCGCCATGTTTTCAATCACGCCCAGCACCGGCACATTGACCTTTTCAAACATGCGCAATCCTTTGCGCGCATCCAAAAGAGCTAAATCCTGAGGCGTTGTCACAATCACAGCCCCAACCACGGGGACTTTTTGCGACAAGGTCAAGGCGATATCACCTGTGCCAGGAGGCATATCGATGATCAGATAATCCAAATTATCCCAATTGGTCGACCGCAACAACTGCTCAAGGGCTTGGGTGACCATCGGACCGCGCCAAATGGCAGGATTGTCCTCGCTGATCATAAAACCAATCGAGTTGGCCTGAATGCCATGCCCCACGACCGGGCTCATCGTCTTGCCATCGGCACTATCGGGACGCTGTGACACGCCCAATAATGTGGGAACGCTTGGCCCATAGATGTCCGCATCCAACAAACCCACACGAGCGCCTTCGGCCTGTAGAGCAAGCGCTAAGTTGACCGCGGTCGTGCTCTTTCCTACGCCCCCCTTACCAGAGGCCACTGCGATAATGTTGCGCACACCCGGCACCAGTGCGACCCCAGGCTGAACGGCGTGGGCGATGATTTTGCTCGAAATCGTGACGTCGGCTTGAGAGATTCCCGCCGCCTGAAGGGCTTCGAGCAACAGGCTGCGCAAGGACTCAAACCGGCGGGCGGCGGGGTAGCCCAACACCACCTGAACACTGACTCGACCGTCAGCGATCTGGATCTGCGTGTCCTTGACGGCGCGACTCAGCGACACACCTGTCACTGGATCCAGTACCCGCTCAAGTACTGTCCGGACGTCTACTAGCGCTACACTCATTGCAATTCCTCTGCTATCTTTGTTTTTTATTTGGACCACGGTATCACTATGATTGAACTACTTCGCCGCATTATCCGCTTTGCCGTGGTCATCGTGGTGGCTTTCATCGGACTGGTGATGGCACTCATCCTGACTTTTTCCACCCTCATTGCGATTGTCTTTTTGCTCGTGATTTCCCGCTTGCGCGGCAAACCTTTCGAGGCCAAAGAATACTGGATGGCGCGCAGATCCGGTCGTAAGTCCACGTCAACACAGGGTTCTTTGAACGCAAAAGACGTCACGGACGTCGAATCCCGAGATGTCCGCTAGGTCAGCCGCTCAGCCAACCCGCCTGATCGGCCCGCATCAGCACGCTGCGCGCGCCAAACACTGCTCTAAAATGATCCTATTGATCTCAATATCCACCTAAGCTTCCTGTCACTCATGTCCCGAACTATTTTTGTCACGACCGCACTGCCCTACGCCAACGGTTCATTCCACATTGGCCACATCATGGAATACATTCAGGCGGATATCTGGGTGCGCTCAATGCGGATGGCAGGACACACGGTGCACTTTGTCGGGGCTGACGACACGCACGGCGCCCCCATCATGCTGAAAGCCGAGGCCGAGGGCATTACTCCTCAGCAGCTCGTGGCCCGTATCGCAGCCGAGCGCCCGCAGTATCTGCAAGGCTTTCATATCGAGTTCGATCACTGGCACTCCACGGATTCGCCTGAAAACGTCGAGCTCTCCCAAGGTATTTACCTCAAACTGCGCGAAGCTGGATTGATCGAAACACGCGAGATTGAGCAATTTTTTGATCCGGTCAAGGGCATGTTTTTGCCGGACAGATACATCAAAGGCGAGTGCCCGAAATGTCATGCCAAAGATCAGTACGGCGACTCTTGCGAGGCCTGTGGCGCCGTCTATGCGCCCACCGACCTGATTGACCCCTACTCCACACTGACACAAGCGCGCCCCATTCTCAAAAGCTCAGAACACTTTTTCTTTAAGCTATCCGACCCTCGTTGTGTACAGTTTTTACAAGACTGGACCACAGGGACCAACACCCAAGGTCACAAACGTCTCCAGTCCGAAGTGCTGGCTAAAACCCGCGAATGGCTCGGGCATGGCGAAGGCGACGACCAAGTCAACTTGGGCGACTGGGATATTTCGCGTGACGCGCCCTACTTCGGGATCGAAATCCCCGATGCCCCGGGCAAGTATTTTTACGTGTGGCTGGATGCACCAGTCGGTTATCTCGCCTCGCTCAAGGCTTACTGCGCCAAGCTCGGCATCGATTTCGATACGCTGCTGACCCCCGGCAATGCGACTGAGCAAGTGCACTTCATCGGTAAAGACATCGTCTATTTTCACGCGTTGTTCTGGCCCGCCATGCTGAAGTTTGCCGGCAGAAAAACACCTGACCAACTCAATGTGCATGGTTTTATCACCGTCAGTGGTGAAAAAATGTCCAAGAGCCGTGGCACGGGAATTTCTCCGTTACGCTATCTGCAGTTGGGCATGAATGCCGAATGGATGCGCTATTACATCGCGGCCAAACTCAACGCTCGCGTCGAAGACATCGACTTTAACCCCGATGATTTTGTCGCACGCGTCAACAGCGATTTGGTGGGCAAATACATCAACATCGCCAGCCGCGCTGCCAATTTCATCAGCAAGTATTTTGATGGCCAACTCGCTTATCCTGGCGACAACGCCTTAGCGACGCACTGGACGCAAGCCGCTCAAGCCGTTCGCAATGATTTGGAAACGCGCGAATACGGTCGTGCGATTCGTGAAATCATGGCACATGCCGATCAGATCAACCAAGCCTTTGACGCCGCTCAGCCCTGGCTGATTGCCAAAGGTCTGGCTGACGCAGACCCAGCACAACGCGCTTCGCTCCAGCATATTTGCTCAACAGCGCTAGCAGGCTTTAAAGCCTTGACTGTCATGCTTACGCCCATTTTGCCGGTGCTGGCACAACGTGTCGCGCAAGAGCTCTTTGGTCTGTCACGCAGCTTTGTGTGGTCCGATGCCGGTGAGCTGCCCGCGCACATCAGTCCCTTTAAACACCTAATGCAACGTGTGGAGCCCACGATGCTCGATGCGTTGTTTGAACTACCCGCTGAGACTGCGTCCAAAGACAAACCCAAAGCCGCAGCCGATGCTGTAAATGCTGGGGCTGCCACAGTGGATCACTCGGGTGGGCTCACACCAGGCGGCGAACCCATCGCGGCAGCCATCGCAATCGATGACTTCATGAAGGTCGACATGCGGGTCGCCCGTATTGTTGATTGCGCACGTGTCGAAGGTTCGACCAAGCTGCTGCAACTCACGCTTGACCTCGGCGAGGGACGTCACCGCAATATTTTTTCAGGGATTCAGTCTGCGTATCAACCCGAGCAACTCAAAGGTCGGCTGACTGTAGTGGTGGCCAACCTTGCGCCGAGAAAAATGAAATTTGGCGTGTCTGAGGGCATGGTGCTCTCAGCGAGCCACTTTGACCCGAAGGCTCAGCCGGGGATTTACGTCCTAGATCCCGAGAGTGGCGCACAACCCGGTATGCGGATTCGCTAAGTCCGCATGTCAGCCAAAACCACTACGCGAGTGGTTGCGGCTGAAGCGCCGGATCCAAGGTCCGGCGCTCATCAAAGACAAAACAATTGCCTTGATATCCAACGCCGCCAGTTTCCTCAAAATACTTGAGGATGCCGCCGTCCAGCTGATAGACGTTTTCAACGCCCACTTCACCCATGAAAATAGCGGCTTTTTCACAGCGGATACCACCCGTGCAAAAGCTAATAATCGTCTTGCCGGCGAGCTCGTCTTTATGATCGAGCACGGCCTGTGGGAACTCAGTGAACTTGGTCAGATTCCAATGCATCGCGCCCACGAAAGTGCCGGCATCGACTTCAAAATCGTTTCGCGTATCGAGTAACACGATGGGACGTCCCGCATCGTCGTGTCCCTCCGTGATCCAGCGTGCCGCCGTCTGTGCATCCACTGCAGGCGCGCGCCCGGCTTCGGGACGAATCGTCGGATGATTCATGCGGATAATTTCACGCTTGATTTTGACCAACATTTTCTTGAAGGGCACGTCTTGCGAGAGACTGAACTTTACTTCGAGATCAACGAAAGCAGGGTCTGCGCGCAGCCAGTCTAAAAAAACATCAATATGTTCTTTTGTGCCAGCTAAAAATAAATTGATGCCCTCTGGTGTCAGCAGCACGGTGCCTTTGAGGGCATTGACTTGGGCTTGTGCCAGCAGTGCAAGCCTACGCTCTTCGAGATTGTCGAGAGAGACGAATTTGTAAGCGGCAATATTAGTAATCTGGATCATCGTTTATGGATTATACCCACTACAATAACGCTATGAATATCGTTCTGAATGGCCACCCCAAGACCCTGTCTGGCCCCACTTCTGTCTCGACGCTGATCGACGCGCTAGGCTACACGGGCAAACGTATCGCGGTCGAGCGCAATGGCGAAATCGTCCCCAAAAGCACCTATGCGAGCACGCAGCTCGAGACCGGCGATCGCCTGGAAATTGTTGTTGCCGTTGGAGGCGGTTAATCATGCACCCCTTGCATATCCGTAGTTTCGTCAACCGACGCAGTCATATGACCAAGGGTCAGCAAGAAGCGCTTGATGCGTTTTTAAGCAAATGGTCTATTGCTTATCAGCCGAGTCTGCTGAACTTGACAGAGGCGTTTGGCGGCCCTGCCCCGACCATTCTTGAGATCGGTTTTGGCATGGGCGAGACCACAGAACAAATCGCACTCGCCAGGCCACAAGATCACTTTCTAGGTGTCGAGGTGTTTAATGCGGGTGTAGGCGCCATGCTTAAACGCATCGAGGCCTCAGCACTCACCAACGTACGCTTGATTCAGCACGATGCGGTCGAGGTCTTGCGCGATATGATCGCTCCCGACTCACTTGCGGGCGTACATATTTATTTTCCTGATCCTTGGCCGAAAAAACGTCACCATAAACGTCGTTTGATTCAACCGCCTCTGATTGAGCTGCTGGCCAGCAGAATGGCGCCCGGCGCATACATTCACTGTGCAACCGATTGGGAACACTATGCGCACCAGATGCTCGAAGTCCTCTCCGGAGAAAAATCGCTGTCGAACACCTGTGAGGGGTTTTCACCCAGACCGGACTATCGCCCTCTGACAAAATTTGAAAACCGAGGCTTGCGTCTCGGTCATGGCGTATGGGATCTCATCTTTAAAAAGAAAGGCTAACTTTTCGGACCGGGGACGCCAGACGTAACAATCTGCCGCCCCTAGCGACCAAAGCCGCCAAGCTTGCCGAGACCTTTCATTCCGCCCATGGCGCGCATCATCTTGGCCATGCCGCCTTTTTTCATTTGCTTCATCATGCCTTGCATTTGCTCAAACTGGTTGAGCATGCGGTTGACCTCCTGAACAGGCACGCCAGCGCCCGCAGCAATACGGCGCTTACGCGAGGCTTTGAGCAAATCAGGCTTGGCGCGCTCAAGCGGCGTCATGGAATTCAAAATGCCCTCTGTCCGTCGTAACTGTTTTTCAGCCTGACCGCCTTGCAACTGACCGGCGGCTTGTGAAAACTGCGCGGGGAGTTTTTCAAGCAGAGAACCCATATCGCCCATCTTTTTGACCTGCGCAAGCTGGTCGCGGAAGTCGTTGAGATCGAACTTATCGCCGGACTTCATTTTGGCGGCGAGTTTTTGCGCCTCGGCAACGTCAATATTTTTCTGCGCTTGCTCGACCAGCGACACAATGTCGCCCATGCCTAAGACCCGTTGCGCCATCCGCTCGGGGTGGAACGGCTCCAGGCCATCGAGCTTTTCAGACACACCAACAAACTTGAGTGGCTTACCGGTCACATGACGCACCGACAAGGCGGCACCGCCACGCGCATCACCATCGAGCTTCGTCAGGACCACACCGGTCAGCGGCAGTGCTTCGCCAAAAGCACGGGCAGTGTTGACGGCATCCTGACCCTGCATCGCGTCGACCACAAACAAGGTTTCGATCGGATTGAGCAAGTCATGCAAGGCGCGAATTTCGCGCATCATGGCCTCGTCAATACCGAGACGTCCGGCCGTATCAACAATCAGCACATCAAAATGGTGACGGCGGGCGTAGTCGATCGCATGGCGGGCAATATCCTCGGGCTTTTGCGTCTCATCAGAGGCGATCCACTCGACTCCGACCTGCTCGGCGACCATTTTCAACTGTTCGATCGCCGCCGGACGGTAGACGTCGGCACTGACCACGGCCACTTTCTTTTTGCCGGTTTTACGCCCGTTTTGCACATGGTTGCCTTCGGACAACCATCGTGCGAGCTTGCCGGTCGTGGTGGTTTTACCCGCACCTTGCAGACCTGCCATCAAAATAATGGCGGGCGGCTGCATCGCCAGCGATAACTCGCTCGCATCTGCGCCTAAGTCGCCTCCCATGAGTGAGGTCAGCTCACGGTGTACCACCCCCACCAAGGCCTGGCCTGGAGACAGGCTGCCAACCACTTCTTCACCGAGGGCTTTTTCCTTGACGCGCGCGACGAAATCGCGCACCACAGGCAGGGAAACGTCGGCCTCCAAGAGCGCGAGGCGAACCTCCCGCAGCATGTCCTGCGTGTTGGTTTCGGTCAGACGTGCCTCACCCCGCATGGTCTTAACGACACGGGAGAGACGTTGGGTGAGATTTTCAAGCATGATGGCGGTTTCGCTTTACACTAGGCATATGTCTGTCGGTATTGTATTTCACTCCCTCGCTGCGTTGGCCTATGCCGTTCTAGGTATTGGCCTTTGTCGCTCGCTTTCGTCGGATCCACCGATCGTACGGGCGGGTCATTTCGCGCGTATTGGTTTACTCTTAGCCATTGTTTTACACGGAATTGCCCTGCGAGACACTGTTTTGCAGGATGGCAACCTCAGAGTCAGTTGGTCTCTCGCCTTGTCTGCCGCAGTCTGGATCGGCATGATTGTTTTCTGGCTAGAAAGCCTGGTGATTCGGATTGACGGCCTGCAGCTCCTCTTATTGCCGGTGGGTACGGCTGTTTGCGTGCTGGCTGCGATCTTTCCACAGTCTCAAGTCATCGCGCATGCGAACGACGCGGGTTTGCGCATTCATCTTCTCATTGCCTTGTCAGCATATGCCCTCGTTACGATTGCCGCGCTTCAAGCGATGCTAATGTCTGGCTTGGATCGTAGGCTGCACTTTCCTCACGGAAAGGGTGCCCACCCAGGGTCCATGAGACGCATCGTGGGCCGCCTGTTAGATGCTCAGCCTCCCTTGCTTGCTCAGGAACAAGTGCTGTTTCGCCTGATCTGGATTGCATTTGCTGCGCTCACCTTGACCTTGTTCTCTGGCGCCATGATTTCGCTCTCCTACTCCGGAAAATGGTTACCGCTTGACCACAAATCCATCTTTACCTTGTTGTCCTGGCTAACGTTTGGCATTCTCATTATCGGCAGACATCTGCGAGGCTGGCGTGGCCGAACCGCACTGCGGTATACGCTAGTGGGTTTTGCTTTTGTTGTCTTGGCCTACACAGGCTCACGCTTCGTGCTCGAAGTCATCCTGCAAAGGCTATAAGATGGGTAAAACTCTATTTTGGATTGCTGTATTTTTTGGCGTGCTGCTGGTCAGCCGTTTTCTTTCGCATCAAGCGGCTAAAAAACGGTTTCGTGACGAACAAGAGCGCCAGCCTCAACAGTCCAATCCTTTACCTCACTCGGAGGCGATGGTTCGCTGCGCGCATTGCAATGTGTTTTTACCGCGCTCCGATGCTTTGCTGATCCAAGATGAAACGTGGTGCAGTGAAGCCCACGCACAACTTGGCCCGCGCCAGCCTCGTTAACTCACCAATATGAAGCTTGACGCACAAGCTTGGCTTGAGCCCACCACGGGTGTTTCGCTGCGTCCTTCACCCAACTTTAACGAGCGCCCAGAGAATACAGACGTTTCTTTACTCGTCATACACAACATCAGTTTGCCGCCCGGACAATTTGGCACACCTTTTGTGGCAGATCTTTTTCTCAATCAACTTGATCTCAACGCAGACCCTTGGTTTGCAGAAAACCTGCAAGGGCTGACTGTCTCTGCGCATTTTGTGATCGACCGCAGCGGACACATCACGCAATTTGTTGCCTGTGACAAACGGGCTTGGCATGCCGGCGTCTCGCAACATGCGGGGCGCACACAATGCAATGATTTTTCGATTGGTATTGAACTTGAGGGCACGGACACCCTTGCCTACACGGACGCGCAATACGACGCACTCGCGGCACTCACGCAATGCCTACGTGCACACTACCCCCTGACCTCAGTCAGGGGACACTGCGATATTGCGCCCGGGCGAAAAACAGACCCCGGCGAGGCATTTGACTGGGGGCATTATGCCGAGCGCGCAGGTTGGCCTGTCGCGGCATTACCCCCACCGCGACAAGACTGCAACCCTTAACCGAGCAACAACTGATTGACGCGTCGGACAAAGGCAGTCGGATCAGGCAAGCTCGAACCATCAGCCAACAAAGCCTGCTCGAACAACAAGCTCGCCCAGTCATTAAACGATGCGTCAGAAGCTGACTGAACGCGTTTAACTAAAGCGTGTTCAGGATTAATTTCCAGCACTGGCAGAATGCTGGGCGCTTCCTGACCTGCGGCCTTGAGCATGCGCTGCAAGTGTGGACTCAAGTCGTTCTGTCCAACCACCACGCACGACGGCGAGTCCACTAGGCGCAAGGTCACACGAACTTCTTTGACGCGGTCTTTCAGCGCCTCTTGAAGTCGCTCCACGAGAGGCTTGAATTGCTCAGCCACTTCGGTCTGATGCTTCTTTTCCTCTTCGTCGGCCAGGGCTTCGAGATCCAGACCACCTTTCGCAACCGAGGTCAGTTTTTTGCCGTTGAACTCACGCAAGTGAGACAGCATCCACTCGTCGACGCGATCCCACAAGACCAACACTTCGATACCCTTTTTACGGAAGATCTCGAGGTGAGGGCTATTGCGACCCGCTGTGTAACTATCGGCCGTGACAAAATAAATCGTGTCCTGGCCTTCTTTCATGCGCGAAACATAATCCTCAAGCGTGACGGTCTGAGCATCAGAATCTGCTTGGGTCGAGGCAAAACGCAACAGTTTGGCGATCCGCTCAAGATTAGCTGCATCCTCGCCTGTGCCCTCTTTGAGCACCTGACCAAACTCCGCCCAAAAAGTCGCGTATTCGTCTTTCTTGTTTTCTGCCAAATCCTCTAACAGGCTCAAAATGCGCTTGGTCGAGCCCTCGCGGATGGCTTTGACGTCACGGCTTTCCTGCAACAACTCGCGCGAGACGTTTAGAGGCAAGTCGGCAGAGTCAATCACGCCACGCACAAAGCGCAAGTAGGACGGCAGCATCTGCTCGGCATCGTCCATGATGAAGACGCGCTTGACATAGAGCTTGACGCCGCGACGCGCATCTCGATCCCACATATCAAACGGCGCATGCTTGGGGACATACAGCAGTTGCGTGTACTCACTGCGGCCTTCGACACGATTGTGCGTCCAGGCGAGCGGATCATCGTAGTCATGCGACACATGCTTGTAAAACTCACGATACTGCTCGTCAGTCACCTCAGATTTATTGCGTGTCCAGAGCGCATTGGCCTGATTCACAGACTCCCACTCGTCTTTTTTAACTTGCTCAGACTTTTCCTGATCCCACTCTTCTTTAAGCATTTGCACAGGCAGGGAGATATGGTCTGAGTAGCGGCGCAGGACTTCGCGTAATTTCCAGCCACTCAAAAACTCTTCTTCGTCCGCGCGCAAGTGCAATACGACATCTGTGCCGCGAGTGGCTTTTTCTGTCGCGCCAATCGAAAACTCGCCTTGACCGTCAGACTCCCAAATCACCGCTTGATCTGCAGGCAGACCCGCGCGGCGGCTGCGGACTGTGACTTTGTCCGCCACGATAAAGGACGAATAAAAACCCACTCCAAACTGACCGATGAGCTGGGCGTCTTTTTGCTTGTCACCCGTCAACTTTGAGAAAAACTCGCGTGTCCCTGAGCGAGCGATCGTTCCGAGGTTGGCGATGGCCTCTTCCTTGGACAGGCCCACACCATTATCGGAAATCGTGATCGTGCGAGCTGTTTTGTCATAATCCACGCGCACATGTAGTTCGCCATCTCCCTCAAACAGGGAGGGATGATCAATCGCTTCAAAACGAAGCTTGTCGCAAGCATCCGAGGCGTTCGACACCAGCTCACGCAAGAAAATTTCCTTGTTGCTGTAGAGCGAATGGATCATCAGATGCAGCAGTTGCTTAACTTCCGCCTGAAAACCCAGTGTTTGAGAAGCGTCTGAGGACGCAGTTGTTTGATTCATCATGCTCACCGTAAGTTATCCACAGATTGGCTTACCCAAGGGCGTTTTAAGGCCTCAGGCAAGCTGATGTTAAGTAATTGGGGGGTAAACCACCGATTTCAAGAGCAGCAGAGTTGCCAGCACTCCAGAAAAGCATGACCCGCAACATTGAGTCAAAAACACCGTTAGACGGCCGGACTCAATAGAGAGATCAGTTGCCCGGCATCTGTGCAATGTTCGAATGACTCAACCAGTGCGATCAAGGGCTCGGGAGACCCCATCGATTCAGCGGACAACGCCCAGCAACGGTGGAATTTACTGAGTTGCGCCTCGCGACTTAAAGGACGCTTTGGACTGGCCAGCATCGCGTCAATCGCGTGTTGCAATACGGTCCCGTCCTTGAGCCTGACCGTCACGCGTTGCGGCACCAGGGCGTTTGGATTGGGGTTGTCATCTTTTTCCATTCGTACCTTGAGGGAAAGTGCGTAGGTCTCCGGGTCGGTCAAGGCGTCTGAGCGAAAATGCATGGGATCGAGCGCGCCATGTTGCAGCACCTTGGCCAGAACAAAAGGCATGCATAGACGCGCATAGTTGGGCGTTGGCTGCTCCAGCCCTGGGCGGTTGACCAAATGATTGAGCAAGGACGGACCTGTCACCACAATTTCCGCCACATCAGAGGCCGCAAAATTCGCCTGCTGACGCAGAATACTCAACCCCTCAATGCCGCCGTGCGTGGCGCGTCCGCTCGGATAGGGCTTGTGGCTCAACTCCGTCAGACGCCAGCGCTCTCCCAGCCCCTGCATGGCCGACTCCAAATCCCACTCGGACTCAAACATTGGCAAATAACCGAAACGACCTGTCAGAGGCGTCTGCAGACTTGGAAAATCCGACTGCGCCAAATCGCAGGACTGAAACGCCGCACGCGCGTTCACACCAATCTGCAAGGGCAGCACCACGCTGCCCTCGGTATGCGCCTGCATCGTGCCGCTAACTTGTGCAAGCTGATGACCAAACGCCGCGAGCGTGGTGGGCGCATCAAAGCCGCGCAAATTTGCCAGACCTGCTACAGCGCCAAAGCCGCCTGAGGCTGCTGGGCGGAAAAACCGCAAACCTAACTTTGAGGCCATGCCGATCGTGCATGACACATCGACCCCCGCGGCCAATGCGGCCAGCAACGCGCGCCCAGTGACAGGACTGCGCATTTGTTGCGCCTCTGCGAGCAAGACCGGCAGCAGCGTTGCCATCGCATGCAAGACTGCGCCTTCATGCAGGCAATCAAACTCTTGGCAATGTACTTGGTAGGCGTTAACGAGGACGGCTTGCGAGGCGGTCAACTTGGCGCGTCGCCCCCAGAGCGAGACCTTGGCGCCCTCGCCCCATTGGCTGACTGCAGACAACAAAGGTGTAACCTCGGGGGTGCTACCGCCCGCGACACCCACGCCGATTGAATCCAGCAAGAAAATTTTCGCCGCCTCAATCGCCTGAGGCGAGAGGTGCTCAAAACGAACGCCCGCGGCATGCTGGGCAAGCTTTGCATCAAGACTCGACATTGTTTCTCTCCTCTTTTGTGTGCACGACACGCTGCGGGAAAGGAATCTCGATGTTGTTTGCATCAAAAGCGATTTTCAGATGGCGTAAAAATTCTCGGCGCACGGGACCGTGCCACAAGGCGACCACTTTAATGCGGGCCTTAATCATCACGGAAGACTCCGCCCATTGCTCGACCCCTGCGATTTCAATATCATCCAAAATCTTGTCACCAAAATCCGGATCATGGCGCAGGGCACCAGATACATCACGCATAATGTCAAACACTTGATCAATATCCGTGCGATAAGAAACACCCACATCAATCACGGCAAAGGCATAGTTGCGGCTGAGGTTAGTCACCGTTGTGATCACCCCGTTTGGCACAAAATGCACAGAGCCCTGATAGTCGCGCAGTCGCACATAACGCAGCGTGACCTCCTCGACAAACCCTGCTTTGCCTGCGACCTCAACGATGTCACCCTGGCGAATCTGATTTTCAAGCAACATCACGATGCCGGTAAAGTAGTCTTTGACCACACTCTGCGCACCGAAGCCAATCGCAATACCCGCCACACCCGCTGTCGCTAGCAGTGGGGCGATTGATACCCCCAACTCAGAGAGCGCCAACATGATCGACATCACAATGATGGTGACAGAGGTCACATATCTGAACACCCGCCCAAGCGTCTCGACGCGTTTTTTTTCCTCATCATCATGACTCGAATGACTTAAACGGCCCTGCAACATCCGGATCGAACGCATCACAAGACCGCGCACGAACCAAGCCAGCCCAAGAATGATCACGACATTGATCATGGCGAGCATGGGCGTCGCCCATTCGGGTACCGTGATGCCGAAATAGTTTTTAAGAAGCGCGTTGATGGTCTGTTGAAACATACTGTTTTTTCCGTGGGTAAATAAGGATGCCGCAATAACACCGGTCACAACCTGAAATCCAGTATAGAGCACGGACTTCGTCTAAAATTGACGTACAAAAAAGTAAAAAATTCCCTTTATGGAGATCTTGTATGACTATCCAATCTCGCCTGCGTCGTTCCAGCATACTTAGTTTGTTGGGCGCGACATTATTAAGCGCAGCATGCCTGCCCGTCCAGGCGCAAAATGCCGCCAAATACCCCTCGCAGCCCATCACCATGGTGGTTCCGCAGGCACCGGGTGGTACCAATGATATTGTTGGACGCTTGATCGCCAACGAGTTAGCCGAAGAGTTCAAGCAGTCCGTAGTCGTCACCAACCGTCCGGGCGCCGGTGGCAACATTGGTACCGCGCAAACGAAGTCTGCGCCCGCTGACGGTTACACCCTCTTGATGACGATCAATAGTACGCAGGCAATCAATCCCTCTCTGTACAAAAACGTTGGATTTGATCCCATCAAGGATTTCAGCCCGATCACTGTGGTCGGTGCAGTCCCAAACGTCTTGGTGGTTCACCCCAACTTTCCCGCCAAGACGCTGGATGAGTTCATCGCCTTGATCAAAGCCAACCCCGGCAAGTACCAATACGCCTCTGCAGGCAACGGCACGCTTAATCACCTGCTTGGTGCCATGCTGGATCAGAAAGCCGGCTTGAAAATGGAGCACATTCCTTACAAGGGCGTCGCCCCTGCCATGATCGATGTGCTCGGCGGACAGGTCCCCATTGCGTTTGCCAGCTTGCCCTCAGCTCTGAACAATATTCGCCAAGGTAAATTGCGCGCAATCGGTGTGAGTACTGACAAGCGTTCACCCGCTCTGCCTGATGTCCCCGCGATCAACGAAAAGATCCCAGGCTTCTCAGGCGACCTTTGGATTGGACTGTTTTCAATCGCTGGCACACCACAGGATGTCAATGACAAACTGTACGCAACCGTGGCGCGCATTATGCAAAAGCCTGCCGTGCAAAAGAAATTGTCTGATCTGGGTGTAGAGCTGTATTTTGATACGCCCGCGCAATTTAAAGCCCGCCTGGCCAAGGACATTGAACAATGGCGTGAAATCGTCAAAGTTTCGGGTGCAAAAGTCGACTAACACGACGAGCCTTGAATCTGTAGTTTGTGTCCCAAAGAAAGCGCCTCGAATATTCGAGGCGCTTTGTTTAGTTAAAATGTTATTTCCAAGTTGATGCTTTATCGGGTGTTGATCGTGAGCAGCTCTAATTTCTTGCAGCGTATGACTTTAGTGTGCGCAAGCCTCTTAACATTTACCGCCGCGCATGCCACGAATGATCCCGCCGCGGGCACCTCTGCTGCTGCATCCTCCAGCCCCTGGTATTCAACCGCATGGACACACGTCCAAGATACGTGGCGCCAAGGTGATGTTGAGGCCTATGTCCCCTTTTTAAGCTACCACCTCCCTTTTGCCTACACCGCACAGCAACGCGCTGAATACAACGAATATCCTGCTGGTTTCGGACTCGGTAAAGGTCGCTACAACAAAAGTGGCAACTGGGAAGGAATGTATGCCATGGGTTTTCGGGACTCACACGGAGACCCCTCATATATGGTGGGCTATGGCTGGGTCCCCACTTGGAATATCGGAAAAAGCGAGGCCAAAGCGGGCGTGGGTCTGACAGGCTTTCTCATGTCACGCAAAGATTACTTTGGGGGCATCCCCTTTCCAGGCGTGCTGCCAATCGCCTCCATTGGCTATAAAAACCTGACAGCGCAAGCAGCCTACATCCCCGGCGGCCAAGGCTATGGCAATGTCTTGTTTATGTGGGGCAAGTGGACGTTCAAATAAGCGTTGAGCAAACGCTTGCCAAGCCTCACCAGATCATTTGCCGGCAAAAATTTAAAAGCTCGGCTATACTTATAGGCTTAATGCGTTGCCCGGGTGGTGAAATTGGTAGACGCAGGGGACTCAAAATCCCCCGCCGCAAGGCGTGCCGGTTCGATTCCGGCCCCGGGCACCAACGCAAATCTTCGCGCAACACTGCGCATCTCTTCCAGTCATCCCAAGTCCTTGTCGGACGCTCCAAAAATCCTCAGGCACAGAATTAAAACTCCATCCTAGTCAATCATTCGCTTCATCATGTCGCCATGCACAATCATTCGCGCGATGACGGCATAGGTAAAGTGGTTCAGACTGCGGAGTAGTTGAGTGACTGAATCTGGTGCAGCCACATCTGGCGCATAGATAGCGGGTGTCCATTGATTGACTGTACTCAAGGCCCGCTCATACGTGGCGATCGCTTCATCTACGAGCAAACCTTGTCTCTCCAGCGGCTCGACTGCAAGCCAAAACGCAGCAAGAAAACTAGGCCAATACGATAAGTGCCGATAGAGACTTGGTTCCGCGGGGCTGGGCATCGACTCGCCAAAAGTATTCAATATTTTGATGAGCGCGGTCACTTCCGCCGATAGCTCCGCAGTTTCAGGCAATGGGCGAGCGGGTTTGATGGGCACGCTCTTTTCATCCAAGCGAGCCAAGGGATCAATCAATGCTGAGGGATTAACAGGTTTGAACGCACTCTTATTGTCAGTCGGTACCTGGGTCGAGAGGCTCGCGTGCAAATACGACAGAACTAGCAGTGCGCGAGAGTTCGCGTGACCATAATCCTCCAAAAGCAAAACAATCTCGTCTTTATCCTTCAGGCTCAACCCCAGGGCCTCCCGTACCGATGTCGGCCACGGCGATAGGGTCTCGACCAGCTTCGTTTGCGCGCGTAATGCTCGCGCTGACGCGTTAAGGACTGTGCTTGAGTAGAGGGGCTTGGCTAAAGACCATGTCATTTCGAGTCCACCGGGGATCGTGGCCAAATGCCTCCAGATCAAATTCACAAAGGGCACACCCAATGTTTCTTTAATGTCCTTAAAGATCGCAGCCTCACTGGGGGCCGCTTCTTTCTCTGAAATTGTGTGAATGGAGTCAAGCTGAGGCAAGGTGATCGCTTTCATTTTGGTGCAGTCCCTTTCAGTCACTAGAGTGATTTTTCTAATCTAGCGTCAATGTACCCGTTTTTATACTTGCTCTACCTCATGTCAGAACTTACTGACAATAAGCAATCCACAGCAACATTCTTTGTGCAGCGACCCATGCTGCAAATATGCCTCATCAAACTTAAGAATGGTTAAAACTGGGCCCTCGCAGGCGCCTTCGCTGCGCTAACAGGCAACGGCCTTACTAAAATGCATAGAGTCAATTTGAAATCGAAACGCTGCCTTTGGATATGCAATGAAAAAAATAATGATGTTTTTTTTGATGGCCTTTTCTTGCTCAGTCTGGGCGGGGGAGTACGAGGATGCTCATACCGCATTAAACAAAGAAAATTACGAAGAAGCACTGCGCTTATTTAAAGCTGCGGGAGAAAAGGGTCACGCGCATGCGCTTTTTAACGTTGGCTCGATGTATGACAACGGGGAGGGTGTCAAGCAGGACTATGCTGCGGCTCTGTATTGGTACAAAAAAGCTGCAGCACTGGGTGACGCTGACGCGCAATACAGCATTGGCTTGATGTACGACAATGGTGAAGGTGTGGAGCAAGACTACCTGGAAGCGTTACGCTGGTATAAAAAAGCAGCGGCTCAAGGTGACTCAGATTCTCAATACAACATCGGCTATTTGTACAGACACGGACAAGGCGTTCAACAAGACTTGGCGGAAGCATTCCGATGGTTTGAAATGGCGGCAAAACAAGGCGATGCCGACGCTGAAAGCATGGTGGGTTACCTGTACCACAATGGTCTCGGCGTCACTAAAAACTATAAAGAAGCTTTGTATTGGCTAATGAAAGCAGCAAAACAAGGCGACATGATCGCGCCTTTCAATATTGGCGTGATGCATCGCTCCGGCCATGGTGTGCCTAAGAGCAACGTTCGTGCTTACATGTGGTTTAGCTTAGTGGCTCATCAAGATAAAGATGCCGCTGAAAACATTGAAACGTTAGCTAAGAAAATGACAGCCAAACAAATAGCTGAAGCGCAAAGGCTCGCAAAAGAGTGGATTGAAAGGTAAGAGTACTTCCAAAAAATTTACAGCTATCAAGAATAAAAATACTGCATAATCGTAAATAGACAAATCGTCTAAAACGAGGAGACAGATAATGAAAATGACAGCTGCTCGACTGCTTCAGTCGACTCTAGCCTGCGCCCTGACTGTGTTTAGCGTTGCCTCAATGGCAAATGAAGCGACACTCCCGCCAACCATCAAACTCGTCGTTCCCTTTACGACAGGCGGCAGCAACGATATTTTCGCACGGGCGCTGAGTGAACAGTTGGGAACAAAGCTTGGCGTGACCGTGATCGTCGACAACAAGCCGGGTGCAGGAGGTGTCGTGGGTGCCGCCGAAGTGGCGCGCGCAAAACCCAATGGCGGCACTTTACTGTTTAGTTCCAACTCCTTTGTCACACGTGCGGCTGTTGACACCAACCTCCCTTTTAACCACCGCACCTCTTTTACACCGGTCGCCATGGTCGCTCAAGGTGCACTTTTGCTTGTGGTCGCCAATCACACAAATTACAAATCCACTGATGACCTGATCAAAGAAGCGGCAAAAAAACAGGTCAATTACGCCACCGCCGGTATCGGGTCGATTGCTCACCTCAGCACGGAACTGATGAACTCCATGGCCGGAATTCAAATGACGCACATTCCCTACAAGGGCATCTCACCTGCGCTCACTGACATGGTGGGTGGTCGCGTCGAGGCCTTGATCGCAACACCTGCTTCCGTAGGAGGCGCTTTACGAGCCAATCAGGTCCGCGCCATCGCCGTCACCACCTCAACACCCTCTCCGTTTTATCCTGAACTTCCCTCTATGGCGCGCGCCATACCAGGCTATTCAGTTGATGTATGGTGGGGCGTTTTGGGGCCTGCCGATATGCCTGCCGGCATTGTGGAGCGCCTAAACAAAGCCATTAGTGAGGTCGCGCAGTCACCTAGAATGAAAGAAATTTTTTCCAAGGAAGCCGCGACCCCCTACACAATGTCCGCTAAAGACTTTGGGGTCTATATGAATCAAGAGCTCGATAAATGGCAAAAGGTTGCCAAAGAAAGAAACATTAAGCTCTCGGATTAACGCCGTGCAGCTTTTATTTCTTAGTGGCGAAGTTCACTTTTGACATATGTTTGTAAGGCGGTGAGAACACAGTGGGATCACCGCCACATTTTTTAGTGATAGCCGCAGCGGCAGACATCACTAACGGCAAAAATTCTTTAAAGACCTTTCGGTCAAATCTAAAAACCGGCATGCCCAAAGAAATGGCGCAAATGAGCGTTTGCTTGGGCCCAAAAATTGGGCAGGCAATCGCAGCAGCCTCTGAGCCACGCTCTGATAGAGAAACCGAGTAGAAGCTCTGTCTGATCATGTCGAAACGCTCACCCTTTTCGCCAGAAAACGCTAACAACACCTTTCCGGCCGCGCCTTTATCTAGCTCGACAATCTCGCCCTCTCTTACATGCATACGGACGGCTCTGGGCTGAACCATTCTATGCAGGCAGACGCGGTCATTTCCCTCGCGGATATAGATAGCCGCTGTTTCCTTAGTATCTCGTACCAATGTTCGCATGACTGGGGCTGCGTAGTCCCAAATCCGAAACGTTTCTTGATAAAGCATGCCCAGGTAAAAAGGCTTGGCGCCCAGCATGAACCGTCCGTCATCCAGCCGATTGATAAAGCCTGCGTGCTCTAGAGACTCGCACAACCGCAAAATTGTGCTGTGGTACAGCCCCGTCACAGTGGAGATCTCCGCAAGCGTCATGCCTTCGACACTTTTCTCAAAGGCTAATAGGACTGAGAGTGCCCGATTCACTGCTGCGACGCCAGGCTCCTTCTTTTTAATCACCATGCAACAACCCCAGGATTGAAAACAGACAAGCATTCTATTTTTGATATGATAAGCCATGGCGTTTTTCCTCACCATATCTGATGACAGCTGGAGAAGTAAATGGACTTGCAAGCATGTGCCGATGGGCTCGATAGCGATGAAGTGATGATTCAAGATTTGGTCGCTAAATTTGTCGACCAAGAACTGATGCCTCTCGAGGCTGCCGTGCTCGAGCGTGAAATCAGAGGCGAACATCTCGCCCTGACAAAAGAAGAGGAAACCCCTCTGCTTGAAAAATGCAAAGAACTCGGACTCTGGGCATTAGACGCACCTGAGGAGTATGGTGGTGCAGGCCTTTCAAGCGTCACGCTCATGGCACTCAATGAAGAGATCGGTCGTACCGTCACGCCCTTTACGTTTCCACCAGATTCGCCCAATCTGCATATGCTAATGGCAGTAGCCACCGAAAGCCAAAAGATCAAGTATCTCGAGCCATATGCCTCGGGCACTGCAAAATCAGGTATCGCGATTTCCGAGCCGAATGCAGGTGGCGATCCAACCGGAATGATTACACGTGCCGAGCGTGACGGTGACTCCTGGGTCATCAATGGTCGCAAAATATGGGTCAGCCGCATGAACAAAGCGGACTTTACCGTTGTGATGGCGCGCGTAGGCCAAGGTAAACGCCATGAGGGCATCACTGCCTTTATCGTCGACAAAGGTACGCCAGGATTTAATATCTTGCGCGAAATTCCTATGTTGGCCGGTCACCGTACATACGAAATCGCCTTTGAAGACTGCCGCATCCCTGCCGAAAACTTACTCGGCGCCATTGGCGAAGGCTTTGCGCCGATGCAGCTGCGCTTGAATATTCGCCGACTGCAAATGGGCGCCTGGTGTATTGGTATGTGCCGGCGTGCAATCGAAATGATGAGCTCGCACGCAAAACAACGCACGACCTTTGGTGCGCTTCTTGCAGATCGACAAGCCATTCAGTGGTGGATTGCAGATGGGGTCATGAAAATGCACGCCTGCCGCTTGATGGTGCGCGACGCCGCCCGCAAACTAGATCTCGGACAAGATATTCGGACCGAGGCTTCGATGATCAAGGTCTATGCAACCGAGCTCGCTTCCGAAGTGCTCGACCATGCGATGCAAACGTTTGGCGCGATGGGTGTAACCAAAGAGCTGCCCCTTCACCTGATGGCTCAAAAGGCACGCGTCATGCGCGTCTACGAAGGCCCTAGCGAAGTACATCGGATGTCGATCGCCAAGAAAATTCTAAAAACCGTCAGGTAAATCCATGACACAAGCCCCTCAAGACCACTCTGCGAGCAAGCCCCTGGACGGCATCACCGTCATTGATCTGACCCAGATCTACCAAGGACCCTATGCCACGTTCCTAATGGCTAAAGCCGGCGCAACCGTCATCAAGGTCGAGCCGATCTTGGGCGAACCCTCACGGATTCGCGCCAAGGTGAGTGGTGGGGCCTCATTGCCAATGGCAATGCTCAACGTCAACAAAATGGGCGTGACGCTGAATTTAAAAACAGCTAAGGGCAAAGAGCTTTTAAAGCGCTTGATTCTTGATGCGGATATTTTGGTGGAAAACTTTACACCTGGTGTCATGGACCGCTTAGGTCTGGGCTGGGAGGTTCTTCATGCCATCAATCCAAAATTAATCTATGGTTCTGGCACAGGTTTTGGACTCTCCGGCCCTGATAAAGACAATCAAGCCATGGACGTCACGATTCAAGCGTCTTCGGGTGCGATGAGCGTCACCGGTTATCCCGATGGCCCGCCTCTTCGCTCAGGCTCTTCATTTATTGATTTTTTGAGTGGCGTGCACTTATATGCCGGAATTATCACCGCACTCTTTGAGCGGACACGAACGGGTGTCGGGCGACTCGTGGAAGTCTCCATGCAAGAAACAGCCTATCCTACTCTCGCCTCTAACATCGGCCTGGTCTATCGCAGCAAAGGGAAAATACCTGAGCGCGTGGGCAATCGGCACGGCGGCTTGGCTCTTGCGCCTTATAACGTCTACGAAGCAAAGGATGGACATATCGCGATCGTGTGTGCGACTGAGGATCACTGGGTCAAGATACTTAAATCCATGAACCGGGAAGATCTGATTCATGACGAACGTTTTTCAACGAACAAAGTGCGCGTTGAAAACATCAAACGCACCGACGATTTTGTCGAAGAGTGGACGCGTTCCATCACTAGAAATGAACTCTTCAAACTCAGCAAAGAGTTTGGTTTTCCCGCAGCGCCTGTCCGCGACCTCATTGAAGTGATGAACGATCCACATATGCACGCACGGGGCCAGCTCGAATGGTTTGATGATCCGGATCTCGGTCGTATTGTTTTGCCCGCCAGCCCACTCATCATTCACGGGGCCGAACGCGTAAAAACAGTTGCTAGTCCGTCTCTAGGGCAACATAATCAGGAAATATACGGTGGAAAACTGGGCCTGAGTGGGGAGGAGATTCAAGCACTCAAAGCCGAAGGCGTCATCTAAGCAACGTCCAGTTTTAACCTGATCCATCCAATCAAAAGGGAAGCCTAATAATGAAAACGATACTTGAGAGCTTTGCTGAATACTTTTCAAACGCCACATTTGAACAGTTACCTCCAGAGGTGGTTCAAAAAACAAAACTACTGATCGTTGACTATTTAGGCGTGTCCATCGCGGGGCTCAAGATGGATTTCCCACGCATGACGATTGATTACCTACAGAGCTTGGAAGGCGTGGGTCAAGCAACACTCATGGGCTCGACACGCAAAGTGCCTGCTATTCATGCTGCATTAGGCAATGGCGTTGCAGGTCACGCCCTTGATATGGACGATGGCTTTCGTTACGGCGGCGTTCACGCCGGAGTCGCCGTTATTCCTGCAGCGCTTGCGCTCGCGGAGTCTCTCAAGCTGGATGGCAAACAACTCATTCTCTCCATTGTTTGTGGCTACGAAATTGTGAATCGTATCGCCAAAGCAATGAATCCCTCTCACCTGGGTCGAGGATTTCACACGACGGGTACGCTTGGCGTGCTGGGTGCAGCAGCAGCCTGTGGCGTGCTTGCAAAGCTCAATGCTTCGCAGATGGCCAGTGCGTTGGGTATGTCGGCACTCCAAGGTGCGGGACTGCTTGAAATTTTGAATGATGGCGCGATGGTCAAGCCCCTGCATCCTGGAAAGGCTGCCATGGCCGGCATTTTGTCTATTGAATTGGCCAAGCGTGGAGCCAAAGGCCCCCTCACGGCACTGGAGGGTGAAAAAGGAATGTTCAAGGCGATGGCTGACAGCGTCAACACAGACGGTCTGCTCGACGGCCTCGGCTCAGACTTTTTTATTATGGGTCAGTACATCAAGTTTCATGCGGCATGCCGACACATTCACCCTGCCATCGATGGCCTGCTGGACATCATGCGCAAAGAAAACTTGTCCTATCAAGAAATCGATGCCCTGAACATCACAACCTACCCTGTCGCCATTAGCTTTTGCGGAACAAGTACTGCGCCAGAAACGGCTGAAGCTGCAAAATTTAGTCTGGCGTCTTCCTGTGCCATGGCGGCATTTTATGGTGACGCGGGAGAGGAACGCTATTCCGTCGAGACCGTTCAAAACCAAGATATTCAACAGTTGGCGACACGCGTCACAAGCTCAGCCAATGCAAGATGGGCGGATGCCTACCCAAGAGAACGGGGCGCGGATATTGAGTTGCGAACGACTTCGGGTAAAAAGTTTTTAACTCAAGTACCGCTGTCAAAAGGCGAACCTGAAAATCCAGCGAGTGACGAAGACTTTATTAGAAAATTCACACAAAATACTCTTGCTCAGCCAGAGTCTTTACGTCATCAAATTCTGGAGATGTCTCTAGCGCTTGACTCCCACGAGGTCTCAGGTCTGACTGCGTTGTTAGGCAAACTTCAGGGGAATTGACATGAAAAACACCTTCGGTTTGTTTTTCAAGAAAATCATTTTCTTGTCGGTACTGACATCGAGCTCTGCATGGGCGGCCTTCCCTGACAAGCCCGTCACGCTTGTTGTACCTTTCGCGCCAGGTGGCTCGAACGATATCGTGGCGCGGCAGCTCGCCAAGCAGCTGACTGCGCAATGGGGTCAGCCGGTCATCATTGAAAACAAACCCGGTGCCGGCACGGCGATCGGCGCGGCGTATGTCGCCAAACAACGCAACGATGGTTATACCCTGCTCGTCGCGTCATCGACATTCACCATGGCACCCGCTGTCAATCCGAAACTTCCTTTTGATCCCGTCAAAGACTTCACACCAATCGCCATGATTGGAGAGGTGCCGCTTGCCCTGGCTGCCAAACCTAATGCGCCAGGCAAAGATGCGAAAGAGTATTTTGAATATCTAAAACGCACGCCTAATCTGAATTATGGCGCCACAGGTGTTGGTAGCATCCAGCATTTTGCTGGGGTCATGCTCAGTCAGGCCCTTGGCAATAACATGGCTGCTGTTCAATACAAGGGTGGCGGCCCCGCGATGACAGATACGATGGGTGGGCACATCGAATTTTCGATTGGCAGCATGACACAGGTGCTTCCTCAATTTAGAAATGGAACCCTGAGGGGCATTGCGGTTACGAGCACCGAGCGCTCTGACGCTGCACCCAACTTACCCACCTTCCAAGAAGCCGGAATCAAAGACTACGAGATTCAGCAATGGTGGGGGCTTCTCGGACCAGCCAATGTCGACCCAAAGATACAAGACTTTATCAATGCTTCCGTCAACAAAGCACTTAAGTCTGAGGACTTGATTCAATTTCTCGCCACCGATGGTGGCAAGACCAAGCCAATGAGCGTTGCTGATTTTAAAAATTTAGTGCATGGTGGTTTAAAACGCTGGGCTGCTGTGGCGAAACAAACTGGCATTTCCGCACAATAGGGAGGTCACGATGCACTTAACGATTACGCCCATTCGCCCTGACTTTGGCGCAGAGATTTCGGGTATCAATCTTTCCGCGCCTATCTCTGACGCTGATAAGCATGAACTCAATGACTTGCTTGCGCAGTACGCCGTGCTTGTCTTTCGCGATCAAGCTCTCACGCCCCCAGCGTTTATGGCTGCAGCGGAGATTTTTGGCCCCTTGATGGATCAGCAACTCAAAAAATATGTTTTGCCTGACTACCCAATGGTCGGCTGCAACTCAACCGATGATCTACCCCGCAAGAACGGTAAGCTTCAAGTTCGTGGCGAAAACTATCACACCGATCACTCCAACGAGCGTTGTCCTCCCAAAGCGACAACGCTCCATGCTTTGCAAATCCCCCCAAGCGGTGGAGACACCCAATTTGTGGATGTACGCCAAGCCTACGACGACCTGCCAAACGATTTAAAAACTCGTATCAATGGTTTATTTTCTTTGCATGTTCATCAAAGTAGTCGAAGCCCTCGCGAGCTCACCAAATTGAGTCCCGAGGACCTCGCCAAGATCCCCACCGCACTTCAGCCGCTTGTGATTCGACATCCAAGAAGTGGTCGACCCGCGCTCTATCTCAATACCGGTCGCATGGAAGGGATCGAGGGAATGTCACCAGATGAGGCATATCCTCTGATTGAGGACCTTTATAACCGTGCTACAGAGTCGCGCTATGAATATCGCCATCAGTGGCGCGCAGGCGACATGGTGATCTGGGATAATCAAGCGGTCATGCATCAGGCCAATGCGGATTACGATCCTGAACAGAAACGCTTTTTATATCGCTTAATGATTCAAGGCGTTGCCTTGAGCCCTGCGAATGCTGCTGTTAACTAAGCTGTTAATCACTGAGCACAACAAAATTTATGCTGACTAGAAATACTTGGATTGTTTGTTCGCTCATGAGTGTTGCGATTCAGTTTGACAAAGTCATTCGTGCCCAAACTTTTGATCCCATCTCATTAGGCACTGCTGTGCTGATGGCACTCGTCATGGGTGCGGGCTGGGCCTTTGTAGCCGGCTGGGTCAGAGCCAAACTGATTCCGTCGCTCTCAGAAGACTATGCTCGGAATATTCAGATTGGCTTTGGCTTACTCTCAATCCTGCTGATTGCTGGACTGATTTACAAAGCGTTGTCTGTCTGATCACCACTGTCTGACAAGCGCACCAAATCTTTGTCTTTCAGTCTTGCGACGTTACCGCCGGCTACGAACGCTTTGAAATCTATGTGTTGACCATTTTCTGTCAGCGCCGTTGTGCCCATCACGTTACCGATCACCAACGATGCTGTAGCCCCCAAGTCAAGCTGCATGAGCTCTGCGGTGCCATACAGCTTTTCTGTGACCTGCCCATCATGTGACGTCACCTGTACCCAACACGGCGCAGTAAACTGCAAGCTAAGCTTTTTAGTCGGAGTAACAGTAGTTGGTACTGCCCTAAGCACTTCCTCTTTGTGATCAACGTTCTGGTATGCGTCAGCAGTGAAGTCCGCGCGCTGGACTGACACATTGGACACCTCTGAGTCAGGTGCATCGCTGCTTAAGGAGACTAATACGGCTGACTGTTGCAGCGCGACTTGATGATCGGCTACGCTATTTTCTGTGTGATCCGCGCCCCATATCAAGAGCAGCGTGAACATAAAACCCAATACGATCAGTGCAAAGCTTGCGCCCGTTGAACCCAAACGACCGAATTGTCGACCACTTGTTCGCATGACCACATCATTGGATAAACGTGCGCGCAGCATCTTATCAATGCGCATCGTTTGCGAAGAAACTGCCGTGTGATTGATATCCGCCTCTTCTAGCTGCTCAAGCCAATTCAGTACAGCCGTTGAGTGAGTCGAACGCATCGACTCTGCAAATCGCCGTACGCTTTGAACATAATGAGCAATATGCATAAAGGGGCCTTGACTACCC
Organism: Zwartia sp.; assembly: GCF_049655405.1. GTDB lineage: Bacteria > Pseudomonadota > Gammaproteobacteria > Burkholderiales > Burkholderiaceae_B > Zwartia. Next base: position 97,870 of record NZ_JBASJR010000009.1, read on the forward strand.
GCTTCGATCGCCATCACTTGAGCTTGAGACAATGCCAGCAGACGCGCGGCGGTTGGCACATCCATTCCACTCGCCAAGCGCGATGCACTCAGCTGTTCGCCCAGCCAAAATTTGTCTGCGGCATTTAAATAATCGATGGTTGTCATTTATTTGGGCACGTTCGTACTTTTCTTTTTAAGTGCTTTGCGCACTTAACACTCTTTAACAAGCGTGGATATTGCGTGATCTCGCCTCTAATTGCAAGGAATTGTTAGATTTTTCTTACTTTTTATATTTCAAATAGACTATTTTATTGGTACTTATATACTATTTTTATATAAAAAGACAGCGCGAGCGTACTCGAGTCGCACTTGAAATGATGTAGTTTTATGGATATCCGAACAGGCAAGGAAATGCCCGCTCGGTGGAGAGGAGCTCTAGGGAGTGATTCGCGCTAAATAATATGAAATGTCCTGCAGATCTTGATCGGAGACACCATAAACAGATGCCGCCATATTGGAATCACGACCGACCGCTTGATTGTTTTTAAACTGCTGCATGCTGTGCAACAAATAATCTTCTCGCTGACCCGCCAGCCTGGGGATCTGTTCACGGCCTAGATAGGTCGGCAGATGACATATTCCACATCGCATGCCTTCTGCTAACTTGCCACCACGGGCAAAAACTTCAGCGTCTTTGTCAGTTGGCACAGGTGCCAGAGGTTTGTCCGCGTAGTACTTGGCGAGCTCTGTAATTTCTGCATCAGATACACCGTCGAGCGAAGCTTTCATTGCAGGAATATCGCGCACACCCTCTCGAATCAAGACAAGCTGATTTTCAAGAAATAGTTTTGGTTGTGCCGCTAGGGATGGGATTCCTTTGAGTTGAGAATTTCCATCTGCGCCATGACAAGCCGCGCACAGCGCTAGGCGCTGTGCGGAGATCTGTGCATATGCAGCAGGAACCGCCGCAAGGACGGCCCCAAGCAAAACAACAACACGTACAACAGACAACATTTGCATAAAGATTACTTCTTGTAGGTCACGCGGTAGATGACGCCGTTTTGCTCGTCAGAGACCAACAGTGAACCATCTTTCATCTGATGCAAGTAGGCAGGACGACCCCAGAATGACTGATCCGCAGGATTCATAAAGCCAGTCATAAAGGGCTCAACTTTCGCGTTTTTGCCATCAGCATCTGCGCGAACAGTCACCACATCAAAGCCGATCTTTTGTGTACGGTTCCAGGAGCCTTTGCGTGCATTAAACAACACGTTTTTGTACTCAGCTGGGAACATATCGCCTGTGTAGAACTTCACGCCCATTGTCGCAGCGTGAGGTCCCATCAAAGCAACAGGTTGCTCAACACCCGCGCAAGCATTGGCTTTCTTGATGTCTGGATCAGCAATGTTGCCTTGGTGGCATGAAGGAAAACCGTAGTTCGCCTTGAGCTTCAAACGATTCATCGTGTCATTCGGGGTGTCATCACCCATCCAGTCACGACCATGGTTACTAAACCAAAGTTCCTTGGTCACGGGATGCCAGTCAAAACCAACGGTGTTACGCACACCAGTTGCTAAGACTTCCATACCGGAACCGTCTGCGTTGTAACGACGGATCTGAGCGTACTCAGGTGTTGGCAGTTCGCAGATGTTGCAAGGCGCACCAAATGGAACATACATCTTGCCGTCTGGACCGAAAGCAACATACTTCCAGTTATGGTGAGGCATCGGTGGGAAGTTGAACTTGGCGGTCAAGTCGACAGGAGTCGCGTTTGGATTTTTAGCGATGCCATCGAAACGCAAAACTTTATCCACGGCCACAACATAAAGGGAACCGTCTTTGTATGCAGCGGTAGGCTGGTTGAGCTTGTCCACCACGACACGTGAAGTGCGCTCTTTGCCATTGTCAGTCACTTCATAAATGCGACCAAGTGCGCGCGTACCAACGTAGTACTTGCCGTTCTCACCTTCTGTGATGGCACGGCCACCGGGGATACCGTCAGCCCAAACCTCAACTTTAAAACCAGGAGGCAGTTTGATCTTATCAATCGGCACATCGGCAGCTTTAGTCGCGACCAGCTTGCCAGGCAAGGGTGCCAGCGTGGACTTTGCCATCGACTCAGGCATGCCTTGTTTCCATGCCGGTGGAGGTGCAGCTGCAGGAGCCGCAGCGGGTGCTGCAGTCTGCGCTTGAGCAGACATACTGAATGCCAAGGCCAAACCCAGGCCGCTAATTGTGCGCAAGTAATTTTTCACAGTCGTCTCCGTGACGTTTGATGTTTGAACAAGCTCATCTTGTTTTTTAACTACTCGGCAATATTACTAGAATTGAATATTTAGAGAAATTTTTTATCCATAACTTTTTTGGGTGAAATAAAAACGACGCAGCTTGCTAGGGTAAACACTAGCTCCAAGAGGCAAGCGCTTGAAATGTTGCACTCAACATCCCTGGATCGGTGAGATCGTGCCCCCCACCGGCGACACGGACTAGATTTGCATGAGGCACAACACGTTGAATCTCTAGACTATTTTCAAAAGGACAGAGTGCATCCCTCTCTCCATGCACGAGCGTCAGTGGAATCGCTGACAACAGTTGACTGTGCGCGAGGATATTTTGACCTACAAAGCATCGATGCCAGAGATAATGACTTTGCACTTTGTAACGCGCGATGAGCGTGTCATGACCAGTCAAACCCATCGTGGGCGCCTGCGCCGGGTAAACGTTCATCGCCGCCTCATAGGCCATCCATGCTTTTGCAAGCTGCGATTGCTTTTGAACGTCCTGCTCCAGACAAAATACTTGATAGCCAAATTCGAGGATGGTCTGTCCAGAGTCCCTAGGCACTTGAGATTGCAAGCCTAGCCACTGCTCTCGACACCCTTCAGGCGGGTGTTCCATAAAATTTTCAATTTCAGCTTGAGTACATAAAAAAGGACTGCGGCACAACATTCTGTTGATGCGTTCAGAATGCGCCTGGGCATACAGCAAGGCTAACGCCCCTCCCCAAGAGCCCCCCACCACACTCCACTTTGGTATGGACAGATGCTCACGCAGGCACTCAATATCCACGATTAAGTCTGACGTCTCATTGTGGTCAATCTCCCCGGCCGGCAGACTTCGTCCACAACCGCGCTGGTCATATTGAATGATCCAGAAATGGGCAGGATCAAAAAATCGGCGATGCAGAGGGCTGGCAGAGCTTCCCGGACCACCGTGCAACCACACCACAGGCATTCCCTCGGGATTACCACTAGCTTGCCAGTGCAGCTGATGCCCGTTTCCGACCGCTAGCCACCCTTGCGCCACGGGCTGGGTCTCGGCAAATAGCTTATTTTTCATGTGGTTAACAATTCAAAAAGTTGCTCGGGTGATTTGATTTATTCTATATACTTGTACTTGATGCCAAACAATGGCGTTGCGATACCATCCGTTAACCGCACTCTAGGAGACCGCTATGAAATGGGAAACACCATCAGCAATTGATCTGCGTTTTGGTTTTGAAATCACAATGTACATCGCCAATCGCTAATCGTTTTTCAAAAGGCCGAGACTCATGTCCCGGCCTTTCTTCTTTTGAGTTGTGATGCAAATACGCGTGTTAGGCTCCGCTGCAGGCGGAGGATTTCCTCAATGGAACTGTAACTGCCTGAACTGCTCAGGTGTGCGCCAAGGCAGTATCAACGCGCAGATGCGCACTCAATCATCCATCATTATTGGCAACGGATCGCCCGACTGGGCATTGATCAATGCCTCGCCTGATGTGCTGACCCAAATCAAACAAACACCTGTCTTGCAACCGGCCAGACAGATGCGTGATAGCGGGATCGCCGCTGTCGTGTTGATGGATGCACAAGTCGATCACGTAACCGGTCTCATGATGTTGCGCGAAAGAAATTCGCCCTTGCCCATCTATGCCACTCAACAAGTCTTCGATGATTTAACGACTGGCTTGCCGCTCGTCAAGACGCTCTCTCATTACTGCACGGTCGATCAGCGCTTAATTCGTCCGGATCAAGAAAATTTCAGCATCCCCGAGTTAGCAGGCATTGCATTCAAGCCGATCACTCTTTCCAGCAAAGCCCCTCCCTATTCTCCTCATCGTCACGATCCCCATCCAGGTGACAACATCGGACTGCTCGTGACCGACGTGGCGAGCGGGAAAAAAGCGTTTTATGCGCCCGGCCTAGGCATGATAGAGCCACAGGTTGAGCAAGCGATGCGTGAAGCGGATGTGTTGTTGGTCGATGGCACCTTTTGGACTGATGATGAAATGATCAGCATGGGCCTGTCCTCCAAACGCGCAATCGACATGGGCCATCTTGCCCAATCCGGACCTGGTGGAATGATTGAAGCGTTAGCGTCCTATTCGACCAAGCGACGTATTCTGATTCACATCAACAATACCAATCCCATCCTTCGCGAAGACTCTCCGCAAGCGCTGCAACTAAAAGCGCTCGGCATTGAGGTCGCCTACGATGGTATGCATATAGAGATCTGACCATGACCGCATTAAAAACAGCCTGGACACGTGAAGAGTTCGAAGCCCAACTCCGCGCCAAAGGTCAGAGTTACCATATTCACCACCCCTTCAATGTCAAAATGAATGCTGGTGAATGTTCTAAAGAACAAATTCGCGGCTGGGTCCTGAATCGTTTTTATTACCAGTGGATCATTCCCATCAAAGATGCGGCAGTCATGTCCAACTGCCAAGATCGCGAAACGCGGCGCAGATGGATTTCCAGAATTTTGGATCATGACGGCTTTGGTGAATACAAGACCGATACAGAATGCGGAGGTCTCGAAGCTTGGACGCGGCTGGGACTGGCGGTCGGTTTAGATCGCGAGACGCTCTGGTCTCTGAAAGAGGTCGAGCCTGCGGTTAAATTTGCGTGCGATGCCTATGTCAACTTTGCACGCCAGCAGCCGTGGCAAGAAGCGATCTGTTCTTCTTTAACTGAAATGTTCGCGCCCCAAATTCATAAAGATCGTTTGGCGACATGGCCTACACACTATCCTTGGATTGAACCGGCAGGATTGCATTATTTCCGCTCACGCATTCCTTTAGCGCAGCGTGATGTCGATCATGGTCTCGAAGTCACTCTCAACCACTTTACGACACGTGCTCAGCAAGAGCGGGCACTCGATATCCTGCAATTCAAACTTGATATTTTGTGGTCAATGCTTGATGCCATTGAAAGAGCGTATCCCGTATGAGCGATCCCACCGCGGCTCAACTTCCTGAACGCCCTCGTCTCAACAGACTTTTTCGTCTGCAGTGGGAAGAAGCGCAACAAGCTTATGTGTTGCTTTATCCAGAGGGGATGGTCAAACTCAACCTCAGCGCAGCAGAAATCTTGAAACGTTGCGATGGAGAGCACACGATCGCTCAACTCATCGCTGAGCTCCAACAGGCATTCGGTGAAGCGGATTTGCGTGACCCTGTCGAGGGTATGTTGCGCGCCGCCTTTGAAAAAGACTGGATCCAATAGGATCACACTCAGACGATGACTCAGCCTGTTATCAATCCGCCCTTCTGGTTGCTCGCCGAGCTGACGTATCGCTGCCCCTTGCACTGCGTATTTTGCTACAACCCAGTCAACTACGACAGCATCAAAAATGAGCTTGATACAGACGCGTGGATTCGCGTCATGGGTGAAGCGCGCGCGCTGGGCGCCGCGCAATTAGGATTTTCGGGCGGTGAACCACTACTACGTGATGATCTCGACATCCTAGTCGCAGAGGCACGAAAGCTTGGCTTTTATACCAATCTCATTACCTCTGGCGTTGGACTCAACGAAAAAAGAATCGCTTCACTCAAGGAAGCCGGGCTCGACCACATTCAGCTTTCCTTTCAAGACTCCACGCAGGAGATGAACGATTTTCTCAGCAGCACAAAAACATTCGAGCTCAAGAAAAAAGTCGCGGGCTTGATTAAAAAGTACGATTATCCGATGGTGATGAATGTCGTGCTGCATCGACATAACATTCCGCATATCGATAAGATCATCGATATGGCACTTGATTTAGGCGCGGAGTATTTAGAGCTTGCGAACACACAGTATTACGGTTGGGCGATGAAAAATCGTCAGCAACTGATGCCGACTCGCGAACAACTTGTCGCGGCTGAAGCTACAGTAAACGCCTACCGTGAGAAGATCGGCAAACAATGCAAACTCCTCTTTGTCGTGCCTGATTATTTTGAAGAACGTCCGAAGGCCTGCATGAACGGCTGGGGCTCGATCTTTTTAGATATTGCACCGGATGGCGCAGCCTTACCTTGTCACAACGCTAGAGAATTGCCTGGTCTCAATATTCCCAACGTGAAAGACTACTCCATCAAAGAGATTTGGCATGAGAGTCAGGCATTTAATTTCTTCCGCGGCGATAGCTGGATGCAAGAACCGTGTCGCTCCTGTTCAGAGAAAGAAAAAGACTTTGGCGGCTGTCGCTGCCAAGCGTTTCTCTTGACAGGCGATCCTGCCGCGACTGATCCTGTTTGCTCCAAGTCTCCCAATCACCATATTGTGAAACTTGCGATAGGTGAAGCGGCCAAGTTTTCTGATAAAAACCAACCGTCTCCAGTGGAGCACCCTCTTGTGTTTCGCACTGACAAAAACTCTCGCCTACTCGGCGGCGGTACAAGCACAGAGTAGAGCTTCAATACGGACTGTGTTCGTCTGGCTCCGGCTCGGCTTGATTATTTTGTGATCGAGTAGCCGCAACAGCCTGCCAGGCAGCAACGCCCACGCCAATCCACTTGAGCCAACGCCAGCGCTTGCCCATAAATAAAGATGAAACTGTTGCAGTCACATAGGGGTACTGATTAGCAAGAGAAAGCCCTTGTCCAATCAATCCGGCAAACCCTGAACGTTCACCATCCCCGGAAAAACGCCGCGCATGCAACAGCCTCCCCAACCAACGCTTTGGACTCAGCTCACGACCGAGTTGCTCGGTGTGAAAAGATAGTGCCTCTCTTTCATAAGCCGCTCGCGCACGCAGATATTCGATCCGAGCTAAACGTGCCGGTAAGGCAACGCGACGATCACTCATGATGCCCCCGCTTTTTTTGTTCCAACGGAGACTCTGCAGTAGGGTCTGGCTCGCGCACCCCCTCAACAAAAGATTCACGTAATTGACCGAGCACCACCAAATCTCGATGGAGTTCTTCTAACGTCACAGCAAACGGGGCTGACTCAGTTTTAATCCGGTGACATACCACCCAGATCAAGACAATACCCGCGACAGCATAAGCAAGTGAGAGCAGACCAATCGCCCAATAACGATACTCCGTTGGCCAAAAGAAGGCGATCACCAAGAATGATGCCACCACGACTGCAAGCAGCAGGAATAGCCCTGCCGCAAGCAACATGGCGGCCATCGAAAAAAGTCGATGTTTTTGCTCGGCAACTTCTAAGCTAAAGAGTTCGACACGAGTGCGCAGCATCGACACGAGGTCGCTTGCCACCACACTCAGATTTTCACGTACGCTCATTTCAGCTTAGCGTCGGCTGATTAACAAACCAACCACCAAACCGATCACCCCAGCCGCTGTAATCGCCTGCCATGGATTGTCATGCACGTATTCATCGGCCTCGCGTGCGACGCGCTTACCCTCTCTCACGACGGACAGCTTAGTGTCGTGGAGTGCCTCACGTGTTGCGCGCAGAGATTCGACAGCTTTGGCTCTCAACTCTGTTGCCTGCTCTCCGCTCGCAGCTGCCGCATCTCTCAGAAAACCTTCTGCCTCATCCAGCGCGGATTTCATCCCCTCCAGTAACTTTTCTTGAGCGGAAGTCTCTTGCGCAACGGTTTTAGTCTGTTTCATATGGTTCTCCATCAGTGAACTACAAGCTTTCATTAGATACAAGTTCAGCGCTGGTGTCTCTAATCAATTAGTTATAGTGCTGTATGTATCGCGCTCTATAACTAAGGTGCTACGGATAGCCCCCGGACTTGATGTTTCGCGATCAACTCGGCCACAAAACCTGAAGCTTTAGCCTCTTGCACAAAGTCTTGCAGCCAGCGCGCGGCTTCTGTGCGTCCTTTGGGAACACCGACAGATTGCTGCACCGCGGTAAAATTTCCTTCAAGGATACGTGAGCCAGGTAACTTTTCCACGTCATTGAGCAAGCCTGGCTTCAAACTCGCCATGGCTTCGAGTTTTTGATCCATAAATAATTTCAAGGTGGCATCAAAACCCTCTGCATGCATCAACGTGGCATGTTTAATATTTCTGACAAGCCACAAGTCGTAGGCACTGCGAGACGCCACTGCAATGCGATTGCCCGCCTGATCGACCTCAGAAGCATGCCGTAATGTTGACCCGGCAGGCACCAAATACGTTGCCTCGATTTCTACATACGCTGTCGTGAAATCAATTTTCTCTGCACGTGCGGGCTCAGAACCAATCAGGCCGATATCCCACACGCCTTCTGGTGCAGCATCTGCCAACTCCCCTGGTGTCGCAAACGGCACAAGTTCAAGAGGCACACCGAGCTTATGAGCAATCGCGCGCGCCATATCCGGTGCCACCCCCTCGGGCATGCCGTCCGCACTCTTTCCGGTCACAAGCAGAAAATTCAACAAATTGATTCCTGCCCGCAGCGTTCCTGTCGGCGCAATCTGTGAAAGTAAATCTTGACTCATATCATTTATCCAAATAGTGGCCACCGCTCTTACATTGAGCTGATTCGAAAGTGCGGTTGACAAATACGATTGCGCCGCCTAACTTGATGGTAAACCATCCACAAAAGAAAGCTGGCTTCTACGACAAATGACAACCCAAAAACAAACATCCGCAACGGCAACACAACAAACTTTTCTCACACTGCACGAAATCATTCAAAAAGCCCGACAAAAGCTCAATCATGATCATTGGGACTACATCGTAGGCGGCACTGAAACAGAAACGACCTTGCGCCGCAACAGAGCTGCGCTTGATGCGCTGGCGTTCCGCCCCCGGGTTCTCAGGGATGTCAGCCATGTCACTGGTGGCACGACCTTTTTAGGACGTGCGCTACGCCTTCCAGTCATTCTCGCCCCTGTTGGCAGCTTAGAGCTCTTTGCTCCCGAAGCAGGTGCAGCCGCTGCGCGTGCGGCTGGTGAGTTCGGTGTGGCGCACATGCTCAGCTCCGTTTGCGAACCTGGCATTGAGGCCGTACAGCAAGCGGCCCCTGATGCCATGCGCTTGTTTCAACTTTATGTGCATGGCGACGCAGCCTGGGTCGATGATATCGCCGCCCGTGCGCAAGATGCGGGTAATGCTGCGTTTTGCCTGACTGTTGACACCGCTATTTACAGCCGACGTGAGCGCGACCTTGCCAAGCGGAACATTCGACGTAGTGCAGTGCCAGGACGTGAGCACCAACCCAAGCTGACCTGGAAAGATGTAGACCGCTTAAAGTCAAAATTAAAGATTCCCCTGATACTGAAAGGCATCGCAACTGCTGAGGACGCCGCCATGGCCGTTGAGCATGGTGTGGACATGGTCTATGTTTCCAACCACGGCGGACGGCAACTCGATCATGGTCTTGGTTCGATGGCTGTTTTGCCCGAGGTCATTCGAGCCGTCAATCAACGTGCGAAAGTGATCGTAGATGGCGGGATCAATCGCGGCAGCGATATCGTAAAAGCGATTGCTGCAGGTGCTGACATGGTCGGGATCGGTCGAATGCAATGTTTCGGATTGGCGGCGGATGGCACCGCGGGCTTAGTCCGTACACTTGAACTGCTCGAGGCAGAGGTCAATATTTGTCTGGGATTGCTTGGCGTCAATACGATGCAAGAGCTCAACGAAAGCTACCTGAGTGCCGCGACAGCGCTCGAACCGTCGGGCGCCTTGAGTGCATTTCCACTGCTCTCTATTGATGAAAAATCTTTTTATTGAGTACTCTTGAACGTTGAGGGCACCAACCTTGGCGTACGCCAAATGGTACATCCATCAGGCCTTAGACTCGAGAGCAAAAGTATCCAATTATTAAAGTTGCGTGTATTCTGAGCACCTGTCCTTTAGCCGAGAAAATTCGTGCCTCTGCGACCTCATTTTCTTTAAACATACATACACATCATGCTGAAAATCTCACTCAGAAATACCCTCGTCATGCTGGCATTGACGATCACTTCAGTGCTTGGTACGAGCGCACATGCAGAGTCCCGCGCAGCTCTTGAGCGTAGTTCACGTGCGGCCCTCAACACCCTCATTGCTCAAAATGCGACTGCGAGAGAGCTCAGCACAAAAGCAGCAGCAATTTTGGTTTTTCCGAATGTCAAAAAAGCAGGACTGATGATTGGTGGTCAGTATGGTGAAGGCGTGCTCTGGCGTGGCGATAGAGCGACTGCTTTTTACAATACTGGCGGCGCGTCCTTTGGTTTCCAGGCCGGCGCTCAAGAATATGGCTACGCTCTCTTTTTCATGAAAGAAGATGCGGTCAAGGCACTTGATGTCGCTCAAGGCTTTGAAGTCGGCGTCGGCCCAAGTATTGTGGTGATTGACCAAGGCATGGGAAACTCAACCACCACCACGACGATGCAAAAAGATATCTACGCCTTTGTATTTAGCCAAAAAGGCTTGATGGCAGGTGTCGGCATCCAAGGCAACAAGATCACAAAAATCAACAAATAAATTGCAAAAGTCTTCTGTGCAAACACCCACACTCAAACTGCCCGCACTTCCTGTCGGTAGGCACTATCGTTTTCACGCGATGAACAAGCCTTCCGGTGCGGAATGCAATATCGATTGTGATTATTGTTTCTATCTGCACAAGACAGAATTGCTCGAGCACAAGCCACACGCGCGGATGGACGAGCCAACGCTTGAACAACATATTCGTCAATACATCGAAAGTCAGACGGGCGACCAAGTTGTTTTTTCTTGGCAGGGTGGCGAGCCCACATTAATGGGCCTGCCCTTTTATGAGCGTGTCGTTGCACTGCAAGCCAAGTACGCCAAACCAGGTCAGCGCATTGAAAATGATTTACAAACAAATGGCATTGCGCTCGACGATGAGTGGATTGCCTTTCTAAAAAAACATCATTTTCATGTTGGATTATCTATCGATGGTCCACGCGAATTGCATGACCGCTACCGAAAAACACGTAATAACAAGCCAACCTTTGATCTCGTCATGAGTGCTGCGCGCAAACTCGTTGCAGCGGAGATTTCCTTTGCCGCCCTTTGTGTCGTCAACCGTGCGAATGCCAAGCATCCCAAAGAGGTCTATCGATTTTTAGTCGATGAGGTCGGTAGTTGGCGTGTTCAATTCAATCCTGCAGTTGAACCACGTGCATTCAAGGAAACCGCACCGGGCAAGATGGATTTCTCCAGTGCGCCATTGCAAGACTCAGCGCGTGCAAAACCGGGCCATCCGCTTTCAATTGTGACGGACTGGTCCGTCGATCCTGATGACTATGGCACTTTCTTGGCCGGTGTCTGGGATGAATGGCTCGCAACGGATTTTGGTCGCATCCACGTCAATCTGTTTGAGACGGCAATCGCGCAAGCGGGTGGCCTACCTGCACAGACATGTACACAAGCGGAGTTCTGCGGCAAGGGACTGGCAGTCGAGCATGATGGTGAGGTGTATTCGTGTGACCACTTTGTTTATCCAGAATACCGCCTGGGTAACATCACTGAAACGCATTTGGGTGATATGGCCTTTTCCGCTGAACAGGAAAAGTTTGGCATGGATAAGCGTGACACCTTGCCCAAGCAATGCCGTAGTTGTGATTATCTACAGCTTTGCTGGGGCGAGTGTCCAAAAAACAGACTCATCAAAAGTCGTGACGGCGAAGCGGGCATGAACTATTTATGTTCTGGGCTCTATCATTTCTATGATCATATTGGCCCAGATGTCGTGCGTATTTTGAAACATCTTGGACGCCTACCCGACTAAAGACTCACCTGCATTTTTATTTTTTAGGCGGAAAAATTTCTTTCCAGTCATTCTTCATATCCGCCACTACCCAGCCTTTTGCCGGCGCCATATCCAGCGCTTTATCGAGACGCCCAATTGACGACTTGCGATCGTAGGCAACTTCTCTTACGTCATCGGTATGTCGAATCAGCATCCCAAATCGCGGGCCTTTGCCAGCAGTCGTCCACCACAACATTTCCAGATCGCCATCTGAGTTTCCAAAGGCCATCACCGGACGACGTCCGATCCGCTCTTGAATGCCGATTGGTTTATTTTCGCCATCGTCAATAAACTGAATCTCGGGTGTTCCCACCAATCGTGGCTGTCCATTGACGACTTCAAACTTTGTTTTAATTGAACTACCGATCACGCGTTCTGGAGGGATGCCATACACCATCTCAGTCCAAGGCCTCATAAACTGAATGCCACCTCCTGAAACGATATAGGTTTTGTAGCCGCGAGACTCGAGGTGTGCGAGTAACTCCAACATGGGCTGATAGACCATTTCGGTATATGGGCGACCTGTTCTAGGGTGAGGTGTGGTCTTGAGCCAATGTGTGACCATCGATTGAAAAGTTTCAGTGTCAATGCCTGCGTGTGTGGCAGCAATCAGCTCAAAAAGGCCCTTATTACCCGTGGCCATCACCCCCTTTATGTCATTTTCAAGTACGGCCTTGAAAGGTTGTGTTGTTTTCCATTCGGGGTGCTGGGGCGCAAGCGCTTTGATTCGGTCAAAGGTAAACGCAATTTGTACATATATAGGCTGCTCACTCCAGAGAGTCCCGTCGTTATCAAAAACAGCAATACGTTCAGGAATTGGCACAAACTCAGGACTGCCCTCTGTTGTGGTTTTATCAATAAAGCTCAATAGTGCCTGTTTTGTCGGCCCCTCATTCCAAGCGGGCAGCAGGCCTTGAGCGAAAGCATTGAGCGTAATAAAAAACAGTATGCCTGCGATCGTTTTCTTCATGACATCTTCCTGCCTATTTGTTTGAACCATAAAAAACTCCGCCGGGTGAGGGCGGAGTGAGTCTAGCGTGCATAGGTCGTTAAGAACACATGCGTTTACTTAGTTTTGTTGCGAACGCGTCACGGACTCCATCACGCGATCAAGGTTAAAGCTACCAGGCTTCTGGCGTGGAGGAAACTCCTTGAAGCTCTGGAGCCACTTACCAACATAGGCGCCCGCGGGTGCAATGGCGAACATGCGATCAAGATACCAACGCTGATAACCCATCGCATGCTCTTGCTGAGCACGTTCGAACGGATCCATTCGCAGGTTAGTCAATGCTGGAGCGCGCAACACAGTGAAAGGCTTTTGCCAAACTTCCAGGCCTTCTGCCTCTTGCTGCAGGAACGTCACTTTCCAGTTGTCGTAGCGCAGGGCTGCAACACTACCATCGTCCGTCCAGTAAATAAATTCACGGCGTGGCCAAGCTTTTTGCTCGCCTTTCAGTGCGGGACCGAGATCGTAGCCATCAAGATGGACCTTGTAGTTCATTTGCCCGATCTTTCGACCCTTCAGGAGATCTTCTTTAACGGTTTTGTCACCCGCTGCAGCCAATAGTGTTGGCACCATGTCCTCGTGCGCGGCGATGTCGTTATTGATAGTGCCTGGCTTAATCACGCCAGGCCACTTGATCATTGCAGGAACGCGATAACCGCCTTCCCAGTTTGTGTTCTTTTCGCCGCGGAACATCGTCGTACCGCCATCTGGCCAGGTAAAGGTCTCTGCTCCGTTATCTGTCGAGTACATGATGATGGTGTTTTCATCTAGACCGAGCTCTTTGAGCTTGGCGAGAATCTGTCCGACATGACCATCATGCTCAACCATACCGTCTGCATACACACCAAGTCCGGTCTTGCCTCTTGACGCTTCCTTGAGGTGCGTAAAGATGTGCATGCGAGTGGAGTTCCACCAGATAAAGAAGGGTTTGTCTTCTTTTTTGGAACGCTCCATAAAGTCGAGAGTTTTGACCATGACTTCATCGTCAATCGTCTCCATGCGCTTACGTGTCAAGGGACCGGTATCCTTGATCGCTCCACCAGCAAAGCTGTGGATAACACCGCGAGGGCCGAATTTCTTTTTAAATTCTGGATCTTTCGGGTAGTCAGGATTCTCTGGCTCTTCTTCGGCGTTCAGGTGATACAGGTTGCCAAAGAACTCGTCAAAGCCATGTGCGGTAGGCAGCATGTCATCGCGATCACCAAGGTGATTCTTACCAAACTGTCCCGTTTTGTAGCCACGTGCTTTCAGCAGCGTTGCCAGCGTTGGATCCTCTTTACGCATGCCCTCGGGCGTCCCTGGTAGACCGACTTTTGTCAGTCCTGTGCGAATCGGTGACTGACCGGTAATAAAGGCTGCGCGGCCTGCTGTACTACTTTGCTGACCGTACCAATCTGTAAAAAGTGCACCTTGCTTAGCGATGCTATCAATATTGGGGGTTTTATAGCCCATCATGCCCATGTTGTAGGCGCTGATATTAAACTGTCCAATGTCATCGCCCCAAAGGATCAGAATATTGGGTTGTTTCTGTGCCAAGGCTTGTGTTGACATCAATGCGCCTGCGGCCAAGGCAAGTGCAACAGTACTTTTCTTTAGCGTAAATTTCATCTTTGATCTCCGATGTTCGGAACTGGCTTTTTGATTTAATCATTCACAAGGTAAAACATTCCTTGTAATTGGAACACAATTGTCAAAATTCAAACACAAATTCTTACTGATTCATCTTCTATTTTTAGCCCTTATAACCAATGTTTACGCGGCTGAGAAGGCATATCTGGTCACGTTGCCTGTTACGAACCTTCCTGACATTTCATTGCATGTCTTTACCCCATTAGATACGCCAAAAGGCGTACTTATCGCACTTCATGGCTGCGGTGGCTTACTCTCAACGAACACAAAAAATGGTGACAAACTGTCATCCCGACATGCCGCAATGGCCCAATATGCCAACGCACTTGGCTGGATCGCCGTCTTTCCAGATAGCTTTACAACGCGTGGCCGTCGTGAAATTTGTACTCAAAAATTCTCCGAACGCACGATCAAACAAACCCAGCGTAAGGCAGACGCCCTTGCAACAGCGCAATGGGTAAAAGCTCAAGAATGGGTACCGCAAGCTTTAACAAATCCAGTCCAACCAAAGCTCAAAAGCGTGTTGTTAGGTTGGTCAAATGGCGGCTCGACGGTTTTAGAAACCATTGAATCACCAAAGAGTGCAGATGCCGCACTCACCAATGAAAAGATCACAACATTGATTGATCAAGCGGTTGCTTTCTATCCCGGCTGTTCTGCTCAACTCGCTCGCAATTACCGTACAAAGGTACCGCTGACGCTTTTTATTGGGGGACTGGATGACTGGACACCACCGCAACCATGTATTGATCTGGGGCGCAGCGTCGATGCGCAAGTCTATGTGTACCCTGACGCCCATCACGGCTTTGATAGTCCAACTGGCAAGGTACGTTTGCGCAAAGAAGTTCCGAACGGGGTCAATCCAGGTCAGGGTGTTCACGTAGGTCCCCATCCTGACTCGCGCAATGACGCGTACAAAAAACTTCAAGGCCTACTTGAACAATTGTCCGTATCAGTCAGATGAGCGATGAATGATTTTCATCATGCCTTGAGCGGTCATAATTTCCCGTTCCTCTACACGCAAGACACCGCGCATAAAAACAAGACTTGAACTCGAGCGTGTCACCTCCACCTGTGCAACGATAAAGTCACCCGCTTTTGCTGGGGATAAGAAATGCGTATCTAACTGGACTGTTGCGCATGGCCTGCGGCCTGTCGCGCTCCAAGCAATCATACTGATGGCTTGATCCATAAAAGATACGAGCATGCCTCCGTGAGCGATTCCGAGCGGGTTTTCATGACGGGACTCGACTTGCAAACCATACTCCCAAGTATTCTCAGTTTGCCTTGCCCAAAGCGGCCCGATCGTTGAAAAAAAACCTTCTACGCGACACACTTTCCAGCCATTTTCTTGGGGGTTGAATATTTGCTGCATCATTTTCCTAATCAGTATTGGCTCAAGTAAAAAGTTGGTCAGCGATCAGTCGTGCTTCCACTTGCATTTCTCCGACCAATTGTGTGAGCTGTTTTTTATTCAGTGCGTCCATCAAGCTTGCGCAAACAATCGTATGTGAGATTTTTCCTGTGGGTGTGAGCACAGGAACTGCAACGATCGTCACACCTGCGATATAGGCGTTTCGATCCATGCTGTATTGATTTTTTTGAGCAAATACAACCTCTTTGTTCCAGACTTTGAAATCGAGTGGTTTATCCCAACGCAATTTCAGAAATCGTTTTTTTATTTCTGCCTCTGACTGGCCTCCAAAAGCAGCCACCAGACGGCCTGTTGCACTGAGCAAGGAAGGAAACACACTCCCTACATCAACATGTAGCCGAAACGGAATATTGGAACGCGAAAGTGCGACCACCACCATCTGGTCCGGATCACCAACATCCACCCCAATCGCAGTCACACCCCATTGGGTCGAGAATTGATCGAGGACGGGCTGCACCAACAAAGGGAAAGCATTGGCCTCGATCGCGCTACGTGCCAAGGTCAACATACCTGCACCAAGCCGATAGTGCTTGGTTGTGCGATCAAACGAAACTAATTTCTCTTCAGTCAGTGCACGCAAAATATGTAAACACGTGCTCGGCACTATCTTTAGAGACTGGGCAATTGCATTCACACCCATGGGCGAGCGCATCTTACCGAGTAGACGCAAGATGGCAATCGCGCGCGACACGGCAGGAACCGGTCGTATACGGGGCACACTCAGGACAGATTCAGTCGGATTTTTCATGTGTCAATTGTATTGATATTTATTGTATCTATACAATAAACATTTTTATTTGACAACAAGACTTTGGATCGTTAAATTGACTAGAACAAATATCAATAATATTTAGAGACAACTCATGACTAGGCTCACCGAATACTTTTCGTATGCGGATGCACAAAAACATTTTTCCTCAGAGAAACTGTGGGAGCTGTTTAATGGCAACAGAGAACAACTCAATATCGCGCATGAGTGCGTTGACCGCTACGCAAGCAGTGATGAAACAGCATTGATTGTTGCTCGATCCGATGGGCCGGATGAGATCATTTCATATCGTGAGTTAGCAGATCGTTCTTCACAGGTTGCACACTATCTTGTCGCGCACCAGATCAAAGCCGGAGATCGTGTCGCAGTGATGCTGGAACCATCGCTTGCATTCTACGCCTGCATATACGGCATCATGAAAATGGGAGCAATAGCTGTCCCGTTGTTCACACTTTTTGGACCAGATGGTCTGCAGCTTCGCATCCAAGACTGCGCGCCAGCCATGCTGTTTACCAATGAAGAAAAGATTGGCATTGTCGATCGTGAAATGCTTAAACGTACTCAACTCGCTGATGCTTCGTTTTTGTCGTCGCTGAGTCAATATTCGTGCGCTTTCACGCCTTGTACCCGCGCCGATGACTATGCAATCTTTCAATACACCTCAGGTACGACGCGTGAACTCCCTGAAGCAGTCAAACATAAACATCGCTCGATTGTGACTCTCATGGTCGCAGCACTCTATGGCACCGGGCTGCGACCGGGCGACCGCTTTATGTGCCCCTCTTCTCCTGCCTGGGGACATGGGTTATGGCACGGAACTCTGGCTCCTATGGCGCTCGGACTCACAGTCGGCGCCTTTGCAGGAAAATTTAATGCTGATCACTTGCTCAAAAGCTTGGACAAACATCGATTCACGAATATTTCTGCTGCAGCCACCCACTATCGCATGATGAAAAATGCAGGGTCTGCCTCTCGTTACTCGTACCATCTAAAGAAGATGTCGTTCACCGGCGAGCCCATTGATAGTGCCACTGAAGAATTTATCGATCAAACCTTCGGTATCAGAGTGTGCAGCATGTATGGCACGACTGAGATCGGTGTCATTTTAGTGAGTTACCCGGGCGCACCAGACTTTGTCGTTAAACAAGGTTCCCTGGGTAAGGCAATTCCTGGTGCTCAGGTTCAAGTGCAAGACAGCGCAGGCATTGCTTGCCCACCTGGAGTGACTGGAGAGCTGAAAGTATGGCGCAAAGGACAATGGATACCGACAAAAGATCTCGGCCGTACCGATGAAGAAGGTTATTTCTTTCATGGTGGCCGCGCAGATGACGTCATCATTTCAGCAGGCTGGACGATGAGTGCAGTTGAAATCGAGGATGCAATGCTCAAGCATCCTGATGTCACAGAGGCGGCAGCAATCGGCATACCAGATGCGTTGCGCGGACAGTCTGTCAAAGCCTTTATCGTGACACAACGAAACGGGGACAAAGCATTTATAGAAGAACTTCAAACACTTGTGCGGACTCGCTTGAGTCAACATGAATACCCGCGTCAGATTGAGTTTGTCACTGAACTTCCAAAAACACCTGCAGGAAAAGTTCACCGCAAAAAACTACGAGAGCGAGAGCTGGATCACGCGCACGCGAACCCTTTGCAATAAAGCCATTTACGCATTTCTTTCTAATCATTTTTCATTGTCGGAAACAGCCATGTCATCCTCCTCTGCAGGTCAAAGAAATTTTCCAAAAATCACCGAGCAAGGGCTAGATGATTTACGTCGACGCATTGGTGTCAAAATAGGTGCCACGGCAGAGCCTTGGTGCCATGAAGCGACACGTGACAACATCCGTCACTACGCACACGGGATTGGAGACGACAATCCGCTTTGGTGCGATCCCGCATATGCAGCCAAAACGAAACACGGCGGACTGGTTGCACTCCCAAGTTTCCTCTATTCGACCAGCAGGATCGTTTCAGGCTATGTCGGTGGTTTGCCCGGCGTGCATGCCATGTGGTCTGGCTCAGATTGGACATGGCACAAATATGCGCAACGTAACGACGTCATCAGTACCGAGGCGTACCTGAAGGACTGTATCGAGCACGAAACACGCTTTGCGGGCAAAGCGATCCAACAAATCTACCATGTCGATTTTTTTAATCAAACGGGCGACAAGCTTGCTGAGGCCGACACATGGTGTTTTCGCACAGAGCGTGATCACGCCAGAGAGAAAGGGACTAAATACACCTCCGTTCAAGAAAAAGGTCATGTCACGTATTCGGATGATCAGATTAAAGAGGCATACAAACTCTATGCAAACGAAGAAGTCCGTGGCGCCAATACACGGTACTGGGAAGATGTGACAGAGGGTGAAGCACTGCCCGTTTTGTTTAAAGGCCCGATGACCGTAACTGGTTTCATTGCCTATGCTCAAGGCTGGGGTGGCTTGTATATTCGCGCCAATAAATTGGCATGGCAATTGATTGACGCCCATCCGGGCGTTGGCATCAAAAACCGTTTTGGAATTCCTGACGTGCCAGAGCGTGTACATTGGGAAGAGGATTTCGCGCTCGAAGTCGGTGCCCCTGGTGCCTATGACTACGGTCCTGAGCGGAGCTCTTGGCTGACCCACCAGCTGACAAACTGGATGGGGGACGATGGGTTCCTGTGCAAGGCGACCTGCAAGATCAGACGACACAACCCTGAGGGCGATATGATTTTCATCAATGCGAAGGTCGTCAGAAAATATAAAGAGGGCAACCGTCATTTGGTTGAAATCTCTCAAGAAGCCCACAATCAGGATAATGAGCTCTCTGTGCTGGGTACGGGTGTGGTCGAGCTTCCTAGTCGCGGATAAGTCTATGAGCGAACACCTGACACCACACGCTTGGCTCAACACTGAACAGTCAACGGGTTCATTGGCGGGTGTTCGTGTGTTGGATCTTTCACGTGTCGTGGCAGGTCCCTTCTGT
Organism: Zwartia sp.; assembly: GCF_049655405.1. Lineage (GTDB taxonomy): Bacteria > Pseudomonadota > Gammaproteobacteria > Burkholderiales > Burkholderiaceae_B > Zwartia. The sequence continues at coordinate 117,572 of NZ_JBASJR010000009.1, forward strand.
GGACAGATGTTGGCAGATCATGGTGCGGATGTCATCAAAGTGGAATCTGCCGCAGGGGATGAAACTAGACGGCTGGGGCCTCCTTTTGTTAAACCCGATCAAGCGGCATATTTTTCTGCGCTCAATCGGGGAAAGCGCGGCATTTGTCTCGATTTAGGTCAGTCCCACGGACAAGCCGTTATCCGTGAATTGTTATCCGAAGCCGACATCCTCATTGAAAATTTTTTGCCCGGTACGATGGAGAAATGGGGCTTGGGATATGAGACAACCCTCGCCAGTCAATTTCCACGACTGATCTATTGCAGTATCTCTGGGTTTGGCAGGACGGGACCTCTTGGAGGCTTGCCCGGCTATGACGCAGTGCTGCAAGCGATGTGCGGCCTGATGAGCATCAATGGGGATGTCCAATCCGGTCCAACGCGTATTGGTGTCCCGATTGTGGATCAAGTGACCGGTTACACCGCTTTTTCGGGTATTTTGATGGCGCTTTTGGCGCGGCAACGGACTGGGCGGGGGCAGCGCGTTGATGCGACTCTTTTTGATACGGCGCTGAGCATGCTGATTCCGCATGGCTTGAACTGGATGAGTTCTGGGCAAGCTCCCGCCTTGACAGGCAGCGCGCATCCCAACATCCCCACCTATGATCGCTTTGATGTGCAAGATGGGCAAATGTTTTTAGGTATTGTGAACGATGCCCAGTTCGCTAGGTTTTGTAAACATATCAATCGCGAAGATCTTTGTCTTAACCCATTATTTCTGACCAATAGCCAACGCATGGCCAATCGGGAGGCTTTGCGTCAAGCGCTCGGGTGCGCACTCAAACACTTTTCCCGCGCGACGCTGTGCGAAGCGCTGATGAATGCGGGCGTGCCCGCAGGTCCTGTAAACACAGTCCCCGAGGCATTTGAGCAACCCCATGCCTATGCTCGGGATATGGTGATTGAACGGCCAGACTACCGGGGCGTGGGTTTACCCATCAAACTTTCTGACACGCCCGGTCAAGCCGGTCGCTGCCCCCCAGGGCTTGGTGAACACAACGATGAAATCATCAAACAATGATCATCTTGGTAATAAATCGCCCTTTTTACCTAATTTCGACTAGGGAAAGCGATGTGACAACGAAGGCTCCGACTTGTTTAGAATAAGGTGTCAACAATATTCAAGACATCAGGAGACAACATGAAATTGACGTTTAAACGCGGCCTCACCGCTGCTCTAGCCACTGTGATGGCTTACGGCCTCGTATCCCCCGACTCTGCGCAAGCCCAGACTAAGTGGCCTGAAAAGCAAGTCAAAATGATCGTACCTGCGCCACCTGGTAGTGCACCAGACGGTCAGATTCGCTTGATCAGCCAAAAACTTTCAGAAATGTGGGGCCAACCGGTCATTGTCGAAAACGTGGTGGGTGCCGGCGGGACAATTGGTACGGATCGGGTCGCCAAAGCAACCCCTGACGGCTATACCTTTTTGTATAACACCATCGGACCAATCGCTGTCGCTGAAAGCCTGATGGGCCCCGGCAAGCTGCCCTACAGCCCAGCCAAAGATCTGATCGCAGTCAGTCTCGCCACCAAAACACCAAACTGGGTCACTGTTCATCCCTCGGTTCCTGTTAACAACATCCAAGAATTGATCGCCTTAGCGAAAAAAAATCCAGGTAAGTTGCGCTATGGCACTGCTGGACCAGGTACGACTCAACACCTGACTGGCGAGTTACTCAACTTGGTTGAAGGTATTCAGCTTGTCGGGATCCCCTACAAATCCAGCGCGCAGATGACAACAGATGGCTTGGGTGGTCAGATCGAGATTTTGATTCACAACACGCCTGTTCTCTTGCCACATATTCGTGCACAAAAACTGCGCCCTCTCGCCATCACAAGCGACAAGCGTTCACCCGCCGAGCCCCAGATTCCAACGATGATTGAAAGTGGCGTCAAAGACTTTGAGATCACAGCTTGGTTTGGTTTCATGGCACCGGCAGGCACACCCAAGCCAATCATCGACAAACTGTCGCAAGATGTGGCTAAAGTGCTGGCAATGCCTGATGTCAACAAACGCATTGTGGATACCGCCACAGAAGTTGTTGGTAGCACGCCAGAACAGTATGCGGCCTTCATCAAGTCTGAAACAGCAAAGTGGAAAGACGTCATCATTCGCGCAAAGATGACCGCAGAATAAATGTAGCGTCTGCGCGTCAGGTCAAAACCTGACCATTGTTTGTTAAGTGCTGCCAGATTTTATTTTCTGGCAGCATTTTTTTTGCCTCATTCAGGTTCGATTGCAAGGTAGGCGCACCAGATTGACGCACACCCTCTCCCTTGTTTAGCGCATTGAGCCCGCTAGAACACGCCGAGACACCCCTCTTTATCTCACGCCCATCTTGTGACACAGGTTGGCACACATATTGCTTAGAGATTGATTCAAACACGACTTTCCATTTACGGGGGCATTATGAGTCATTCACGCGCATTCACCACTTTGGGTTTTACCGCAGCGCTCTTGGCGACCACAAGCGTCATGACGTCCGCCTTTGCTCAAACAAGCGCACCAGCCGCTGAGCCGACATCCGTTGTCACGCCTGGCCCCTTTACCGCCAACCTGACCCTGACCAACGACTACCGCTACCGCGGCATTTCGCAGTCAAACTTTCGCCCCGCGATTCAAGGTGGCTTTGACTATGCCCACTCCAGTGGCTTTTATCTTGGCAACTGGAACTCTTCGATTAGCTGGATTTCCGATTCCGCATCGCTGGCAGGCAACAATGCCTCAGCACCTATAGAAATGGATTTCTATGGTGGTTATAAGTATGAATGGTCCAAAGGTTTTACGGCTGACGTGGGTGTCTTGCAGTACTACTATCCCACGACCAATCTGTCTGCCTTTGCTGCGAATCCAAACACCACAGAAATTTATGCTGCTCAGAACTTTACGTTTGATGCAGTGACGGGTTATTTGAAGTTTTCATGGGCTGCCACCACACTCTTTGGTACTGCGAATAGTTCAGGATCGAACTACACAGATTTAACGGTGAACTATGACACTGGCGTTTGGGGTCTTGCACTGAACGCACACGTTGGATATCAGTATGTCGCGGGTCAAATTGCTGGCGGCGGAATGTCCAATAGCAGTCTGTACTCGTACACCGACTGGAAACTGGGCGTCACCAAGGACTTTGGCAGTGGATTCTCAGGATCGATGGCCTATGTTGGCACCAATGCAAAAGACGGTTCTTACATCAACCCACAACTGCAAAACCTCGGCAAGGGCGGATTTTTGATTTCGCTCACAAAAACGTTTTAATTCTTCAACGAAATGACTTAGATTTGTGCGCCGCGCATCCCCGCACGGCGCACGGCCGCCGCGAGTAAACCGCTTTTTTTGGCAAAGACACAAAACTCTGCAACAACTGGGAGAGCCTGCATACGACGCTTAGGGATGCCGATCGCAATACTTTCTCGCCCCCAAGCACCCTCGAGGATACGGGCGCCCTGAATGCTGTCGGCGAGTTCGCACAGTATCGCTCTATTAGTCGCAAAGGCATCAAGCTCGCCAGCGGACAACATACGAATGACATCATCTAGACTATTCGTTGAAATTACCTTCGCTTGGCTGAGTAGCTTAGGTAGCGTCGCCTCAGAGGTGCTTCCTGCGGACACACCGACACGCATCCCTTGCGCATCAATATCCTCAATTTTTTGAACCAAACATCTTGGTCCGACTAAATACGTCTGATCCGTAAACAGCAAGGGTTCCGCCAAGGCGAGATATTCAGCGCGCACCGGAGTGGCGTTCACAAAAACAAAATCTAATTGTTCATTTTTTGCTTGTACTAATATTTCTCCATTCGTTGCAAAAATAACGGGTTCAAACGCCACACTTAGATATTGTGCAAACGCTCGGCCAAGCTCAAATCCGAGCCCCCTATTACTCTCAGGCGTCTCACCCACAATCAGCGAGCCTGGGCTACCGGGATATAAGCCGACCCTCAGGCGTCCTGTCGGGGCGAGAATATGCGTGAATCGCTCAGTCATGCTGGGGGCTCCGTTCAGTCAACTATATTAAACAAGATCTCAAGACTAGCAGTTAATTGCATATAATTTGATAGAAATTTCAAACAGGAGATCAATAATGGGTAAGACAATTCAGCTCAAAGCAACCGACGGACACGAGTTCGATGCATACGTCGCAGAGCCTGCTGGCAAGCCGCGCGGCCTCGTCGTGATTGCACCGGAAATCTTCGGTATCAATAAACACATCCAATCAGTTGCCGATGGTTATGCAGCGGACGGCTATCTCAGCATCGCACCAGCATTGTTTGACCGTGTTCAACGCAAATACGACACGGGGTATTCTCAACCTGAAATCATGGCCGGTGTTGAAGTCATGAAAAAAATGAGCTTTGACCACGCCATGCTTGACGTGTCCGCCGTGCTGGAATTTGGCAAGACTGCCGGCAAAGCTGCGATCGTTGGCTACTGCTGGGGCGGTGTAGTCGCCTGGCTCGCGGCCAGTCGCGTTCCTGGCTTTAGCTGTTCCGCGCCTTATTACGGCGGCGGTATTCCAAACTTTCTAACGGAAAAACCACTCTGCCCGGTTATGTTCCACTTCGGCGAAACAGACCAATCGATTCCAATGGAAAAAGCCAAAGCCGTTGTGGCGGCTTATCCAAACGAGCAAGCGTTTTTCTACCCTGCTGATCATGGTTTCAATTGCGACCATCGCGGCTCTTACAACGCAGACTCTGCCAAGCTTGCACGCGAGCGCACCCTCGAGATGATTAGAAAATACGTCGGCTAAATCTGATTTGCGGCTAACAGAAAAAGGGGTGGATTGAATGATCAATCCACCCCTTTTTCATTCAAGCTTTTAAATGAAAAAGATATGTTTACTTTTTCCCCGAGGCTAGACCTGGCAAATCCGAGACCTTGGCGACAGTCTCAAGTGACATCAGCGCGTCAAACAAACTCAGCGCGGAAAATGCAACCTTGCCTACGCGTGCACAATCTTCAAACTTGCTCCATAAGTGTTCGCGACTGAGAGGCAAATCTGGCCCGCCACGCACAGCCACGACCTCTCGACTCTTGATCACCTCGCCGTTCTTCATTTTTACAGTGATCTGATCAAAGGGTGAATAGCCAGGTAAATTAGGATGCTCTGTCTCATCCGCCTCAACAGAAACTTTTTTCATCAAGTCTTGAATGTCCTGACGCTGCACAAAGTCATCGACCAATTCAGTCAAGCCAGCACGTTGCGCGACCACGCACGAAGCCATCGCGAATTCCATGCTGAACTTCGCCTCAAGTCCAGTTTGAGGATTGTGGTTACGCAAGACTTTAGTGTTTCGGAAACTCGTCCGGGCACTAATACTTTCAATGTCCTCTGGCTTGAAAGACTGCTCCGCAACTAAATCCAGCATTCCGTCGAGGGCACGATGGGTACAGAAGCACAATGGATATTTTTTGACTGATAACTTACTCACAGTCAATTTCCAATGTTTTCCCGCCTCGACAGGCGACGTCACATCAAAGCGCGTACCGGGAGACACTGCAGACAGGAAACCTTGCGGATGCTCAAGCGCATCAAGAGAGGCGGTAAAGCCCGCTTTAGCCAAATGCGCGGCCAATACACCAGACTGAGCAGAGCGCCCCGCGTGAAAGGGTTTAGTCATGGTGCCAAAGTTGGCCATGATGCCCGCACTCTGCGAAGCACCCAATGAAATCGCCATCGCGCACTGCTCTGCATTGAGCTTGTTGAGTGAAGCACACGCAGCGGCAGCACCTATCGAACCCAAAATTCCGGTCGGGTGCCAACCTTTCGTATGGTAGTGCTCTGGATCGCGACGCGCGAGCTCAGCCCATACTTCATAGCCTACGGCATAAGCGACCATCATCTCCTTACCGGTCGAGCCAAGCGCTTGTCCTTCGGCCAAAATAGCAGGCACTAATACAGTACTTGGATGGCCCTTGATGGCCACATCATCGAAGTCAAGGGCATGCGCTGCCACACCATTAATCCAAGCGGCATCTGTCGCGCTAGCTGTTCTTGCGCCAAATACCAAGGTGGCTGGCCCCGAGGCAGGCGCAAGGACCTGCGTCAAAATTTGCGTAGGAGGCTCATCCCGACCCGCAAGCATGACTCCCACACAATCCGCAAAGCCAGTATGAATGACATCAAGTGCTGCGCTTGGTATTTGATCAAACTGGAGGTTGGCAGCAAACGCTCCTAGGTCACGTGTGATTTGAGTCATGTCGTCAATCCTTTATGTGCCAGACGCCAGAGACTCTTTGACCTTTTGACGTAAACGGTCAAGCGAACCTCCTTTCATGACAGAGCCAGGAAGCGGATGGCCCACCACTTGCTCGGCTAACAAAGCAGACTCGATCAACTTTTCCAAGTCGATCCCTGTCTCAATACCCATTTCATTGCACATAAAGACTAAATCTTCGGTACAGACGTTACCGGAAGCGCCCGAGTGAGAGGCAAAAGGACAGCCACCCAAACCTGCCACTGCTGCATCAAAAATGCCAACACCCATCTCCATTCCTGCATAGGCATTGGCGATTCCCATTCCGCGCGTATCATGCAGATGCAGAGATAATTGCAAGTCTGGAAATTTATTGCGCACCGCACCGACTACCTTGCGCACAGAGCCGGGGGTGGCCCAGGCCATCGTATCCGCAAGCGACAAGACCTCAAGTTTGAAATCATGCTCAGCAGACAAGTCATAAAACGTTTGAATCATGTCCAATATGCGAGATACTGGGATATCGCCTTCAAAATTACAACCAAAAACAGCCATGATGCTGGCGCGATTAATCGTCACGTTGTAGTGCTTAAACATCCCGATCATTGAACGAACTGCTTCAACGTTTTGCTCAAGAGTACGCTTTTGATTTCGTAACAAAAACTTCTCTGAAGCCGTCAAAGAAAGCGAACCGCGAATATCGAGTTTTTCAGTTGCGATGGCGCGCTCGAGGCCCTTATCGTTTAGCCATAATGCGGTGTAACGCACACCAGGCTTACGCTTAAATCCAGCAACAATCTCAGGCGCATCAGCCATCTGCGGCACGGCTTTCGGGCTCACAAAGGAAGTCACTTGAATTTGCTCAAGACCCGTCTCAGACAAACTATCAATCAACTCGATTTTGCGTGCTGTTGGGATCGGGCCTTTCTCGATCTGCATGCCCTCACGAGGACCCTCTTCGAGAATACGAACGCGCTTTGGTAAGTCTGACATGTCTGCTCCTGTGTTTTTTAACTGCAAGCCGCTTTGTGCACCCAAGGGGCGCACGATTAAACCAGAGTAAACCCAGCACGAATCTCATGTCAACGTCACGTCCTCTATGCGGACGTTCAGTGTGTTGACAAGGCTATCGCCACCACCTAGGATGATGGCATAACAGAGTACGACTGAATCCATTTAAGGACTCAGCGATACAAAATGACGGGAGACACGCATGACAATCTGCACCAAGGAGTCAGGTCGATGAATGCCGAACGAGTCGGAGGGCTCTTTTGGCTTTTATTTGGTTGCGCTGCCGCATATGGCGGACTCGACATCGGTTTAGGCACAATGGAGGAGCCTGGCTCAGGTTTCTTAACTTTTGTTGCCGGAAGCTTTGTCGCACTCATGGCGATCATTGTCGTCCTTCAATCATTTAGTGGCGACGCCGAGGCACAAGCACGTGTGCGCGATCTCTGGAAAGGTGCCATGTGGTGGCGAGCAGTCGCCATTAGTGTCCTAATCCTACTTTTTATTTTTTCCTTTGAAACCATTGGTTTTTTTGTTTGTAGCTTTTTGCTCCTCGTGATCATCATGCGCTGGCTTGAGGGTCTCGAGTGGATAATGTGTTTAATCGTTCCGAGCGCTGCTACTGTCACCACCTATCTGGTGTTTAAAAAAATGATGAACATCTCGCTCCCCGCGGGAATTTTCGGATTCTAAGGGAAGCATCGGACACATGGATATCGCAGACAACCTACTCATTGGTCTTTCAGTTGCATTTCAGCCGCATAATTTATTTTTCTGTTTTCTTGGCGTATTGATCGGCACGCTCATTGGCGTTCTGCCAGGCCTCGGTCCTGTGGGCGCCATGTCAATTTTGCTGCCCATCACCTTTGGCATTTCTCCCGTGACCGCGATCATCATGCTGTCGGGTATTTATTATGGTGCGCAATATGGAGGATCGACCACCTCCATCCTTGTCGGGATTCCGGGTGAAGCGGCCTCTGTTGTCACTATGCTCGATGGTCATCAAATGGCCTTGAAAGGGCGCGCGGGACCCGCGCTCGGGATCGCAGCTTTCGGATCATTTATCGCAGGTACGATTGGCATTATTGGTTTGATGCTGTTAGCGCCACCCTTGGCCAAAGTTGCTCTGAAATTTGGTCCTCCCGAATACTTTGCCTTGATGATCATGGGCCTAGTCATTCTGACTTATCTCGCGCAAAAATCGATGGTGAAATCCTTGATGATGGCGGGTGTTGGACTTCTTGCTGGGATGGTCGGCATGGATACCATGACGGGCATGCCACGCTTTATTTTTGATGTGCCAGACCTGTTAGACGGCATTGGCATTGCGCCTCTTGCCATGGGCTTGTTTGGCGTCTCGGAAATATTGTTAAACGTTGAACGAAAGATCAAACAAGGCGTCGTAGTCAGCCAAGTCAAAAACTTATTACCCAGCCGCCAGGACTGGAAGGACTCTGCGATGCCGATCGCACGTGGCTCATTCACTGGATTTTTCCTTGGCATCTTGCCTGGCGGCGGAGCAGTACTCGCCTCTTTCATTTCTTATGGTGTTGAAAAGCGCGTTTCAAAAACACCAGAACAATTTGGTCATGGTGCGATTGCAGGAGTGGCAGGTCCGGAAGCCGCGAATAATGCCGCAGCTCAGGCTGCATTTATTCCGCTCCTCACACTTGGCGTACCGGCTAATGCTGTAATGGGAATTTTATTGGGTGCGCTGATGATTCATGGCATCTCACCTGGGCCCATGATGATTGAAAAAAACCCCGAATTATTTTGGGGCACAGTCACTAGCATGTATGTGGGCAATATCATGCTGCTGGTCTTGAATCTTCCATTGATCGGCTTATGGGTCAAATTGCTGCGTGTTCGCTATGCCGTCCTGTTTCCTTTGATTCTCTTTATTGCGCTGATCGGCGCGTACGTGATCAACGGCAGTGAGATGGATTTGTATTTGATGTTGTTTTTTGGGGTGATTGGTTATTTGATGCGAAAGTTTGACTATGAGCCTGCCCCACTCATCTTGGCCTTTGTTCTGACTAATATTCTCGAAGACTCTCTACGTCAGTCTTTGATTATTTCAGGTGGCAGCATGAGCATCTTTATCACGCGCCCTATCGCTGCAGGCTTTCTATTTGTTTCGCTTGTATTACTGATTACGGCAGTGATTCCTAGCATCCGCAAAAAAAGAAGTGCGCTAGCTGCAACGGCCGATGACAATGCCTAAGCGCTTTTATCCATCAAAGGAGACAACCATGAAACTAACAACTAAATTTCGCCTTGCATCATTCGCGGCAACCCTTTCGACAAGTTTGCTTGTGCATGGTGCCGCATTTGCAAAATATCCTGACAAACCCATCACGTTATATGTTGCGTTTGCCGCAGGCGCGACGACTGATTTGACTGCTCGAGCTTTGGCGCAGGGCGTAGAAAAAATCCTAGGCGTTCCGATCGCTGTTGAAAATAAAGCGGGTGGTGGCGCAACGGTTGCGAACGGCTTACTCGCCAGCAAAAAGCCTGATGGCTACACCTTGCTCGTCACATCAACGGGCTCCATTACCGTTCGTCCCTTGCTGATGAAACTTGCCTATAAGCCTCAAGATTTTCAGGTTCTCATGCAGTATTCTTTTTACATCGGTGGTCTGGTCGTACCCACCGACTCTCCCTGGAAAACCGTCGATGATTTTGTCGCACATGCCAAGAAAAATCCTGGTATGACCTATGCATCAAGCGGACCGAATACGCAACAGCAAATCGGTGTCGAGTCATTTGCTCGCTGCAAAGGCCTCACCTTTAAGCATGTTCCGACAAAGGGGGGCTCAGCTGCCAACACTGCATTGCTGGGCAAACACGTGGATTTCATCGCGGGCTCAGGCTCACATATTCCACTTGTCGAACAAGGAGCCTTTAAAGAGCTCGTCACTTTTCACGTGGACGCGCGTGATCCAAAACGCCCAGATATTCCTGTGATGAAAGATATCGGCTGCCCCCCAACAAATCCCCCAAACGGTATGATTGTTGTTGCCCCCGCTGGGCTACCCAATGATGTTGCTGAAAAACTCACCGCAGCCTTCAAAACAGTCTCGGCTACGCCTGAATTTAAAGCGCTTCTAGAAAAATATAATCTCGACTACGCCTACGAAGACGGAAAATCTGTTCAGTCCAAGTTTCCTGCTGAGATCGAATGGTATAAAAACTACTTTAAAGACGCAGGCGTCATGAAATAACCCTCTTACTATGGAAATGCAAATGACTCAAAAAAATTCCCAGCCATTCGTCTGGGATGCCGAAGCTGATCTGGTTGTCGTTGGATTTGGTGGTGCAGGCGCAGCGACATCCATTACCGCATCCGAGGCCGGTGCTTCGGTCATCATGCTCGACAAAGCCCCCGAAGGGCAAGAAGGCGGCAATACGCGCGTTGCTGCACAGGGCTATCTAAACACCTCTACGCCTGAAGGTGCGGCCACTTATCTTAAAGCGCTTTGTGGACCCTACACTGTTCCTGACGACATGGTGGAGGTTTGGGCCAAAGAGATGTGTCTGAACAACGACTGGCTCACCTCGATCGGCGGCGATCCTCAAGAGCATCAGCATGGCACGCATGGCACAGGCATTGAGTTCCCTGAACTGCCAGGCTCAGATTGCGTCCACAAGTTTCACCATGGTGACATTCTCGGTTACTCAAAGACCTGGGAAATGCTGGCTGAGGCTGTTAAATCACGCCCGATTGATGTCCGCTACGAATGTCCGGGACAAAAGCTCATTCAAGATCCTCTGACGCAGGAAGTGCTCGGCGTTCAAGCGATTCATCAGGGTAAGACACTAAACTTCAAAGCTAAAAAGGGAGTCGTCCTGACCTGTGGCGGATTTGAAAACAATCAGGAAATGATTCGCAACTACCTGACCGGCATCCCTTATTGCTATACCTCGGGCAGTCCGTTCAACGAAGGCGATGGTGTTCGTATGGCCATGGAACTCGGTGCCGATCTCTGGCACATGAATAACTTTGCCGGCCCCTCGATGGCGCTTAAAACTCCCGAATACCCAACAACGTTTTCAATGATCGCGCTCCATTTCTCTCACGAGCCGAAGGGCGGCATGGTAGTTGTGGGTCCAGATGGCAAGCGTTTTACAGATGAAAAGTACAAAACGCGCCATGGCAAAGTCGAACAAAATGGCAAGTGGCATGCCATGCGCACACCTTGTCCGATGTACATGATCTTTGACCAAGCCATGTTCGATGATGGTCCCCTCTATGATGGCAAGCCTACACATGGTTGGACGCAGATCATGAGCGGCTATAGCTGGAGTTCTGATAACAAAGCCGAATTAGCTAAAGGCTGGATCAAGACTGCTCCGACCCTCGCAGAGCTCAACAAAAATTTGAATTTACCAGAAGGTAGTCTTGAGAGCACCGTCAAACGCTGGAATGCACAATGCGCCACCGGCAAAGACGAAGACTTCGACCGCGAAAAAATGATTCAGCCTTTTGGCTCGGGTCCTTTCTATGCTGTTGAACTCTCACCATCGATGCTCAACACACAAGGCGGTCCGCGTCGCAATGCACGTGCTCAGATCGTGCGACCCGATGGTACACCGATTCCACGCCTCTACAGTGCAGGAGAGCTAGGTTCGATCTTCAGCTATTTGTATCAAGGCACTGGCAACATCGGCGAATGCTTTGCTTTTGGCCGCATTGCTGCCCGCAACGCAGTCGCAGACAAAGCTTGGTCTTAAATAGATAGTTTTCAATAAATACCGCGATCCCGAGTTACAAACCCGGGATCGCATCGATACTATTTTGTTGGTGTGTATCGACCGCTAAGTTGAGGCGTATGCACGCCAGGCTCTTTGGCTTGCTCCCGTTGCAAGCGCGTTTGCCTTGCCCATGTCCGCTTTAAATCATCCCGCACCTTGAACGCCAGCCGACCCAGCCCCTCGGTCTCAAGCTCAATCAAGTCACCATCCATAAAAGGATTGAGGCCGCGATGATTGGTTCCCGTCGCAAGAATATCTCCAGGCTCAAGTGTGTGAATCGACGTCACCCATTCGATACAGCGAGGAATCTTATGCGCCATATCATCCGTATTAAAGTTTTGCATGAGCTGACCGTTATTCCACAAACGGATCTGTAACTTCTGCGGATCAGGAATCTCATCTGCCGTCACGATATAGGGGCCAATCGGCGCAAACGTATCGCGGGACTTCATTTGAAAAAAAACATTTCCCTCCGGCCCAAGACCGCGCGCAGATCCATCCACAAAATTGACATACCCAAACACATACGACATCGCCTCTTTGGCAGAAACATTTGTCGCACGCTTACCAATCACAATGGCAACCTCAGCCTCACCTTCAAAGATGTTAGCCGGCACATCTGGCAAGATCATCGTGTCGCCGTGTCCAATGATGGCACCCGGTGCCTTTTGAAACGCATTGATCGGTGCGGGAGCAGAGCGTGTGCCATCTTCCATGTAGTTCACCGCCATGCAATCTATATGGCCGGGTTTCGGCAGAGGCGGCCGAATTCGGACTGAGCTCAACGGAATCCCTTTGCGGCTCTGCACAAAAGTCTCGATCTTGGCACGATAGTTGTCAAACCTCTCAATTAAGCCATTGATGAGGTCGTGCGGGCCAAGATGGGGAATATCTTCTACGACAGAGGAGATATCAACTACTTGATCTCCCTTCAAAATACCAAGCTTAAAATCATCAAAAAATAGAATCTTCATGTCCCAATCTCCTAGGTTGAATTTTTATTAGTCTTTAATGTATTGAAGCATCGTTCAAGTTTATAAGTACGTCCATATGTTGAGAATTCATTGCGATTCGATACGTGGAAGAAAAACGTTTAGTTTCGACGGATGCTTTATGCTAGGATAAATTTTCGTCAGGACTGAACGTGCGTCATGACGAAAACTGCAATATAAAAATATGTACGCAACAGTACATTTACAACAGTCGAGACACGATAAGGGGAGCAACGAATGAAGCTCAAGAACACGATCTGCACGTCGGTGCTAGCTAGTGTGTTATTTGCTCTGAGTACAGTCATGCTCCCAGCTTTTGGACAAGCGCAAGACTTTCCAAACAAGCCCATCAAAGTTGTTGTTCCTTTTGTGCCTGGTGGTGGATCTGATAGCGTTGCTCGCGTCATTGCAAAAGGCATGACCGAACAACTCGGACAACCCGTCATTGTTGAAAATAGAGGGGGAGCCAACACCATTATTGGCACAGAGTATGTCGCCAAGTCTGCCCCTGATGGATACACCCTCTTGGTCTGCACAACGGCCTTTGCCACCAACCCGAGTATGTACAAGCTGCCCTTTGATACCGTGCGGGATTTTGATCCTGTCACCATGTACATGGGCGCAGCCTTAGTGTTAGTCGTCAATCCAAATCTTCCGGTCACCAATATGCGCGAGTTAATCGCGCTCGCGAAGACTCAACCTGGAAAACTCACCTTTGCCTCCTACGGCGCAGGTGGTCCTGGACATCTTGCAGGTGAGCTCTTCAAGCAAATGGCGGGCATCGATATTTTGCATATTCCGTACAAAGGTAGCTCGCCCTCAATCGCTGACGTGGTGTCAGGCACCGCATCCATGTCCTTTGCGGTTTTACAGCCCGCACTCCCCTTGATTCAGTCCGGTAGACTGCGCCCCATCGGTGTGGTGATGTCTGAACGCGCCACACAGCTTCCTGATGTTCCCACCATTGGGGAAACGCTCCCTGGCTTTTTAATTACAGGTTTTAACGGTTTTTGTGCACCAGCAGGAACACCACCCGCGGTATTGGCCAAACTCAATGCTGCGATTGTGAAGGTTGTTACAACGCCAGAGATTCGCGATCAATTGATCAAGGCTGGCAATCCGGTGCTGACTCAGCCTTTACCGCCAAAAGAATTCAAAGAGTTCGTCAACATTGATATTGAGCGCTGGCGCAAAATTGTGACGGACGGAAAAGTGACGCTCAACTAATACTCACCTGTCCATCAAACCATTTTTTTAGTCATTTTCAATTTTTTAGCATTCATACAAAGAGGTTCAGCATGTCTGCTCTTTCCGAGTCCCTTAAAAAATACATCGGATTGCAATCCGAAACTGAAATCGCTTGCGATACGGTGGAACGGGGTGCAGTTCGACGCTATGCCCAAGCCATCATGTACGAAGACCCCATCTTTGGCGCACCTTGTGAAAATAATGCACGCTATGGCGGTCCTGTGGCGCCGCCATTATTTCCGACGCACATGTTTCGGCGCGCCTTTGGGCAACCCGATCCTATACAAGACAATGCAAAGAATCCTGATTTTGATGGCATCGTCGCTGCAACGAGTTCACAAGGTTTACCTGCCATAGAGCCCTTGGCGGGCTATGCACTGTTGAATGGCGGCTCAGAGATTGAATTTTTCCGCTATGCGCGTCACGGTGAGACGATCAAATTGACGTCTCGCTACGCAGACATTACTGAAAAAGAAACTAGCAAGGGTCCTATCGTGTTAGTGGTGACTGAGTCAGAGTACCGCAATAGCGAGGGTGACCTACTCATCCGCACACGTCGCACGCAGATCCGGAGGAAATGACATGGCACTCGGCAAAACACCTTATTTTGAAGATGTCGTCATCGGCACGGACATTCCTGGACTTGAAAAAGGTCCTCTCACGACGGCCCATCTAATGCGGTGGTCTGCTGCCATGGAAAACTGGCACAAGATTCACTACGACAAACCATTTGCAATGGAGCACGACAAATTGCCGGGCTTATTGATTAATGGCTCACTCAAACAACAGTTTGTGATGCAAATGTTGGCAGATTGGGCTGGTCCACAGGGCTGGGCTTGGAAGGCAGGTTTTCAGTTTCGCGCGATGAATCTTGTTGAGGAAACCGTCAGCGTTTGGGGACGGATCACAGGGAAGCGGGAGTGTCCTGAGTTTGGCCTCATTGATATTGAACTTGGCATCATCAACGGCGAAGGCAAAGAATCTACTCCCGGGACCGCAACGGTTGCTCTGCCTTACAAAAATGGCTCAGCTATTCCTTATCCGTTTGTGCCTCCCAAGCTCTAGTGTCGTCAATCCTCACCACCTAACTGAGAGGCTGCTCGAATGGAAAAAAACGATCCAGAGGGCGCCTTATCCGGGCTACGTGTGCTCGATTTGAGTCACGGCATTGCTGGACCCTTTGCTGCAAGACTGTTAGGGGACTATGGTGCTGACGTCATCAAGATCGAGCGTCCTGTCACGGGAGACTTTGCACGCACACTCGCGCCACTGAAATATGACGCGCCATTGGGCGAGCAAAGCTTGTTGTTTCAGTATCTCAACTGGAATAAACGCAGTATCGCGCTCGATTTAAAACTGGCTGAAAATAGAGCTGTGATTCAAGCGCTTGTGATGCAAAGCGATATCGTCATTGAAAGCTTTCGTCCAGGTCGTCTCCAAGAGTGGGGGCTTGGCGTAGATCAACTACTCGAATGGAAACCTAGTCTAGTGGTGACCTCTGTCACTAATTATGGACAAACAGGGCCCTACGCACAGTACGCCGCGAGTGATCTCACGCTCCAAGCGATGAGTGGCATCATGCAGATTAGCGGCCAGGTCGATCGAGCACCTCTCAAGCACGGTCTTTCTCAATCTTTTTACTGCGCAGGTCTGACTGCAGCATACGCCTCCATCATGGCCTATACCGCGGCCCAGGCCGACCAGTTTGGTGAGCATGTAGACGTGTCGATTCACGAGTGTCTTGCCTCCGAACTCGTGCTCAATGAGTCATATTACGCATTCCTTGGTGCCGTTCAAGGTCGACGAGCGATCGTACAAGATCCGTTTGCTGGCGAACCTATTGCGACGCGCAAGGGATATCTTGCCTTTCAAACAGGAGGAGGTGCGCCCTTTGAAACACTCGCGGAACTTTTTGAGCGACCAGAGTTCCTTGAAAAAAGATTTTCAAGTCCACCTGAAAGGGAAAAGCGTGTCCCCGAAGTCAAAGCGCTACTCGAAGAATGTGTGAAGAATCGCGATGCTAAAGAAGTTTTCTTGGCTGGCGCGAAAATGCGATTGTTGCTTGGCGTTGTCCAGAGCGCAGAGGACTTATTG
The DNA here is from genome assembly GCF_049655405.1 of Zwartia sp. Lineage (GTDB taxonomy): Bacteria > Pseudomonadota > Gammaproteobacteria > Burkholderiales > Burkholderiaceae_B > Zwartia. The sequence goes on from NZ_JBASJR010000009.1 coordinate 133,913, forward strand.
GCATGCGAACATCTCCAAGAGCGTCACGCCTTTGTCGAGCTCGAACACCCCTCCACAGGGACGCGTATCCGTTTTCCTGCCGAACTAGCCAAACTTTCTGCTACGCCTTCTTCTGTACGACGGCGCTCGCCTAAACTTGATGAGCATCGTCAAGAGATCCTTTCACAAATCAAGGGGCCCGCATGACACAAGTCACTCTGCCTTTGACCGGCGTTCGCGTGCTGGATCTTTCCTATGTATTTGCCGTCCCATACATGGCGGGGCTTCTGAGTGACCTTGGCGCAGAAGTCATCAAGATCGAAGCACCGCATAAGCTCGACCAAACACGTGGCCGTGCCTTTGGCCCATATCTGGATAACGATCCTGCAGAGGACCCTTGGAATCGCTCTGGTATTTTTTATGTCGTCAATCGCGGCAAACGATCGCTTGCGATGGATTTAAGCCAACAAGAAGGGCAGGAAATTTTCCGTGAGCTCGTCGCCAAGAGCGACATTGTGCTCGAAAACTTTACGCCTCGTGTCATGCGTAAGTGGGGATTACATTACGATGAGTTAAAAAAAATCAACCCCTCACTGATCATGCTGTCTAACACTGGTTACGGCTCAACCGGGCCGTGGTCATCTTTCCCAAGTCAAGGCACGACCTTGGAAGCAACGATGGGAATTACGTATTACACAGGTTATCGAGATGATAAGCCATGGAAAGTGGGGCAGTCATATCCTGACTTCATCGCATGCTGGGCGGGACTCAATGGCTTGTGGGCGGCCATTGCTCATATGAGGAAAACGGGCCAAGGCCAATGGATTGATGTTGGCATGTATCAACTTGGTGCCTCACTCATGCCTGAGCCGCTGCTTCAAAAACAGCTTGATGGAACTGAGCCTGTCAGGATGGGCAACGAGCATGCCGAATACGTGCCGAGTAATCTATATCAAGTTGCTGGGGACGACCAATGGCTCGCCCTGACGATTCAAACAAATCAACAATGGGAAGCGTTAGCAAAGTTGATGCAACAACCTCACCTTGCGATAGATGAGCGTTATCGCACGAACGCAGCACGTCGCGCAAACAGAGAATCGATCAACGCTTTGGTTCAAGACTGGTGTCGCTCGCAAAACGCCAAAGCGCTTTTAGAAAAACTGCAAGCGCTTGGCATTGCAGCGGGCCTTGTTTTAAATAGCCGAGACCTATTGCACGATCCTCATCTTCAACACCGTCAGTTTTACGAAACAGTTCAACATCCTGAGCCCATCGGAGAGCGACCTATCATTGGTCGACCCTATAAATTGCGCTTTCGCGATGCACATATTAAAAAACCCGGCCCCCGCTTTGGCGAAGATAACAACAGTATCCTGAGCGAAATTCTAGGCAAATCCTCGTCAGAGATCGCCGCACTTAAAGCATCGAATGTGGTGAGTGACTTGCCAACAAATCCCGGTATATCCGGGACGATGGATACCGCATCCATGTTGAAGCTAAAAACATTAATCGCCGTCGATCAAGACTACCGCAGCTAGAAAGGAGTATGCGCTGTGCAACCAATTAGTCGAAGTCATGGATACATAGGTGCAGGTATTGTCGGCGTTATTTTGTCGGCAGGATATCTGCATATGACGCTTGAGCTTCCGATGGGAGAAATGGATCAACCCGGCGCTGGTGTCTTCCCCCTTCTGGTTGCAGGCATTTTATTTATAGCGAGCCTTTCATCTTTATGGGAAGGATGGCACAAAAGAGCAGGTAGTCCTGCTCTTGACTTACCAGAGGGCTCCGATCGAACGCGCTTACTCAAACTGATCGCACTTTTGCTCGTGTACTTTCTTATCATCCCTTGGGCGGGTTTTTCACTCAGTAGTATTTTATTTTGCACCTTACTCATTCGTCTTTTATCAAATCTGACTTGGAGGCGCAGTGCCGTCTATGCCTTGTTGATGACCGCTGCGATCCATATAATTTTTATCACGATACTCAAAGTTCCCATGCCAGCCGGCGAACTCATCGGACTTTTTAGGAGTTGAGATGGAAGCAATTGATGGCTTGTTGTATGGGCTCGGCGTCGCATTCACTTGGAATAATTTGCTCGCTGCGCTTGTGGGCGCACTCGCGGGAACTCTAATCGGCGTACTGCCTGGTTTAGGGCCAACCGCTGGTATCGCAATGATCCTGCCACTCAGTTATGCACTGGATCCGACCAGTGGCTTGATCATGATGGCGGGCATGTATTACGGCGCCATGTATGGCGGCTCCACAACGGCGGTGCTCATCAATATGCCCGGCGAGTCAGCTTCGGTCATCACGTGTATCGATGGCTATAAGCTTACAAAAAAAGGACGTGCTGGTGCGGTCCTCACCATCGTCGCAATCGGATCTTTTGTTGGCGGCGGTTTATCCGTACTTGGTGTCATGCTGTTTGCACCCGCGCTCGCCAATGTCGGCTTGCTGTTTGGTCCTGCTGAATTCTTTGCACTCACAGCGGGGGGTTTACTTCTGTTCTCACGCATTTCTGGTGGCACCTTGGCTGCTGGTATTTTCCCAATGGCGATTGGACTCATGCTCAGCACAATCGGTCAAGAAATGGTGACCGGTGCAGATCGCTTTACCTTTGGTGTACAGGATCTCACGCTTGGAGTCGAACTTGTCGCACTGGTGGTGGGGCTCTACGGGGTGACAGAAATCATGTCTGTCGTCGAGTCGTTGCAAAAACAAGGCAAACCTATTCCCGTCAAGCTCAAAGAGATGTTTCCTTCGCGCGAGGAGTGGCGTCGTTCATGGGGGCCTTACGGAAGGGGAACCGCAATCGGTTTCGTCTTGGGTTTACTTCCCGGCCCCTCGGCAACCATGGCAAGCTTTGCTTCCTATCGTTTAGAAAAGGGTGTTTCTAAATATAAAGAACAACTCGGCCAAGGTGCGATCGAAGGCGTTGCAGGACCAGAAACTGCCAACAATGCCGCAGCGACCTCGTCGATGGTTCCGCTGCTTGCACTCGGCATTCCATTTGGCTCTGTGACCGCACTGATGCTCGCTGCGATGATGGTGCATGGCGTTCAGCCTGGTCCGATGATGATGACATCACATCCCGACGTATTCTGGGGCGTGATTGCCTCCATGCTGATTGGTAATGCGATGTTAGTGATCTTGAATATTCCACTCATCGGCCTCTGGGTAAGTCTGTTGCGCGTACCCAATCACGTATTCCTGCCGATTATCCTGATGGTTGCCACAGTAGGGTGCTACAGCGTTCGCAACAGCATGGTCGATGTATACATGCTGTGGGTGATCGCCTTGATCGGCTATGCGCTACGCAAACTTGAATTCCAACTTGCACCCATGGTGGTGGGTGTCGTGTTAGGACCGCTCATCGAAAAACATTTACGCGAAGGTTTATTTATGAGCCTTGGAGACGTTTCTGTTTTTTATACCAGTCCTATCGCGATTGGAATCTGGTCCGTTGTGATTTTTGTCTTGATACTCGAACCGCTCCGCGCTATCTTCGCGAAACTGTTCGGTATCAAGGTAAAAAAACTTATCCCGGAGAGCTCGGAGTAGTTTCTACCTTGACCCAGCCTGGATCCAGACCTATGGCCCCCTGCTCGGCCAAGGTCCTGATCCGCTCCTGCGCGTAACCCATTTCCGCAAGAATCTCTGCCGTATGCTGACCGAGTCGCGGAGGCGGCAATCGAATCGAGCCAGGTGACTCACCCATCTTGATTGGCAAGCCCGCCATCGACATCATCCCAAGCCCTTCGAGTTCGATCTCTTGAATCATATCCCTCGCTTGCACTTGCGGTTGCGTCACAACCTTATCGATTGTATTGACCGGAGAACAGGGCACGTCGTTTTCTTTTAATCGAGCTTCCCAATACGATAAAGGCTGTTTGATAATCTCGTCGCCAATCATTTTGATGAGCAAGGGACGATTCAAGGAACGCATCTGGGGATCAATAAAGCGTGCATCTTCCACCCAGCCCGGCTGCTCTAGCGCCGCACACAACCCCTTCCACATCCGCTGGTTAAACGCAGAAATAACAATCCATTGATCACTTGCTTGATAGGCACGATATGTCGGGCTTGTTAACGCACCACTACCACTTGGCCCTGGTACCTCACCGCTCGAAAAATAACGCGTAAAGAACTGAGCAAGCATCGCCATATGACCCTCGAGCAACGAAGTATCGACCCGTTGCCCGCGACCTGTGCGATGTCGCGTCTCAAGTGCCATCATCACACCGATTGCGCCGAACATACCGCCACCAACATCGGCGACCGACATGCCCATTTTCGCTGGACTACCTTCGGGATCACCTGTAATACTCATTGAGCCGGCGTACGCCTGCATAAACAAATCATTCGCCGGCTCTTTACTGAGCGGCCCTGACGCACCAAAGCCACTAATCGCGCAATAGATGAGTCGTGGATTCACACGCGATAAACTTTCGTAATCTAGCCCCAATCGCTCTAACGCGCCCACCCGATAATTGTGTACCAGCACATCCGCGTCTTCAATCAACGCACGCGCGATCTGCACACCCTCTTCGGTTTTCAGATCAAGCGCCATGCCTCTTTTGTTTCGATTTGCGGAGGCATAGTAATAGCCCATCGAGCCGTGAAAATAAGGAGACCACGCCCGACTATCATCCCCCACACCTGTGCGCTCAATCTTGATGACATCAGCACCATAGTCGCCCAGCAACATTCCACAAAAGGGACCAGCCATTGCCACGCTGATCTCCACAACCTTTATGCCTGCAAGTGGTGCTGTCATTGTTGTCTCACCCGATTCATATCGTTTTTATCGTTTGTTTTAGAGTTCGTTTTTATAGCGCAGCATGATCTCTTCATGCGTCTCAAATACGCCACTAATCGACGCTTGTTCGTTGATCATGTCGACCATCGTGGGCAATTGACTTCGCTCAATCTGAGCAGAGCTATCCCATAGCTTTGACCGCATAAAGGCCTTGGCACAGTGTAAATAAGCTTGTTGGACGGTCACGCGAATCACAAGCTTTGGTGCGCGTATTTCTGTCGTACAACGCGCGATGTCGTCGGGGTCAATGCTTAATTGCGCACTGCCATTTACACGCAAGGTCTCATCGACACCCGGAATGAGGAATAACAAACCGACACGCCCTGTATGAATAATATTTTCCAAGGTATCAAGGCGATTATTGCCAGGCGAATCTGGAATCAATAACGTATCGTTATCCAGTACCTTTATAAAGCCCGGCGCACCACCGCGTGGAGAAGCATCTAGTACCTCGTCCACGCCTAGACTCGACACAACAACAAATGGCGACAAACTGATATATCGCTTGCAATGCTTGTCCAGCAAAGCCAATTGTTTTTTGACTGCGCGCTCTTTAGGTGCCGCATACAGCACCCTGAGTTGTTCGAGTGTGTCGATCCGCATCAGACTAGCCCAAGGTCACGACAATCTTTCCAAAATGTTTATTGGTCCGCATCCGTTCAAATGCTTGAGCGATATCTGCAAAGGCAAAGGTGCTGTCAATTGGCAAGGATAATTTGCCCGACTCAAGATGCGCACCCAAATCACCCAGTGCCAATGAAGTAATGCTGCGCACTTCCTCAACGCTTCTGGTGCGGAATGTCACGCCGGTGTATTTAATTCGCTTGAGTGCATGCAAATCAAAATCGAACTCTGCGAAACGTCCCGCCATCCGACCGACGTTCACGATGCGGCCCAAAATTGCGCAAGCCTCAAGATTCTGATTACCAAACGGACCAGAAAGCTGATCAATAATCAGATCCACGCCCTTGCCCCCATTTGCTTCGATCGCGTGCTGCGGCCATTGCGGGTCACTATTATCGATCGCGAAATCCGCTCCAAAATTTTTAAGCTGTGCCCGTCGTTCTGGCGTGGTGGATGTTCCGATGACAGTCTTGGCGCCCATCAGCTTGGCGATCTGCATCGCCATGAGCCCCACGCCGGACGACGCCCCTTGCACCAATACCGTTTCACCCTTGCGCAACTCCCCCGCTGTCACGACTGCATTGTGCATCGTTTGAATCGCGATCGGCAACGTCACAGCTTGCTCATAGGACATGGAGTCATTTGGAATATCCATGACACGCCCCCAGTCTGCCACTGCATACTCTGCATACCCTGCTGTACCAGAGCACATCACGCGATCACCTCGCTTAAAACCACGGACTCGAGCACCCACTTCCTCGACTTCGCCAGCCCACTCCATGCCTGGGATCGTACCTGCGCCGCCGACCTTGCCATGTGCGCCACCTGCGAGGACACCGAGGTCCGCGCGATTGAGGCCACATGCACGCACCTTGACGAGCACTTGCTCGGGACCTGCTGTTGGCTTGGCGACCTCGGCAATTTCAAAACCATTGGCTGTGACAACGACTGCTTTCATCATATGACTTCCTTGTTATTAAGATGTGGAGACACATCAATTTTTATTTCAATTCACTCAATCGCACTTGGCACTCATACCACCGTCCACGATCAACTCAGTTCCAGTAATAAAGCGCGCCTCGTCCGACGCAAGAAACAGCACGGCGTTCGCTGTGTCACGCCCGTCGCCCATGAAGGGCATTGGTATACGCGCCTGACGGATTTTGAGCAAGCGCTCCGAATCCCCTGCGCTCTGTGCCCCAGCGAGTGTGGCTTCGACAAGAGGCGTGTGTAACTGACCGGGCAAGACCGTGTTGATCCGGATGCCCTTTTTTGCATATTCGACGCCGACTACGCGTCCGAACTGAATCACGCCTGCTTTAGCTGCTGCGTAACCCACTTGCGGCGCTCCCGTAAACCGAATGCCTGAGGTCGAAGAAATATTGACGATCGCGCCAGCACCTTTTTCTTCCATGACCGGCATGACATATTTACACATCAAAAAAACTGTTTTTAAATTAATGTCGATCTGACGATCCCAATTTTCTTCGGACAATTCGATTGGACCACCACGGGAGGGTCCACCAACGTTGTTGACCAACACATCAATGGTGCCGTAGCGCTTCAAACAAGCCGCGACTAATTCCTGGATCGCTGCGCTATTCGTGACATCGCAGGAATAAGGGGTGACATCACCACCCGCCTGTTGAATCAGTGCAAGCGTTTCATCCATTGCCGCAAGATCTTGATCGACCGCAAAGACTTGTGCGCCTTCTTGCGCAAAACGTACGGCAATGGCGCGACCATTCCCCCAACCAGGACCCACGCATCCCGCTCCCGTGACAATTGCAACCTTACCCGCCAGACGACCCGTTTGATTTGCCATCTCTTTTCCTGATTGTTAGCGTGTGGCCGAGATGATGCCGCCATCGACAACGATGGTCTGACCGGTGATATAGCGCGCCTCGTCACTCGCTAAAAATACAACAGCGTGTGCAACATCCCATGATTCACCCATGTAGCCAGCTGGCACTTGTTTGTGGCGATGCGCCACAAAACCTTCGTAGTCACCTTTTGCGTATTTTTCTGCCAAACGCTTCACAAGCGGTGTAAACATCAAGCCTGGTGCTACGCTGTTGAGACGTACGCCTCGGTCCGCATAAATCACACCCGTTGTCTTCATCAGTTGTTCTAGCGCCGCTTTACCTGCCGCATAGCCAACCTGTGGCTTACCAATGTAACGGTGGGCGGCCACTGAGGAAATACTGATCACAGAACCCCCTCCCTGAGCAGCCATGGTCGGCAGTACGTATTTGCATGCAAGAAAGGCGCCTTTGACGTTGACGTCCATTTGCTCATCCCAAGTCTCTTCGCTCATTGAGACTGGGTCACCCGGCTCCGAGCGACCGACGTTGTTGACCAAAATATCAATTCGTCCATATTGCGCAATACACGCATCAACCAGTTTTTTAACATCCTCTGCCTGGGTTGCGTCGGCCACCATGACATGCGCGGAGCCCCCCTCTTCATTGATGATCCGCTTTGTCTCCTGAGCGGCTTCAAGACTGAGGTCCGAACCAAAAACACTCGCACCCTGCCTGGCTAACGCTACGGCAATCGCCTTGCCATTTCCCCAGCCCTCGCCCAGCGTTCCGCAACCTGTCACGAGCGCGATCTTGCCATCTAATCTGAACATGATGTCCCTTTTGTTTGTTGTTGTCTTCCTGTTCATATTACCTGCGCGTCACCGAAGGAGCAAAATGCTTTTTAATACCTTGGCGTCGCATCTCGTCCACAGTGTCCATCTAGTGAAATTAGAGCCCACAATGAAACAGGCCCGAACCTAATGGCCCGGGCCTGAAACTTTCTCGCGAACAATGCGTGATTAAAGATGCATCACGTTAAATCGTTGACCAGCGATGCAAGCGTATCGTCAGGCAAGGTTTCCATGTGCATCGGATACTCTTTATGGTCGCATCCGACCATCATCTGGGCGCCTGCTTTTAAGGACTTCTTCATTTCTGGTGTCAGTTCGAAACGCATGAAATGCACCGACGATGTTTTGTCGGCAGTCGTGCGCTCCAAATCCTCGTTCGCAATCGCGTACACACGAGGTTGACCTTCGACCTGAACAAACATTTTGTGCTCGACGCCCAACAGTTTGGACAACGCCAAACGTCGCTCGCTTTCGTTGGGGTACTCAAGCATCATCGTCGCTTTGAAGTTCGAGCCATCCGGCACGAGTGGGTTATAGGCGCCCAACTCATCCTGAATACCTTCATCATCAAATATTTTCTCGACACGCAACATTTCCTGCACTTGATAACGCATCAACAACTCGTTTTCAAACAACAGGTTCAAATGCTCGCCCAAACGGACGCTGCGCTTGCGACGTTCTTCAATCGCTTGCTTACGCATTTCCGGGCGGGCCTTATGATAAGCCTCGAGGGTCATCAAACTTTCGCGCGTAATTTTGCTCATTTCCGTTTCCTTTACAGACCGTATGCTTTGGCGATCAAGGTGAGAGGGTGAGCCATCTCAGCTTTCGCCAAGCCATTTTCTTCCATACCCTGCTCGATGTGATGGCCGGCAAGCTGGCAATCCGAGCTGATGTAATCAGGGGTGTTATTTGCCATGGCTTTAAAAACCGGCTTGCCGATCTTCATTGCCGTGTCATGAAACTCTTTTTTCACGCCCCATGTTCCCGAGTGACCTGAACAACGCTCAACCACGTTGACCTCTGTCCCGGGTACTAACTTCAACGTTTCAGCGGTCTTTTTACCTACGTTTTGAACACGTGAGTGACATGGGATGTGATAGCTCACGTGACCCAATTCTTCTTTGAAATCAGTATTGAGCAAACCATCGCGGTTACGCGCAATGAAGTACTCAAACGGATCCCACATCGCTTCCTTGACGAGCTGCACATCTTCCTCGTCAGGGAACATCAAAGGCAACTCTTGTTTGAACATCAACGTACAGGAAGGAATGGGCGTGACAATCGCATAGCCTTCACGCGCGAGTTTCGCGAGTTTAGGAATGTTTTTATCTTTGTTCGCTGCTACGGATTCAAGGTCACCGAGCTCAAGCTTGGGCATGCCGCAACAGGCTTCTTTGTCGACCAACTCATAAGGAATCTGGTTGTGCTCAAGAATCTTAATCAGATCCTGACCGATACCTGGCTCGTTGTAATTGATGTAGCACGTTGCGTAAATCGCAACTTTACCAGGCGTTTTCACGCCGTCTTTCACAGGCCACGCTGTCGATACCGTTGCCAGCTGAGTAAAGGTCTTGGGCGCGTATTCTGGGATCCAAGCTTTCTTATCCACGCCAAGTGTCGACTCCATCACCGAGCGCATCACGCCTGTACGATTGATCGCGTTGACAGCCTCAGTCACGATTGGAATGCCCGCGAACATACCCATCTTGTCGGTCGAGGCCAGCAACTTGTCGCGCAGCTTGACGTCGCCTTTCTTGAAATTCACGGCTTTCGCACGCAACATCAAGTGAGGGAAGTCAAGGTTCCATGGGTGGGGTGGCACGTAAGGGCACTTTGTGACGTAACAGACGTCGCAAAGGAAACATTCATCGACAACCTTGTCGTAGTCTTTTTTGTCAACGCCATGTACTTCACCGTCATCGGTCGCGTCAACCAGATCAAACAGTGTCGGGAACGAGCCACACAGGCTCAAGCACCGGCGACAGCCATGACACATATCAAACACACGTTCCATCTCTGTGTGCAGTTTTTCCTCGTCATAGAAGTCTGGATTCGTCCAGTCCAAGGGATGACGGGTGGGTGCCTCGAGACTACCTTCGCGGTTTGACATAGCGGATCCTTAATTTTGTCACCCTGCAAGCGGGTGCAACTCAAATGATTGTGACCAGCAGAGCCGGCCACAGATATTGCAATTCAAGCGGTGAACAACGAGCGTTGTGACCGCTTGAAACCTAGAAGCACTTAGTCAACCAGTGCGTCCAGAGCTTTCTGATAGCGATTGGCGTGTGAACGCTCGGCTTTTGCCAAGGTCTCAAACCAGTCAGCGATCTCGTCAAAGCCTTCGTCGCGAGCGATTTTGGCCATGCCGGGGTACATGTCTGTGTACTCGTGTGTCTCGCCGTGAACTGCAGCTGTCAAGTTCTGACGGCTGGAGCCGATTGGCAAACCTGTTGCTGGATCACCAGAAGCCTCGAGGAATTCGAGGTGACCGTGGGCGTGACCTGTCTCGCCTTCAGCTGTCGAGCGGAACAATGCAGCGACGTCATTCTGACCTTCGATGTCAGCCTTGTTTGCGAAGTACAAGTAGCGGCGGTTAGCCTGTGATTCGCCTGCGAATGCGTCCTTCAGGCACTGTTCGGTCTTTGAACCTTTGAGCTGGGCCATATAGCCTCCTGACAAATGAAAATAATGAGAAGAAGTGGAGTCTAGATCTGAGTGTCGCTAAAAAACCGACTAAATCTGAACTCTGGAGCTAGTGTATGCGGAGCAAATCAATAAAGGAAATTAAATTTATCTACTTTTTAGATAGCTTTTTCCTAATAGACAGCAATAGCTGGGCTCTAAGGGTAAATACCCACCTTAGGGCCTGCTAAAGTGGCTTACTTGCCCGTATCGGCCATCCAGCGCTCCGTTAAACGGACAAAATAGCTGGCACCAACAGGAATGATGGCATCATTAAAGTCATATGAGGTGTTGTGGACCACGCAAGCGCCCTCGCCATGCCCCTCCAGACGATGATGACCATCGCCGTTGCCGATAAATGCGTAGCAACCTGGCTTAGCCATCAGCATGTGAGCAAAGTCTTCGGCAGCCATCACACCGGGGAACTGGTCATTGACCATCTCGGGTCCTACAATTTCTCGCATCACCTGCGCGGCAAACTGCGCTTCTTTGGCATGATTGACGACCGGTGGCGACGCACGCCTAAAGAAAATCTCGGCCTGACATTCGTGCGCAAGCGCGATTTGGACAGCCAAGGTACGTAGACGCTCTTCTAGGCGATCAAGTGCCGACACGGAAAAAGTACGAATCGTCCCACCCACCGCTGCCACATCCGGAATGACGTTCGGCGCCACCGAACCCTCAAGTTGCGTCACCGCCAACAACGCGCGCTCGGTACTCGGGATGACTTTTGCCACCAAACCCTGCAACGCCTGAGCAAACTCAAGTGCCGGCGCAACAGGATCCGTCCCAGTATGAGGAAGCGACGCATGCGTGCCCTGGCCTTTCATTGTGACCTTGAACGTATTACTCGAGGCCATGAAGGGGCCGTTATTCAGTGCAAAACCGCCCACATTACCAATTGAAAAGTTATGCAAACCAAACACAGCTTCGCAAGGAAACCGCTCAAACAAGCCATCTTCGATCATCTTTTTAGCGCCTGCCTTGCCCATTTCTTCGGCTGGCTGAAACACAAAGTTCACCGTACCATTGAAATTGCGTGTTTGCGACAAGTGCCAAGCGGCGGCGAGGAGCATGGTGGTATGACCGTCATGACCACAGGCATGCATCTTTCCATCATTGGTAGACTTGTGCTCAAACTCATTGATCTCTTGTAAGGGCAAAGCATCCAAGTCGGCGCGCAGGCTGAGTGTCCGACCACCCTCGCCAACCTTCAACACGCCCACGACACCTGTGCCCGCAATTCCGCGGTGCACTTCGATTCCCCACTCCTTAAGCAAATTCGCGACGATTTCTGACGTCCGATGCTCATCAAAGCCAAGCTCGGGGTGGGCGTGAATATCACGGCGGATTTTGATAAAGCGGCTGTAGTCCGCAAACGCATCGACAAGTTTCATAGATTGACTATTCCGATTAAAAATTAACGTTGTTACCGCCCTTGAGACCCAAGATATCACGGGCCTCATCAGGCGTCGCGACCTCGCAGTTCAAGGCCTCTAAAACCGTACGAATCCGCGTGACCTGTTCTGCATTAGACGCTGCCATCTTGCCAGGCCCAATCCACAGAGAGTCCTCAAGACCCACGCGCACATGCGAGCCCATCGCAGCACCCATCGTCGCCAATGGAATCTGGTTGCGACCGGCGCCCAGGATCGACCACTGATACTGATCACCAAATAATCGGTCTGCCGTACGGCGCATGTGCATCAGATCTTCTGGGTGAGGACCAATGCCGCCCAAAATTCCAAATACTGATTGAATAAAAATAGGTCCTTTCACCAGACCCTTTTCGGCGAAATGCGACAAGTTATACAGATGACTGATGTCGTAGCACTCAAATTCGAAACGTGTGCCGTTTTCGGAGCCGCGTCGCAAAATCGTTTCAATATCTTTGTACGTATTTTTAAACACGAGATCACGGCTATTTTCAAGATGCTGCCGCTCCCACTCGTGCTTGAATTCTTTGAAACGATCCAGCATCGGAAATAAACCGAAATTCATCGAACCCATATTGAGGGACGCGACTTCAGGCTGAAAGGTCATCGCTGGACGCATGCGCTCCTCAACCGTCATATGAGGACTACCACCCGTCGTGATATTAATGACAGCGTTCGTCGCCGCTTTAATTTCTTTGAGAAAGGGCCGAAAAAACTCTGGGTCTTGCGTGGGTTTTCCATCCTTGGGGTCGCGCGCATGCAAATGCAAAATTGCAGCGCCTGCACGGGCAGCATCAATCGCAGATTTTGCAATTTCCTCGGCCGTCACAGGCAAATGAGGGGACATGCTCGGTGTGTGAATCGCACCTGTTGCCGCACAAGTGATAATGACTTTTCGCGCACTGGCCATGCTGTCTCCGTGTCTTTGTGTTTGATTAAAACCGTTTGATTGAATACGTAAAGTTTGACGATTACTCAGCTGATTTTTTATGCGCAGCCAAGGCCATCAACCGGCGATCTCGCCACAAGCGTCGCGCAAGCAACTGATCCTTTGGCAAGACCGTGCGCCTCTGTGACTCAAGCTTTTCGATCACCGCTTCAGACCAAGGCTCGGTGGAGGTCTGCTCAGTCGAAATCGACTGATACATATCATTAAAGCGTCTTGCATAATCCGCCAGACCGTCTGGCGCGTTGAGATCAATCGTTTCAAAAGGCCCCATAAAAGACCAACGCAGACCAAGACCCTCACGAACTGTCACATCCAGTCCCTCTGCATCGACGTAACCCTGCTCAACCAATCTAAAGGCCTCACGTAAAAGGGCGCCTTGCAAACGATTGAGTACAAAGCCCTTGAGCTCCCGATGAATCTTGACTGGTTTTTGTCCAACGCCCTCCATCACATCCCAGGTTCGCTGCACAACCTGTGCATCTGTCCAGGGTGCACCACAAATCTCAACCACGGGGACAAGGTAAGGTGGATTCACTGGATGCGCAATGAGGCAGCGCGCACGTCCGGGAAGGGCTTCTGTAAACGCAGAGGCTGGAATACTAGACGTTGAGCTCGCTAGGATCGTCGCAGAAGGTGCAAGCGCATCCATCTTGGCAAAGATCTCCTTTTTCATCTCAAGCCGTTCAGGCAAGCTCTCCTGCACATAGTCCGCCCCAAGCAATACTTCTTCAAGCGTGGCACACCCGCTGATACGTGCGATCAGACCAACAGGGTCATCAATCAGACCCGCTGCCTGAAGGTCTGCGACTTGCTTTTCAATTAACGTTGCGGCACCAGCCACCGCGCTAGGATCGCCATCCCACATTTTGACGCGGTGCCCCCCACGGGCAAACACAATCGCCCATGCCTGCCCCACCAGTCCCGACCCAACAATTGCGATATTCATATGCGCCTCAATGCTTTTTTCTATTTATTTGATGAAATTTCTGCTTGCTCACAATAATACGGTTACGTCAAAATCAGCAAGCGATTGCCGTCGAGCGGGTGCGGCACGACAGTAAAGTCAAGGTCAAAGGCGCGTTTGAGTGCAGTCGGCGTCATGACGTCTGCGGGCGTCCCCTGAGCGATAATTTCGCCTCCACCAAGCAAGAGCAGTCGATGGCAATACTGCGCGGCAATATTGAGATCATGCAATACAAGCATGACGCCAATCTGTTGCGTCCGCACCAGTTGAGCGAGGCCTTTCATAAATTGAACTTGATGCTTGGGGTCTAAACTGGAAAGTGGCTCATCCAGCAACAGATACGCCTCGTTCTGAGCATGAATCATTGCCAGGCACTGAACGAACACGCGCGCGAGCTGCACCCTTTGCTGCTCGCCACCTGACAGTGCGGTGTAGCGACTCTGCGCATGCGCAAGCAAATCAGTCTCTAACAGTGCCTGTTGACTCCATGCCTGCACTTCACTACTGGTCGCCTGCAAAAAGGGATAGGCGCCCATCTGAATGACCTCTTGGACACTCAGTTCAAAACTTAAGCTGGGCTGCTGTGGGAGTACTGCGCGTCTCGTAGCTTGTTCGTGCGCGCTGAGTTGAGCAATACTCAACCCACCCAATCGAATTTCACCTGTGGCCACACTTTCATTAAGCTCACCGGCCATCGCAGCTAACAAGCTAGACTTACCCGCACCATTGGCACCCAAGACGCCCACAAGCTCACCCGCTCTCAGTGACATCGTCACGTTTTTCAACACATGACGATGCCCTCGAACAAGCGACAGCTGATTGATTTCAAAGGTCATGAGCGTCTAAAGCTGCCAATGAAGCTGCGTTGGTTTAGCAGTTGCTTCATTTTTAAACGCCCCCATCTTTGACTCATCAAGCAACAGGTGCTGTTTGAGCGATCGGTGGCAGACCGACCACGCTGTCATACCAGGCCGCCAATTTTGGATGGCCTGGGCGCCAAGGTTCATGTGCAAAACGGAAATCTAGATAACCCAACGCACAAGCGACGGCAATGTCGCCAATGGTTTTCAGTGGGCCGAGGCTCGCCGCTTCTTTTTCCAACACATCGACTGCGCGTGCGACTTTGCCACGCTGCAAATCGATGTAACCCACGCGACCTTCATCTTGTGGCAAGGCGATTTCACGACGGCGCGGCTGGCTTGCATCCAAAATACCATCACCAATGGCTTGCAAACGCAGCGCAGCCCAACGCGCAGGGCCAGCTGGGGGGAACAAGGCGGGCGCACTGCCGACGCTGTCCAGAAACTCACAAATCACCGGGCTGTCGAACAACGCGACGCCTTCGTCGGTAATGAGCGTCGGTACTTTACCCAGAGGGTTAGAGTTGGACAAGACGGGATCTGTCGTGGCAATCGTCCACTTTTCTAATTGCTGATCGATTCCTCGTGCAATCGCACAAGCCATCACTTTACGAACATATGGGCTCGCGCCCGAAGCGGTAATTTTCATAAAAGCATCCGGTTAATAGGTGTCTGGGCAAATTCGATCTATTTGTACTACAAAAACCACCCTTCTCAACGCTGCTGCTTTGCAGCAATGCTTGATCGCCTTAAATAGAACAGACTGTAGTAAATTTTCAGCAAGTCTTAGCACCCAACAGACCATTGGATCACCCATGCCCACCCCAATCAATCTTCACGACTTTAGAGCTCTCGCCCAACGCAGACTTCCAAAGATTGCATTTGACTTTATCGATGGCGGCGCCGATGACGAACTCGGTATGCTTAGAAATCGTGAAGCGTTTGCGAAGCATCAGCTTCTACCCCGCTACTTGGTCGATGTGACGCATCGCGATCAAACTGTCGAGCTCTTTGGTCGCAAGTATTCCAGCCCGATTGGCATCTCGCCCACCGGGATGGCGGGCCTCTTTCGAACGGGTGCAGATGCCATGCTGGCTGCTGCCGCAAAAAAAGCGAATGTTCCCTTTCTCTTATCTAGCGCAAGCAATCTAAAAATAGAAGAGGCTGCCGCGATCTCGCCGGACAATGTTTGGTTTCAGATGTACGCCACAAGCGACTCGCGTATCAACCATGATTTAGTCAAGCGCGCACGTGATGCAAACGTCGGCGTGCTTGTCATCACAGTCGATGTGCCTGTGAACTCCAATCGGGAGCGCAATCGTCGCAACGGCTTTACCCGCCCTTTTAGAATGACGCCTTCGATCATGCTGGATGCGCTGACCAAACCAGGTTGGGTGATCGAGTATTTAAAAGCGGGCGGGATGCCGATGATGAGTAACTGGCAACCCTATGCAAAGCCAGGTGCGTCAGCTGACGAAGTCGCAGATATGTACGGCACCCTAACCCCTGCACCGATGACCAACTGGGAAACTGTTGCGGCGATCAGAGACCAATGGACAGGACCGCTGGTGATTAAAGGCTTGCTTCACCCTGATGATGCGACGCAAGCCGTCAAACTTGGCGCTCAAGGCATTATTGTGTCCAATCACGGTGCGCGACAACTCGATAATGCGCCCTCCCCACTCACCATGCTGCCGTCGATCAAAGCGGCAGTGGGTGATCAAGCAACCTTGATGCTTGATAGCGGCGTTCGTCGTGGTTCGGATGTCGTGCTGGCAAAATGCCTAGGCGCGCAGAGCTGTATCTTTGGACGGCCCACTCTTTACGCTGTTGCCGCGCTTGGTCAAGATGGGGCAGATCAAGCCCTTGCCATCATGCGTAAAGAAATTGATGCAGTCCTCACCCAAATCGGCTGCGGAGAGTTCGGCAAGCTAGATGGTCGCTATCTACAACCCTCTAGCTAAATACCGCAAGTCACAAAGCAACAAGAAATGTGACTTAAGCGCTCAACATATCAATCACAACATTGCCAAGCACTTTGCCTTGCTCGACCGCTTCGTGCGCGGCAATGATGTCTGTTAAAGCAAAGCGCGCTCCGATGGCATGCTTCAGTTTACCGGAGGCAAGAATCTCGTTTAGACCTTTGACAGCCACCTCTCGCTCAGCAGGTGTCAAATCGTAAATCAAGAAAAATTGCAACGTTAAACTGGTCGTCAAACACAGACGAAACGGTATCAAGGGCGGCTCAACCCGATTGGAACCAAAACACGCAACCGTCCCATGCGGTGCAAGCGCACCATCGCGCACCAGATCTGTTGTCGTCGAAAAATCCATATCAATGATCGCATCGGCGCCGCGGCCGCCCGTCAGCTCCTTGACGCGCTCAGCCACCACCTCGGTTTTGTAGTTGATCGTTTCTTTGACACCCGCTGCACGCGCATGAGCAGCCTTGGCCTCAGAACTGACCGTGCCAATCACGCGCGCACCTTTTAAAGCGGCCATTTGAGCTGCGTAGTGTCCGACGGCCGAAGCCGCACCGATCACCAACACTGTTTTTCCAGCAACCTCACCACAACGCCTGACCGCCTCAAAAGCCGTCAGACCTGGAATGCCCATACAAGCAGCACCATCAAAATCGACATGCTCAGGCAAGGCAACCGCTTGCGCCGACGGAAGGGCAACGTATTGAGCTGCAGTTCCAAAAGGTCTTTGATACTGAGTGTTCCACAACCAAACGCGTTCGC
Source organism: Zwartia sp. (assembly GCF_049655405.1). Taxonomy (GTDB): domain Bacteria; phylum Pseudomonadota; class Gammaproteobacteria; order Burkholderiales; family Burkholderiaceae_B; genus Zwartia. The sequence continues at coordinate 151,632 of NZ_JBASJR010000009.1, forward strand.
CCAATCGATCTTTTGATACGCCAGGGCCGACTTGATCGATCACGCCGCCGGCATCGCTGTGCGGCACGATGCGCGGATCATGAATGGGACGATTACGACGAGATTTAACGTCAGAGGGATTCACGCCAGAGGAGTGGATGTTGACCCTGACTTCGCCCGGACCTGCTTCAGGTGTCGGCAGCTCACCCACGAACAACACTTCGCGTGCCTCGCCATTTTTTTCATACCAAGCTGCTTGCATTGCCTCTTCCTGTTTTTCTATTTTTAAATTTTTAATTTACACACGTCTGCTGATACTGCACCAAGCGACCATATTGATCGTACACAGGAATCTGTACCGTGCGGCAAGGAACGGGCAAGGAATAGAACTGACCATAGGGCGGCACGGCGGGGGGGTAAACATTGACAACACTAGGATAAACCGGCGGCGGTGCCACGTAGCGGTTGTATTGACTGCCCACACCAATCACCACGCCCACACCCACGCCAAGCGCGGCCGCATTCCAAGCATTGAAGTTATTTTGCTTGTAACCATAATGGGGCTTGTAGCCGTGCGGATTTCCATGGCGATAGTTGTTGGGCCCTGCGAAAGCGGGCGATAGGGCCGAGGCGGACAGCGTAGCTGCCGCAATCGCCAGTGTGATGGACTTCTTCATCATCGACTCCTTGGAGTGTTGCAATCAGGTCATCACGATTACCGCATATGCAGTTGAAAATCGCTGACACTAAGTTTACGACCAAACAACTGCCCGCATCGCCTAATATGTATAAAAGTTCTCGACACCATTAGGGCGAGGAAATGCAATGTCTACGACAACTGCTGCAACAGAAAGTTCCACTCACGTGACTTTCCAACGATGAACCCTCACGAACCACTCCAAGCCTCTGACGCTTCGCAGCGGCGCGTCCTTTTTTGGCTACTGGGTCTGAACGGTGCGATGTGTATTGTCGAGCTCACTGCGGGTTGGTTCGCCCATTCGGCAGGCCTGATGGCTGACGGTATCGACATGTTCTCGGACGCAGCCGTTTATGCCACAGCACTTTACGCTGTCGGCAAGGCTACGCAATACAAGCTTCGCTCAGCAAAGCTCGCCGGACTCATACAAATTGCGCTCGCGGTTAGTATTTTTATCCGCGTCAGCCATCAAATTTCTGCTGGTACGGTACCGGCATCAAACTCGATGATTGGATTTTCCTTTTTAGCCTTGCTCGTCAATACAATTTGTCTATATCTGGTGGCAAAACACCGCAATGACGGCGTTCATATGCGTGCCAGCTATATTTTTTCTGCCAATGATGTCCTGACCAACCTTGGCGTCATCATCGCCGGCTTTCTGGTTGCTTGGCTCTCCAGCCCTTATCCAGACTGGATTATCGGGACAATCATTGGCGTTGTGGTGCTGAGCGGGGCCATACGAATTTTGCACCTGAAATAAGCTCAGGCTTGCTTAGCGATCTCGTTCAATCGCAAACGTACAAAAATCAATCAGAGCCTGCCTGGCCGGAGAGTCCGGCAGCGTCTCTATTGCCTGACGTGCCAACGCTGCTTCAGCCACTGCGCACTGACTCGCATGTTCGAGCGCACCGGTTTCATGAATTGCGCGCGCAACAGCATCAAAATCAGCCTCACCTTTTTCGATCGCCTCTCGAACCAGCTGCTTTTGCTCAGGATTCCCGACCTCCAACACCCGAATCAGCGGCAAAGTCGGTTTGCCCTCTCGCAAGTCGTCACCGACATTTTTACCCAGGGCCCCCACATCACCGTTGTAATCCAGCACATCATCGACTAGCTGGAAAGCGGTGCCAATGTGGCGCCCATACGCCGCCGCGGCCTCCTGCTGGGCAATCGAAGCCCCTGCCAGCACCGCACCGGCTTCAGCTGCCGCCTCAAATAACTTAGCCGTTTTGAAACGCACCACCTGCAAGTAACGGGCTTCGGAGACATCCGGATCATGGATATTCAGTAATTGGAGGACCTCGCCCTCTGCAATGACGGTGGTCGCCCCCGACATAATCTGCATAATCCGCATACTGTCGACGTCCACCATCATCTCGAAGGCCCGTGAATAGAGGTAATCTCCGACCAAAACGCTAGCGGCATTCCCAAACACGGCATTCGCGGTCCCACGACCCCGTCTGAGGTCAGATTCATCGACCACATCGTCATGCAGCAGGGTCGCCGTATGGATAAACTCCACGGCAGCAGCCATCAAATGCTGGTGATTGCCTTTGTAGCCAAGCGCCTGGGCGATCAGCAACAGCAGGACCGGGCGCATGCGTTTTCCACCTGCGCTGATAATGTATTCCCCGATCGTCCTGATCAACACGACGTCGGAATTGAGTCTGGAACGGATTACGGCATCGACCGTTTCCATGTCCTGGGCCACTGGGGCTAAGAGGTTTGAGAGCTTATGCAAGAGACTTTCTTTTGACTTTCAAGTGGTTACACGCTATTATTTCTGGCTCGGCATCTTAGCCGAGATCCCATTTGCACTAAAACAAGAGGTTAACCCATGTACGCGGTCATAAAAACTGGAGGCAAGCAGTATCGCATTGCTTCTGGTGAAAAACTTAAAATAGAACAGATACCGGCAGACATTGGGCAAGAAATTACGCTAGACCAGGTGTTATCCGTAGGCGAAGGCGACCAATTGAAAATTGGCACCCCGCTCGTGGTAGGCGCAGTGGTTAAAGCAACGGTTCTTGCGCAAGGACGCCACGATAAGGTCAAGATCTTCAAGATGCGACGTCGCAAGCACTATCAGAAGCGTCAAGGCCACCGTCAAAACTACACTGAGATTTTGATTGGTGACATCACAGCCTAATTGCTGCGATTAACCCATTCAACATCACGGAAAGCACCAGGATTAAAAAATGGCACAGAAAAAAGGCGGCGGCTCTACGCGCAACGGTCGCGACTCAGAATCGAAACGTCTAGGCGTTAAAGCCTACGGCGGTGAGCTGATCCCGGCCGGTTCGATCATCGTGCGTCAGCGCGGTACAACGTTTCACCCTGGCACAAACGTGGGCATTGGCAAAGACCATACGCTCTACGCATTGACCAACGGTCACGTTAAGTTCTCAGTGCGCGGCAAGCTCAACAAGTCGACAGTTTCGATTATTTCGGCTGAGTAATTTGCCTGTTTTTCCAAAAAGCCCTGTCGCAAGCGGCAGGGCTTTTTATTTTCACGGTACCATTAGCTCATGAAATTCGTCGACGAAGCCACCATCGAAGTCATTGCCGGCAAGGGCGGCAACGGCGCGCACAGTTTCCGCCGTGAAAAGTTCATCCCCAAGGGTGGGCCAGACGGTGGCGATGGCGGCCGAGGCGGTAGCGTTTTTGCAGTCGCTGATCGCAACATCAACACGTTGATCGACTACCGCTACGCACGTAAACACCTTGCAAAAAACGGTGAACATGGTCGCGGTTCAGATATGTATGGCGCTGCAGCGCCCAACATTACTCTGCGTGTGCCAGTCGGCACGATTATTTACGACGCTGAAACTGGCGAAGAATTGTTCGACATGAATCGCCACGACCAACAAGTCATTTTGGTTGCGGGTGGCGAAGGTGGCCTGGGCAACGTGCACTTCAAATCCAGCGTCAACCGTGCTCCCAAGCAATGGACGCCCGGCAAAGAAGGCGAGCAACGCAAACTGCGTATGGAGCTCAAGGTACTGGCTGATGTCGGCTTGCTGGGAATGCCCAACGCTGGCAAATCCACGCTGATCAGCCGTATTTCCAATGCGCGCCCCAAAATCGCCGACTACCCTTTCACCACGCTTCACCCCAACTTGGGTGTGGTGCGGACTTCCGAATCACGCAGTTTTGTTGTAGCGGATATTCCAGGTCTGATCGAAGGCGCCTCCGAAGGCGCGGGCTTGGGACACTTGTTTTTACGCCACCTCACACGCACCCGTATTTTGTTGCATATCGTTGATGTCTCTTCCCAAGACCCTGACGAGGATTCAGTCGCACGGTCACTTGGCGAAGCACGCGCGATCGTCGAAGAGCTGCGCCTATATGACGAAACCCTTTACAACAAACCTCGCTGGCTGGTCTTGAACAAGCTTGACGTCGTCCCCAATCCCGAAGAAGTCAAAAAACGATTTTGTCAGGAATATGGCTGGACAGGTCCCGTTTATGCAATTTCTGCTCTGTCGGGTGATGGCACGCAACAACTCATCTGGGATCTGCAAAACGCGATTGATGCCTATCGCCAAGTGGACAACATTGCCGAAGACAAGGCAGATGGCACCTACGTCGCTGAAGACCCTCGCTTTGACGAGACGCGCAGCGCTGCTGACAAGCCCGCCCCAGAGCCCAAAGAGTAGACACGTACCCGCCATCTTCCTCAAATCTTGCTTTGTTTAATACCCATGAACAGCACAGCTTTGCCTAGCTCCGTGATTGCCTCAGCTTCGCGTATCGTCGCCAAGGTCGGTTCCTCTCTGGTCACCAATGACGGTCAAGGGCTTGACCGTCAGGCCGTCGCGCACTGGGCCAGCCAGATTGCAGCCCTGAGGAGCCAAGGTAAACAAGTCGTGCTGGTTTCAAGCGGCGCGATTGCCGAAGGCATGGCACGTCTGGGCTGGGCCAAACGCCCAACCTCGATGCACGAACTACAAGCGGCTGCGGCAGTCGGACAGATGGGTTTAGCCCAAGCCTACGAAGTCGCATTTTCCAAACACAATCTACGCACCGCCCAAATTCTTCTGACCCACGAAGATCTTGCGGACCGTCAACGCTACCTCAACGCCCGCTCCACCCTCTTTGCCCTTCTCAGGCTCGGTGTGGTCCCCATCGTCAATGAAAACGATACGGTCGCCACTGACGAAATCGCAGTGGGCGATAACGACACCCTCGGCGCGCTCGTGACCAACCTGATCGAGGCGGATGCGCTGATCATCCTGACAGATCAACGCGGACTCTACGAGTCAGATCCCCGCAAAAATCCCGAAGCACGTTTTGTGTCGCATGGAAAAGCCGGCGACCTGAGCCTTGAAGCGATGGCTGGCGGGTCTGGCAGCGGCATTGGCAAGGGCGGCATGCTGACCAAGATTCTGGCTGCTAAACGGGCTGCACGCAGTGGGGCTCACACAGTGATCGCCTCAGGTCGCGAAGAAAACGTCATGGTGCGCCTGGCGGCGGGCGAATGCATTGGCTCGGAGCTTCGCGCTGAGTTGCCTGTTCTATCCGCCCGTAAACAATGGATGGCCGACCATCTTCGCTTGCGTGGCAAACTCACCCTCGATGCGGGTGCGGTCCAAGCGCTCTTAATCGAAGGCAAAAGCCTGCTTCCAGTTGGTGTGCGCAGTATCGAAGGTGACTTTGAGCCTGGTGATGTCGTCGCCTGTCTCGATCTCGCGGGCAAAGAATGCGCGCGCGGACTGATCAACTACTCCTCCTCGGATGCGCGACGCATCATGGGCCAACCTTCAAGCAAAATCGCCGATATTCTTGGCACAATGACTGAAGCCGAGTTGGTCCACCGAGATAACCTCATCATTCTTTGAGATTGATGGGGGCATCGCTGCCAAACCACACCATCCTGTCCTATACTTTGCACTTGAATGCGGGGGTACTTGGCATGCGCCAGGTTGAGAGAGTCCCTTCGTACCAGTACGGATAATGCCGATGCTGGGAGCGCATCCCGGAAAAATCCGGGATCCATCCCGATTCGGCTCCAATCGATTTTTGGAGCTTTTTCATGAACGCCAATCCTAAATTCCTTGCCGCGACCGCTGAAGTGGACGCTGCCGCTGTTGCCCCCCTGCCAAAATCACGCAAAATTTACGAAATCGGCTCACGTCCCGATATCCGTGTCCCTTTTCGTGAAATCGAGCAAGAAGACACCTCCACCTCTTTTGGTGGAGAAAAAAATCCTCCTTTGACCGTCTACGACACGAGCGGCCCCTACACAGACCCCAGCATCAAAATCGATATCCGTCGCGGCTTGCCAGAGTTGCGTCGCGCTTGGATCGAAGAGCGCAATGACACAGAGTTGTTGAGCGGCCCCAGCAGCGCCTATGGACAGGAGCGCCTGGCTGATCCAAAACTGACTGCCATGCGCTTTGACCTACAGCGTCATCCACGTCGCGCCAAAGCTGGCGCCAACGTCTCGCAAATGCACTATGCCCGCCGCGGCATCATCACCCCGGAAATGGAATATGTCTCGATCCGCGAAAACCTTCGCCGCGAGCAGTACATCGAAAGTCTTCGTGCCACGGGCCCCGAGGGTGAAAAAATGGTCAAGCGCATGCTACGTCAGCATGCGGGAGAGTCCTTTGGTGCCTCGATCCCCCATCTGATTACACCCGAGTTCGTGCGCGAAGAGATTGCGCGCGGCCGTGCCATCATTCCTGCCAACATCAATCATCCCGAAGTTGAACCGATGGCCATCGGTCGCAATTTCCTGGTGAAAATCAACGCCAACATCGGCAACTCAGCTGTCAGCTCCGGCATTGCCGAAGAAGTCGAAAAAATGACCTGGTCGATCCGTTGGGGTGGCGATACGGTGATGGATTTGTCTACAGGCAAACACATTCACGAAACACGTGAGTGGATCGTGCGCAACTCCCCCGTGCCAATCGGTACAGTGCCGATCTATCAAGCCTTGGAAAAAGTCGACGGCAAAGCCGAAGATTTGACCTGGGAAATCTTCCGCGACACGCTGATCGAGCAAGCGGAACAAGGCGTGGATTACTTCACCATCCATGCAGGTGTGCGCCTGCCCTTTATTCCCATGACCGCCGACCGCATGACTGGCATCGTCTCGCGTGGCGGCTCAATCATGGCCAAGTGGTGCTTGGCGCACCACAAGGAAAGCTTCCTTTACGAGCGTTTCGAAGAAATCTGCGAAATCATGAAAGCCTACGACGTCAGCTTCTCGCTGGGAGATGGCTTGCGTCCAGGCTCAGGCTTTGATGCCAACGACGAAGCGCAGTTTGCCGAACTCAAAACCTTAGGCGAGCTCACCAAAGTGGCATGGAAGCACGACGTTCAAGTCATGATCGAAGGTCCCGGACATGTACCAATGCAGCTCATCAAAGAAAACATGGAGATGCAGCTTAAGCATTGCGATGAGGCACCTTTCTATACACTCGGACCACTGACCACGGATATTGCGCCTGGCTACGACCACATTACTTCTGGCATTGGCGCCGCGCTGATCGGTTGGTACGGTACCGCCATGCTCTGTTATGTCACACCCAAAGAACACCTGGGTCTGCCCAACAAGAAGGACGTGAAAGACGGCATCATTACCTACAAAATCGCCGCGCATGCCGCAGATTTGGCTAAAGGACATCCAGGCGCTGCGATTCGTGACAACGCCCTGTCCAAGGCCCGCTTTGAGTTCCGCTGGGACGACCAGTTCAACCTCGGCCTAGACCCCGATACGGCCAAAGACTTCCATGACGAGACCTTACCCAAGGACTCGATGAAAGTCGCGCACTTCTGTTCGATGTGCGGCCCACATTTCTGCAGCATGAAGATCACACAAGATGTGCGCGACTATGCCAAGAAACTGGGAGTGGAAAACGATGCGGCTCTCAAAGTCGGCATGCAAGAAAAAGCGGTCGAGTTTGTCAAGAAAGGTTCTGAGATTTATCACAAGACCTGATCTGGAGCGCAACCACCCATGGCACGCAGGCTCCCCTTTATCGATGCCGCAAAGGGTATCGCTTGTCTTGTGATTGTGGTGCATCATTTAGCGGTATACGGCCCGATGTCAGAAGTCATCGGTGCCGTTTATTCTCAACTCATCGACGCAATCGTCGTGTATGGCCGCCTAGCCGTTCAGCTCTTTTTTGTCGTGGCGGGCTATTTTGTCGCCTCACAATTTGCACCCAAGGGATGCACAACGCCAATCAACCCGGGCCCTCTGGTCTGGAAACGCTACAAACGCCTCATCACCCCCTTTCTCTTTGCCGTCACGCTCGCGGCGCTCATCACAGCGCTTGTTCGTCCGTGGTTTCAACACGCATCACTTTCGGCGGCACCCACGATCGGCCAACTGCTCGCCCACCTCTTTCTACTCTATGACTTAATCGGCCTCGAAGCACTATCAGCCGGAGTTTGGTACGTGGCGGTGGACTTCCAGCTGTTTGCCTTGACGATGGTGCTGATTGCGCTCATTCACATGATGCCTGCGCGTTGGCACAGCTTGCTTCCCGTCGTAGTCACGGCACTGACAGCATGGTCGCTCTGGCACCTCAGCCTGCACTCGCAATATGAAATCGCTGCGCCTTACTTCTTTGGGTACTACGGACTCGGTATGCTGTCCTATTGGGCGGCGCGCACGCCTGCCAAAGGCTGGTTTCTGATTCTCATTGCCTTACTTGGTCTGGTCGCACTCGGCATCGAGTTTCGCAAATCTGTTGCAACCGCAACGGTCAGCGCGCTCATACTCAGCATTGCCAGTGCACGTGGCTGGCTGGAACAATGGCCACGCTCCGCCCGTTTGCACTGGCTAGGCGAACGCTCTTATTCGATTTTTTTAATTCACTATGGCCTGATTATCGGCATCAATGCACTCTGGAGCGTATGGTTTCCGAGCGGCATCCTGATCAATCTGCTTGGCATCGCAGTCGCCGTGGCCGTATCCATTGCGGGCGGTGCAGTGCTCTATCGTTTCGTAGAGTCCCGACCTGGTGTGCTTGGACTGAACCTCACCACGGCTCTACTCGTCACGGGCATACTGGTCACATTGGCGCTTGAGTCCTACAACCGATAAATAAGGTGACCGCGCGGTGCCCTTGAGACACACCGCGCCACTCACCTAACCAAGATTGGGCGCCAAGCTTCGTTTAACATCCGCAGCTGTCCGGCCAGAACGTTTGACATAGTCTTCGACCTGATCTTCGCCAATCGGGCCCACGCTGAAGTATTGCGACTGCGGATGACTGAAATAAAAGCCTGACACGCTGGCCGCGGGATGCATTGCGTAACTTTCCGTCAGCATCATGCCAATATCCGCACCATCCAGCACCTCAAACATTTCACGCTTGACCACATGCTCAGGGCACGCTGGATAGCCTGGAGCGGGTCGAATGCCGACATAGGCTTCCTTGATCATCTGCTCATTGGTCAAGGACTCGTCTGGCACATAGCCCCACAAATCCGTTCGGACACGCGCGTGCAAGGCCTCGGCAAAAGCCTCTGCCATGCGGTCCGCCAACGACTTAAACATGATTGAAGAATAATCATCATTGGCTTTTTCAAATTCTTTTTCTTTCTTGTCGACACCAATCCCGGCCGTCACAGCAAAGAGACCGATGTAGTCCATGACGCCCGAAGATTTTGGTGCGATAAAGTCCGCCAAACATTTGTTTTCAACACCCTCGCGCTTGATGCCTTGCTGACGCAAGCCGCGCCACGTAAACAGCACCTTTTCGCGCGTCTCGTCTTGATAGATTTCGATGTCATCATCATTGACCGTGTTGGCGGGATAAAAAGAGACCACGCCATTGGCTGTTAACCACCGACCGTCAATGATGCGCTTGAGCATCGCCTGCCCATCGATATGCACTTTACGCGCCTGTTCGCCCACAACCTTGTCATCCAGAATCGCGGGATACTGTCCAAACAAGCTCCACGTTTGAAAAAATGGCGTCCAGTCGATATAGCGGGCGAGATCAGCAAGATCAAAGTTTTTAAAGGTACGTCGACCGATAAACTTGGGGCGTGGTGGTTGATATGTAGACCAGTCAAACTTGGGTTTAGCTGCCCGCGCATCTGCGATCGACATCAAGGGCGCAACCTGACGGTTGGCATGACGGCGACGGACGTCTTCGTACTCTAGCGCCAACTCTTCAAGGTAGGTATTGGCGGTCTCTGAGACGAGGTTCTGTGCAACGCCAACCGAGCGACTCGCATCGGGCACATAAATCACAGGGCCCTCGTAATGCGGCGCAATCTTGACGGCAGTATGCACACGGCTGGTGGTGGCGCCACCAATCATCAATGGAATCTTGCGGCTGCGGAAGTACTCATCGCGCTGCATTTCGCTGGCCACATACGCCATCTCTTCGAGACTAGGCGTAATCAATCCCGATAAACCAACGATATCGACCTTTTCAGCCTTAGCGCGATTCAAGATCTCAGCCGCGGGGACCATCACGCCCATGTTGATGACTTCAAAGTTATTACACTGAAGCACCACAGTCACAATATTTTTACCAATATCGTGGACATCGCCTTTGACCGTCGCAATCAGGATCTTGCCCTTTGCGCGCACATCACCACCTGCCGCTGCAATGAGCTTTTTTTCCTCTTCGATAAACGGCACAAGGTGACCGACCGCCTGTTTCATCACGCGTGCGGACTTGACCACCTGCGGCAAGAACATCTTGCCCTCACCGAACAAATCTCCCACGATATTCATGCCGTCCATCAGCGGACCTTCGATCACCTCAATCGGGCGACCGCCGCGCTCAGCGATCTGCTGGCGAATTTCTTCGGTATCCTCAATGATGAACTGCGTCATCCCATGCACCATGGCATGCGCGAGTCGTTTTTCAACAGACTGTTCACGCCAGGTGAGGTCTTCTTCGCGCTTGGCACCACTGCCTTTGACCGAATCCGCAAACGACACCAGCCGCTCGGTCGGAGTGCGCGTGTCATTCGCCTCAGTTAAACCTACAGGCTGTTGGCGATCCAGCACAACATCCTCGACCAGATCACGCAGCGTAGGAGAGAGTTCTGCATACACACCTAACTGACCGGCATTGACGATACCCATCGTCAGGCCTTCGCGAATGGCGTAATACAAAAAGACCGTATGAATCGCCTCGCGCATGGCTTCGTTACCACGGAACGAGAAACTGACGTTCGAAATGCCGCCAGAGATACGCGCATGCGGAAGCGCTGCGCGGATCCATTTAGTCGACTCGATAAAATCGACCGCGTAATGGTTGTGTTCTTCGATCCCCGTTGCAATCGCAAACACGTTAGGATCGAAAATAATGTCTTCGGGTGGGAAGCCGACCTCGTTGATCAACAAGTTGTAAGCGCGAGTACAAATTTCCTGGCGACGCTCAAGCGTATCGGCCTGACCTTTTTCATCAAAAGCCATCACCACCGCTGCTGCACCGTAACGACGGCACAACCGCGCTTGTTTGAGGAAAGGCTCCTCGCCTTCTTTGAGGGAAATCGAGTTGACAATCGACTTACCTTGAACGCACTTGAGTCCTGTCTCGATCACGGACCACTTGGAGCTATCGATCATGATCGGCACGCGCGCGATATCGGGCTCGGAGGCGATCAAGTTCAGAAACCGATGCATACACGCCGCCGAATCCAACATGGCTTCGTCCATGTTGATATCGATGATCTGCGCACCGCTCTCGACTTGCTGACGCGCCACAGCAACCGCTTCGTCGTATTTCTCTTCGCGAATCAGACGCGCGAACATTTTGCTGCCCGTGACGTTAGTACGCTCGCCGACGTTCACAAACAAGGTCTCGCCATCGATATTCAGGGCCTCGAGTCCTGACAGGCGCGTCTTAACAGGAATCTCTGGCACAGCGCGCACCGGTAAGCTGCAAACCTTATCCGCGATCGCTTTGATGTGCTCGGGCGTCGTGCCGCAGCAACCTCCCGCCACGTTGACGAGTCCAGAGCGCGCAAACTCCTCAAGCAAAGCAGAGGTATCAGCAGGTGTCTCGTCGAAACCTGTTTCACTCATTGGGTTGGGTAAGCCTGCGTTCGGATACACGCAGACATAGGTGTCACAAATCTTAGCCAGCTCGGCGATGTAGGGACGCATCAGCGCCGCGCCTAACGCGCAGTTCAGACCGATCGTGATAGGACGGGCATGGCGAACCGAGTTCCAGAAACCCTCGACCGTCTGGCCAGACAAGATGCGACCCGAAGCATCTGTCACTGTTCCGGATACCATCACGGGCAGACGTTCGCCGCGTGCTTCAAACACCTCTTCGACCGCAAAAATCGCCGCTTTGGCATTCAGCGTATCAAAAATGGTTTCGATCAAAATCAAATCGACGCCGCCGTCGAGCAGACCATTGAGCTGCTCGATATAAGCCACGCGCAACTCGTCAAACGTCACATTCCGTGCGCCTGGGTCGTTCACATCAGGAGAGATGGATGCGGTCTTGGGTTGTGGCCCTAGGGCGCCGGCAACAAAGCGCGGACGCTCAGGCGTACTGAACTTGTCGCAGGCCGCGCGCGCCAAGCGTGCCGACTCCAGATTTAACTCATAGGCGAGCTCGGGTAAGTCGTAATCACCCTGCGCAATGGTCGTCGCACCAAACGTATTGGTCTCCACCACATCGGCACCGGCCTCGAAGTATTGCTCGTGGATCGCCTGAATGATATCGGGGCGCACGATCGACAAAAGCTCGTTGTTGCCTTTGACGTCCTTGCCATGCGCTGCAAAACGACTGCCGCGAAAATCCGCCTCGGATAATTTGTAAGTCTGAATCATCGTGCCCATTGCGCCATCGAGAATCAAGATGCGCTCGGCCAATAAGCGGGCAAATGCCGCGCCTCTGGTGTAGCGCTCGATGGGATAGGGCAGTGTTGGATAGGTCATGATGAGTCAAAAAAAACGTGAGGTCCGGGGTAGCAGACTCGGTTGCTAAAAGGATTGGGCCGGTAAGCAAAATCCTTCGCACAATGCGCAGCAAAACAACTTGCCAGTTTAACAAAAGAGGGACTGTGATACAGTAATGTAAGAATTGGTGCTTTCGATGTAAAAACCTTGTTGCCACAAGCAACATCGTGCATTGGGAAAGTTAAACGGGAAACAGGGAGACGGATCCATACGGATCTTCGTGCCTGTGCTGCCCCCGCAACGGTCAACGTCTGGTCCTTCAACAATGAAGCCCACCTGACGCCAGCCCGATACCGGCCAGTTCAAGTGGGATGGGCTCTTTAGAACTCTTCCTTTTGAACGTTCAGGATGTGCGGGGACGCACGTCACTACGAGGTTTCTCATGCATCACTCTGTTTGCCGGCTCAAATCCGGTCGTTTTTCTATTGCTCTAGCGATTTCTGGCGCATTTGCCTCTGGCATCGCCCTTAACCTCACCTCCCCAAGCAGCGCGCTGGCGCAGCCCTTGCCCGCCCCAGCCTCCGCTCAAGTCCCTCAGCTCGCCACCATCGTCGTCACGCCGGCGCGAACGCCTGAGCCGTTGTCGCAAACCTTGGGGGACAACAGCGTCATGACGCGGGAGACGCTCGACACGTTACCCAACGGCACGCTCTCAGACGCACTGATTCGCGAGCACAGCATTGAGGGCGTGAACCTCGGCGGCCCACAAACCGTCAGCACCATCAATATTCGCGGTACCAATAGCAACCAGTCGCTCGTCTTGATCGATGGCGTACGCGTCAATAACGCCACCAACGGTTTGCCTCCGCTTAATGCGATTCCCCTCAACAGTATCGAACGTATTGAAATCGTTCGAGGCACCAGCAGCAGCTTGTATGGCGCCGACGCCATTGGCGGAGTGGTCAACATCATCACGCGCAGCGACACAGACCGACCCTTTTCGGCCTATGCCAATGCGGGCGTTGGTACCTATGCAACCACTCAATACGATGCAGGCTTTTCAGGGGCCAAAGACGGCTGGAGCTACAGTTTGTTTGGTGGTTACGGCCAAAGTGCGGGCTTTAACGCCACGCAACGCTCTAATTACTATCAAAACCCTGACAATGATTCCTACTACCGCAGCAATATCGGTGGTTCACTCGGCTATACCTGGAAACCCGGTCAGACATTGACCTTGCAAACCTACCAGTCCAAGGTCAACGGTAGCTACGACGCTGGTGCCCCGTATTTTGGTGATCGTGGCATTCAAACCCTCAGCAACAATATCCTCACGAGTCGCAATGTGATCTCCTCGTTTTGGACGAGTACGCTCAGAGCAGGGTTTTCAACCGACCTCTACAAAACCATCAACGTCGATGCCACGCAAAATTTCTACAACACCCCGGATGGGAAACAACACTTCAAAACCAATCAGAGTCAGTATGTTTGGCAAAATGATCTGACGTTTTCACCCACTCAAATCGTGAGCCTTGCCTACGAAAGGCTTGAGCAAAGTGTCGACGGCGCCTTAGTCGACAACATTTCTCCCGGGTTGGTAAATTATCAACAAACCTCGCGCTTTACCAATTCGTTATTAGCAATTTATCGCGGCACTTGGGGGGCACAATCTGTTCAGGCGAGCGTGCGCAACGACAATAACTCTCAGTTTGGCAACGTCACGACTGGCAGCCTGTCTTACGGCCTCGAACTGACTCCGCGCTGGAAAGCGAGCATCGGCGCCAATACGGGCTTTAGAGCACCTAATTTCAATGAACTCTACTGGCCGGTGACGCCCAGTTTTATGGGTAACCCGTTGCTGCAACCCGAGCGCTCGCAAAACGTTGAAGCAGGCCTGAAGTACACCACGGACAATACGCAACTCGGCCTCACGCTCTATCGAAACAACATCGACAATTTGATTTTGAACGAGCCTTCTATCCCCGGAGATTTCTACTCGCCTTACACGCCGATGAATATTGATCGCGCGCTGATCACGGGCATTACGCTCACCGGTTCACAGAAACTGGGACGCAACACGCTGATCAAAGGGAGCTTTGACTGGTCAAATCCCCGCAATGCCAATACGGGTGAGCTGCTGCCTCAACGCGCCCAGCGCGTGTTAAAAATGGCGGTCGATCAAAACCTGGGTAAAGCAAAACTGAGCGGTGAACTGTTCGTGACCAGCCAACGGCGCGACGCACTCACCAACGATACGCTGGGTGGTTTCGGACTCATGAATTTGGTCGGAAGCTATCCTCTGACGGAAAATACCGACATCCAGGTTCGCTGGAACAACATTTTTGCAAAGCAATACACACTCGTACAGGGCTATGCCACACCAGGGTCGAATGTCTTTGTAAATCTCGCACTCAAAATGTAGTGCAATACATTGAGGGTCAATATGTTGTGTTGAAAAACGTTGTCTTGGCGTGTGCAAGTGTAATGGCGTGTCTGGCGTTAATGCCTCACAGCCATGCACAAACACGCGTCACCGATGATCGTGGCACTAACATTCAATTGGCAGCACCCGCCCGTCGCGTCATCACGCTCTCGCCCCATGCAACCGAGCTGGTCTTTGCTGCGGGCGGCGGCGCTCAAATCGCCGCAACTGTCCATGCCAGCGATTTTCCAGAAGCCGCACGCACGCTCCCTCGAATCGGCGAAGGCTTACAGCCAGAACCGGAGGTCGTGTTGCGCCAAAAACCGGATCTGTTGATTGGCTGGCAAGCATCACAATTTTCAACGCTCAATGCGCTGCGCATCCCGTCTTTTTTAAGTGCCCCAAAGACACTCGACGACATTCCGAACACCATCGAAAAATTTGGTGTCCTACTTGGCACACAGGATATCGCACAGTCTCGCGCCTCCGCTCTTAGGGTTCAAATTGATCAGCTCAATCAAACGCCTTTTGCTGGACCGCCGGTACGTGTGTTTTTGCAAGTCGGCGAGCCTCCCGAATATTCTCTCAATCGATCGCATCTGCTCTCTCACGTGGTCGAGGCCTGTGGAGGCGTCAATGTTTTTGAGGCTTCTGCGGCAATCGCGCCTAAAATAAGCGCTGAAAGTGTATTGGCACAACGCCCGGCGCTGGTATTGCTCGGCAGAGTCGGTGCGACAGCAACACCCGTTCAAGACGCCGCCACACAACAGTACTGGTCACACCTGAATTTGCCGGCCGCACAGGCAGGACGCGTCTACGTGATGGATTCAGATGTACTCTATCGTCCCGGTCCAAGACTGATTGAAGCGGCAAAAGCAATTTGCAGCATCATTGAACAAGCCCGAAAATAGCGGGTGACGCCATACAACCGAGAATGCTTATGAAGAACGCCTCCACAGATCCGCTGATTATCGCTGGCAAAACTTATCAATCCCGACTTTTGGTCGGCACCGGTAAATACCAAGATTTCGAACAGACGCGCCAAGCGATTGATGCGAGCGGGGCTGAGATCATCACGGTCGCCATTCGACGCACGAATATTGGACAAAACACCCAAGAGCCCAGCCTGCTTGAGTATTTACCCCCTAGTCAATTCACGCTGCTGCCCAACACGGCGGGCTGCTACAGCGCGGAAGACGCCGTACGTACCCTGCGCCTGGCCCGTGAGCTGCTTGACGGACATCGCTTGGTCAAACTCGAAGTGCTCGGCGATCCACACACTCTGTTCCCAAACATGCCTGAAACGCTCGCCGCCGCGAAAACGCTCGTGGCAGACGGCTTTGACGTGATGGTCTATTGCACCGATGATCCTGTCCAATGCCACATGCTTGAGGATATTGGCTGTGTGGCCGTCATGCCGCTAGCGTCCCTCATTGGCTCTGGCATGGGCATCCTCAACCCTTGGAACCTGCGCTTGATTATTGATCAGGCGCGTGTGCCTGTCTTGGTGGATGCCGGTGTTGGCACTGCCTCAGATGCCACCATTGCCATGGAGCTTGGCTGCGATGGCGTACTCATGAATACAGCGATTGCAGGGGCGCAACAACCTGTGCTGATGGCCAGTGCCATGAAAAAAGGTGTCGAAGCGGGCCGTGAGGCCTTTCTCGCCGGTCGCGTTCCCCGCAAAACCTATCAGGCTGCACCGAGTTCACCCACCACGGGCTTGATCACGCCAAAGAGCCCCTCATGAGTCAAACCGAAACGGCACGCCTGATTCCCAACACACTCACCATCGCAGGCATGGATCCCTCTGGGGGAGCCGGCATTCTGGCCGACGTCAAAGCGATGAGTGCACTGGGTGCATACGCATGCGCGGTGGTTGCAGCGCTCACTGCGCAAAACACGCAGGCGGTGACCGATATCTCGCCTGTCAATCCACCTTTTGTCCGCGCGCAGATTGATACGCTGTTTGCCGATGTCCTGATCCATGCCACCAAAATTGGCATGCTGGGTCAGACAGGCGTCATTGAAGTGGTGGCGGATCGTTTAGGTCATTTCAAGCCTGAACATATTGTGTTGGATCCGGTCATGGTGGCCAAAAGTGGTGATCTGCTGCTCGAACAAAAAGCCGTTGGCGCACTCAGAGAACAGCTGCTTCCACTCGCCACGATCATTACCCCAAACCTGCCTGAAGCTGGCGTATTGCTGGAGATGCGAAGCGTCGAAACCGTGCGTGAGATGCGACGCGTCGCCGAACGTCTACGCAACCTGATGACGCACGGCGGACACCGTTGGGTGCTCGTGAAAGGGGGGCACTTGCCTGGCAATGACACCATTGATATCTTGCACGATGGCGATCAGATGATCGAGTTACCTGGCCATCGGATCCCGACACGCAATACACACGGGACGGGCTGCACGCTGTCGTCCGCCCTGACGGCCCTCCTACCTCAGACCGAAAGCGTGCCCATCGCTACCAAAATGGCAAAAGATTACTTAATTCAGGCGATCTTGCACGCAGATTCCCTTCACGTTGGGCACGGCCATGGCCCTGTTCACCACTTTCACAAACTATGGGCAGGAAAACCCTTACAATGAGGGTTTTCCGCCATGTGACATTGTTGAGCGACTGACTTGTCGCCCCGTTGATTTTATGAAAGCCAATACTTTGCCTGATATCGAACGCGCGCGCTACAACATGATCGAACAACAGATTCGCCCTTGGGACGTTTCTGATAGTAAAGTTCTCGAGGCGCTCTTTAGCGTCAGACGCGAACTTTTTGTTCCTTCCACCTATCGTTCACTGGCCTTTTCAGATCTCGAGATTCCTCTTACGATTTCGGCCGGCGAAACGCATCAAACAATGCTCGCCCCCAAGCTCGAAGCCAAATTCACACAGCTGCTTCAGCTCAAAGAAGACGACTGCGTGCTAGAAGTGGGCACAGGCTCTGGCTATCAAGCCGCCCTGCTTGCCCATATCGCACGTGGCGTCACATCCATCGAAATCGACCCGCGCCTGACCGCCTTTGCTCAACTCAACCTCCAACAAGCCGGGATCAACAATGTCAAAGTTGAGACTGGAGACGGCAGCAATGGCTGGGGCACAACCGAATATGACGCCATCTTGGTGACAGGCGCACTCCCTGCCATCCCTGATGCACTCAAGTATCAGCTCTGCGAAGGTGGTCGAATGGTGGTGGTGGTGGGTCAAGCCCCTGCGATGACAGCTTATCGTGTCACACGCACCACAGCGGCGAGCTTTGAAACTACACCATTATTTGAAACTGTGATCAAACCCCTCAGTGGGTTTTGCCCATCCAAGTTCAAATTTTAAGTCCGCGCTAAGTTTGGCGGATTAAGTTTGGCGGATTTTTGTCACTAGCGCGGTCGTTGACCGCGCAAACTCAAAAGGTATTGCGACCGCTTTACCGCCCCAAGACTCGACTAGCCGAGTCTCTGGCAATACCTGCATATCGTAATCTCCCCCTTTGACAATGATGTCAGGCCTCAACAAGCCGATCAGCGCAACGGGGGTGTCTTCGTCAAAAAAAGTCACTGCAGATACGCAAGCAAGCGAGGCAAGTAATGCGGCGCGATCGTTCTCATTATTGAGGGGGCGATCTGGTCCCTTACCCAGTCTGCGCGCAGAGGCATCGGTATTGATCGCCACCACCAGCGTTGCGCCAAGCTGTGCAGCCTGATCCAGATAGGTGACATGGCCACGATGCAAGATATCGAAGACCCCATTGGTAAACACCACAGGACCCGCCCAGTCCCCGGAGGCGATGCGTTGTGCACACACCTCAGGCGACAGGATCTTATCTTCAAAACGTGCACGCATCACAACACTCACTGCTTAAGCCGCTGGATTTTGAGCGACCACCGGCACGGCACGCAGAAGCTCTTTGCGATAACGATTCAAATCCTGAACCGTCTTAAAGGAGCTGTCCATCAACAGGGACATATTATGCAAAATACGCGTGCTGACCTTACCTTCCCAGTCTTTATCAAAGTGAATTTGATTGTCGAGCCAACGCTCAAGCCAACCTGGTTCGGGCAACTTTGACTGTACGGTATCGTTCGGGAACATGTCTTTGTTGACATGCAAATTCGTTGGATGCAGCGCCTGCGGAGTACGATGCGCCGAGGCCATTAGTACACCAATCTTTGAAAAGGCAATGCGGGCCTGCGTGGCAATCTCGCCGCCGCGCTGCGTCAACGCGCGCTTCATGTAACGTAAATAGGCTCCCGCATGTCGTGCCTCATCCTGAGCAATCACGTTATAGATTGCCTTGATGACAGGTTCGGTATGCCAGTCTGCCGCACGCCGATACCAGTGGTTGAGACGCACTTCACCACAGAAATGCAACATGAGCGTTTCAAGTGGTGGAGCGGGATCAAACTCAAATCGAACACGGTGCAACTCTTCTTCGGTTGGAACCAAATCAGGTGCAAAGCGACGCAAGTACTCGATCAAGACGAGAGAGTGCTTTTGTTCTTCGAAAAACCAAACCGACATAAAAGCCGAGAAGTCGCTGTCATCGCGATTGTCGCGCAGAAACATTTCCGTTGCGGGCAACGCTGCCCACTCAGTAATGGCATTCATTTTGATGGTTTGCGCCTGCTCATCAGTGAGCTTGCTGCGATCGAAATCGTGCCAAGGGATATCTGTCGCCATATTCCAGCGCACTGACTCCATGGACTTAAAAAGCTCTGTGTAAAGCATCATTCACTGCCTTAAAGATTCAGCTCAGACCGTTTATACACAATTAAAGTGATCGATCGCTGAAGGTTTAACTAACAAACTCACCGAATGAGCGCCCAAAGCGCCACACCCAATGCCAGGGCTGCCACACCCGTTAATGCAACCAACAAACGGTTGCTTTGCTCTCGCGCTTGACGCGAACGCTTTAACTCAGAGAGCAACTCGGACGACACGTCCGGACGAGAGAGTTGCGCGTACAACAATCGTGGAAACTCAGGAAGCCATTGGGACCACTGCGAAGCTTCCTTGAGGACTTTCTTTTTGATGCCCGTGAACCCGATCCGCTCATGCATCCAACGCTCTAAATATGGTTTGGCCGTTTTCCATAAGTCTAACTGCGGATCCAGCTGCCGACCAAGTCCTTCCACATTCAAAAGGGTCTTTTGCAAGAGAACTAATTGCGGCTGAATTTCGACATTAAAGCGCCGTGACGTCTGAAAGAGTCGCAACAGTACCTGACCCAAGGAGATTTCAGCCAGTGGCCTGTCAAAATAAGGCTCACACACTGCTCGCACCGCCCCCTCCAGCTCTTCTTCACGTGTCGTCGGCGGGACCCAGCCTGATTCGATGTGCAGACGCGCAACCCGTCGATAATCGCGTTGGAAAAAAGCAAGAAAATTTTGCGCTAAGTAGTTTTTATCAAACTCAGACAAGGACCCTACGATACCAAAATCAAGTGCGATGTAGCGTCCAAGTGTTTCTGGTCGATCAGAGACATAGATGTTGCCAGGGTGCATATCCGCATGAAAAAAACCATCATCAAACACTTGGGTAAAAAAGATTTCAACGCCCGTTTGGGCCAGTTTTGGAATATCCACTCCGAGCGAACGTAGTCGCTCAATTTGACTCACTGGCACGCCATACATGCGCTCCATCGTAAAAACATTGGTGGCGCAATAATCCCACATGACCTCGGGAACCCATAATAAATTGGGGCGCGGACCCTCGTCAGAGAAATTTCTACGTAACTGACTACAGTTAGACGCCTCTCTCAGCAGATCCAGCTCATCGTGCAAATGCTTGTCAAACTCTCCGACCACTTCACGAGGCTTGAGGCGGCGTCCATCAGGGGCGAGTCGCTCGATCAAACCAGCGAGCACGCGCATCAAAGAGAGATCTTTATCAATGACCTCAAGCATGCCAGGCCTGAGCACCTTGACGGCAACATGTCGCCCGTCATGCAAGACAGCAAAGTGCACTTGAGCAATCGAAGCAGAGGCGACAGGATCTTTATCAAACTGCGCAAAAAGCTTGGAAGTCGGGGCGCCAAGTGCTGCCTCAATCATGGCTGCAGCTTGTTCCGAAGGAAATGGTGCGACACGGTCCTGCAAAAGTGTCAGCTCGTCCGCAATGTCGGGAGGTATTAAATCTCGCCGGGTAGAGAGCACTTGGCCAAACTTGACGAAAATCGGCCCGAGAGACTCAAGCGCCAGTCGTAATCTCAACCCTCTCGGCATCGTGGGCCGAGACCCCAGCCTCACTAACCATAATAGCCGAGCAGCCACGGGATGACTAATGCCAGACAACACCAGCTCATCCAGACGATAGCGCAGCGCGACAACCACAATTCGCATTAAACGTGGCACGGACATCATTTGGAAAACCCTCTGGCACGCTCAAGCTTTTGGGTGCGCATCTTTAATGTTGATTGCATCCGCTCGAGGTGATCAAGTGTGCGCAACAGCTGCGATTGGTGCTGAAACTGTGACGTCATGGCAGGACGACCCACCAACGCATCGGTTTCCTCAGACAAATATTCAGCAAGATTTTGGGTCAGACTTTTGCCAAGCGTTTGAGCAGCGCCAAACGCTTGCTGAGCGCCACGCACGATACGACGGGCGGGCACATCGCCGACCCACCGGGACAACGCGTCCTCTGGATCGGAGCGCAAATCACGCGCGAGCTCGGACATCACTTGTGCGAGTGCCGCTTGACCAGAAACATGCACATATTCGGCGATGTCTGGGCGGCTTTGGGCGTTGAGCCATGCCAGGGGACTCAGTTTTTCGAGCTGAATCTCAAGCGTCACATCAGGTATTGAGTCTTCGGAGGCGTGCGTCAACTGACCGTCCGACCCGATGCTCCAATTGAGTTGAAAGCCACCCACGCAAATCCGCACAGTTTTCCCCGCATGCTGCGCCAAACGTTGCGCGGCCCAAACCTGTTGTCGAGTCAGGGTATTGAGCGCCACAGCCATTACCTGGACTGGATGCATGGGCGAAAAACCAAAAAGAGTGGCGGAAATACGGTTCACCTTGATCAGACTAAATTCAATCCACCATTTTAGCGGTTGTCGCGTCACATCCAAAGTAAAACGCCCGCATTTGCGGGCGTTTTATCTGATTCACCTCAATAAACTAAGCGATCAGCTTGCTTGGCTCACTGGGACTTGCTGAATACCAGCCAGCAACCAACCACCTTGCTCAGGCTTAAACAGGTTCCAGACTTCCTCAAAACGGAAGGCTTCAGCGCCTGCTTGCTCTCTCAACATGCCGGAGAAACGCACGCTTGCCAAATGACCATCGCTCACCTTTTCGATACCAAGCAGCTCAGCGTTGAGCAAGACAACCTCGGTATGGTTTTCTTCGATGCGACCGCTCAACTGAGCCTGCAACTCTTTCATCAAATCGTCTGTCAGGAAAGTACGCATTTCAGCGACATTACCGCTGTCCCAAACTTTTTGAATCGAAATAAACTGATTTTTGGCTTCGCTCAGGAAACGCTGCGTGTCAAAGTCAACTGGGATAAACCAGTTTTGGTCAGGTGCTGGTGCATCTGAACCAAATCCAGCGGCCGACATCGCGCCTGTTGCAGAGGCAGGCAAAGCGACCGGCGCTTGCGCAGCAGGTTCGTGGCTTTCGCGCATCATCCCGTTTGAAGGGCTGGACACATTGCCGCCGTATGGAGCGTTCCCTGCACCGGCGCCCTGAGCTGCTGGCTGAGGACCACGCATTCTGCGCAAAATGAACATCACGCCAAAGATCACCACACCGGCAATCAAGGCCATCACCAGCATGTCGGCGAAAGCTCCACCTAAACCAAGGTGCGACAACAATGCCGCGATACCGAGACCGGCGGCAATACCCGCCAAAGGACCCAGCCATTTTGATGCACCCGATGCTGCGCCTGCAGCAGCAGGTGCGGCGGCGGTTTTCTGAGTGGCGCTGGTAGCCGCTGCGGGTTGGGCAGCTTTCTGACTAGTCACGTTGCTGGACTGTCGACCACTGTTGCCACCTTTGCCAACGCGAGCGGCTTCGGCGTCGAAGGTCACGGCGGTGAGGGCAAATCCACTCATTGCCACTAAAGCTGCAGCAAAAAAACGAATCAAGGGACGGGACATTGTGTGCTCCTAGGCGTTCGACGCCTGCAAGTAAAAAACAAAAGTTCAATACAAACTGAATTTTAACTGAATCTGACTAAAAGCTGAACAAATTTAAAGTATGGGTATGTTCAACCCATTTTGATGCCTTCGTGCAACGCGGTCAGCCCTGCCGACAAATTGAAATATTGCACCCGCGACAACCCTGCCTGCTCCAACATGCCCTTAAGAGTTTCTTGATCCGGATGCATGCGAATCGACTCTGCTAAATAGCGGTAACTATCAGCATCTCCCGCGACCTTGCTGCCCAGCCAGGGCAGCACGTTAAACGAGTACCAGTCGTACACAGGGGCGAGGGGCTTAGCAATGCGAGAAAACTCCAGCACGAGCAACTTACCACCCGGGCGCAACACGCGCGTCATTTCTGATAAAGCGCGGTCCTTGTGCGTCATGTTGCGCAAACCAAACGCCACCGTCACACGGTCAAAATAATTGTCCGGAAAAGGTAAATGCTCCGCATCGCATACCGCGCACGGCAGAACCACGCCGTCATCGAGCAAGCGATCCCGTCCGACGCGCAACATTGAATCATTGATGTCCGTGAGCCAAACCTCGCCTTGAGGACCTGCCTTCTGGGCAAAGGCGCGCGCAAGATCACCGGTTCCTCCAGCAATATCAAGCACCTTCATGCCCGGCCTGACAGCTGCACGCCCAATGGTGAAGGACTTCCAGACCCGATGCAGTCCTGCCGACATCAGATCATTCATCACGTCATATCGGGACGCAACGGAATGAAATACCTGGGCGACCTTGCCGGCTTTTTCGGACTCTTCGACAGTTTGAAAACCAAAATGCGTCTTTTCTTGGGACATAGTCATTCGCTCAAATTCATGCAACTTCGAGTTTAATCTCTCAACAGCCTCTACAACGATAAAAGGCATAAACTGCATACACTTTGCCGTGAGGCGTCACACTGCAACCGAACACATCAATCCGCATGTCCCCAAACACTTACACACTGCGCCCCCAAGGCGACCGCTGCCTCAGCATTGACTTTGGCGACACCATCCGCTTAGAAACAGGTCAACTCTGCTTATCTGCCGCCGCCACACTTGGGCGGGCACAGCTTCAAGGGGTCACTGATATTGTGCCCTCCTACACCGCTGTTGCGCTTTACTACACCCCTGGCGTAGACCTTGGCGGCACTGACTTTGGCACGCTCTGCGCACAAGTGCGGGACACCCTTGCTCAGGACCTGATTCAAACCACAAACTCTGCTCGACAGGTCGATATTCCCGTGTGCTACGGCGGCAAACATGGTCCAGATCTCTCCGAGGTCGCAAAGAAAATCGGCGTGACCGAACAAGAAGTCATCCAGATTCATACGCGGCCTGGCAGCATGGTGTTTGGACTCGGTTTTTCACCTGGGCACCCCTATATTGGCGTACATGATCCTTTATTCGCGCTGCCTCGACGAGATGTGCCGCGTACGGCAGTACCCGCAGGCTCGGTTGCCATTGCCAACTGTCAGTCCACCATTTATCCCACACTCTTACCCGGCGGCTGGCACATCTTAGGGGCCACACCACTCAAACTTTTTGATCTCAACCGTGCGCAGCCCTCACTGTTGCTTCCAGGTGATCAGGTTCGCTTCGTCTCTATCTCTGAGCAAGAGTACGACCACCTTGCCGCTCAACTCGCGCAGGTGTCCGCATGACGATTCGAATTCTCAAGCCAGGCATGCTTTCGAGCTTTCAGGACGAGGGTCGCACCGGCCACCAGCCGCTGGGCGTTTCAGTTGTCGGCGCAATGGATCAGCGCGCTCATCGACTCGCCAACACACTGGTCGGCAATGTGACAGACTTGGCGAGCCTGGAAATCACTATCACAGGACCCGCGCTGCAATTTACCCAAGCCTGTTGCATCGCCGTGTGTGGCGCAGATCTGAGCCCAACATTGAACGGTAAACCCGTCGCGATGAATCGCCCCCTGATCATCCGTGCGCAAGACGAGCTTCAGTTTGGTGCCAGAAAATATGGCACACGCGCTTATCTAGCTGTGCATGGCGGCTTTGCTATTCCCGACGTGCTGGGCAGCCAAAGCACTTACCTGCGCAGCCACTTTGGCGGCTGGCATGGACGCGCGCTCAAGCGTGGAGATGAAATTCCCTTGCAGCGTCCCCTCGATGAAATCGGTAAAGATGGCAACGGCCTTGAGGCGCTTGCGCTTGCACTATGGTCAGTCAAACTCTATCTGCCAGGCGTGATTTCTGGCTCGACGCGTGCACGAATCCGCTTGATTAAAAGTCAGCAATGGGAGGAGTTCACACCCGCCAGCCGCGAGGCGCTGCTGACTCAGCCTTATCGAATCAGTCCTGACTCCGAACGCATGGGATATCGCCTGCAAGGTCCAGACATTCTGATGACTAAACCCAGACAGATGATCTCTGAGGCAACAACGTTTGGCACCATACAAGTCCCTGCAGGTGGTCAGCCGATTGTGCTGATGGCCGATCGGCAAACAACGGGCGGTTATCCAAAAATCGCCTATGTTGCGACTGTCGATCTACCTTTGCTTGCACAGATGGGGCCTGGCGATATCATGCAGTTTGAGCTCGTTTCACTTGAGGCGGCGCAAGCGCTTGACACTGCCCGGACACGTGCATTTATCGACCTTGCACAGGCGCTCGCGCCCGTGCGCACTTTATTGCTTAATCACTAAGGACCTCAATCATGGCACTACGTATTGATTTGAATTGCGATATGGGCGAAAGCTTTGGCGCCTGGAAAATGGGCAACGATGAGGAAATCCTCCCGTTTGTCTCTTCGGCCAATATTGCCTGTGGTTTTCACGGCGGAGACCCTGCGACCATGCGCAAAACGGTCACAGCAGCCCTCAAACATGGTGTGGCCCTTGGCGCCCATCCAGGCCTGCCTGATTTACAAGGTTTTGGCCGCCGCAATATGGCGATCACAGACCAAGAAGCCTACGACATGATGGTGGTACAGATCGGTGCGCTCGCCGGTGTAGCCGCCTCGCAAGGCGCACGCTTGCGCCACGTTAAGGCCCATGGTCAGCTCTACAACATGGCGGTTAAAAATGAAGGCCTCACGCGCGCACTGGCTCAAGCCACTTATGATGTCGATAAAGACCTAGTCTTTTTTGCCTTGGCCGGCAGTCAGATGATTCCGATCGCCGAATCCATCGGCCTACGCGTGGCCAGCGAAGTGTTTGGCGATCGTAACTATGCGCCTGACGGCACCCTAAGCCCGCGCAACCAGCCAAACGCCATGATTACGGACGTGCAGCAGTCCATCAAGCAAGTGCTACAGATGGTCAAGACCAGCACCTTGACTGCCAACGACGGGACGATCGTCAAGGTCCGCGCGGATACGCTGTGCATCCATGGCGACCAACCTGGTGCAGTGACCTTTGCCAAAGCCATCCGCGAAGCCTTACGTGCCGAGGGGATCGAAGTCGGCGTGTGAATGTGAAAAGAGGCCGTCTTGCGACGACCTCTTTTTTGACAACACGGTTGGCATCAATCGAGCGCGAGCTTAGACAAGCACGCGTTCAATACCGCCATCGTTGGCTTTTTTGACATAGTCTTCGAGCCAGTTGTCGCCCAAAATATGCTTGGCCATTTCCACCACAATGTAATCGGCCTTTGCGCCACTATCTGCTTCGAAGCGCGACAAGCCTTGCAAACATGAGGGACACGAGGTCAATACCTTGATCTCTCCATCAAAACCGTCTTGACGTAAGGTCGCATCATTCTTGACAAGCTCTTCTTCCTTGCGGAAACGGATTTGCGTCGAGATATCAGGACGTGTCACAGCTAAAGTACCTGATTCACCACAGCAACGATCTGTCTTGATCGCCGTATCACCCACCAAGGAACGCACAGTCTTCATCGGATCCTGCAGCTTCATCGGTGTGTGACAGGGGTCGTGATACATGTAACGCGTGCCTTGAACCCCTTCGAGCTTGATGTCTTTTTCAAGCAGGTATTCGTGAATATCAATCAAACGACAGCCTGGGAAAATCTTTTCAAACTCGTAGCCTGCCAACTGGTCGTAACACGTTCCGCAACTCACCACCACGGTCTTGATGTCAAGATAGTTCAATGTGTTCGCAACGCGGTGAAATAGCACGCGATTATCCGTGATGATTTGCTCGGCCTTGTCGTCCATGCCGTTGGCACGTTGCGGGTAACCACAACACAAATAGCCTGGGGGCAGGACTGTTTGCACACCCGCATGCCACAACATCGCCTGCGTCGCCAAACCCACTTGAGAGAACAACCGCTCTGAGCCACAGCCTGGAAAATAGAATACTGCTTCAGTATCTGCCGGCACTTGAGGCGGGCGAATAATTGGCACGTAGTCCGCATCTTCGATATCCAGCAACTTACGCGCCGCCTGCTTGGGTAGACCACCCGGCATTTTCTTGTTGATAAAGTGCACAACCTGCTCGCGCAAGGGTGCCTTACCCACTGTTGCAGGAGGCTTGGCCGTTTGCTTGCGGGCGAATCTGGACAACAAGTCGCTCGCCATGCGTTGAATCTTGTAACCCACACCCACCAGCGCGACGCGGGTCGCATTAATCGTTGCGGGATCTTTGGCGTTCAAAAAGAACATCGCCGTCGAAGTGCCTGCATTGAAAGACTTGCGTCCCATGCTGCGCAACAGCCCGCGCATATTCATGGAAACATCACCGAAATCAATATCTACAGGACAAGGGTTGTAGCACTTGTGGCAGACCGTGCAGTGATCGGCCACATCTTCAAACTCTTCCCAGTGCTTCAAACTGATGCCGCGCCGCGTTTGCTCTTCGTATAAAAACGCCTCGATTAATAACGATGTTGCAAGAATCTTATTGCGTGGGGAATACAAAAGATTGGCACGCGGCACATGCGTCGCACACACTGGCTTGCACTTACCGCAACGCAAACAGTCCTTAATCGAGTTGCTGATCGCACCGATCTCACTACGCTGCATGATCAGGGACTCGTGTCCCATCAAGCCAAAACTTGGCGTCCAAGCATTACGCAAGTCTGCACCAGGCATCAATTTTCCGGCATTGAAGTGGTCGTTTGGATCAATGCGACGCTTGTAGTCCTGGAAGGGCAATAACTCAGCCTCAGTCAGAAACTCATACTTCGTCAAGCCAATGCCATGCTCACCAGAGATCACGCCGTTCAAATCGCGAGCGATTTGCATGATGCGCACGACCGCTTCATTCGCCTCTCGCAACATTTCGTAATCGTCAGAGTTCACAGGGATATTGGTATGCACGTTGCCATCGCCTGCATGCATGTGCAACGCAACGAACAAACGACTTTTAAGCACGCGATCATGAATGGCCTGCATCTCAGTCATCACGGGCGCGAAATCTGTGCCACCAAATAAACCTGCCAGATCACAGCGCACCTCGTCTTTCCACGAAATGCGCAACGTACGATCTTGCACAACATCAAACAAACGCGCGTCAGGCTGCACACCTAAGCGCTCAACCAATACGCGCTCCAGCGAGCTGAGTCCATGCGAGGACAAATCAGCCAAGGCGTCGCGCAGCGGAAGATCCAGATGTTCAAGCACCCACTGCCAGCGGGCTCGCACTCGCATCAAGCTGTCAACCGCCTGGCTACGACGCTCGTCTAGCGAATCTTCGAGCAAGGCGCCCTCTTCACTGCCACGATCCAGCTTCGCAATCGGCAACTCTCCTTCGAGCGCAGACTGCAAGGCATCGAGCAACTTAAGTTTGTTGCGCGTGGACAATTCGATATTGATCCGTTCAATGTGATCGGTGTACTCGCCCATCCGTTCAAGCGGAATCACAACGTCTTCATTAATTTTGAAGGCGTTGGTGTGGCGAGCGATCGCAGCGGTCCGTGCACGATCAAGCCAGAATTTTTTGCGAGCGTCCGCACTGACTGCGATGAAGCCCTCGCCATGGCGCGTATTGGCCAGACGAACAACTTCACTGGTTGCGTGAGCAACCGCCGCCTCATCATCCCCAACAATGTCGCCGATCAGCACCATTTTTGGCAACACACCGCGTTTGCTCTTTGTGGCGTAGCCCACTGCACGCAAATAGCGTTCGTCTAAGTGCTCGAGTCCTGCCAGCAACGCACCACGCGCACGACCCTGAGTATCCAGATAGCTTTTAATTTCAACGATTGAAGGAATCGCATCGCGCGCTTGTCCAAAAAACTCCAGACAAACGGTACGCGTGTGACTCGGCATACGATGCAGCACCCAACGCGCTGCAGTGATCAAGCCATCACAGCCTTCTTTTTGTACGCCAGGCAAGCCAGACAGAAACTTGTCAGTAACATCTTTGCCCAGACCTACTTTGCGAAACCGAGTCCCGTCGATCTCAAGGATCTCCGTTCGCAAGACACGAGCGCCAGCAAGCTCAGTCCCATCAGACCACTTCAACTCAAAGCGAACCTGACCAGCCTCGTGAATTTTTCCGAGGTTGTGCTCTAGGCGCGTGACATCTAACCAGTTGCCATCGGGGTCGACCATCCTCCACCAAGCCAAGTTGTCGAGCGCAGTGCCCCACAAGACGGCTTTTTTTCCACCAGCGTTCATCGCGACATTGCCACCGACACAGGAAGCATCCGCAGACGTTGGATCGACCGCGAAAACAAAGCCTGCTGCCTCGGCGGCTTCGGACACACGCTTGGTCACGACACCTGCGCCCGCTCGCACTGTGGCGACTTGGGTGGACACCCCTGGTAACGCACTCATCTCTACGCTGCCGAGCGTATCAAGCTTTTCTGTGTTGATGACTGCAGAGCGCCAGGTCAGCGGAATAGCGCCTCCCGTGTAACCCGTGCCACCACCGCGCGGCACGATTGTGAGCCCCAGCTCAATACAGCCACGCACTAAAGCCGCGATCTCTTGTTCATCATCCGGCGTCAACACGACAAAGGGATACTCAACACGCCAATCCGTAGCATCCGTTACGTGCGACACACGCGACAGCCCATCAAACTTGATGTTGTCCTTGGCGGTGATCTTGCCCAACACCTTTTGTACTTGGCGTCGTAAGCGTGCGGTTCGTTCGAACTCCTCCTCGAACGCTTTGACAGCACTGCGCGCGCGCTCAAGCAACATCGCTACTTTTTCATCGCGACCCGCATCATCCGTCATCCGACGGCGGTCAATCTCAGTGAGTCGGTGTGTGAGCGCCTCAATGAGCAACTTGCGCCGCTTTGGGTTGTCGAGCAAATCATCCTGCAAATAGGGATTGCGCCGCACCACCCAAATATCGCCCAGCACCTCATAGAGCATGCGGGCGGAACGCCCTGTCTTGCGCTCACCACGCAAATCAGACAATAAGGCCCAAGCATCATCGCCCAACAGTCGACACACCACTTCTCGATCAGAAAAGGAGGTGTAGTTATAGGGAATTTCGCGCAAACGCGCGTGCGCGTCTTGTGATGGCTCGGCGTGCAACAAATGGCTTGGAAAAGGGGCGTTCATAGGTCCGGATTCGTTTAGTGGCCCTTAAAGTGTCATTTTAAGTCATCAGAACAGGGCAAACCCAATAACCTTTAAACAGAGGGGTCGCGCTGCACCTCAAGTAGGGGCAATCGCCCATTTGAAGGTCCAGGCAATGACTAGATAGCGGCCAAACTTACCGATGGCCATATAAATGGCGCATTGCCAGAAGGACAGGCGCAACCAGCCCGCTACCGCGCACAACGGGTCACCGATGACCGGCAGCCAGGCTAACAATAAAACAGGCGCACCCAATCGATGGACCCACCTTTCCGCGCGCACTCGCTCTGGGGTCAATGCTTTTGAGTCACTCTCCTGTTGCCGCCGACGCCAGCGACCGAACAAACCGTGCGCGCCCGCCCCCATGCCATAACTGAGCAGCCCGCCCAGAGTATTTCCCGCAGAAGCCACCCAGATGGCGACCCAAAACATCTCTGGTACCGCAGATAGATAGGCAAGCAAAACTGGCTCAGAACCCACGGGCAATATCGTTGCTGCCAGCAGGCTCATCGTAAAAACAGCGGGCAACCCAACGCCAGGCGAAGCCAGCCATGCCAAGATTTCTTGAGTAAGCGCTTCCAGGGCAAGCTCCAAGCTAAACAAAACAAACACGACCTAAAACCGCTTTAGATCTGAAAAAGATCCGCATGGGATAATGTCTGATCAGTATGCATGTCCAATCAGGAAGACCATGGCCACGGATTATCTCAGACGTATTCTTACCTCCAAAGTGTACGACGTTGCAGTCGAAACACCGCTCGAATGTGCCCAACAGCTTTCTCAGCGAATCGGCAACACGGTGTTGCTCAAGCGTGAGGACACCCAGTCCGTCTTCAGCTTTAAGCTCCGCGGTGCGTACAACAAGATGGCTCACTTGCCCAAGAGTGCGCTTGCGCGCGGCGTGATCGCAGCCTCGGCGGGCAACCACGCTCAAGGCGTTGCGTTATCCGCCAAGCGCTTAGGCTGCAAGGCGGTCATTGTCATGCCCACTACCACCCCGGGCGTCAAGATTGATGCCGTCCGTGCGCTCGGTGCCGAAGTGGTGCTGTACGGCGACAGCTTTACAGATGCGTATGGTCACGCCCTCATCTTGGAAAAAAAGCAGCAACTGACCTTTGTGCACCCCTTTGACGACCCGGACGTCATTGCTGGTCAAGGCACCATCGGCATGGAAATTCTACGCCAGCATGCCGAGCCCATCGAGGCCATTTTTGTCGCCATTGGCGGTGGTGGACTCATCAGTGGCATTGCTGCCTACGTCAAGCAAATCCGCCCCGAAATCAAGATCATTGGCGTACAAACGATTGACTCCGACGCCATGGTGCGCAGCGTAAAAGCAGGGCGACGCATCACCCTGACCGACGTGGGACTTTTCTCCGATGGCACCGCCGTCAAACAAGTAGGTGTCGAGACCTTTCGTCTCACTCGGGAACTCGTGGATGACTATGTACTGGTTGACACAGATGCCATCTGTGCTGCCATTAAAGATGTGTTTCAAGACACACGCAGCGTCTTGGAACCCGCAGGGGCATTGGCACTCGCCGGCGCCAAACAATACGCCACCGAACACAAACTTAAAGGCAAAACGCTCGTCGCGATTGCTTGCGGCGCCAACATGAATTTCGACCGACTGCGCTTTGTCGCAGAACGGGCCGAAGTCGGCGAGGCACGCGAGGCTATCTTTGCCGTCACACTGCCAGAGCAAAGAGGAAGTTTCAGGGCTTTTTGTGAGCTCGTCGGCAACCGTAATGTCACCGAATTCAACTATCGTATTTCTGACTCCACCTCTGCTTACGTTTTTGTGGGTATTCAAGTTTCAAGCTTGGCAGAGCCCGACAAAATCGCCAACAATTTCCGCAAACACGGTTTTGACACGCTTGATCTCACCCATGATGAAATGGCGAAAACGCATTTGCGCCACATGGTGGGTGGGCGCTCCAACCTTGCGGGTCAGGAGCTTCTCTACCGTTTTGAGTTTCCCGAGCGCCCTGGGGCGCTGATGCGTTTTCTAAATTCGATGAAACCCGAATGGAACATCAGTTTGTTTCATTATCGCAATCAAGGCGCTGACTATGGTCAGATTCTGATTGGTATCCAGGTTCCAACAGGTAGCAAAAAGGCGTTTAAAGCCTTTCTTGAAGAGGTTGGGTATCCTTATTGGAACGAATCAGAAAACCCGGCTTACAAATTGTTCTTATAAGGCCGCAGCGTTTCCAGAGCGTCACTTAATCGCCGCTAAATTGACACACACTAAAAAACGGTGTGTCGGTTGCGGCGATTTTCGCAGACCCGCCAAGATCTGGCAGATCAATGATGGCCGCCGCCTCGACGACATTGCCCCCAAGTAATTGCAGCAGCTTAATAGCGGCCAGCATGGTGCCCCCCGTCGCGACCAAGTCATCTACCAACAGCACTCGCTGCCCGGGTTTGACCGCATCTTGATGGACCTCTACCGTGGCGTCGCCATACTCAAGACTGTAAGCTTGCGCCACTGTTTTGTGAGGTAGCTTGCCTTCTTTGCGAACCGGTGCAAAGCCAACACCCAAGGCATACGCTAGTGCACTGCCAAAAATGAATCCCCGTGCATCAATCCCCACCACCAAGTCAATACGCTGGCGCATGTGGCGATAGACAAAAATATCGATTAATGCCCGAAATGCTCTTGGGTCTTGCAGCAGCGGCGTGATGTCGCGAAACATGACGCCAGGCTTAGGCCAATCCGGAACAGTCCTGATCAGCCCTCGCACGACTTCCATCGCATCCTGATAGGGGGGAATGATGGGCATAATCATTGGATGTCGCTCCGCATGGGGTGATCCGGTTACAAGATTAATTAGTTTAAGCGGCTTTCACCCGAACAGCCCCAGAAACTCTCAATGCCTTTGCTCGGGCTGCATCGACCGAAACATCGGTTGCCAAACCTACCCCCATCCGGCGCTTAATAAAGGACTCGGGCTTGCCGAACAAGCGCAAATCTGTCCCTGGCTCCCTTAACGCCTCTGCGACCCCTTCGTACCGCACTGCCTTTGCATCCAAACCGCCATAAATCACGCTGCTGGCCGCCGGAGCACGCAGTGTTGTGTCCACTGGCAAGCCCAGCAAGGCTCGTGCGTGAAGCTCAAATTCGCTTTGCATCTGAGAAACCAAGGTCACCAAGCCTGTGTCGTGCGGACGTGGGCTGACCTCTGAAAACCAGACCTGATCCCCCGAAACAAATAACTCCACCCCAAACAATCCTTGTCCGCCAAGGTTGTCAGTCACGTCACGGGCGATTTGCTGCGCACGCTCCAGTGCCCGCGCCGACATCGGCTGTGGCTGCCAGCTTTCAACATAATCGCCACCAACCTGCAAGTGTCCAATCGGCTCGCAAAAATGCGTTTCCACTTTGCCATCAGCGCTGCGCGCGCGGACCGTCAACAAGGTAATTTCGTACTCAAAATCAATAAACCCTTCGACAATGATCCTGCTGCCCTCAACACGGGCGCCTTCTTTGGCGATATTCCAGGCAGTTTCAATATCCTCCGGGCCTCTGAGTACCGACTGTCCTTTTCCAGAAGAAGACATGACGGGCTTGACCAAACAGGGAAAACCTACGACGGTCGTGGCCTTGGCCAGTGAGTCTAATGAGTCCGCAAACTGATAAGGGGAGGTTGGCAGGCCAAGCGTCTCAGCCGCAAGCCGACGAATGCCTTCACGATTCATGGTGAGCTGCGCCGCGCGTGCGGTTGGGGTGACGCGAACCGCTCCTGTCGCCTCCAACTCCACCAACAAGTCCGTTGCGATCGCCTCGATTTCGGGCACGATCAGGTGAGGCTGCTCCTTTTCAATCACAGCACGCAAAGCCGCCTTGTCCGTCATCGCCACCACATACGCCCTGTGCGCAACCTGCTGACCAGGGGCATCGGCGTACCGATCCACCGCAATCACCTCAACCCCTAAGCGCTGGAGAGCCAAAATGACCTCTTTGCCTAACTCCCCGGCGCCCAGCAACATCACTCTAAGCGCGGCGCCTGACAAAGGAGTACCAAAAACCGCGGCATAGGGCGCGAGGGCTGCTACAGGGGATGTCGAGGAGACATTCATGGGCGTTGTCATGGAGAATCCAAAAGAGGGAACAAAGAAAAGAGGCGTCAGAGTGCCACAGCGCGCTACCCGACGCAACCGCAGCGAAAAGCCGCATGGCGCGTCCGAAACGTTTAAACTTAAGGCATGCCTTCTATACCGCCTTTAAAAACCCAGACGCCCGTAGTGTCCGCCGCGCCCACCGCGCCTGGCGCCGGACCTCATACAGCCCTGACAGCTGAAGCTGCGCTCGCCTCAGCTCAGCGCACCCTTACGCTTGAAGCGCACGCGATTCTTGAGCTTCGGGACCGTTTGAACGGTCAATTTGCGCACGCTGTCGAACTCATCCTGGCTTGCACTGGCAGGGTCGTCGTGTGTGGGCTTGGCAAAACGGGACACATCGCGCGCAAAATTGCAGCCACGTTTGCCTCGACCGGGACTCCGTCTTTTTTTCTGCATGCCGCCGAGGCCATTCATGGTGATATTGGCATGCTCGGCGGACAAGACTTGCTCATCGCCCTTTCATATTCAGGCACAGGCCAGGAAATGCTCACTATCCTGCCTGCTGCGCACCGACTCGGGGTAAAAGTCATTGCCCTGACTGGTAACGAGCAATCCGAGCTCGCCCGCTTGGCCGAGATTCATCTCAACATTACTGTTTCTCAAGAAGCGTGCCCCCTCAATCTCGCACCCACCTCCAGCACCACGACCGCACTCGCACTGGGCGACGCGCTCGCCGTTGCATGCCTCGAAGCACGCGGCTTTAACCATGAAGACTTCGCCCGCTCCCACCCCGGTGGTGCATTAGGCAGACGCCTGCTGTTGCGCGTCTCAGATGTCATGCGCAGCGGCGATGCTGTGCCCACAGTGTTAGCAGAAGCCTCCGTTTTTCAGGCCCTAGAGGAAATCTCGCGCAAAGGCATGGGGATGACCGCAGTGCTAGATTCGTCTGGCTCTGCCATCGGAATATTTACCGACGGTGACTTGCGACGCCTGATTGAACGCAAAGGTGACATTCGTAGCCTGAGTGTCATCGAGGGCATGAGCCGCAATCCCCGACACATCTCCGCTGAAGCCTTAGCCGTCGACGCGGCGGCTTTAATGGATCAATACCGACTCAACCAGATGTTAGTGGCTGACGCAAAGGGCAAGCTCCTCGGCGCTCTGCACATGCATGACCTGATGGCCGCCAAGGTGGTCTGAGACAACTCCAGATGAATCGACCCAACCTCCCCCCCCATCCTGCCGAATCACTCGTGCTCGCCCGCACCCCTGCCGCTCTGCGTGAGCGCCTCGCGCGCCTCAAGCTGATGATCTTCGATGTCGATGGTGTGCTGACAGATGGCAGCCTTTGGTACGGCGAACAAGGCGAGATGTTCAAGCGCTTTAATGCGCTAGACGGCCATGGCCTCAAAATGCTTGCAACGAGTGGAATCAAGGTTGCACTCGTGACCGGCCGGGAGGGTCCGATTGTTGACCGTCGTGCTGCAGAGCTGGGCTTGGGCGATGTGTTGCAAAATGTGCGCGACAAGGGCGCAGTCCTGACAGAACTGGTGGCGCGTTATCACCTGACGTTTGAGGAATCAGGTTTTATGGGCGACGATCTGATTGATTTACCGGCTATGCAGCGCGCAGGGTTTGCAGCGAGCGTGCCTGATGCACCTGCTTACATAACACAGGCTGCGCATTGGGTCGCCACAAAATCAGGTGGCAAAGGTGCTGCCCGGGAATGCTGTGACTTGATTCTGGCGTCTCAAGGTCGCTTAGGTCATTTTTTCCAGCCTGGCCGCCTCGGTCCGGGCGTCATCCAATAAATCGAGCCCCATGAAAGAACGCGCGTCTATTGTTGTCTCGATTTTTATCCTCACACTTCTGGTGATGGGGACTTGGTGGGCAGCTGACTACTCACAACGCGCAGTCCAGATTGATCCACCTAGCCGTCAGACACATGAACGTGATACTTGGGCAAAAAAAGTCGTTTTAGTACGTACCGACCCCAAAGGGATCGTCATCCACCGTCTCGAAGGTGACCTGATGGAGCACTTTCCCGATGACAAATCCTACGAACTCCAAGCGCCCCGCGCCTACACCCTAAGAGAAGAAAACCCACTGACGGTTGCCACCTCAAAAGTCGCCTTTATTTATGATGAAGGCGACAAAATCGTGATGCGTGGCGACGCTGTATTGCTCAGACTGGGTGACGCTGAGCGCCAGCCACTCAACTTTCAAAGCGAAGAAATCACCCTACTCGTGGACAAAGATTTAGCCTATACAGACCTTCCTGCCGTGGCGACCAGCGGCAGGTCAAAGATGACTGGCGTAGGGATGCGTTTTAACAATGCCACACAGCAACTGGACGTGTTCAAATCGACCGATGTCGACATTGCCCCCAAAGACCAGCGCGAGGGTTCAGAACCTCCTGCACAACGAGCGAATCCATGATTTTTAACAGTCATTTTCTTTCTATCCGCAGGCTCATCGCGTTGAGCGTGCTTGGTCTGAGCTGCACGGCTCACGCACAAACGCCAACAGCTCAGCCGCTCACCCCTGTCGAAGAACCCAGCACGACCATTCTGTCCGACACGCTGCGCTACGACGACACCAAACGTGAAAGCACCTTTACCGGCAAAGTCGTCATGACACGCGGCCTGTTGACGCTGAGCTCAGACGCGCTCTCCATGCGCGAGGATAGTGAGGGACACCAGTACGGCGTAGCCACCGCCGAGGCAGGCAAGCGTGTGTTTATCCGTCAAGTACGCCCCGAAAACTTTGAGGTGCTCGAAGGCGTTGGACTGAAAGCGAACTACGACGGCAAAAACGAGACCTTCGACTTAATTGGCCAAGCTGTGGTGACACGCTACATTTGCGGCAAACATTTCGATACGGTCAGCGGCCAGCAGGTGCGCTACAACCAAAAAACGGATGTGTATCAGGCCTTCTCTGGTCCCGACTCATTTAATCCAGATGGTCGCGTACGCTCAGTCGCGCAACCAAAGGCTCGAACCGACGCCGCCATCGCAGCCTGCAGAGCCGCTCAAGCCAACAATCCAGCGCCCGCCTTGACGCCCGCCACGCCCCCTGTTGTTTCTCCAAGTCGTTAAAAGTTACCTTATGCAAACCTCGCACGCCTCGTCCAGCCCAGATACGCCAGCGCTCGCCACTCCCGGGCAACTTACTGCGACGGGTCTGCGCAAATCCTACGGTGGTCGTATGGTGGTGCAAGACGTCTCGATTTCCGTCAAAAGTGGCGAGGTCGTCGGCCTTCTTGGTCCGAACGGCGCAGGTAAAACCACGAGTTTTTACATGATTGTGGGACTGGTCGCAGCGGATGCGGGGCGGATCGAAATTGACGACACCGTCATCAGCAGCATGCCGATTCACAAACGCGCCCGGTTAGGACTGTCCTATCTGCCTCAAGATGCGTCAGTATTTCGTCGCCTCACTGTCGAAGAAAACATTCGTGCCGTGCTCGAACTACAAATCAATCATGACGGCAAAAAGTTTTCCTCAAAGAAAATCGAGGAACAACTCGATGCTTTGCTTGAAGAACTCCAAATTACGCATATCCGCCGTAACAGCGCTCTTTCACTGTCAGGTGGAGAGAGGAGGCGCGTTGAGATCTCACGCGCACTGGCCACTCGCCCGCGCTTTATTTTATTGGATGAACCCTTTGCTGGCGTCGACCCGATTGCCGTGATCGAGATTCAGCGGATTGTGCGGTTTCTCAAAAGTCGGGGCATTGGCGTGCTGATTACAGACCACAACGTCCGTGAAACGCTAGGTATTTGTGACCGCGCTTATATCATCAGTGAAGGTAAGGTCCTGACAACAGGACAGCCCGATGACATCATCAATGACGCCTCTGTGCGTCGCGTGTATTTGGGTGAACACTTCAAAATGTAAGCCAAATAGGAGACTATTTAGCATTGCCCGAGCATGTCTGCTGCACCGCAACGTCGAAAGACTTGTCTAAACGCAATAAATAGGGATTAATCCCCTTGATTTCTGCACCCAAGTCACTAAACTGAAATGAATGAAATAACAAAAAGGAGTTGCCGACGATAAAACTGCTGTATGTCTATGAACATAGATAGATCCCTTTTATGGAGAGTACGCAATGAACCTGAACATTACTGGTCACCATCTTGACGTCACCCCAGCTATCCGGGAATACATCCAAACAAAGATGACGCGCGTTGTGCGGCACTTTGATCATGTGATCGACACGCAGGTCATCCTGTCGCTCGAGCCACTGAAACACCGAGCGGAACTCACGCTTCACATTCGCGGCAAAGACATCCACTGCGAAGCTTCAGAAGACAATCTTTACGCAGCCATCGACCTCCTCATTGACAAGGTTGACCGTAAGGTCCTTCAACACAAAACACGCACTCAAAATCACCATCATCTCGCCGTCAAGCGACAGGTGTTTGAAACTGCGTAAACCTAAGGCCTGACAACCCTCAAGGTTCCCCAAAATGCCTGCCCTTGTGGTGGGCATTTTTGTATCCCTACTCTGTAAAAAGCTCTCCTTGCTAGGCTGCACTGCAGCATATAATTGTCCGCATGAAACTTTTGTCACGCATTTTGCCAATACGCAATATCGTGCTCGATCTCGCTGTCACCAGCAAAAAGCGCGCCTTCGAGCAGGCGAGCCTGTTATTTGAAAATAACGACGGGATTGAGCGTGCGGCCGTTTTTGAAAGTTTGTTTAATCGCGAACGCTTAGGCTCAACAGGTCTGGGAGGCGGCATCGCCGTCCCGCATGGCCGAGTCAAGGGGATCAAGCATCCGGCGGCGGCCTTCTTTAGGCTTGTCCGGCCGATTGCCTTCGATGCGCCTGATCGCGAGCCTGTCAGCCAATTACTTTTTCTCATTGCGCCCGAAGCTGAAACGCAACAACATCTCGATATACTGGCAGAAGTTGCTCAACGCCTCTCCGATGCAGCGCTTAGAAAGCGCCTTCTGACAGAAATCGACCCAAGTGTTGTACAACAACTTTTGACGACTGGCCAAGCCTGAACGCCTGTCTGACCGGTATCTTCCCACCACTCTGGAGCCGCTATGCTGACGGTGCAGGACCTTGTAAATGACAACGTCGATGACATTTGTTTCAAATGGGTCGCCGGCCAGTCCGCCGCAGACCGCCTGATTCCTGACAACGGCATGGCCGCGGCTGACCTGATCGGCCACCTCAACCTGATTCACCCTTCTCGCATCCAGGTATTTGGTCGCGAAGAAATGGACTACTACACTCGCTTTGATAGTCGCCGACGGGTACACCATCTCGAAGAGTTGCTCGCAGGCGGCGTTCCAGCGATCCTCCTCGCCGACAACCTTGCCGCCACAGAAGACCTCATTCACAATTGCGAAAATAGCCATGTCCCGCTGTTATCCACCGCCGTTCCTGCCGCAGAACTGATTGACCTGCTACGCATCTACCTCAGCCGACGGCTCGCACCCACCACGACGGTGCACGGCGTGTTTATGGATGTACTGGGGCTCGGCGTACTGATTACGGGAGAGTCTGGGCTAGGTAAAAGCGAGCTCGCACTGGAGTTGATCTCTCGCGGTCATGGTTTGGTCGCGGATGATGCCGTCGAGTTATCGCGTACGGCACCCCACGCAATTGATGGACACTGCCCAGAGCTCTTGCGCAATATGCTCGAGGTGCGCGGCTTGGGACTTCTGAATATCCGAACAATTTTTGGCGAAACCTCGGTGCGGCGCAAGATGAAACTCAAGCTCATCGTGCATCTGGTCCGCGCCACCGCTCAAGACAAGTTTGAACGTCTTCCGCTGCAAGACATGACACAAGACATGTTGGGCTGTCCAATTCGTAAAGTGATGCTACAAGTCGCTGCTGGTCGTAACTTGGCCGTACTCGTTGAAGCAGCTGTCCGCAACACAATACTTAAGCTGCGGGGTATTGATACCCTCGCCGAATTTATGGAACGTCAATCCGCTGCGATCGCGCAAGGTCAGGATTGACATGCCACAACTCAAAGTCGTCTTGCTGACGGGAATCTCAGGCTCAGGCAAATCCGTTGCGCTGCGTATGCTCGAAGACGCAGGCTATGTTTGCGTCGACAATTTGCCGCTCAAGTTTCTCCAAGAATTCATTACTTCCATGCGTGACGATGCGGCAAAGCGCGTTGCCGTTGCCATCGATATACGGTCTCCAGGCGAGTTGGCAGAAATGCCCGCCGTTATTGGCGCTTTAAAGGCGGCGCATACCGAGTTTCGCTTGATATTTTTAGATGCAGACAACGAAACGCTGGTGCATCGTTACTCTGAGTCACGCAGGCGTCATCCTTTGGCGGAAAGACTCACAGAAAACGGCTTAAGTGCCTCGCTCGAAGAGTGTATCCAAATGGAGCGCGATCAACTCAGCGATCTTCGCGACCTAGGTCACGTCATTGATACGTCCGGACTGATGCCTGGGCAGCTACGCGCCTGGATAAGAGATCTCATTCGTGCCGATCGCACTCCGCTGCTTCTGACCTTTGAATCATTTGCCTTCAAAGAAGGCGTGCCGCGTGATGCTGATTTAGTGTTTGATGTGCGATGCCTGCCTAACCCCCACTACGATCCTGCCTTGCGCCCCTTAACCGGCAAAGATCAGCCTGTCGCAAACTGGCTCAAGAGTTTTGCTGATGTCGAAAATATGATTGGGGACATTGAGGGCTTTATCCGTAAATGGCTACCGCGTTACACCGAAGATACGCGAAGCTATCTCACGATCGCGATTGGCTGTACGGGCGGCAAGCACCGCTCTGTCTACGTTGTCGAATCGCTCGCGATACGTTTTGCTGCTCAGCAACACCTTCTTGTTCGCCATCGCCATCAACCCGAGATTTCTGGATGACGACTCGCCTGTCCCACCTCTTGCGTATCCTGAGCATTTGTTTGCTTTGCGGACTTATCGCAGCCTGCGGCTCACGCAAGGGTGGTGGCTACTATAAAGATGACGGACCGGGTGACAACCCACCCGCGGATCTTGATCGTGTCCCAGATGCTGTGCCAAAAATTGAACCACTCGCGCGGGGTCCAAATCGTCCCTACACGGCGCTTGGCAAAAGCTTCACGCCTGACACAAGCGGCCGGCCCTACCGTGTGCAGGGCCGCGCTTCTTGGTATGGTCGTAAATTTCATGGCAAACCGACCTCGAATGGTGAACGCTACGACATGTACGGCATGACCGCTGCACATCCGACCTTACCGATCCCAAGCTATGTTCGCGTCACGCGCGTGTCCACTGGAAAAACCGTTGTGTTGCGGGTCAACGACCGCGGTCCTTTTCTCGCCAGCAGGGTGATTGATTTATCCTACGTTGCCGCCTACAAGCTCGGCGTAGTCGCACCTGGCAGCGCAGAGGTCATTGTCGAGCGCATCATGCCCGAGGAAATTCGTGGTTGGCGCGCCCAGGCACCTACAGCGGCATCTCCTGCACCCACCACATCTGCACCGATGGTCGCACAGCAGACTCAAACGCCCGCGCCTGTCACACCCTCCCAGACCCCCACGCGCGCGCAGACTCCTGTTGCAATGGCCTCCTCAAACATGCAGGTCGACACAATCAGTCCTAGAGGGTTTTATTTACAAGCAGGCGCCTTTAGCGATCCTGCACGCGCGCAATCCATGGCGACAGATCTCAACGGAAAAGTCCCACCCGATCTCGGCGCCTCAATCAAAATCGAACAAAGCTCAAGCAACTTGTATCGCGTCCGCATTGGCCCATTTGCCAACAGAGAGGCCGCATCCCAAGCAAGCGAACGCTTAAGAGACAACACGGGGCTGTCCACAACACTTTCTGCGCAATAGGCCGGCGCTATTCGCGCTGCGCCTTGCGCGCCAAGGCGCGAGCATATAAAGCATCTCGCGGCTGTCCGGTCGCTTTTGCCGCGATACGTGC
Source organism: Zwartia sp. (assembly GCF_049655405.1). GTDB lineage: Bacteria > Pseudomonadota > Gammaproteobacteria > Burkholderiales > Burkholderiaceae_B > Zwartia. Next base: position 194,144 of record NZ_JBASJR010000009.1, read on the forward strand.
CACATCACGCACGGACATCGTTTCAAGCAGAGCATCCAGCCATGCGTCTACAGAGGCACTCTCCTCTACGTCAAGCTCCTCGGTCTGCATGAGCGCCTGAGGATGAATAATCACCACATATTCGCCCTGTTCTCTGTGCGGGTCTGCAACCAACCATGCCGCCGCGTCAGCAAGCGGCATGGTGGCAAGCTCCTCAAATCGTTTGGTCAGTTCGCGCGCAAACGTCACTGCACGTGAGGGTCCGAGCACCGCAAGCGCATCACTTGCACTGGCAACAATTCGGTGAGGAGCCTCATAAAAAACTGTCGCGGCGGGCAACTGCGTCCACTGCCGGAACCAACGCTGCCTCGCAGTAGATTTAGTTGGCGCAAAGCCCGCAAAAACAAAACCGGGAGACGCATCCGTCGTGACACCCGTCGCCATCAGCGCCGTGATCAATGCGCTCGCGCCAGGCAAAGGAATCACTCGCATTCCCGCATTTCTAACGGCTTGCACCACTAATCCGCCTGGGTCACTCACAGCAGGTGAACCTGCGTCTGACACGAGTGCGACTCGCTGCCCAGACTGAATACGACTGACAATATCTGCGGCCGCACTCATTTCATTGTGGCGATGCGCTGCCATCAGTGGTGTGCCGATCCCCCAGGCTTCTAGCAAGTTTCTGCTTGCCCGCGTGTCTTCCGCCGCAATGACGTCTGCCCTATTCAGGGCGTGCCAAGCGCGCAAGCTCAAATCGCCTAAATTGCCGATGGGCGTCGCCACAACATACAGCGCATGGGTGGGCCACTGCTGACCTTCCATGCGTTCGCTGACACGGCCCCATGCTTCGGGAGACGAGTCTGGGAGGATTTTTTCGGACATTCCGGATTGGCTGACATCATTCATTGTGTCAGTGTAGACCGTCAACTCACACTCCGTCACGCGTCCGATTCCCTCATGATCCCTCCCGCCCTCACTGACCCAACAGCCTTTACGATTGCGCAAGCGGCCCAAAAGCGCGCAATTCTCGCCAGACAACGCAAAAAACGCCGTCTTGCCCTTAAAAGCAAAAAAAATGCCCTCGCCGCGGTGCCCTCATATCCCGATCGCAGCCCGAGTCAACAGATCGGAGACCGCTACGAGGCACTTGCCTGGGAGGCACTCAGCCAAGCAGGCTGCAGCCTGCTTGGCAAACAGCTCCGCTGCCCCGTTGGCGAACTCGACCTTGTCGTGCGTGACGGACAAACACTTGTGTTTGTTGAGGTGCGCTATCGCGCCAGTAAGCGCTTTGGCGGGGCCGCAGCTAGCATCACCCGGGCCAAGCAAGCTCGGCTCATGAAAGCGATTGACTGGTGGTTACCCAAAATGGTCAAAACCGCCTTTGCTGGCAAAATGCCACTTTGCCGTATCGACCTTGCCACTTTCGAGCAGAACACCTTGACATGGCACCGTGACGCCGTGCGCCTGAGCCAAGATAAGTGAGATAATTAAGCTTCTCGAACTTGTTGATTGCCATGGATCTTGCCAACCACCTTGCCGCCCATTTTGAGGACAACATCGCCGCGACCCGTCGCAGCATGGAAACACTCGCCAAGCCTATTTCACTTGCGATTGACCTTTGTTTTGGCTGTGTCACCAACAATGCAAAAATTCTAGCCTGCGGCAATGGCGGCTCTGCCGCAGATGCCCAGCACTTTATCGCGGAGCTTGTGGGTCGCTTTGAACGCGATCGACTTCCCTTGGCGGGCGTCGCACTCAACACCGACACGTCCATCATGACAGCGGTTGGCAACGACTACGGTTTTGATCAGATCTTCGCGCGCCAAGTCAGCGCGCTGGGGCAGCCCGGAGACGTACTGGTTGCAATTTCCACCAGCGGAAACTCGGCAAACGTCCAGCTCGCGATTCAAGCCGCGCACGAACGCGAAATGCGCGTAATTGCCCTGACAGGCAAAGGCGGCGGACAGATCAAGGACCAGTTGCTCGACCACGATATTCACCTGTGTGTTCCGCACGACCGCACGATGCGCATCCAGGAAGTTCATATCTTGCTGCTACACATTTTGTGTGATGGTATCGACACCCTATTACTTGGAGACCCCGCATGAGTCTAAATCGACAATTCCTTCGTCCCTTGATCCTTTGCGCTGCACTTCTTGGTGCTGGATCCACATTGACCGCGTGCGTCCCACTTCTGATTGGCGGTGCCGCAGCCACCACAGGTGTCGTCGTCGTTGATCGCCGCACAGTTGGCGAACAAGTCGAGGACAAGTCGATTGAGCTCAAAATTGGTGGTCAATTCCGTGCCGACTTTGGCGATGCCGTCAGAGCAAGTGTCACCGTTTACGATGGCGTCGTGTTGCTAACAGGCGATACGATCAGTAGCGAATTTAAAAACAAAGCAACCGAAATCGCGCGCAAAGTTGAGAACGTCAAATCGGTGTCCAACCAAATCGACGTTGTTAAACAATTGGCCTCCTTTGGCGTTGTCAGCAACGACATCTGGATCACGTCCAAGGTCATGACAAGCTTGGCCACCACCAAAGGCATTCCTTCACGTACGATTGTCGTCACGACAGACCGAAGCGTGGTGTATCTCATGGGTCTTGTGACACAACAAGAAGGTGATTTGGCCGCCAAAGCCGCCTCACAAGTCAGCGGTGTCAAACGCGTTGAAAAACTATTCCAGATCATTACACCTGCGGATGCCAAACGACTGGACGATGCGGCGCGTGGCGGCAGCAGCGCTAGCAACACTTCCACGACTCCGCTTGGCGAAACCCCATCAAGCAGCACAGGCGGAATGAGTGGGGATACTCCACCTGCTGGTGGTGTGCAGGCAATTCCTATCCAATGAAAAAACTAGTCGCTCTTGTTTTATTGGCCGCAATAGGGGGGCTGACGGCGTGGTGGATCAGCGCCCGCGCCACGCCTGCACCAGAAGTCACTTTTACGACCCTGACAGGCCAGCAGATCAAACTTTCTGAGCTGCGCGGCAAGGTTGTATTGGTGAAGTTCTGGGCGACAAGCTGTGTGAGCTGTGTCGCTCAGATGCCTGACAACATTGCCAATTACGATGAGTATAACGCGAAGGGTTTTGACATCATTGCGGTTGCCATGCAGTACGATCCGGCCAACTATGTGATCAACTTTGTTGAAACGCGCAAACTTCCCTTTACTGTTGCGCTGGATACACAGGGCAAGGTCGCAAAAGCTTTCGGTGACGTCAAACTAACACCCACTGCTTTCTTGATTGATAAAAATGGCAATATCATCAAGCGGTATTTGGGTCTCTATGACAAAACCGAATTTCGCAAGTCTATTGAAAAAGCCTTGGCGGGCTAATCTCGCCTCTTTAAAAATGATCAACACCCCTCTCTTTCACCATCTATTTACACTTGTTGCCTCAGCCAAATGACTAGTCAGCCCCCTTCTGCCTCCATGCCTCCAGAAATCGTCGCAAAAGTACTCTCTGAGAGCCTTCCGTACATCAAGCACTTTCATGGCAAAACAATTGTCATCAAATACGGTGGCAATGCGATGACCGAAGAAGTTCTTCAGCGCAGCTTTGCGCATGATGTTGTGTTGCTCAAACTGATCGGACTCAATCCGATCGTGGTGCATGGTGGCGGCCCGCAGATTGACGAAGCACTCCGTCGCATCGGTAAAAAAGGAACCTTCGTCCAAGGTATGCGCGTCACGGACGCAGAGACCATGGAGGTTGTCGAGTGGGTGCTTGGCGGACAAGTTCAACAGGACATCGTCTTGATGATCAACGAAGCGGGCGGCAAAGCAGTAGGACTCACAGGCAAAGATGGTTGCCTCATTCAGGCACGCAAAAAAATGATGCCCAACAAGGATGATCCAGCCAACCCTCTGGATATTGGCTATGTCGGCGACATCGAGCATGTCGAACCCGCTGTGGTCAAAGCCTTGCAAGACGACCAGTTTATCCCTGTGATATCTCCTATTGGCTACGGTGAGGACGGCTTGGCCTACAACATCAATGCCGACGTTGTCGCAGGAAAAATGGCGGAAGTCTTAGGTGCTGAAAAACTGCTGATGATGACCAACACTCCTGGTGTGCTCAACAAAGATGGTCAACTGATGCGCAGCTTATCTGCCAAAACGATCGACGCTTTGTTCGCTGACGGCACCATCTCAGGCGGCATGCTTCCCAAAATTTCCTCTGCGCTGGATGCCGCACGTAATGGCGTGAAATCTGTTCACGTCGTGGATGGTCGCGTGCCGCATTGCTTGCTACTCGAGATCCTCACGGATCGCGGTGTTGGCACAATGATCACTTCAGAGTGATTCAAAAACGGTTCTCACCCCACGCGCCGATTCGCACGCGGCGCGCCCGCGTGCATACGCCGGCACGAACCGCCAACATTACACAGGCCAAAGAGCGCGTTTGGCTCTTTGATCTGGACAATACCCTTCACGACACGTCACACAAGATTTTTCGCGAGATTAATCTTGGAATGACGGCCGCGGTGATGGAAAGTCTGGAGGTCGATGAAGCGACCGCCAATCACCTTCGAACAACATACTGGAAACGTTACGGTGCAACCATGATTGGCCTTGTTCGCCATCACGGGGTCGATCCACATCAGTTTCTCCATCGCAGCCACGACTTTGATGTGGCGCCTTTAGTCAGAGCTGAGCGCGGCTTGGCGCAGAAACTGCGTCGTTTACCAGGGCGCAAAATTCTCGTGACCAATGCGCCTATGCATTACGCACGCGCAGTGATGAAACATTTAAATATCTTGCGCTGCTTTGACGGCTTTTGGGGGATCGAGCATATGCAACTGCACGGACACTTTCGCCCTAAACCCTCGGTCTCACTGATGCGACACATCTTGGCCCACGAAGGCATTCACCCAAGACGTGCTGTTCTCGTTGAAGACACCACGGCCAACTTACGCGGCGCCAGACACGCGGGGTTACGAACCGTCCATATTTTTCACCCTGGCACACCATTTGCAAAAGGTAGGCGGGGACGTCCCAACTACGTAGACTTGCGGGTAAACTGCGTGGGCGATCTGCTGCTTCAAAAACGCACACTGCAGGGCGTATGACCCAAAAATCTTTTACGTAGCCTTCAACTTAACAGCTCATTCTGGACAAAAGTGTATGTCGGTCAAAACGGGCGAACGCAAACACCAGATTCTACAAACTCTCGCAGAGATGCTTGAGCAGCCACGTGCGGCACGCATTACAACCGCGGCATTGGCTGCGAAGATGCAACTCTCCGAGGCTGCGCTTTACAGACACTTTGCCAGTAAAGCTCAGATGTTCGAGGGCTTGTTCGAATTCATCGAAACAACCATCTTTACTCTGATTAATCAGATTATCGCCAGCGAGCCTAACGGCGTCGAACAGGCGCGCAAAATTGCCGTGATGCTGCTGACCTTTGCAGAGCGAAACAAGGGAATGACGCGGGTGTTATCGGGGGATGCCTTAGTCACAGAGGACGAAAGACTTCAGGGTCGTATCACGCAAATCACCGACCGCATTGAGGCTGTGTTTAAACAAGCCCTTCGACAAGCCATCACCACGAACGCGCTGAACCCCACTATAGAAATCACGCCACTTGCAGCAGCGTTGACGCACATTGTGTTGGGAAGCTGGTTACGGTTTGCGCAAAGCGGCTGGCAAGCAACACCCTCGACGCACATGCATGCGCAGCTCAGGCTCTTGCTCGATCCACGCGCCTAATTTCGACTCGCGCAAACAGGGCAAGCTGGATCACGCTTGACGCGCACACTGTGCCACTGCATATCAAAGGCATCGAGCATCAGCAACCGCCCCTTGAGTGTTTTTCCGACACCTGCAATCACCTTGATGGCCTCAGCGGCCTGCATGCTGCCAATGATGCCAACAAGCGGCGCAAACACCCCCGTTGTCGCACAGCTCAACGCCTCGACATCATCCGCCTCTGGAAACAAACAGTGATAGCAAGGCGCCTCCGGATCTCGAGGATCAAAGACACTGATTTGCCCATCAAAACGAATAGCCGCACCTGAAACAAGCGGTTTGCGATGTTCCACACAAGCTTTATTGACCGCATGCCGAGTGGCAAAATTATCTGTGCAGTCCAGCACGACATCCACTGTTGCAATCTCAGTCCGCAAATCTTCAGCTTCCATCCTCGTCGTGCGCACCTCGACCACAATATCTGGATTGAGTGCCAACATTGTTTGACGACCGGACTCCGCTTTAAGCGAGCCAACCCGCGCATCCGTATGGAGAATTTGACGCTGCAAATTGCTCAGCTCGATGGTGTCGTGATCCGCCAAAACGATCTGTCCGACACCTGCAGAAGCGAGGTACAAGGCAGCTGGAGAGCCAAGGCCTCCTGCACCAAGCACCAACACGCGCGCAGCCAGAAGTTTTTCCTGGCTTTCTATTCCAAACTCATCCAGCAGGATGTGTCTGGCGTAGCGCAAGAGCTGGGTATCTTTCATTTGCCTTTTACAGCACCCCCAGCAGGCTCGGTGCTTGCGGTCTTGGGTCGCGGCACAGCCTTTTGGATGGGCTTGCCTTCGAGGAAGTTCAAGGCCTGATTCAGTTGGAAATCTTCTGGCGTACCAAACTGGAAAATCTTATCGGTATTGGCCAGAGGCGGCTCCTCTTCTTTTGCCTTTGAATCGGCATCAGGCTGACCATTACGATTGTTACTCAGGTGACGCTTAAGATCCGCCTCTCGTGACATACGGAATAAGTCGCCCTCTGCCGTATCGGCGACCACCACATCAGGCATGATGCCTGTTGCCTGGATTGAGCGACCCTTGGGCGTGAAATAGCGCGACGTCGTCAGCTTGATGGCAGTCGTGTCGGAAATAGGCAAAATAACTTGCACGGAGCCTTTACCGAAAGTGCGATTACCCATGATCGTGGCGCGCTTATGGTCCTGCAAGGCACCTGCGACAATTTCCGAGGCGGAAGCTGAGCCCACGTTCACTAAAACAACCATCGGCACTGTTTTAACCCATGCAGGCAGGCCCGCCAGGTAATCACCTTCGCCACGCGCATAGTCTGCAGGGTTGGACAAGTACTTTTGTTTTGAATCAGGGGCGCGTCCGTCCGTCGACACCACGAGCGTATCGGGCTTAAGGAAGGCCGCAGATACACCAATCGCACTTGTCAGCAAGCCACCGGGATCATTACGCAAATCCAGAATCAAACCGCGAGGCGCACCTTTCTCACCAATTTCTTTTAAGTGACGGACTAAGTCGACACCGGTTTTTTCCTGAAACTGGGCAATCCGTACATAACCGATATTGTCCTGCAGCATCTTGCTACGCACACTGCGCACACGAATCGTGTCGCGGACAATTTTGACGACGATCGGCTGGGCCTGACCCTGACGCGCAATCGTCAAGGTAATGGGCGTCTTGACCGGACCGCGCATCATTTTGACCGCATCGTTTAGCGACAGGCCTTTTGTGGAAGTATCGTTAATTTTTGTGATGACGTCACCCGCACGAATGCCTGCACGGGCTGCAGGCGTATCTTCGATTGGAGAAATGACCTTCACCATGCCATCTTCAGTACCGACTTCAATCCCCAGGCCGCCAAACTCACCTTGCGTCGCACTCTGCATTTCTTTGAATGCCTCAGCATCCAAATAGGCAGAGTGAGGATCCAAATCTGACAACATGCCAGAAATCGCACCGCTGATCAGCTTTTTGTCGGGTACAGGCTCAACGTAGTTATTTTTAATCGCAGAAAAAACGCTGGAGAACTGTCTGAGCTCATCAAGGGGTAGAGGCGAGCCACGTTGCGCGACTGCGCTTAGCCCAACGCTCAACAACACGCCTGCGATAACGCCGACGGACACTAAACCTAAACTACGAATTTTGCGAGTGCTCATGCACATTCCCAAGTTGAATGCCGATCAAACTTAAATAAATACAGAAAGCGTAATGGTCTGCGGAGGGAATAGCAATCCCAAGTCCGCAAATAATCAGCGAGACAAAAACATCAAAGGATCAACAGCTGCGCCACGATGCCTGATTTCGAAGTATAGGGCCGAATCCACCTGGCCACCCGTACTCCCTGCCAGCGCAATGGTATCTCCTGGACGAACCGAATCACCAACCTGTTTGAGCAAGCTCTGGTTATAGGCATAAACGCTCAAATATTGCTCACCGTGGTCCACGATCAGCAAATTACCAAAACCTCTCAGCCAATTGGCATAGACAACTGTACCGCCTCCCACAGCCTGAACAGGCGCACCGTCATTGGCCTTGATGAGGACGCCACGCCACATCCCCCCCTCGGGTCGATCCGTGCCAAAGCGCGCCATCACACTGCCCCTGAGCGGCCAGCGCAAGCCTTTTTTAAGCCCCTCGCCAGACTGAGGTGCAGAGGCGACTTCTGCGGCTCGAGTAGTTTGCGCTCGCTCCTGCTCTTGGGCGGCACGGCGTGCGCGCTCAATTTGCTGCTCCTCTTGGGCCGCGAGCGCTTGAGCGCTTCGCTGCTGCTCATCCGAACGACGCGCCAGCTCCGCGCGTTTGACTTCTTCCGCACGCTTAGCCTGCTCTGCCAATCTCGCCTGTTCGGCCCGCTTGGCTTCCTCAGCACGCTTGGCCTCAAGGGCGCGACGTGCCTCTTCGGCCTTTTTAGCCGCCTGAATTTGTCCGCCGAGGCTATCGATTAAGCCACCCAATCGCTGATCGTCCTGACCTAAGCGAACCGCCTCAGAACGTTGCGCCTGAATTTGTCCCTCAATGCGAGCAAGGACCGTGGCGCGCTCCTTTTTTTGACCTTCTAAGAGGTTACGCTGCTGCGTAGTTTCCTCAACAAGCTGAGCGACCTCTTTTTGACGCGCATCTTGACGCGCCTCCAGCTGGGCCAAGCGGTCGATTTCAATCTTGAGATCGGCAACCGCCTTGGCGCGCGCCTGTGACACATAGTCGAGATAAGCCAAATTTCGGCTCAATTCTTGCGGGTCGTCGCCAGACAGTAGCGCAGTCCACGGCGATAACCCACTCGCGTATTGCCTACGCAACTGATCTGACAGCTCATCTCGACGCTGTGTGAGCGTAGCCTGCTGGCGCACAATCTGCTTTTTTAAGTTCTCAAGCTCAGCGCGCGCTGTTTTAAGCTGGGTCGCAAGCTCATTCAACCGCCGCGTAGTCTGCGAAATGGCCACTTCGGAGGCCTTGAGCGCATCCGCAGCTTCTTTGCGCACGGCCTCCCTCGCGTCCAACTCCTTTTGTAGCGTCTGAATTCGGGCGCGGAGGTCCGTCCTCTGCTGTTCTGCAGCACTGCGTTGGCTAGCCAAGTCAGCGGTACCGGGCGCAGCCAAGGGTGCACCCGACCAGATCAACCAGACCATTGATGCGCACCAAGCACGAACCCACAGACGCATGCGGCTAGTCCTTTTTAGCCTTACCCTGTGCCGCAACAGCGGCCATTGCAGCCTCAATTTCAGCCGGATCACCCAAGTAATAGTGTCGAATCGGACGCAAGTCCTTGTCGAGCTCGTACACCAAAGGCTGCCCCGTCGGGATATTGAGATGAACGATGTCTTCTTCAGAGACATTATCAAGGTGCTTGATCAAGGCGCGTAAGCTGTTGCCGTGCGCAGAAACCAGTACCCGTCGGCCAGCTCGGATTGAAGGTGCAATCGTCTCTTCCCAAAAAGGCAACACGCGCACAACAGTATCCTGCAAACATTCTGTGGCTGGCAACTGTTCGGCCGTCAGGCGGGCATAACGCGGGTCAAACTTTGGATGCCGAGGGTCATCTAAACCAAGAGGATTAGGGGCGATCGCATAGGCGCGGCGCCAGATCAACACCTGTTCATCTCCATATTGCGCGGCCGTTTCAGCCTTGTTTAGCCCCTGAAGTGCGCCATAATGGCGTTCGTTCAGGCGCCAGTTGTTATGGATGGGCAAATACATCGCATCCATGGCATCCAAGGCAATCCAAAGCGTACGGATGGCGCGTTTGAGCACCGAGGTAAAGGCGATGTCGAATTCGTAGCCCTGCTCCTTGAGCAATTGGCCTGCTTTACGTGCCTGCTCTCGACCAAGATCAGTCAGATCGACGTCGGTCCAGCCCGTAAAACGGTTTTCGAGATTCCATTGGCTTTCGCCGTGACGCATCAATACAAGTTTATACATGGCAGACACAGGTTAAAGTGTGGATAAAGCATCATTTTATAATTGTCTGAGTCATATCTCATAACCCACCCCAAATTTAGGGGTGTAACTGTCTTTTTGGATACACCGTGGATTTCTTTTTTAGTCAAAATAACCTGTTGTTAATTGGCGTGGCGCTGGTCTCCGGTCTAGCCCTCGCTTGGCCGATGATTCAGAGCAAGCGTGCGGGCGCGAGCATCACCTGCACCCAGGCCGTGCAAATGCTCAATCATCAGCATGCGATCGCCATCGACATTCGCCCAACTGAGGCCTTTCATGCAGGTCATATCCTGCATGCCCGCAGCATTCCCGCGGCAGAAATCGAGAAAAAAGCAGCTAACTTGCCAAAAAACAAACCCTTAATCGTGGTGTGTGATTTCGGTCGAGCCGCTGGCAGCGCGGCCGTTCGCCTGCGCGCCCTTGGCTTTACCGAGGTGAGTGTATTGGGCGGAGGCATGCGCGCTTGGTCAACGGCCGGCATGCCACTCACCACCAAATAATATCTTTCGGAGCACTGCACATGAATAAAGTCGTGATGTACACCACCGGCTATTGCCCTTTTTGTACCCGTGCGGAAATGTTGTTGACGCAACGCGGTGTCACCGCCATTGAAAAGATTCGGATTGACGAAGACACGGCACAACGCGCGCTGATGATGGAGAGAACCGGTCGGCGCACCGTTCCTCAGATTTATATTGGGGAAACCCATGTAGGCGGTTTTGACGATTTATCCGCACTGGATAAAGAAGGCAAACTCTTGCCACTGCTGAACGGTTAAGCTCACTCTCTTTTTTGCTGTTTTATCGCGATTTTGTCACATCACGACCGAATCCCTTTCAAGCCTTTACTGGAAAATTTCATGGCCGAACAAAATACCCAAGCGGACAACGCACCTTCATTCAACATGCAACGCGTCTACCTCAAGGACCTTTCCCTTGAGATGCCAAACGCGCCCAGCATCTTTCTCGAACAAGAAGCCCCTGAAGTCGAAGTGTCGATCAACATTGGCGGCCAGGCTTTAGCTGAGACAGTGTTTGAATCGACTGTGACCGTCACCGTGACGACTCGTATCAAAGAAAAAGTGTTGTATCTGGTCGAAGCCACTCAGGCCGCGATTTTCGAAATGGTCAACATTCCAGCTGAACAAATCGATCCCTTGATGGGCATCGTATGCCCCACTATGCTCTACCCATACCTGCGCTCCAACATCGCAGATGCGATCACCCGTACTTCGCTGCCACCCTTGCACTTGGCAGAAGTCAATTTTCAAGCACTCTACGAGCAGCGCGTGGCGCAAGCCGCCCAAGAAGCCGCGGCCGCCCCCGAAGACTCAGGTCTGATTTTGCCTCCTGGCGTGACCCGCCAATAAAGCGGCTCTCAGGCTTGGCTCTCTGGCGGCTCGGTTAAGCGATGCCCACGCAAAAAACTGATCACCCACCGCGCCCTGTCGCGGTGCTGGGGGCAGGCGCATGGGGCACCGCACTCGCATGTGCAGCGAGTCGGCATGGTCCAACCATGCTCTGGACTCGCAACCCCGCACTCGCTGAGCAACTCAACCACACAAAAGAAAATACGCAATACCTCGCGGATATTGCACTACCTGATGGCCTCTTGTTCACCGCCAGTCTGGACGAAGCACTCGCACATGTACAGTCAAGCGGACCAGAGGCACCGGGCTTACTGATTCTCGGTGTGCCGCTCGCGGGTCTGCGTGCCCTATGTACCGAACTTAGCGAAAAACTGTCCCGACAACTCTCCGCTCAACGCCCTTTAACTCCACCAACACTCGCCGGCATTGTCTGGACGTGCAAAGGCCTAGAGGCTGAAAGCGGCAAGCTCCCCAGCGAAGTTGCCGCAGAAGCCCTGCGTGACATGCCAAACATACCGACTGGTGTGCTCTCGGGCCCGTCTTTTGCGCGCGAGGTTGCACAGGGACTCCCCGTTGCGCTGACGATCGCCAGTCAGGATGCCGCATTGCGACGCGCCACCATCGCGGCGCTCCATGGTGGCTCAATGCGCGTCTATGCCAATCAGGATGTGATCGGCGTAGAGGTAGGGGGAGCACTTAAAAATGTCATGGCAATCGCGTGCGGCATCGGCGAAGGCCTCGGGCTCGGCACCAATGCGCGCGCGGCACTTATCACACGCGGCTTGGCTGAAATGACCCGCTTTGGTGAAGCGCTCGGCGCGCAAAGTGCGACTTTTTCTGGCCTCACTGGTCTCGGTGATCTTGTCCTGACGGCAACGGGCGACCTCTCGCGTAACCGCCAAGTTGGTATCGCAATCGGTCGTGGTCAATCCCTAAACGAAGTATTAGCGTCCGGCCTGACGGCAGAAGGTGCACGCTGCGCAAAGGCAGTTCTCACGCGCGCCACTCAACTTGGCGTAGAACTTCCCATCACCCATGCCGTGTGCGAAGTTCTTTTCGAGGGTGTTGCACCTTTCGAAGCTGTCTCACGTCTACTTTCACGTGTCGCCACAACAGAATGACCGAATAGGTTTCCCATGCTTTTCGCGCTCCATATTTCCTCTGCCTTCAACGATCGCCGCACGCGTTGCATGATGCAGTTCTTCAACGCTCTTCTTGCCATCCTTTCTATCACGCTCACCCACTCCGCCAGTGCGCAACAAGCTTGGCCGTCTGCGAGACCGATTCACTTAATCGTTCCTTTTCCTGCCGGCTCATCGCCTGATCTGCTGGCACGAACGTTGGCCACCCCTCTTGCCAGCAAACTCGGCCAAAGCATTGTGGTCGAAAACAAACCGGGCGCAGGTGGCAACATCGGCACACGCTTTGTGGCACGTGCCCCAGCAGATGGTTACACGCTGCTCTACACCATCAACGGTCCGCTCGTGACGGCACCGACGCTTTATAAAAAAACACTTGGCTATGACCCCGTCAAAGATCTTGCACCGATTACCTTGGTCGCCACCAGTCCAAATGTGCTGATCGTCCATGCAGGCTTTAGCGGCAATACTGTCGCGGATTTTGTCAAACAGGCCGGACAGCAAGCGGGGCGTTGGAACTATGGCTCAGTGGGCCCCGGTAGCGCATCCCACTTAGCCATGGAGCTTTTTAAAAAACAAGCAAAGCTTGAGCTCACGCACATCCCTTATAACGGCTTTCCACAAGTCACCACGGCTGTGATTGCACAAGATATACAAGCGGCATTCATGGTGCCTGCAATCGCAATGGCTCAAGTCAAAAGCGGCAAGGTCAAAGCTCTGGGCATCACCAGTAAAAAACCGATCGATTCTTTACCCGGCATTGCCCCACTCGCAGACCAGGGGTTTACGGAGTTTGAAGCAATTTCATGGAATGCCGTGCTTGCACCTGCGGGTACTCCGGCCGCGATTTTGGAGCGTCTCAATGCCGAATTGGTTGCGCTCCTAAACAGCGATGACATCCGAGATAAATTTGCGCTTCAATATTTTTCGGCTGTCGGCTCGAGCCCAGCCGCGCTCAAACAATTGATTCAAGAAGAACAAGGCCGCTGGGATGCGGTGATCGAAAACCTCAAGCTTTCTCTTGATTAAACACGCGTCAGTTCGAGAGCGTTTGAGTCAGACCGCGCCACGATAAGCTTGTTGACGCCAGGCCTCAAACACCACCACTGCGACAGCATTCGACAAATTGAGGCTACGCTGCCCCGCCAGCATAGGCAGGCGAACGCGCTGAGCAGGTTCGAACAGAGCCATCTGCTCTTCTGAGAGGCCTGCTGTTTCGCGACCAAACACAAACACATCACCCTCTTGTAAGCTCACCTCGCTCACCAGCTGTGTTGCCTTGGTTGTCATCGCGAAAACCCGGCTGGCGGGCGCTCCGGTCGCCGCAATTGCCAGCGCGAGGCTGTCGTGCACTTTGACCGGTTGCCATTCGTGATAATCCAGGCCCGCACGTTTGAGGCGCGTGTCATCGATTTCAAAACCAAGTGGGCGCACAAGGTGCAAGCGCGCCCCTGTATTGGCGCACAGGCGGATCACATTACCCGTATTGGGCGGAATTTCGGGCTGAACGAGGATGACATCAAACATGGACGCTATTTTGCCAGAGTCCGAGCCGCGACCAAAGCCACGACTCCTTTCGCACCGGCGCGCAGGAGTGCCTCTGAAGCTTCCTCAAGCGTACTGCCCGTGGTCAGCACGTCGTCCACCAAGCCCACCCAACCACACGCCTGAGGCACCTGTGCTTCATACAATCCGCGCACACTCTGCTGACGCGCCCGCCAGTCCAATGTTTTCTGGCTAGAGGTCTCACGCGTGCGGCGACACCATGCCCCCCGCAATGACACACCACTTAAACTCGCCAGCTCTCGGGCAATTTCACCGGCGGGATTAAACCCGCGCTGCAAGATAGCCTCTCGACTCGACGGAATCGGCACCAAGGCGTCGAGCGTGGGTAGCCGCGGGGACGCTAACTGCATATTGCGCCATAACAGTCTGGCAAATAACCCCGCTTCGGTTAAGCGCCCCTTGGCTTTGAACCCGCGCATCAGTTGATCTCCCGGCGCCGCAAAGTAAATGCCCGCTATCGCTCGAGCATAGGTTCTGGGGCGCAGGAGACACGCGGAACAAAATTGCACCGTCAACAGAGACTCACGCATCATGGGCGCGCCCTGATACAAACAGCGTGGACAATGCAGTCGCGGGTCAAAGTCGAACCTCACTGCATTTTCGCAGGCCAAACAAAGATCGCCACCGCGCGCCTTCAAACCGCATAAGGGGCAAGGCGCATGGAGTAATCGTCGAATTCTTTCTCGAATAGAGTACATTTTCATACCTCCAGCGCGCATTCTCCCCTACCGGCGCACGCCTTTTTTATCACCATGACAACAACATCCGCCCCCGATCGCTTGCCCATTCACCCAGACCATGTACTGCGTCAGTTCAATCGCCGGGGCGATCTCAGCGAGGCACAGTTTTTGTATGGCGAGGTCGCGCGCAGGATGGACGAACGTCTCAGACTCGTTCGCTTAGCGCCTCAACACATGCTGGATGCGGGTTGTGGAGCAGGTGCGCAAATTCCTTTGCTGCACGCACGCTACCCGGAGGCACACTTGATTGGTCAAGATCACAATCCGGGCCTGCTCAAACTCGCGCAACAACGCGCGCATAAAATTTATCCACACGGCTTGCGCGCATGGATCAATCGCTTAAGGGGTCGGCCAGCACCGGTCTCTTGGCTCGCCTGTGATTTGGCGCATACCAGTCTAGCGCCAGAGTCTCTTGACCTCGTTTGGTCCAATCTCGCCCTTCATTGGCACCCTGCGCCACATGAAGTTTTACAAGAATGGGGGCGCATCATTCGCCCCAATGGTTTGGTGTTTTTTTCTTGCTTTGGTCCTGGGACGATGCAAGAACTTCGTCAGGCCATTACTTCGGCAAATCTGACCACCGCCACACCAGGCTTTGTCGATATGCACGACTTTGGTGACCTGCTGATTGAAAAGGGCTTTGCGGATCCCGTGATGGACCAAGAGGTGCTGACGCTGACGTACGCAACGCCAGAAAAACTTTTACAAGATGTGAAAAGTCTCGGGGGCAACCCTTCTTTGGGACGTCGAGCAAGTCTGACCTCTCGACAATGGCAACAGCGCTTGCTGCAGGCGCTCGAACAGCAACGCCAGCCTGATGGCCGACTACACCTCACCATCGAAGTGGCTTACGGCCATGCCTGGCGCAGCGCCACACGGCGCGGCCAAGCAGGAGAAACGCGCATCAGCGTGAGCGCGATTCAGAGAAAATCAACCTAGAAATGAAACGTAGGCTTTGTATGCCATGTAGGCAGCCAAACCAAACAGCAAGAACGCGAAAATCCGCTTCAATGTTTTAACAGGCAGATTGTGCGCGGCTCGCGCGCCAACTGGCGCCATAGTCACACTCGCAATGGCCAGAATAATCAAAGCTGGCCAATAGATGTAACCGACCATTTCAAAGGGCAGGCCTTCTTTGTGCCAGCCAGACCAGACGTAACCAATCGTGTTCGCCAAAGCAATCGGGAACCCTAGGGCAGCGGAAGTGCCGACGGCTTGATGCAAGGGGACATTACACCAGAGCATGAAAGGCACCGAAATAAACCCTCCTCCTGCGCCCACAAGGCCGGAGAGAAAGCCAATCGTCCCGCCTGCACCCACCGTACCAACCTTGCCAGGCATCTGGCGCGAGGCCTTTGGTTTTTTGTCTCGCAGCATCTGGTAGGCCGAATAGCCCACGAACAGCGCAAAAAACAGCGCGAGCCAACTGGTTTTGAGAAAAGAAAAAATCGCACCGCTTGCAATCAGTCCGCCGATCACAATGCCAGGCGTCAAAGCCGCCACGAGATCCCAGCGGACGGCACCTTTTTTATTGTGCGCCCGCACGCTGGAAACAGAGGTAAATAAAATACAGGCCATCGAGGTTGCAATCGCGGCATGCACGATCAACTCAAGGGGCAGACCCTGCCATGTCAACAGCAATGTCAAAAATGGGACAAGCAGCATGCCGCCGCCGATTCCTAACAAACCGGCTGCAAAACCGGTCACGCAGCCTAAAATGGCAAGAGCTAGGATAAATAGTGGATCCATGAGGTAATACTCGATCTCGACGCTAGGAAAGTCGCTCAGTATACTAACTGGATCACTCCTGTGCCCGCCCCCACCGAATTTCTAAAAAGACTGCAGCATGGACTCTCTTGATACCGAAGTGTTGAAACAAGCCCGCGAATGGGTGTTGGCCGGTCATATTGTTCATCTTGCCACTGTCGTCAAAACATGGGGCTCCGCGCCACGCCAGGCGGGTGCCATGTTAGCCGTGCGCAAAGACGGCCGGGTGGTCGGCTCGGTTTCAGGCGGGTGCATTGAGGACGATTTGATTGCCCGCGCCCAAGAAGGCCGACTGCCTCTCCAGCCCGAGTGGGCTCGCTATGGCGTGTCTCAAGAGGAAGCTGCCCGCTTTGGGCTGCCTTGCGGTGGTACCTTGCGCTTGGTGATTGAACCCCTCAGCCAGGGCGACTGGCTCGAACCCGTTGTGATCGCCACCGAATCCCAGAAACTGATTGGTCGCTGGTTAGACATGTCGTCTGGGCGCTCGACGCTCACAGATGCACGGCCTGGTCAATTAACTGAAGTCAAAGAGGACGGTTGCCACTTTGTTTATGGTCCGCACTGGCGTTTGCTCATTATTGGCGCCAACCAGACGGCCAAGGCGCTCGCTCAAATCGCCACCATGTTGGAGTTCCAAGTCATTATTTGCGATCCTCGCGAAGAATTCACTGCGGACTGGGACATGCCGGGCGTCACCCTTCAGTCCGGGATGCCCGATGATGCAGTGCTTGAAATTCAAACAGATTCTCGCACAGCGATCGTTGCGATTACGCACGACCCAAAGCTCGACGATATGGCTTTGCTCGAAGCGTTGAAATCCAAAGCATTTTATGTTGGAGCATTAGGCTCGGTTCGCAATCAGACCAAAAGGCGCGAACGTTTGCTGAGCTTTGATCTTTCGGAGCAAGAAATTGACCGACTGCACGGCCCAGTTGGCCTGACCATCGGAAGTCGCACACCCGCTGAAATCGCCGTCGCAGTCGGCGCTCAACTTGTACAAGTGAGGCGGGCACTCGAGGACGAACGCATCGGCGGGCTGAGTCAACCACCCGCATCAGCAAGTTAAAGAAACGGTCGAAACCAAAGCACCGATTCAGCTGCTACGCTTGCGAGACTCAATGCCAAGCTGCTTGAGCTTGCGATAAAGGTGTGTGCGCTCGAGCCCGGTTTTTTCCGACACACGCGTCATGCTGTTATTTTCGCGCGCCAGGTGGTATTCAAAGTACACACGTTCAAACGCATCGCGCGCTTCGCGCAAAGGCTGATCCAAAGTGATATCGCCGAGCAAACTTTGATCGATAGGCTCTGCAGTGGCAGCAGCCTCTGCCATGGGAGCGACATCAGGCAAAACAGGCGCAGCACTGCTCGGCACCGCGACAGGAACAAACGTTCCGTTCGCAGACTTGGCCACAGGCAATCGCCCTCGGGCCAAACCGGCAGAAATTGTTTTCAACAACCGCTGCAAAGTGATGGGCTTTTCAAGAAAGTCGATTGCGCCAATCCGTGTCGCCTCAACAGCGGTGTCGATCGTGGCGTGACCACTCATCATGATCACGGGCATATCCAACAAGCCCTGCGATCCCCATTCTTTGAGAAGCGTTACACCATCTGTATCAGGCATCCAGATATCGAGCAAGACAAGGTCGGGACGTCCGCGCAAACGCGCAGCACGCGCTTGAGCTGCATTTTCTGCGAGCTCGATTGTGTGCCCCTCGTCATAGAGAATCTCGGAGAGTAACTCGCGAATTCCCACTTCATCGTCGACAACCAAAATCCTGGCCATAAATCTTTCACCACCCCTTACGTATCAGCATTATCGTTGTCTGAGTGCAAACCGTCTAGCGGTTGTGCCAGCTGCGTCAACAAAATCGAAACTTTTGCACCACCTTCACGGCGATTAGACAAATCAATCCGCCCCTGGTGCTCATCAATAATCTTACGAACAATCGCTAACCCAAGACCCGTGCCCTGAGCTTTGGTTGTCACGTAAGGCTCAAAAGCGCGCTGCAGCACCTGCGAACCAAAGCCAGGACCACTGTCCGACACCGTAAATCTCAAGGCCGGCCTGTCTGGACTTTCCGTATTTTCCCGACTGCCGGCCTGAATGAGCTGCGTTGTCACCTCAATCACCCCACCCTCCGGTTTTTCAACCAGCGCATCTCGCGCATTCGCCAAGAGATTATGGACCACCTGACGCAACTGAGTCGGATCGCCCAATACAAGCGGCAAAGCTGGATCAAGGGAGACCTCAAGATGCCAAGCATGACGCTCATCTCTTACCATACCATCTATTGGGTCCCAACCATAAAGGCCAAGGACTTCATCCACCAAGGCGTTAAAGTCAACCGGGACCATCAGGACCGCAGGTTTGCGCGCATATTCTTTAAAGTCATCCACCATATGTTTAAGCGAGCTGACTTGATTCACAATGGTGTTGGTCGCTCTTTCGAGAAGTGCAGCATCCTGAGGCTCGAGTTTGTGAGCCAGCTTCATAGCCAAACGCTCCGCCGACAGCTGAATGGGCGTCAGTGGATTTTTAATTTCATGTGCCAAGCGTCGCGCGACCTCACCCCAGGCCACGCTTCGGTTGGCGGACATCACCTCGGTGATGTCGTCAAACACCACCATATAGCCGTTGTCTCGACCATCAATCAGCAATTGGGTGCCACGCGCTAACAGCGTCAAGGTGTAGAACTTATTCACATCACTTAAATCTGGAAGCTTAAGTTCAAACTGCTCCTGCCAATGCGTCCGTTCAGAGCCCACAGCGGCATGTTGTGAAAAAGCCTGGCGGATCATTCCAGAAAAATCAATCATCCCATCAATTGTTTCAAGGGGACGACCAGGGGCTGCGCGCAGATCCACACTTAGAATTGCCTGTGCGCCTTGATTAAAAGTCGTCAAACGAAACTGTTGGTCAAATACGAGCACACCCGCTGACAAGTTTGACAGTACGCTTTCAAGATACACGTTGGAGCGCTCTAACTGAGCACGGTTGGTCTCCACCATCCGCCGTGCTTCTTCGAGCTGACGCGTCATGTCGTTAAACGACCGTGTGAGCTGGCCCACCTCATCTTTTGTCGGAGGCTCGGGGAGAGGTCGAAAGTCACCAATACTCACCGCTTGCGTCCCTGCCGCTAACGTCAACAAGGGCCGCACCAATTTTTTAGAGAGATATAGCGCCAGTGCGATCGAAGCGAACACTGCAAGTAATAATGCCAAGGTCAGGGTGACTGCGAACAAATTGCGCAAACTCTGACGCGAGAGGGCCAACTCTTGATAGTCAAGATAGCCCTTCTGGACCTCTCGGGCATTTTGAGCAATCTTGTCAGAAACCGGTTGCGTCAGTTGCAACCACCGCGACTCTGAGGTCACTCCCAAAGTTGTTTCGGTTCGGTCGGGCGACCCCACGGGGACAATCACGCGCAACTGCAGTCCCGCATCGCCCAGATTCGCCGTCGGGTCATCCGAGTCTGCCGCCGAATAACCTCGCGCCGTGCGCAACTGATTCAACACCGCAGCCGGGGGCAAAGGGGGCAATAGCGTTCCAAGATTGTCGGTTGAAAAAGCAATCAACCGACCACTTGTTGTAAAAACCATCGCATCCATTGAGCCACTTGTCTCTCGCAGTCGCGTTAAAACGGCGGCAATCTCAGGATCTGAAGTGTTGCTGAGGTCGGGCGTCATCGAACGGGCGCGGGCATCTAGTTGCGCCAGCTGAGAGTCAAGCGCTGCGCGGCCCAGAGCCAAGCCTGACTCAAGTGCCGTATCCACCCTCACGTTGAACCAAGACTCGATGGAACGGGACATAAACTGCAAGGACACGGTGTAGATCAGTGCGCCAGGCAATACGCCAATCAACGTAAATGCCAATGCAAAACGGGCGGTTAATCGCGAACCGAACTGCCCCACAGCAAACTGTCTTGCGAGTCGGAATGTCAACCATACGACCCAGACAAACAAGCTGAGTGCCAACCCACCATTGAGCCAGAGCAGCAATGTCTGATATTGAGCCAAGAGGGACGCATTACCCGTCGACCACGCTAACAAAATGAATAACACGACTGCGCTCGCAATCCCGATACCCGAGACCAGTCGCATGAGAGGATTCATTGAGCGCCCCCCCCCTTTCGTACAGAAAAGTCAAAAGGTGTCCAAGGACTCGTTAAAGACCACGCTCCGCGATTGCGGGCATCAAGCTGCAACGGTCTCGCCAAGTGCGAGGTATCCAGTCGAATGCGCACCAAACCATTGTATTGGGTGTTCGGATCGAAGCGATCGAGAGGGGCCACTGGCCAACCTCGGACTTTTTCCAACACCGCCACTGCCTCCTGAAGTGAGGAGACTGGCAAAAACAAATCACCCGTCGCAACGCGCCACTGCTGAGTCAGCGTGTTGTAAGACATGCGTCGAGTCAATGATGTCTCGACAATCGGTCGATCCCACCACCACCAGCGCGGCGAAGTAATTTTCACATCCAAGGTGAAATAAAGCGGCACGCCGCGTTCAGCCGCATCAATCACGATAGGGCTGAGTTTGAGATTGACATCTAAATCCATGGTGAGGTGTCCCTCGCCAATCAGAGGCTCGATGCGTTTGATCTGCGCCTCCGCCCCTGCAGCCACTGGCAAAAAAAGCGTGCAACCTACCAAGGTCAGCATCGCGCACGCCCACCTTAGAACAGTCAAACACCTCATTTCAGCAGTCATCTGTTCAATGCCTAAGCTTTTCGAGTAAACAACGCATAAAAGAAACCATCATAGCCAGCAGGATGCTCCGCATCAGGCAAATGCGGCAAGAGCTGTCCCGGCGCACTCAATCTCTCGGCTTGCGCATGACGCGCAGCAAACGCTTGCGCTTGTTTTTCACCTTCTTCGGGAAAAATCGAGCAAGTCACCATCAATAGTTTGCCACCAGGCGCGACCACACTCCAGAGCGAATCCAAAATTTCTCTGGCGAGCTTCGCAGTCTGTTGAACGTCTTGGGCTCGACGTAACCATCGGATATCAGGGTGTCGGCTCACAATTCCAGACGCCGTACAGGGCAAATCAGCCAAAACAGCATCGAACGGTTTGCCATCCCACCACACATGGGTTTTGATCGCACTCTCGGCGACCAGACGAATCCCGCGCCGCATTAAGCCCAAGCGTTTGAGATTTTGATGCACACGCTCAAGACGCACCGCATCAACGTCAAGCGCCGTTAAGTCAACCTTTGCCAACTCCAGCAAATGGGCGGTCTTACCCCCTGGTGCTGCACATGCATCCAACACTTGCATACCGTCTTTGACGTCCAGCATAGGGGCTGCGAGCTGAGCCCCCGCATCCTGCACAGACCACCAGCCCTGTGCATAGCCTGGCAAGGACGTAATCGGCCTAGGCACCTGCAAGACCAGTCCGGCTTCGCCAAAAGCTGTCGCTTGAATGCCTTGTTCCGAAAAGGCTTGGAGCACAGCCTCACGAGTTGTCGCACGCACGTTGACACGCAGCGTCAACGGCGGATGCGTGTTGGCCGCCACTAACAGCGCCTGCCAGTCCTGAGGATACGTTTTTTGTAAGCTCTCTATCCACCATTTAGGGTGATTCCACTTGGCCTCCAGATCATTAGCGACTTTCGCCAAAATGTCGGCACGCTCGCGCTGAAATCGTCTCAATACCGCATTAACCAGGCCTTTAAACGAAGCGGTCGAGCGGTGCCATTGCGTCGCCTGAACCGCCTGATCAACCAGCGTGTGCGCGCCATAAATTGGCGTGCCTTCGGCAGGCGTCTCTTCTTGGGCACGAATGGAAGCGTCCAAAAGCAGCAAGCTCAAACCGATCAAGGCATACATGGTCGCGCTAGGCGGCTCGCGCTCAACGAGTGTGCGCCGTAAGGCTTTGGCCATGCCCCAGTGACGCATGGCATAAAAAGCAAGTGCTTGTGCGGCAGGCCGTAAATCTGGGTGAACGTCGGCGAGCGCCTCGGTCAGAGACTGACCGGACTCTACGGCGGCAACGGAACTGGCTGCAGCCAGCAAAGAATGAGATAAGGCAGGAGTGACTGGATTCATCCCTCAATTGTAGGGTCTTTAGAGGGTCTGTTTGATGGGCGCATCACAACATCTGTCATAAAGCCGGTTTTCGCCGCCACGCAAGGTAAAATCACCGCCTGTTCAACGCGGGTTACGACTCGCTAGGTCACTCATTATGTCTTCGCCCAAAGTCGGTTTTGTCAGTCTCGGTTGTCCCAAAGCACTTGTGGACTCAGAACGTATCCTCACGCAGTTGCGGACGGAGGGCTATCAAATCGTTCCCGACTACAACAACGCCGATGTGGTCGTGGTCAACACCTGTGGTTTTATTGACAGCGCCAAAGCCGAATCGCTCGACGCAATCGGTGAAGCCATCGCGGAAAATGGTCGCGTCATTGTGACGGGCTGCATGGGCGTCGAAGAGTCTGTCATCCGAGCCGTACACCCAAGCGTACTGGCAGTGACTGGCCCCCAACAATACGAACAGGTTGTGCGCGCCGTCCACGAAGCTGCGCCGCCCAATGCTTCACATGATCCCTTTCTGGATCTGGTGCCCCCACAAGGCATCAAACTCACGCCTCGCCATTACGCATACTTAAAAATCTCGGAGGGCTGTAACCACCGCTGCAGCTTCTGCATTATTCCTTCCATGCGTGGCGACTTAGTCAGCCGCCCTGTCGGTGATGTGCTGGATGAGGCGCAGCGTCTGGCCAAAGCCGGCGTCAAAGAGCTGCTCGTCATCTCGCAAGACACGAGCGCCTACGGTGTCGACGTCAAATATCGCAGTGGCTTCTGGAACGGACGCCCTGTCAAAACACGCATGACCGAGCTGTGCTCCGCCTTGTCTGAGCTCGACATCTGGGTTCGCCTGCACTACGTATATCCGTATCCGCACGTCGACGAGGTCATCCCGCTGATGGCCGAAGGCAAGATCCTGCCTTATTTGGACATCCCCTTCCAACATGCCAGCCCACGTATTCTCAAGGCGATGAAACGTCCCGCCTTTGAAGACAAAACCATGGCGCGTATTCACAAATGGCGAGAGCAGTGTCCTGACATCACCTTGCGCTCAACCTTTATTGTGGGTTTTCCAGGCGAAACCGAAAGCGACTTCCAATACTTGCTGGACTGGATGTCAGAAGCACAACTCGATCGCGTGGGCTGCTTCCAGTACTCCCCTGTTGAAGGCGCTCCGGCCAATGCGCTTGAGGGCGCAGTCCCGGACGAGGTTAAACAAGAGCGTTGGGATCGCTTTATGGCGCATCAACAAGCCATTTCGACCGAGCGTCTGGCCAAACGCGTTGGCCGCGAAATCGATGTGTTGATTGACGAAGTCGACGAAGACGGCGCCGTTGGACGCTCTAGCGCGGACGCCCCTGAAATTGACGGCTGCGTGTACGTTGAAAGCGATACCCCTCTCAAGCCAGGCGATCTCATTCGCGCACGCGTGACGGACTCAGACGAATACGATCTCTGGGCAGAAAAGATTGGATCTTGATGTGATGCGTGTCGGCTTTGCTGGAACACCTGAATTTTCCAAACTGGCCTTGCACGCCATTTTGAACGCAGGGTTTACAGTGCCGCTCGTTCTCACACAGCCAGATCGTCCCTCAGGACGTGGACTCAAGCTGACCCCAAGCGCAGTCAAGCAACTCGCGCTCGAACACGACATTCCTGTTTTGCAGCCACGCAGTCTGCGCCTGGACGGCAAATATCCCGAGGATGCGCAAGCAGCGCAACTGGCCCTACAACAGGCGCAACTTGACGTGCTGGTGGTAGCCGCCTTCGGCTTGATTCTACCGACCTGGGTATTACAAACGCCTCGATATGGCTGCCTCAATATCCATGCGAGCCTGTTGCCGCGCTGGCGCGGCGCTGCTCCGATTCAGCGTTCGATTGAGGCCGGTGACCTACAAACGGGCGTCACCATTATGCAAATGGACGAGGGTCTCGACACTGGCGCGATGTTGCTAGTCGAGCCCTTAGATATCGTGGCGCATGACAATGCGTCCAGCCTTCACGACAAGCTTGCAGAGCAAGGGGCGCGTCTGATTGTGCAAGCGTTACGAGAACTGCCCTCCGGCACACTCACCGCCACAGCCCAACCAGAGGCAGGCGTGACATATGCCTCCAAGCTCGACAAAGCCGAAGCTGCTTTAGATTTACAAGCACCCGCAGAACTGCTGGCGCGTCGCATCCGAGCGTTTAATCCCGCGCCAGGCGCTACGGTTAGATTGCCTGGCATTGCTGAACCAGTCAAAGTTTGGAATGCCATTGCCTTAACCGACCACGCAACATCGGCCTCTAAGGGCAATGACGGTTTCGCACAGGTATTGAATATCAGTGCCGATGGTATTGATATCGCCACAGGACAAGGGATACTGCGCTTATTGGAATTGCAGCGACCAGGCGGCAAACGCCAGCCAGCTTCAATATTTATTACCGGTTGGTCGGCGACTTCTCGCTAAGCTTTAACACCAAAATTGTCGAAGACAAGACAAAGGTGATGATGTTGGCAATGATCATTGGCATTGATTCGATCAAAAATGCGTAGCCTAGCCATAATGCAATGCCCGTTGTGAACATCACGTACATGGCTAAAGAAATCGACGCTGTATCGCGAGACTTAATGGTTTTGATCGTTTGCGGAAAAAAGGCGGCTGTCGTCAAAAATGCGGCAATGTAACCGAGAGTCTCAGTGTGCATGTGAGGGTTATACCCGCTCCAGTTCGCGCTGCTCTTTACGCAGCTTGGCTTTCAAGCGTGTCTGCTTCAACAGCGACAGATGCTGCACAAAGACCTTGCCGTTCAAGTGATCCAACTCATGCTGGACACATACAGCCAAGAGTCCGTCGGCCTCGAATTCATAAGGCTCACCCTGCAGATTGAGTGCACGCACGCGGATTTTGGCAGGACGATCCACTTCGTCATAGACACCGGGCACCGATAGACAACCTTCTTCGTAGGTTTTCTTTTCTTCGCTGGCGCTCAAGACTTCGGGATTAATCAGTACACGCAAATCACTTTTATCTTCGCTGACATCGATGACCACTACGCGTTCGTGCACGTCGACTTGGGTAGCAGCCAAGCCAACACCAGGAGCCTCGTACATCGTTTCAGTCATATCAGCGACAAGTTTGCGGATGCGCTCATCCACCACGCGCACAGGTTTCGCTACCGTATGCAAGCGCTTATCGGGATAGTTCAGAATGTTCAGCAGAGCCATAGTGAAAGACCATGTATTTACACAACTTATGATGATTTTAAATTAATAACGCCAATAATTCGATGCAATCCGCATGATTCCGCATGTTTTAAGGGGTATTTCTGAGACTCTTTTATCCCTTTACAGCGCGATGCCTATGTCAGACTCGGTGCATGCCTCACACACTTTCGACCGAAATGCTCACCGCTTGGCTACGCTTGAGCATGACCCCTGGACTTGGCCCCATTTCAGCGCAACGTCTACTGAGCCACTTTTCTTGCCCACAAGCGGTTGAGCAATGTTCGCCTCAACAACTCGCCGCGCACGTTCCAAAAGCGATCTGCGAAGGCTTGCTCGCAGCCAGAGGCGAAGCGGTTACGCGTCAAATTCACCTAGCACTTCAGTGGGCACTCGAACCAGACCAGTTTATTTTGACCCCCGATCAGGCTCAATACCCAGCACAACTGCGGCACACTGCCGATGCGCCCACAGTGCTATACGCAAAGGGCGATCTCGACCGACTACAACAGCCTGCACTCGCCATCGTCGGCGCACGCAATGCCACCGCGGACGGCCTTGAACATGCGAGCGATTTTGCCTGCACACTTGCCCGCCGTGGCTGGTGCGTCATCAGCGGCTTGGCGCAGGGAGTTGATGCTGCCGCTCACCGCGGTGCCCTCCAAGCAGGTCCGACAAGCGGCGGCACCATCGCGGTACTCGGCACAGGAGCCGATATAGTCTATCCGCGCCATCATGCCGAGCTCGCGCGCCGGATTCTTAACGCGCGCGGCTTGCTTCTCACGGAATTTCCTCTCGGTACCCCAGCACGTCCGCATCACTTTCCGCGTCGCAATCGGATTGTGGCGGGACTTTCACATGGTGTACTGGTGGTCGAAGCCGCACTTAAAAGTGGCTCGCTACTCACAGCCAAACTGGCTGTCGAAATGAATCGAGAGGTGTTTGCGATTCCGGGATCGATTGTCTCGCCCCTTTCGCGCGGACCACACGCCCTCATTCAAGAGGGCGCCAAGCTGGTCGAGCGCGCCGAGGACATCTTGGACGAGCTCGGCGCAGCGCATGTGCCCGCCTTGAACTTCGCTGAACATGCCACACAAGCAACATCCACAACTGTGTTGACTGGGGACGCCGCAGCGAAAGCTGAACCGTGCTCACCTGTCTGGGACGCAATCGGCTACGATCCTGTTTCAGAGGACACGCTGCAACAGCGCACAAATTTGTTGCCTGCGATCTTGCAGTGTGAGCTGCTCTCTCTTGAGTTAAATGGCGACATTGAGCGCCGACCCAATGGTCGGATTGTTCGAACCCGCCGACGGTCCTAAAAAGTGATCCATCCTATGCATACTTTTTTTCTTCAGTCGAAAATATGGCGAAACGCTGTAATCGCCAGTGCGCTTTGTCTGGCAGGCGGTCTTGCCTCTGCGCAAAACTGTGCGGCCACGATTGAAAGTGATGATGCACTTCGTTTTACGCCAGAAAAAATCGAGATTCCGCTTGCATGTAAAACATTCATGGTGACGCTTAAACATACAGGCCGTCTACCCAAACTGGCCATGGGGCACAACTGGGTATTAGCAAAGCTCAGTGATTTAGACGGCGTCGCGCGTACAGGGATGCTCGCAGGAGCTGATCACAATTATGTCGATCCGAAAGATACCCGAGTCCTCGCGCACACGGGTGTAGTGGGTGGCGGAGAGTCAACGTCCGTCACGTTTGACATGGAAAAACTGGTGCCGGGCGAGCGCTACGGCTTTGTCTGCACTTTCGCCGGACATTCTCCTGTGATGCGTGGTGTGATCACTCTCAAGTAATGTGTGAGCATCCACGCATGGGGCACTCGGCATTAGGCTGGGTAATCTCTTGCGCCAAAAATCGCAGAGCCTACGCGGATTTCTGTTGAGCCTTCTTCGATGGCGAGCTCAAAGTCGCCACTCATGCCCATCGACAAACGGTCCAGCTCTATTCCGACAATGCCCTCTTGCCGAGCCTGATCTCGCAAGGTCCGCAATTGCGCGAAACAACGGCGAACCGCGCTTTGATCTTCAGACAAAATCGCCATCGTCATCAAGCCGCGCACTCGCATGGTCTGAAAACCACTGAGTTGTCGCAAAAATGGAATGAGTTCGTCAGGATCGAGTCCAGCCTTGGTTTCCTCTGGCGAGGTTTTGACCTGAACCAACACATCAATGGAGCGACCTTCAAGCTGAAGTCGACGGTCTAGCGCTTCAGCCAGCTCCATTCGATCTAAAGACTGCAACTCATGGGCAAGGCGGGCGACTTCTTTCGCTTTATTCGTTTGAAGCTGACCAATCACGACCCACTGAATATCGCAATCTGCCAAGAGTGGAGCTTTTTGTCCAATCTCTTGCGTACGGTTTTCTCCAAACCTGTTGTATCCAAGGCTAACCGCGCGTCGGATCGCCTGATCGTCGAAAGTTTTACTGACAGGCAGCAGCGTGACCTCGCTTGGATCGCGCCCCACCCGTGCGCATGCTTCGGCCATGCGTTGCTGGATGCGTCCGATGCGCGCTGACATCGCGATGGTGTCCGGGTCGTTCAAGCCTGTCGGCTGGGAGTGATCTGTGTTCATGCGGCTTGGCTTTCTGGGGAGTGGATCTTGATGTGCTGATCTTGGTGCGCTTATGTTACGCCATTGAATAGTGTGCACGATTTTATTGCCAATGCGCCAAATAGGGGCATTCATGCCTCATTGGCTTACATCGTCGCATCTGGCTTGTACAGCTTTGGTGGCGATGACTGTAGACAAGCGCGTTGGACGGGTGGGCGTTGCCCACTTCCCTCACAAAACACCCCTCCTGTGCATCGGCTCCGAACTCGACCCTGGCGGGTCTCAGACAGACGGAGCCGATTTTGCACATGAGGGGTGTTTTATTCGGCTCGTCCTGATGCGCTTATCTACAGTCATCGCCACCAAAGCGCCATTACTCATACATAAAACCGTAATGAAATGCCAACTTGGCACGACTCTTGCTTTAAAAGCATATGCATAGCTGCCAGCCTTTGGACGATATGCAGTTCTCCCACCTCGCCGACAACCCCGGCACGAACAGAACCAGGAGTTTAAAGATGCAACGCAGACTCGCACTGAAACAGCTTACCGCAGCAAGCCTCTTAGCCATGACGGGCTGGATGCCAGCCGCTTTTGCGCAAGACACAATCAAGGTCGGAATTTTGCATTCGTTGTCAGGAACCATGGCGATTTCAGAGACATCGCTTAAAGATGTTGCGCTGATGACGATCGAAGAAATCAACGCAAAAGGCGGAGTCATGGGCAAGAAGCTCGAGCCCGTTATTGTGGACCCCGCGTCAAACTGGCCACTCTTCGCTGAAAAAGCCCGAGAGCTGATTGCACAAAATAAAGTATCGGTGGTGTTCGGTTGCTGGACCTCTGTGTCACGCAAGTCTGTACTGCCTGTATTTAAAGAGCTCAACAGTCTCTTGTTCTACCCCGTTCAATACGAAGGTGAAGAACTCGAGAAAAATGTGTTTTACACAGGTGCAGCACCAAACCAGCAAGCCATCCCTGCTGTCGAATATTTAATGAGTGAGGACGGCGGCGGTGCCAAGCGCTTTGTTCTGCTTGGTACGGACTATGTCTACCCCCGCACCACCAATAAAATTTTGCGCGCCTTTTTGAAATCAAAAGGTGTCAAAGACAGCGACATTGAGGAGATATACACGCCTTTCGGCCACTCTGATTATCAAACGATCGTGGCCAATATCAAGAAGTTTTCAGCCGGTGGGAAAACAGCCGTTGTCTCAACAATCAACGGTGATTCAAACGTACCGTTTTATAAAGAACTTGGCAATGCAGGCCTGAAGGCGACAGACGTGCCAGTGGTTGCTTTCTCTGTGGGCGAAGAGGAACTGCGGGGTGTGGATACCAAACCACTCGTCGGTCACCTCGCGGCTTGGAATTATTTTGAGTCCCTCAAAAATCCAGTCAATGCAGAATTTGTGGCGAAATGGAAAGCCTATGCAAAGTCGAAGAACCTGCCTAACAATGCCACGGCTGTGACCAATGACCCCATGGAAGCCACCTACATCGGTATTCACATGTGGAAGCAAGCCGTCGAGCAAGCGAAATCCCTCGATACAGACAAGGTGATCGCGGCCATGGCAGGTCAAAAATTTGCCGCACCAGATGGCTACACGATCGAAATGGACAAAACCAATCATCACCTGCATAAGCCCGTCTACATCGGCGAAATTCAGGCAAATGGACAGTTCAGCGTGGTCTGGAAAAGCAAGGGACCAATCCGCGCGCAACCTTGGAGTCCATACATCGCAGGTAATGAAGGAAAACAAGGGCTTTAATTTAACAACATGAGAATGTCCCACTATGTCTTTGACTTATCCCTCTTGGAAAAGATGGTTGCTGGCTGTTTTGCTAGTATTACCGCTGCAATTGAGCTTTGCCGCAGACGTGGTCGATCGGCAAGTACTAAACGGCTTAGCAAGCGACAGCAACGAAGACCGATCCAAAGCCATTACAGCACTGGGACTTCTCTCGACTCCTGGCGCAGCCGCAGTGTTGGCTGCTCTGGGGGACGGCAACGTTCTGATTACCTCTGACGGAACAGTGTTGCTTGCTCGCAATCGCGAGCAAGCGCTCAACCCCGCAACTGGAGAAATCATCGCGCCACCAAGCGATGCACAACCTCTAACGCTCAACAATCGCTTAAGGCGCGCCTTGCAATCCGCGCTCGCCAGTTCAGAATTATTTTCCCCGCATCCGAATATCCGACTCGCAGCCGCGCAAAGGCTTCAAAAGGAAGCGGATCCTTCGCGCGCATCCGTCATTGAGCGTGCGCTCAATCTTGAAAAAGATCCTGCGATTAAACGCGCCCTTGAAGTCGCGCTAGCCAGTGCCGCGTTAAAGAGCCCTGAGCCCTCCGTTCGCCGCAATGCCGTCATGGCATTAGGTGACAGCAAAAATGCTGCCTTCAAACCTGCGCTGCTTGGGCTCGTGACTGCAAATAGTGCTGGTCAATTTAATGAATCTGACGATTCAGTCCGAACCGCCGCTAAAAAAGCACTGGCTCAAATCGAGCAACACCAGACGCTCGTGAGTTGGGTCGGAAACATTTTTTTTGGCGTTAGCCTAGGGAGTGTTTTGTTGCTGGCAGCACTGGGACTCGCGATCACCTTTGGGTTAATGGGGGTGATCAACATGGCACATGGCGAACTGCTAATGATCGGTGCGTATGCCACATATATTGTGCAGAGTTTGTTCAAACAATGGCTGCCAGGATGGATTGATTGGTATGTGTTGGCCGCCTTACCGGTCGCTTTTTTAATGACTGCACTCGTCGGTATGGCCCTTGAGCGTACGGTGATTCGATGGCTTTACGGTCGCCCGCTTGAAACATTACTGGCGACCTGGGGTATCAGCTTAATGTTGATGCAGGCGGTCAGAAGCATTTTCGGTGCGCAGAACGTCGAGGTCGCCAATCCCAGCTGGATGAGTGGCGGCATCACCATATTGGGCGACCTGACACTGAGCTACAACCGTCTCGTCATTATCGGCTTTGCATTCTGTATCGTGGTCGCAGTGTGGTTAGTCTTGAATTTCACACGCTTAGGTTTGTTTGTGCGTGCCATCACACAAAATAGACGCATGGCTGATTGTGTGGGTGTGCCAACTGGCCGCATCGACATGCTGGCCTTCGGCCTGGGTTCTGGCATTGCTGGTCTCGCCGGCGTCGCATTGTCACAGCTCAGCAACGTTGGCCCCGACCTTGGCAGAGGCTACATCGTGGACTCATTTATGGTGGTGGTGCTTGGCGGTGTCGGTCAACTAGCTGGCACTGTTGTCGCAGCGCTCGGTCTAGGAGTTTTAAACAAAATAATCGAGCCTTTTTGGGGTGCCGTGATCGCCAAAATCGCGATTCTATTGTTCATCGTTTTGTTTGTTCAAAAGCGTCCGCAGGGGCTCTTTGCTCCAAAAGGCAGGAGCGCAGAATGAGTTCTTTAATGATGAATACTTCTCAGCAGCAGCCTCCCGCCCTCTATTCCCGGAAAGCTTGGACAGGCATTGCGATCGTCGTTGCCCTATTAGCCAGCTTGCCTGCGCTGAACTTACTATTCCCCGCTGGACATCCCTTACATATCTCGTCCTTTGCGATCGCCTTAATTGGTAAATTTTTATGCTATGCGCTTGCGGCCTTAGCGCTCGATCTCGTATGGGGCTATACGGGTATTCTGTCGCTGGGTCATGGTTTATTTTTCGCGCTGGGTGGCTATGCGCATGGCATGTATCTCATGCGAGCGGCCAAAGCATCTCCCGAGATGTTGCCTGACTTTATGGGCTTTCTTAGCTGGAAAACATTCCCGTGGTTCTGGTCGTTCACCGAACACTTTTGGTACGCCATGCTGCTTGTTGTCCTCGTGCCAGGGTTACTCGCCTTTCTGTTTGGATATTTTGCGTTTCGTTCACGGATTAAAGGTGTTTATTTTTCAATCATTACCCAAGCGTTAACTTTCGCAGCCATGCTGTTGTTCTTTCGTAATGAAACCGGTTTTGGCGGAAATAACGGCTTTACTGATTTCAAACGAATTCTTGGCTTCGACATTACTGCAGCAGACACGCGCGCAGTGTTGTATTGGGTGAGCCTTGCTGTGCTGCTGGCCTCTTTGATCATTGCGCGCGCCATTACACAATCAAAGTTAGGACGTGTCCTCACTGCGATCCGCGATTCAGAAAGTCGATTGCGATTTTTAGGTTATGAGCCTCTCGGTTTTAAGCTCTTCATCTGGACCGTCTCGGCCATCCTCTGTGCCATCGCAGGCGCCTTGTATGTGCCTCAAGTCGGCATCATCAATCCTAACGAAATGTCGACGGAAAACTCTATCGAAATGGTGATTTGGGTTGCGACTGGCGGAAGAGGTACCTTGATTGGTCCGATTATTGGAGCGGGCACTATCAATGGCCTAAAAACTTGGTTTACAAGCGTCTTTCCTGAGTTTTGGCTTTATGCACTTGGTCTTATTTTTGTTTTGGTGACGCTTTTTCTTCCACAAGGTATTGTTGGACTGGCTCGGCAGCTAGGACAGCGCTTCAAGAGATTGAAATCATGACAACTCAAGCATCTGTCATGACCGAAGACGAAACACTGCAGCACGGAAGCGCGGGCGGAGCGGTGTCTTATGGTCGCCCGAAACATAGTGGGGTAGATACCACGCATGGTGCGATTTTGTATTTAGATTCCATCAGTGTCGTCTTTGATGGTTTTAGGGCGCTCAATAATTTGTCACTCGATATTGGGGTGGGCGAGCTGCGTTGCATTATTGGCCCAAACGGTGCCGGTAAAACAACCATGATGGATGTGATTACCGGCAAAACACGCGCGACCTCCGGTACTGCATTTTTCGGACAAAATTACGATCTCTCTATACTCAGCGAAGCGCAAATCGCTGACGCAGGAATCGGCAGAAAATTTCAACGTCCAACCGTTTTTGAACATCACTCTGTTTTTGAAAATCTTGAACTGGCGATGAAGGCCAACAAGGGAGTCAAGTCTACCCTCTTTGCGCGACTCAACAGCACAGAGCGCGACAAAATTGCAGCAACACTCGACATGCTTCGTCTCAGTGCTGAGCAATATCGCGCTGCCGGACTGTTGTCTCACGGCCAAAAACAATGGCTTGAAATTGGCATGCTCCTGATGCAAGAGCCTCTATTACTTTTACTGGATGAACCTGTTGCTGGCATGACAGATGCGGAAACAGAGCGAACCGGGGAGCTGTTAAATGAATTGCGCGGCAAGCACTCCCTCGTGGTTGTCGAGCATGACATGGACTTTGTGACCCAAATCGCCCAAGGCGGCAAAGTCACTGTGTTGTGCGAGGGTTCAGTGCTTGCTGAGGGCACGATGCAGCAAGTTCAAGAAGATCCGCGGGTCATTGAAGTGTATCTAGGGCGGTAGCATCATGCTGGACATACAAAATATTCATCAGTCTTATGGCAGCAGCCACACTCTTCGCGGCATATCCCTCTCCGTTAAACAAGGCGAGTGCATGGCGTTGTTGGGTCGCAACGGCGTCGGGAAAACAACGCTTTTAAAATGCTTGATGGGTGTTCAAAGCATCTCCTCTGGCTCTATCTCATTTTCAGGTCAAAACATTAGTGGTTTGCCGCCTCACGCCAGAGCGAAACTCGGCATGGCTTACGTTCCTCAGGGGCGGGAGATTTTTGCGCGGCTAACCGTCGAGGAAAATATCCTGATGGGCATGGCGACCAAACCTAGTCGCGAGGCACATGATATTAAAGAAGAGGTATTTGATCTGTTTCCAGTATTGCGCACCATGCTCAAACGTCGTGGCGGAGACCTGTCTGGGGGACAGCAACAACAACTCGCTATCGCGCGGGCTCTTGTCTCAGACCCCAAACTGATTATCTTTGACGAGCCCACCGAGGGCATCCAGCCTTCCATCATCAAAGATATCGGACGCGTCATTAATTTATTGCGCAACAGGGGAGATATTGCAATTCTCTTATGTGAACAATATTTTGACTTTGCCCGGGAGCTGGCCGATCGCTTTGTGGTGTTGTCGAGAGGCGAAGTGGTGGCTTCTGGCGATCGCTCAGAAATGGATAGCGAGTCGGTACGCAAACATCTCTCTGTTTAGGTTGCTCTAGAAATACTTAAGTTAGAGGCCCGGTGGACGGGTGGGCGTTGCCCACTTCCCTCAAAATATGCCTGCAGACGCATCGACTCCGAACTCGGCCCGAACGGGCCTCAAACAAGCGGAGTCGATCTTGCCTCTGCAGACATATTTTGAGGCTCGTCCTGACGTGCCTCTAACTTAAGTATTTCTAGACCAAGCAAACTGGGGCGGCTTGTTGCGTGGGGGAGCGTCAAGGAAAGGCCGAGTATTACGCACAGCTGGCAACAAATCGGCTCCGTCTGTCTGAGGCCCAAAGGGCCGAGTTC
The DNA here is from genome assembly GCF_049655405.1 of Zwartia sp. Lineage (GTDB taxonomy): Bacteria > Pseudomonadota > Gammaproteobacteria > Burkholderiales > Burkholderiaceae_B > Zwartia. Next base: position 229,051 of record NZ_JBASJR010000009.1, read on the forward strand.
GGGGCCGATCAGCCAGCAAGCGTACAACGAGGGAAGTGGGCAAAGCCCACCCGTCCGCCGCCGCCCACGCAACAAGCCGCACCTGGTTGCTTATTACCTAATACCCCAAAACCCATAGCCCCCCCTCCACGGCACCCCCACATTCCCCTACAATGTGCCACGTTTTTATTCAATCTCAACGCGAACAAAAAACACCGCGAGGCAAGAACATGTGGGACGTAGTCGTAGTTGGAGGTGGCAATGCCGCCCTGTGTAGCGCTTTGATGGCCCGTGAGGCGGGTGCAAGCGTCTTGATCCTAGAGGCATCGCCCAAAGAGTGGCGAGGCGGAAATTCTCAGCACACACGCAACTTGCGTTGCATGCATGACGCGCCACAAGACGTCCTGGTTGAAGCCTACCCCGAAGAAGAATATTGGCAAGATTTGCTAAAGGTCACCGGCGGCATCACCAACGAAAAACTCGCCCGGATGGTGATCCGCGAGTCCTCGACCTGCCGGCCATGGATGCAAAAGCACGGCGTGCGTTTCCAGCCATCGTTGTCCGGCACCCTCCACGTTGCCCGAACCAACGCCTTTTTTATGGGTGGCGGAAAGGCCTTAGTGAACGCGTATTACCGCAGCGCAGAAAATCTCGGCATTGATATTTTGTATGACTCACCCGTTGACGATTTAGAAATTAAAGACGGTAAATTCATCGCAGCAAAAGTGGGTAACAAACGTTACGAGGGTCACTCAGTCGTACTGGGTTGTGGAGGCTTCGAGTCTGACCGTGAATGGTTGCGTGAAGCCTGGGGTCAAAACGAGCGCGGCGAATGGCCTGCCGACAACTTTTTGATTCGCGGTACTCGCTACAACATGGGTGTCGTCCTTAAAGTCATGATGCGCGAAGGCGCAGATACTATGGGTGACATGACCCAAGCTCACTGCGTGGCCATCGATGCCAGAGCGCCGCTCTATGACGGCGGAATCTGTACACGCATTGATTGCGTATCGCTCGGCATTGTCGTCAACCGCGAAGCCAAGCGCTTCTACGACGAAGGTGAGGATTTCTGGCCCAAGCGCTATGCACTGTGGGGCCGTCTGGTTGCGATGCAACCCGGACAAATTGCCTACTCAATCATCGATGCCAAATCAGTTGGTCGTTTTATGCCTCCCGTGTTTGACGGCGTCAAAGCCGACACATTGCCCGAACTGGCCAGCAAACTTGGGCTTGACGTGGACACCTTTATGAATACAGTGAACGGCTTTAATGCCGCCTGTAAGGTGGGCACCTTTGATCATACGATTCAGGACGACTGTCACACTGAGGGCGTGCAACCAGAGAAAACCCACTGGGCGCGACCAATCGATACAGGACCGTTCTATGGATACGCCGTACGCCCTGGCGTGACGTTTACTTATTTCGGACTGACCACCGACGAAAAAGCCAGCGTGTTCTTTGACGGCAAAGCAAGTCCCAACATGTTCGCAGCAGGTGAAATCAACGCCGGCAACGTTTTGGGCAAGGGCTACACGGCAGGTGTCGGCATGTCGATCGGTACAGCATTTGGTCGAATCGCCGGCACACAAGCCGCACTCGCCGCAAAAAAAATGAAAGAAGGAGCAGTACAGCATGCAGCAGCTTGAATCACTGACCCGCGAAGCACAAAATCTGGCGGGTGCGTCTGAGCACTCCATCAAGTGGCACCAAAAAGGTATCACTGAAAACGAAGCTGAAGTCGCACGTCAAATGCAAATTTGTAACGCGTGCCGTTACTGTGAGGGTTTTTGTGCGGTGTTCCCTGCAATGACTCGCCGCCTAAGTTTTGACAACAAGGCAGACCTCAACTACTTGGCTAACCTGTGTCACAACTGTGGCGCCTGTCTGCACGCGTGTCAGTACGCACCCCCGCATGAGTTCATGGTGAACGTGCCACAAGCCATGGCAAAGGTGCGTCTGGAGACCTACACCGACTTTGCTTGGCCGGCGGCATTGGGCTCCTTGTACAAGCGCAACGGACTCACTGTCGCCATGTCGATGGCATTCGGTTTAGCGCTTTTCTTAGTGTTGGCGCTGCTCTCAACAGGCTCGCTTTGGCATGAGCCTTTGGCAGGCAACTTTTACGCAGTGTTCCCACACAACACCTTAGTTGTCCTCTTTGGGTCAGTCTTTGGCTTTTCAATCCTTGCCATACTCATAGGTGTCATCCGCTTCTGGCGCGAAATTACCCCAGGTCAAGCAAGCGGTGTTGCAGTCGGTGAAGCAGCCCATTACGCCCTCAAGCTCAAGTATCTTGACGGCGGCCACGGTGAAGGCTGTAACGACGAGGATGACCGCTTTACGCTGCGTCGCCGCCGCTATCATCATCTGACCTTTTACGGCTTTATGTTGTGTTTTGCTTCAACTTCCGTCGCCACGCTTTATCACTACGTTTTTGGCTGGCAAGCACCCTATGACTACACCAGCATCCCAGTGATCCTTGGGACTGTCGGCGGTATCGGTCTGTTGATTGGCCCGATCGGCCTGCTCTCGCTCAACCTTAAGCGCTCACCCTTGCACGGCGATGCTGCGCAGAAACCGATGGACCGCGGCTTTATCGCTTTGCTCTTCTTGACAAGCCTGACAGGCTTGGCGCTTTTGATTTGGCGCGACACCGGCGCGATGGCACTGCTGTTGGCGATCCACCTTGGCATTGTGATGGCTCTGTTCCTCACGATGCCTTACGGTAAGTTCGCGCATGGCTTCTATCGCTGTGCAGCGCTGCTCAAGTCCTCCATTGAAAAGCGTATGCCCAACAAGTTATCGCTTGGCTCTGACTAAACGTACTTGGTAAAAAAAGCGGTGTGGATCGAAAGATCCACACCGCTTTTTTTTGTCAAACAACTGAAGGCTTATCTTTGCTGGCTACTCTCAAAACCTGCCGTCTTAGAGCCAAACATTCGTCGCAAACCCAGCCACTGCTGAGAAAGGAAACTGCGCCCATAATCTCTGTTCCCGCCTTCGGGCTCTTGGTCGTGAATGCCAGTTTTGACATAGGCGGTGTTGTAACGCGCCGTGCCAAACAAGATATCCCAGATCGGAAACAGTACGGAAAAATTGTGCCCATGCGCCCGTCCTGCTGTCGACTCGTCATACTCAATCGAATGATGATAGCGGTGAAATTTTGGACTCACCAGCAAACGCTCGCCAATTTTGCCAAAAGACATACGGATATTTGCGTGCGAGCAACTTTCAACCAACTGACTCAACACCACAATCAAAATAAATTGTCCGGGTGGCACACCAATTAACTTGGACACCAAAACAAATACCGTGCTGCGCAAAACACTATCCAGGATGTGGTTACGATTGTCGCTCCACATCGTCATTTGTCGCTGACTGTGGTGCACAGCATGCAAACTCCAAAACCAAGCAAATCGATGCTGCGCGCGATGATAGAAATAATCAACCGCATCGAAAATTAACAAATACATGATAAAACTGACCCAGGCAATGTCTGTCACGCCTGGCCATATCTGATCGATGTGAAACGTTGAGAAACCAGAGACACTTGCCTGCCCAGCCAACGCATCCCAAAGGGGCTGAATCGAAAAGAACAAAATCACTCTAAACAAACCAAGGCGATGGATCAGGGTATACAAAATATCGATACGAACTTGGTGACGATCCACCAGAGGCTCTACAGGGCGCCACCTCTGCAACGCACCGAACACCACGACAATTAATGCGATTTGCAGTAAGCCAATCAATAACCACATGGTCCCGTCATAGGCATCTTCGATAAAACCGCTCAGCCCCAAGGCAAAAAGAGTGGGCTGGACAATCAGCTCAAACAGCCATTGCTGGGCGGAATCAAACATTTCAATTGCAGTATTGATCATTGCTTTCACTTAGGTAATTGAGAGACAGCCCGAAAAGCCGGATGCGTGTCGATTGTTGCGAAACAAAATCCCTTTTCTTTTAAGCCTTGAATAAGAGGCTCCAGCACGACCGGTGCCCATGGGTCTTTACGTGACCAGATCCCAAGGTGCGCGAGCAAAATATCACCACTGCGAATGTTGCGCAAAGCGCGCTCAAGCAGCATTTGGTTAGGATACTTCTCGCTGGACAATTCATCACCTAAAAACCCTGCTGGCGACCAACCCACATGCGCATACCCACACTCGGCAGCAGCTTTGAGTAAAGCTGGCGACGTACGCCCCCCCGCGGCCCGAAAAAGTGGCAACATCTGTTGACCGGTCATTTGCATAAACCGATCAACAGGGCGCTTTAACTCGCGACAGTAGTCCTGAGCAGACCAAGTCTGCAGCTTTCCCTCTAGAGGACCTGCACTTGCCCGCACTCTGAAATTGCCGTCTGGCAAATCAGCCTGCCAGTACACATGATCGTACGTGTGCGATGCAAACATATGGCCTTGCTGGCTGAGCTTTTTCCACCAAGGCGCCCAAACCTCATCGAGACTTCCGCCGCCAGTCCGCGTGCGCTCATTCGCCAAAAAAAATGTCGCGCGAACCTTTTGTCTTGATAGCACTTCCTCCACGAGAGGTGCGATTTCCATATGCCCAGTATCGAATGTGAGATACAGCGGTTTGGCACACACTGGAGGCATTTCAAGTAATACGCTGGTCAGGGACTTCGTACCCGGCACTGAGTCCGGAATGGGTTGAGGTGCTAATGCCGCGTCAGCTGCAGCGTCAACAGACACTGGCGAAACAGGAACCGCTGCAGGCTCGACTAAAGCCTCGAGCACTAATGCGTGACCTTGCTCTCCCTCTGTTTGTGCGACGGCCGTGAGCGCAAGCGCGCTCAACAACAATACGCACAGCCAAGACGCAAAATGTTTAATCGCGGCTCGCATGATTGAGCGTCCACACACCGTGCGGAGACTTACCGACCGGTATTTGTTTGACGACGGCCTTTTTCTCCAGATCAATCACCGACAGCTTACCTGCCCAGCGCGTGGTCACCAACAAGGTCTTGCCGTCAGCCATCATCTCCATGCAGTCAGGGCCAGCAGGCGTGCGATACGTATCCACGACCTTGAGCGTCTTCCAATCAATGCGACTGATGGTGTTCGCGCTGCGATTGCTCACAAACACATGGCGTTTGTCACCTTGTGAACGAAAGGCATGTGCGCCCTTGCCTGTTGGAATACGTGTTTTAAGAACCGCCTTTCCGTTCGAGACGTCATAGGCCTCGACTTCCGCGGCACCGGTCAAACCGATCAGCAACGTTTTATCATCAGGGGTCAAATATAGATCGGCAGGTGTTTTACCGACCTTAACTGTCCAGAGACGCTTTTGCGTGGCTAACTCAATCGCGGTGAGCTCATGACTATCCTGCAAAGAAATGTAAGCAATTTTGCTTTTGCTATCGATGGCAATGTGACTCGGCGTCTTACCAGCAGGAATGCGCTTGACCAAGTTGAGCTTGAATGTCCCGCCTTTGTTATCCCAGGTATAAATATCAACGTGATTCAGGCGGTTCGCCGCCGTCACAAACCACTTCATATCAGGCGAAAAGCGTAGATGATACGGATCCACAATCCCAGTCATCGTCTGCTGCACTTGGGCCGTCATGGGATCGAGAAATGTGATGGAATCGCCCTCGGCATTGGCCACCATGACCGACTTTTCGTCTGGTGTCAGGTATAGATGGTGAGGCTCTTTGCCGACAGGCACACGCTTGATCTCTGTCCACGTCTTGGGGTCGATCACACTCACATCGGCGTTGAGTGAATTCAGCACGAGGATGGGCGCGTCTGTTTTGGCCGACACCGCGGGCAAGTGCCCCACAAAGGCCGCTGCCGTGATCGCGAAAATACTTAGGGAACGACGAATAAAAAGATCAATGTTCATGTGCTGCCAGCGGCTAAAAATAGAGGGGGAATATGAATCTCTATTTTCGCACAGGCGCACTAAAAAGCATGCATGCTTTCGACAAACAAACGTAGAAAAAATCAGGCTATTCGGGCTGATGCACGATGGCGCCCGGATAGGGCATCCGCATGGTCAAAATTGAGCCGGATTCTGACTCTGTACAAAAGAGACTTTGACGGTCCGCGCCTCCAAAAGCGATATTCGTAACGGCAGAGGATTTCGGACTTGACCACACCGCGATCGGCTCGCCCCTTGGGTTGATCAGCCAGACATAGCCTAGACCCGGATTGGCCACCACCAAATTACCCGCGGCATCCATCGCCAAGCCATCCGGACCACTGGGCCCATAAGAAGTAAAGAACTGGCCCACCTTGGCCACGCCCCCGTCCGGCATCAGTGGCGCGCGCCAAACGCAATTGCCGCGCGTCACTCCCACATAGAGCACCCGCTCATCCAAAGACAACACCAAACCATTCGGACTCGGTACATTACTCAACAACAAATCCAATTGGCCCGAGGGGCGCAAGCGATAGACACGCCCCGTTGGATCATGCAAGCCGGACTGGCCCTGATCAGTGAAATACAAGTTGCCCTTCGAGTCGAAGGTCAGGTCGTTGAGGCCTTTAAAGCCTTCTGTATTGCGCCTTGTCAGGTATGGCTTGATATCGCCCGTTTGAATATTGAGACGCATCAGACCATTTTTGTAGTCGGTAATCAGCAACTCTGTCTTTGACAAAAACTTCATGCCGTTTGGCTCGCCGTCATACTCAATAATTTGCGTCCAAGCTCCTTGGGGGTCGATCCGAAACACGCGGCCAAAAATAATGTCCGTGACATAGAGGTTGCCTGCCACATCAAACACCGGCCCCTCCAAAAACGAGTCCATGGCCACACCGCCGCGGTTGACATCGGCCCACTCCGAGCGCACACCGGTTCGTCGCAAGACTGCAGGCATTTCCGTGAAGACTTCAGCGGCTTTGACTTCAGGGGCGTTTTTGAAAAACATGGGTGCTCTCTTAGTAAAGAAAGGGATAAAGGAACTGAACGCTTAATTTTGACAGGTTTCCAGAGAAAATCACTAAAATAGAAGCTCTTAGGAGGCACTATGCGCCAACTTGATCGGATTGACCTCAAGATTCTAGATGTCCTGCAACGCGATGGTCGCATTTCAATGACCGACCTCGCTGAGCGCGTCAACTTATCCGCAACACCGTGTTCCGAGAGAGTGCGCAGACTCGAGCGTGAAGGTGTGATTATGGGCTACTACGCCCGGGTCAACCCAGCAGCGCTTGGAAAAAATCTACTTGTATTCCTTGAGATTAAACTTTCGGCCAAGTCTGACGATGTCTTTGAAAAAGTAAAGAAAGAGCTCAGTTATGTGCCCGAAGTGATGGAATGCCACCTCGTCTCTGGCGATTTTGACTACCTCATCAAAGCCCGGCTCCCCGAGATGAATAAATACCGGCAATTGCTTGGTGAAATCCTCAAGCGCCTGCCAGGCTCTGCCGAGTCCAGAAGCTACGTGGTGATGGAAGAAATCAAAGAAACACTTTATCTGGCCGTTGATCGCTAAGTCCGTTCGAGCGTTCGGACAAACTCCCACAGGACGTCATTGTCGGAGGTGGCCACATTGAAGCGAAACCAATTTGAAAGCCGGTCTCCAGGATGAAAGTACGATCCTGGCGCAAGCCAAATCCCACGGGCCAGCGCACGCGTCGCAACGCCAGCACTTTGCTCCGCAGCAATGGGTAGCTGCGCCCAGAGAAACAATCCTGCCGCCGGTTGTTCAAAAATCTTCATGTTGAGCGACTGCATTTTTTCAACAACGTGGGTGTGCGCAATGTGTAACTTATTTTTTAAAAAATCGAGATGCCGCTCGTAATGCCCCTCACTCAAGACATTCGATACGATACGTTCAGTCACTTCTGATGAGGTTAAACCGACCGCCATCTTGGTGCGCGCGAGATCTGCCAGCACATCCGCATGGGCGGCAACATAGCCAACGCGCAAGGTGGGCGTGATCGTTTTAGAAAACCCGGAGATATAGATCACGCGATTTAAACCCTCCATGGCTGCCAAGCAAGGCGCTTCGGGTGGTGCGAGTTCTCGATAAATATCATCCTCAATCACCCACACACCATCACGCGCCACCATCTCAAGCAAGCGTGTGGCACTGGCCGTCGACAAAGATGAGCCTGAAGGATTTTGCAATACAGTATTGATAAAAATCGCTTTAGGCCGAGACTCTTTTAGAACGCGCTCAAGCTGTTCAAAATCGTGACCATCTGCCGTACGTGCCACGCCAATCACCTTGAGACCCGCCAACTGCAAAATCTGTAACAAATTGCAATAGCATGGGTCCTCAACAATTACTGTGTCACCGGGTCGCAACAGCGTGCGCACCACTAGATCTAGTGCTTGCGTCGCGCCCTGCGTCATCAAAATATTTGAAGCTTCAGCCGGTAAAGAAATGCGTCTGAGGGAAGTGGCGATTTGTTCACGCAAAGAAGCCATTCCAAAGGGGTGGCCATAGCCACCAAAGCGCGGACCAGGCACCCGACTCAACGCACGTAGGGCATGCTGCAGGCCGCTCTCGTTAATCCACTCACCCGGTATCCAGCCACAACCTGCCTTAGTGGGGACAGAGTGATCTGCAAACACGTCAGACAATAGCCATGCTGCATTCAGACTAGGGGCAGACCAGACGGGAGAGACCGTCGGCAATACCGTGCGCAAATCTGCAACGCGATAAGCTGAACCTCGGCGCGCGCTGAGTCGCCCTGCTGTCACCAACCGCTGATAGGCCTCCGCCACGGTAAAGGCACTCAAAGTATGTGTAGCGGCTAACGCACGCACCGATGGCAACGCGTCACCGACTCGCAAGGTTCGACGCTCTATCGCCAGATTGACTGACTCCACAATCTGCTCCACCAGCGTCCGGGAGGACTGACGGTCGAGCGTGAGCGAAAAACTAGTAGCCATGCCTGTTATTCCGTTACAAACCAGTACAGTTATGGGCGGATACACCCGAAACTCAATACAGTTTGCCACAAATCGCCGTAACTGTACTGGCAATTTTCTCTGCAGAACCGTTACAGTGAGATATTCGCTCGTTAACTGGAGATTTCCATGAACACCATCACCGAAAACGTCAGCCTGTCCAAAGAAGTGGACATGGAAAATTTCTGGATGCCCTTTACTGCCAATAAGCAGTTCAAGGCAACTCCCCGTATTCTGAAAAGTGCTAAAGGCATGTATTTCACGACCGTCGATGACAAGAAAGTACTCGACGCGAGTTCAGGACTCTGGTGTGTCAACGCTGGCCACTGCCGTGAAGAGATCACCGAAGCCGTGCACAAGCAGATGATGGAACTGGACTATGCCCCTCCCTTCCAGATGGGGCACCCCATTGCTTTCGAAGCGGCCAAAGCCATCGCAGCGGTGATGCCAGCCGGTCTCGACCGCATCTTCTTTGCAAACTCTGGCTCTGAAGCTGTTGATACTGCTTTGAAAATTGCGCTGGCCTATCACCGTGCCCGTGGCGATGGACAGCGTACGCGCCTGATTGGTCGCGAGCGCGGCTATAGCGGCGTCGGTTTTGGTGGCATTTCTGTTGGCGGCATTTTGGCTAACCGTAAGGCCTACTCAGGCGCGCTGATCCCCGGTGTCGATCATATTTCACACACCCACAACTTGGCTGAAATGGCCTATAGCAAGGGTCAGCCTGCTTGGGGCGCCCACCTAGCTGATGACCTCGAGCGTTTGTGCGCCTTGCATGATCCTTCCACCATTGCAGCCGTGATTGTTGAGCCTGTTGCTGGTTCAACAGGCGTACTGGTGCCACCACAAGGCTATCTGCAGCGCTTGCGCGAAATCTGCACCAAGCACGGCATCCTGTTGATTTTTGACGAAGTCATCACCGGCTTTGGCCGCTTGGGCAAAGCGACCGCCAGCGAATTGCTCGGCGTGACGCCTGACATCATCACGATGGCAAAAGCCATGAACAATGCTGCGATTCCGATGTCTGGTGTTGCCGCTAGCCGCCATGTGCATGACGCCATTGTCAATGCAGGCCCAGGTACAGCAATTGAGTTCTTCCACGGCTACACCTATTCCGCCCACCCTGCTGCTGCTGCAGCATGCTTGGCGACTCAGGAAATCTACCGCCGTGAAAAACTGTTTGATCGTTCTTTGGCCCTCGCACCGAAGTTCGAAAAAGAAATCCACGCGCTGCGCGGCGAGCCTTATGTCAAAGACATTCGCAACCTCGGCTTGATGGGCGCGGTTGAGTTGGAGTCACGTGACGGTGCACCGGGTGCGCGTGCTTACGACGTCTTCCTCAAGTGCTTGGAAAAAGGTGTGTTGGCGCGCTTCACTGGCGACATCATGGCCTTTTCACCACCACTGATCGTCAGCGAAGGTCAGATCGAAGAGATCTTCTCGACAGTCAAGAAAGCATTGCACGAAACCGCCTAACACAGGCGGTCGCAAGCAAAGGGGCGCCTTGAGCGCCCCTTTATAATTTCCTCTATCTCACTTTTCTGGAATCACTCGTCTCATGAACTGGCAACTGCCCTTCCAATCCGGTCGTCAACCCGTCCTTGCTCGCAATCTCGTCTCTACGTCGCAGCCTCTCGCCTCACAAGCAGGTGCAGCTGCGTTTGCCCGCGGAGGCAATGCCATTGATGCCGCACTCGCCGCAGCGATCACGCTGACTGTTGTAGAGCCTACGATGAACGGTATTGGCGGTGACGGCTTCGCGATCATCTGGGACGGCAAAGCACTACATGGCCTCAACGCCTCTGGCCGCGCGCCTGCTGCCTGGTCGCCTGAGCGTTTCAAGGGTATGGCCACCATGCCCCATCGTGGCTGGGAGTCCGTGACCGTCCCGGGTGTCGTTTCACAATGGGTTGAGTTGTCAAACAAGTTCGGCAATTTGCCCTTCGAAGACTTGTTTAAAGACGCAATCCGTCATGCGCGCGAAGGCTTCCCCGTCAGTCCTGTGATTGCGCGTCAGTGGAAAGATCAAGCGGCAGAATTGCACGTTCAGCCGGGCTTCAAAGAAGCCTTTATGAAAGATGGTCGCACACCTGCCGCGGGCGAAATCTGGAAATTCGCGGATCAAGCCGATACGCTTGAAGACATTGCACGCACCAAAGGCGAGTCGTTCTACCGCGGTCGTCTGGCAAAAATGATTGCTGACTTTGCCCGTGAAAACGGTGCGGTGCTCAACGAAGCCGATTTGGCGGCGCACCGTTGCGACTGGGTCGGTACAGTCTCGACCAACTACCAAGGCGTTGACGTTCATGAGATCCCACCAAATGGTCAGGGTCTGACCGCACTGCTCGCCCTTAACTTGATTGAGCACCTGCCCTACGCTCAGACCAAGCCCGGGTCAGCCGAGCGTATGCACCTTGAAATCGAATGCATGCGCGCCGCCTTTGCTGACTTGTTTGAACACGTCGCAGATCCTGACTTCATGAAAGTCACCGCCAAAGAGTTGCTCAGCAAATCCTATGCAAAAGAGCGCGCCAAACTGATCGACCCCAACAAGGCGGGCACCTATGGTCCAGGCCAGCCACCTTCGGGCGGCACGATCTATTTGTGCACCTCGGACGCCGAAGGCCGCATGGTGTCCTACATCCAATCAAACTTCAAAGGCTTTGGCTCTGGCGTCGTCGTCCCCAAGACTGGCATCGCCCTGCAGAACCGTGGCTGGGGCTTTGTCACCACCCCCGGACATCCAAACTTGGTTGGCGGCGGCAAGCGCCCCATGCACACCATCATCCCCGCGTTCATCACACGTGATGGCAAGCCATCCATGGCGTTTGGCGTGATGGGCGGCAATATGCAGGCACAGGGTCACATGCAAATGGTGTTGCGTCACATCTCTGAGGGTCACAACCCACAGGCCTGCTCGGACGCGCCACGCTGGCGTATCAACGATGCTGGCGAATTGACGATCGAGGCTGCAGTCAGCCCTGCTGTCGTCGATGCTTTGCGTGCGATGGGTCACAAGCCTATCGTCGCGCCTGCAGACAGCCTTGACTTCGGCAGTGCGCAATTGATCTCACGCCTCGCGGGCGAGGGAGATCAAGCGCCCTACGCCTATGTCGCAGGTTCTGATCACCGCCGTGACGGCGAAGCCGTAGGCTACTAGGACATATATGATGCAACGCTCAGCAGTTTCTATTCATCAACACGTTCAGTCGCTGCTGAGCGAGTATCAGTGTCCTTATCAATTTCATGAAGTTCGGGCGGCCTTCATGGGGGCGATCGCAAGCCCTTATGTCGTCGATCCACTCTTTGAATTAAATGCCTTGTGGGACGGAGAGTTTCCAGAGCTTGCCTCACAAGAAAAACTCGACGAAGTCACCAAAACTTTTCTTGAAGATTTTTGGAGCTTACTCGCAGCGCATGGCAAAGACGATGCAGAGCAACCCTTCAGCCTGACTGCTTTAGACAAAGCAACATCCTTGAACGAACTGAAAGCGCACGCTAAGTTGCGTGGCGAAGAGCTCGATGCATTTCTAACCGGTTTTTTTCAAGATCAGGAAAACCTAGAGCTTGATGAAGACATCGGCGACAGTCTCGATATTCTCGAAGAGCTCGTCCAGATGTACACCGATATCGTCAATATGGAAGATAGCACCGCACTCCGTAGTGATGAATTATCTGATCTAGCAGACAACCTGCTCAAGATGACCGACATGGCAGAGCTTGAGATGAATAATCTGATTGTGAGTTGCGCTTAGTTTCCCAACGCACAATGACACCTCTAGAGGTCAAATATTGAAAGCCATTGTCTGCGAGCAATTTGGGGATCCTAGCAAAGTTGCCGGCGTGAGGCATATTGGTCACCCTTCGCCTCCCAAAGACAATGAAGTCACCGTACAAGTGGCTTACGCAACGGTCAGCCATGCCATTGATTTACTGATCAGAGGAAAATATCAGTCTGATCCGCCCTTGCCCTTCACCCCTGGGACAGAGTTCGTCGGCACAGTCTTAGCCTGTGGCCAACACGTTCAACACCTCAAAGTCGGCGATCGCGTCATGGGTGTTGCACGCTGGGGGTGTTACGCCCAGCAGATTAACGTTTCGCACCACACGGTCTACCCCATACTGCCTGCTTTAGATTGGCTTCAGGCCTTGCCGCTCACACTCTCTTATGGGACAGCCTACACCGCACTGTTCTGGAAAGCTGGGTTACAGCCCTCTCACGCCGTACTGGTGCTTGGTGCTGGCTCAGGTGTTGGTCTTGCAGCCGTTGAACTTGCAAGCACAACAGGTGCGACAGTCATTGCCTGCGCGAGCACTGAAGAAAAGCGTGCACTTGCCGCCGCACATGGCGCTCAACTTGTCCTGGCACCAAATGAAGCGTTGGTTAAAAAAATTAAAGCTTTCGTGCGGGGTGGTGTCGACCTCATCGTCGATCCTGTCGGTGCGGAGCTCATGGAGACCTCACTCTCCGCAACCTCTCATGGCGCACAAATTTTGAGTATCGGCTTCGCTGCTGGTCGACCACCACAGTTACCACAAAATATCATGTTGGTTAAAAACTTATCGCTCCACGGGTTTTACTACGGTCGTTACATCGGCTGGACCCCAAACGATGAGCGTCTTTTGCACGAACCTCAGATGCGGCGCATGATGGACACACTCCAACGCTTGACTCTTGAGAGAAAAATATTCCCGACGACAAGCAATATTTACGAAATGGAGGCGTTACCTCAAGCATTGAATGATTTACATTCTCGGCAGGTATTACACAAACTAGCCATAAAAATTTCTGGAGACAAATCATGATTCAACCAACAAGACGTTGCGTTTTAGCAGTCACTCTATTGGCATTTTCTCTAGGGCTCAGTGTCGGTACAGCTAACGCACAAAGCGCATCCAAGTACCCAGATCGCTCAATCCGTTTGGTCGTCCCCTATCCTCCAGGAGGCCCGACCGACTTAACGGCTCGCGTTGTTGCCGCAGAGATGGGCAAAACAATTGGTCAGTCCGTCGTGGTTGACAATCGTGCCGGCGCGAGTGGGATGATAGGATCAGAGGCGGTCGCACGCGCAGAGCCTGATGGCTACACTATTTTGGGTAATGCCTCTATTCATGTCATCAATCCCAGTGTCTACAAAAAAATGACCTTTAATGCGATTGATGACTTTGTGCCGATTTCACAGTTGGCCCAAGTGCCCTTGGTGTTGGTTGTACCCGTCAACTCCCCGATCAAAAGCGTCAGTGACTTAGTTGCTTATGCTAAACAAAAGGGTGGCAAGCTGAATTTTGGTTCTTCCGGTGTTGCCTCTGCTCCGCATTTAGCTGGAGAGTCTTTTAAGCGCTTGGCAGGCATTGATATGCAGCACATTGCATACAAGGGAAGCGCGCCTGCGCTTCAAGATTTAGCTGGTGGGCAAATTGATCTCATGTTCGACTCAATGCCATCGGCTACTGCACTGATTGATGCAGGCAAACTTCGTCCGATTGCCGTCACGACACTCAACCGGGCAAAGGCTCGTCCTGACCTCCCGACGATTGCAGAAAGTGGCTACCCAAATTTTGACATAAGTACCTGGTATGGGTATTGGGCACCCAAAGGCACACCGCCTGCGGTGCTTGAAACATTGGCCAAGCATGTACAAGCTGCGCTCAAAAACCCGCAAGTCATCGAGGCTTATCAAAAAATGGGGGCTGAGCCTGTGGGATCCACGCCAGCAGAATTCGCGGCTTTCAATAAAAGCGAAGCAAAAAAGTGGGCGGATATCGTCAAGCAATCGGGCGCTACACTTGACTAACACTTAAGGTCGTCATACGCGTGTGAGTTATCACACGCGTATACATTGCTTCTTAATTAATTCTAGGTAAATTCGCAGCTTTAATCGCCTTACCCATCTCTACATATCCTGTCTGCAAAGTCTCCTCATACTGCCTGCCCGTCAAGGGAGAGGGATCTACACCGAGACTCTCAAGGCGCTTTGCGACATCAGGATTTTTGACTGATGCGAGCGCTGCAGCCTGAAGCCTATCGACGACATCTTTTGGCGTTCCTTTCGGTACGGCAAGCCCCATCCATGAGTCAATCTCCACATTGAACCCCTGCTCTTTCATCGTGGGCACATTAGGCTGTTCAACCCAACGCATCGGGCTGGCGGAAGCCAGTAAGCGCAACTTACCACTGGTGATGTGTGGCAAGATATCAGAAGGGTTTTGAACAATCACTTCCACTTGGCCGCCCAACAAAGCTGTCACAGTTTCAGTCCCAGACTTGTAACTAATCTGCTCAAACTTTCCGCCTGCGACGCGACCCAACTCAAACATGGCAAGATTGTTTGGGGCAGAGGGTGCACCAAAGAAAATGCCCTTGCCTGTCTTCGCTGCAGCGACGAGGTCCTGCAAGTTTTTGTAAGGAGAATCAGCGCGCACTGCGACGCCGTAACGGAAGCGACCAAAGCCCGCCACAAATTCAAAATCGTTGATCGTGTAGGTTAGGTTCATTAAATGCGGCATGATGGCGACTGTTGAGTACGTCACAACACCCACTTGATAACCATCAGGTTTTTGTTTGGCGATATATGCGGGCGTTAAGGTGCCTAATGCACCGGGCTTGTTCTGCACGATCACAGGTTTTCCAAGCGGCGCCTCCATGCCTTGAGCCAACGCGCGCGACGCCACATCCGTCGCACCACCTGCGCCAAAGTTGACGATCAATGTCACCTCGCGCTGCGGAAAGCTTTGAGCACTCACCATACCCGCACTTGCTAACAATGCGAATCCACCTAGCGCTAATTTTATTTTATGAATCATGTTTGCTCCGTTGTTATAAGTATCACGATATCAGCCATCGCTTAAGACATGAAAAAGCCACCATTAATATCGATCGTGGCGCCATTAATAAACCCACTGCTTTCTGCACATAAAAAAGCGACAGCCTGACCCACCTCCTCGGGTGTGCCGATTCGTCTCACGGGAATCTGCTCCGCATAACGACGATTGACCTCTTCGCCAGCTTGCAATGCCATTTCTGTCAAAATCCGACCTGGTGCGACACAATTTGCCGTAATTCCGAAGGGCCCCATTTCCGTGGCAATCGCACGCGTCAGCCCCAGTACACCTGCTTTGGACGCCATATAACTTGGGCCCGCGACCACTGATTTTGAACGTCCTGCAAGCGATGAAATACTGACAATTCTTCCGTACTTCAGTTCTTGCATATCCGGAATAAACGTCTGACACATCCGCATCACAGAGGTCAAGTTGACCTCGATTACCTTCGCCCACTCTTTAGGATCGAGTTGCAAAATCCCACTTGATTTTCCATCGGGCTGCTTGGGAGAAATCCCTGCGTTATTCACGAGCACAGACACTTTTCCAAGAGTCGTACTGATTGTCTGATGCAGGCTTGATATGCCACTGTCGTCCGTCACATCCAAGGTGTACGTCAAGATGTTTGCTCCATGGTTAGCTCCCGCGAGCGCAGCTCCATCAAACGGTTGACGATCCACCATCACAACGAAATGTCCGCTGTTTAACAATGCTTTCGATGTTTCAAGCCCAATGCCTTGTCGCGCACCCGTCACCACTGCGATTCGCTTTGACGTCATTTGATCACCACTGCATCAGGCGTATAGAAAGTGATAGGAGGAAATGCATTTTCATCGCACAGCACTTCAATCAGGGTTGTGCCTGTATTGTTCCTGGCTTGCGCAAGCGCTCCTGCCAGCTCTTGCGGATCGGTCACTCTAATTCCATTACACCCACTGTTGCGCGCAATGGCAGCATGATCAACAGGCGTGAAATGTACAGCCGAAGTGTGATCGCCAAATTTCACATTTTCAGCATGCTTCTGATAACCCAAGATTCCATTGTTGATGAGGATCAGCGTGACTTTTACTCCCATTCTTGCTGCCGTTTCAAGCTCTGACCATACGTGACCAAAACCGCCATCACCCACCACACAAAACACTTCTTTCTGTGGTTGTGCGACCTTTACACCAAGCGCCATGGGAAAACCCCAGCCTAACCCAGCCAAGCCACGCGGCGTGATAAAACGCATTCCCGCTTTGAGTGAAACTAGAAAGTTTGCAATCCATATGGACGAGTAACTCGCATCTGCGACAACGATTGATTCCTCAGTTAACTGGGACTGGATTTCGTGCATGATCCGCTCTGGCCGGATCGGCGTAGCATCAGAAGTTCTAACCACTTCGGACTCTTTCATGTAAGCTGCACGTCCTTCAGCGATTTTTTTCTCTACGCTTTCTCGTGCATTTTTTCTAACGGTACTGTTGAGTACTGCAATTGCGTCTTTCAATGCCGCCAAGGTCAGTTTTGCGTCACCGACCAGTCTCTTTGCTTCGTAATTACGACCCACCTCGTTACCATCGATATCGAGATGGATATATATCGCACCCTTTGGATATAGCTTCCATGAGTCAGTACCGTTTTGATTCGTTCGGGTACCAACCAGCAACACCACATCCGCATTTTCAATGAGTGGACGTTGAAATCGTCCTGAGCCGTTCGGACCCAAAAAGTATGTCATGACACCCACTGAAAGCGGATGTGTTTCATCAACAACACCTTTCCCCATCACCGTTGTTGCAACTGGCAAATGGCAGTGTTCTTGTAATGCTGCGAGTGCTTGATGCGCCTGAGATAAATGCACACCTCCACCGGCAATGATGATGGGGTTTTTTGCCTTGACAAGCAATTCAGCAGCCTCCGCAATGCGCTCAGGTGAGGCTGCAACACGGTCCAGTGGGTAGTAACCAAGTTCATATGATCTCTTGGCGGCACCGTAGGGCTGCAACAAAATGTCAGCAGGCAACATCAGTACGACTGGCCCAGGTCGTCCTGTACATGCGGCAGTCATGGCTTGATCAATATAGTCTTCGATACGCGACACATCAGCTACTCGGCGCACCCATTTTGTGACGGCTGTAAACATCCCGATATGATCGAGGTCTTGAAACGCATTGCGGTCGGTATGCTCAGCACTCACATCTTGCACTAAGGCCAAGATGGGTATTGATGCTTTCAGGGCCTCAGCGAGAGGTGGCACTAAGAGCGCTGCCGCAGGTCCATTTTGCGCTGTCACCACACCGATTTTCCCGCTCACTCTTGCGTAGGCATCGGCCATATAGCCACCAGCATTTTCTGTACGGTATGCAATCTGTCTGATACCTTGCTTCTCCGCAACAAGGTGCACCATACTCGGCAAACTCTGGCCAAATATCGTATCGACGCCATGGCGTCTCAACGCACGCACTACGGCGTGAGCACCCGTATCATGCACCATCAGGCCTGAGGATCGCAGGGGGGACAAAGAACTTGTCATTTTTATTCCATTCTATTCAATTCACAATTTATACTTTATAAAATATAAAGTATAAAAAAACAATCTAGTACACTATTTATTTGCTCACGCTTATCAGCTCGGCTGTCGACATGACCTTTTTCTTAACACCCATGGCGCGTGAAAATATGGCGGGCACGATCTATCGCCAGATTAAGCAGCGCCTGATGATTGGCGAGCTTCTACCCGGTCAAACACTGACACTACGTTTGCTAAGTGAAAGTCTCGGGGTGAGCCAAACACCCGTTCGAGAGGCGCTACTTCAATTAGTATCAGAACGCGCACTCGCTATGACACCTGGAAAGTCTGTGCAAGTTCCAGTTCTCAGTAGGGAAGAGCTTCAAGAGCTTAGAGCCGTTCGTTTAAATCTAGAAGTAATGGCGGTTGAAAACGCAACACCGCGCATCACCAAAACAGAGATAAAAAAACTTGTCACTCTGCACAAAGAAATGATGCGCCACAAACTGAATGAAGATATGGCTGGAACGCTAGCCAAAAATTATGAGTTTCATTTCGCGCTATATCAAGCAGCCAACATGCCGCACTTACTTGCCATCATCGAAGGACTTTGGACACAGACGGGCCCTTCATTAACCTTTCTGTACCGAAAGCCATTTATTCATCTTGGCAAAGAGCACCCGCATGTGCAGTTGATTGATGCACTTCAACGGCATGACGTCAAAGCGGCCGTATCTGCGATCAAGCTTGATGTCGCAGGTTACGGTGCTGCACTGATGGAGCGTCTGCCTGAATAAATAAATTCAATGCCCAATCATTCATTAAAAAAAATATACCATGTCATCCACGCTGTTACACCCAACAGCAAAGTCGCTGTAACAACTCTATAGTCGCTCTTGATTAAGTCCGGCCCCGGGCCTGCTACATATCCTGTGATCATCGATCTCGCTAAGTTGCTACGCCTTAGCAGGCTCACAAGCGCAATCATCACTAAATGCGTGAGCACCAAAAACAGCATGAATTCGCCAAAGAACTCATGCACATCTTCTAACCACCCTCCGGCGAGCTCGTTGTAAACCGCGTATCCACTTAGTGTGAGTGGAATCACAGACAATAACAACAGCACAATAATTGACGTCATCATCAAATTGGCACTCTGCTTGAGCTGAGTCGTCTGCATCCATTGCCCCGAACGTAATGCCTCAACCAGCGTTCTAAATCCTTGCAGCTTTCTAAACATTCCACTTAGCCGCATATGCCGCGGACCAAAGATTCCCCAGAGCAGACGAAAGGCCAACAAACCGATCATCGTATAGCCCAAGGTGACATGTAAAAGTCGAAATTTTTCACTATCAGCGGAGATATAGGCGCCCACAAAGCTCGCAGCAAATAACCAGTGGTATGTGCGCGTCGCCGCATCAACAACTTTTCTCATTTTGCTCTCCTTCATTTCGGAATCATGACGGCATCATCGTCATAATTGCCGCGTTCTGCCTGCGTATGACAAGCAGCACAATTTGCTTTGCTCTTGACAGAGTCCCTTAACCAAACTTCCGCCTCAATTTTTCGGTGCTTTCGAACAAACCAGTCAGACTCCGTCAATCTGTCATCCTTTGGCTCAGCACGAACACGCTTATACGTTCCTGCATTGGCGTCAAGCCAAACACTGATTTCTTGAACCTCCTTGAGATCAATCGAGGCATCAGAACCAAAATGCGACTCCAAATTGTTCATCAGTCTGATCCACGAGCGACGTGGTAATAAGCCGGGAGGATAGGCGAGGTGACACGCCGCACACTCTTGCTGATACTTCGGTGAAACTGTTGCGGGCAATAGGTTTACGCTGCCGGCGAACGCCGTACTTTGTAGACTCGCACTCAATATCAAGCCTAAAAAATATAAGTAGAAATTTCTAATCTTCATTTGTTATTCCTTCAATTACTTTTTGAGGCTGAGCAAATAGGCCAGTACATCAACTTTTTCTTCAGGCGTACATTCACGCTTCATGACATCTCGGCAGTTCCTCTTAAACCACTTGTCAATTTTTGCTGTATCCGTGAACGCCTCAGTATTAAAAGCGGGCGCCAGCGGTTTGATGGGCTTAGACGTCGAGGCATGCTTACCCGCAGAGGTGGGAGGACTGTTGTGACAAGAAGCACAAGACCAGACATCACCATGCTTTTGATTAAAAACAAGGTCGCCTTTACTCACATCGCCTGCTCTACCCGCGGCGGTGGTCCACTTTTCGAGTTGCGCTTGAGGTGTCGTGTCTGCAGCCTGAGCGGCAGACACGACAAGCACTGCTAAAAAGGCGATCAAGATGTTAGTTTTTTTCATGGCTAAGAACGCGTTTCGTTGAGATATATGCATGATGCGCGTTGCGTCCTGTACCTGGAGTGAACAAAACATTCAGCGTACGTTCATCTTGGCTGGGTCATAATGGGCCCTTCACCTACCGAGACTAGCGGGCTTTAGCGCCCTCCATCGCGACATGAAAAATAAGTTCAAGTACTGGATTGTGCATCTTGCCTTCCTACTGATGATGGCTCCCTTCGCGAGCGGTTTTGTCATGGCAAGCTCCAATGATCACGACCTCGCTCGTGCCGCCTTGGCATCTGGAGAAATCCTCCCACTTAGCACTATTCTGACCAGGCTCGAAAAAGACTATCCTGGTCAAATCGTTGAGGCCGAGCTTGAACGTGAAAAAGGGCGGTGGATGTACGAAATTAAATTGCTTCAAAAAGACGGCTTGCGTCAAAAACTCAAAGTTGACGCAAAAAATGCTGATGTGATTTCTGATAAACGCAAATAGCTTCTACCCACATACATCAACATGCGCATACTCATCGTCGAAGACGAGCCCACCATCAATGCTCAACTTGTCGCATCACTTAAAGACGAAAGTTACGTTGTCGATTGCGCAACCGATGGGCGCCAAGCTTTGTTTCTCGGTCTGAATGAGCCCTATGACGCCATCATTCTTGATCTTGGACTTCCTCACATGGACGGCATCAGCGTCCTCAAGAGCTGGCGCGATGCCGCGATCACAACACCTGTGATTATTTTGACCGCACGAGATAACTGGAACGAAAAAGTAATCGGCATTGATGCAGGTGCCGATGATTACTTAGCGAAACCCTTTCGCATGGAGGAGTTGCTCGCCCGCTTGCGCGCCATCATCAGACGCGCCGCGGGGCATGCAACACCTGTATTAAGTTGTGGAACGATTGAACTACATACCAAAACGGGCAAAGTGAGTGTGGATGGTTTGACGATCTCTCTGACCAGTCATGAATTCAAAGTCCTGTCTTACCTCATGCATCATCAACAGGAATTAGTCAGTCGTACGGTATTAACCGAACACATTTACGCACAGGATTTTGACCGAGACTCCAATACGATTGAAGTATTCATCGGTCGCCTCAGAAAGAAACTGCCACCCGGGAGTATCGAAACTGTTCGCGGCGGCGGGTACCGCTTGGTGTGCCCATCTTGAACGCTCCTCTACGTCTTTCTCGCTCCATGTTGAGTGGCGCGCATCAGTCTTTGCGTGCCCGTCTGTTGCTGGGTACAGTCCTTTGGATTTCGATTGCCTTAATCATCACGGGTACTGTACTCACCATTCTTTTTAAAACGCATGCCACCAAGCAGTTTGATCAAGAACTACGCACATATCTCATTCAGCTTGTTGCAAACTTAGATGTCAGCACTGACGGCAAAGCATTTCTCAAGACGCAACCAGCAGAACCACGCTTTAATCAACCACTGTCGGGGCTGTATTGGCAGATCAGTGACAACCATCATCATGATGTACTACGTTCCCGATCACTATGGGATTCCACGCTAGACGTTTCACCCGAGTTGGATCAAGCCGGCAAACAGCTAGTCAGAACGGCTGTTGGGCCGAATGCAGAATCGATCCGTCTGCTTGAACAAGTCGTGAAATTATCAGAAGCGCCAGGGAAGGTCTGGCGTATCAGCGTTGCCGCTGAAACAAAAAATTTAGATCAAGCCATACAGGACTGGGTTCGCTTACTCGTGATCTTTTTAGGCATCTTGCTGTTGACGCTCATCCTTGCTGCGATTGCTCAAGTGATGTTGGCTCTGACACCTTTACGTAATTTGCAGCAGGCGCTCATTGCACTTAGCGCAGGACAAACCAAACGCCTCGAAGGCGAGTTTCCAGCCGAAGTTCAACCCTTGGTGCAAGAGTTCAATCAAGTACTAGACCATCAGGACTCGATGATTATCAAGGCTCAAAATCGCGCAGGTGATTTTGCGCATGCGATGAAAACACCGCTCACTGTACTGGCAAATGCAGCGACAGCTGAGCTCCAAAAGAAAAAGCATCCGTCTGAGCTCGCCCTACTGATGAATGAGCAAATTGAATTGTTAAAGAATCAAATAGATCAGCAGTTATTGCGCGCCCGCACCGATGCAGTGTCTTTACGATCTTATGTTCAAACACCTATCGCACCTGTCATCGAACAAATCATTCGTGTGATCAAAAAAATGCATGCTGATCGGCATATAGATTTTGTTGTGATGCAAGAGGATCTCACAATTTGCGTTCCTATTGATAAAAACACTTTGCAGGAAATAATTGGCAACCTTATTGATAACGCTAGCAAATGGGCGCAGACAACAATCCGCATCAAAATTTATATCGAAAACCAGCAGCTGTGTATTGCTATTGAAGATGATGGAAAAGGCGTAGCAGCAGACCAGCTCTACAAAATCATGCAAAGAGGCATTCGTGCGGATGAGCGCGTGCCTGGCAGTGGGTTAGGCTTGTCTATCGCATCAGAGTTGTGTTCCGTCTATGACGGCGAACTCATTTTATTTACCTCAGAACTTGGTGGCCTTGGTGCCAAGATTTCACTTCCACTTACCCTTAATCCCAATCACTGAATATTTAACCTGTTGCACCTAAAGATCTTTAATCGGATGTCCGCAGATGCCCTTAAGTTTCACGTTTTCATCATCACGGACTCATGAATATTTTCAGAATTATTTTCCAAAAATTATATAAACTTCCCTTCAAACTTTACTGGTTCATCTGTCAATTACTCAATACGAAAAGTCTGCATTCAATTTATAAAATTAAACTTACCCCAAATTTCTCTGATCAAACTTTTCGATTTTGCCTAAAAGGCACCTATGGATATCAATTTTCTAATTTTCTAAATAATCAAAAATTACCTTTTATCTTTTTAGATATCGGTGCGAATCAAGGATTATTTTCTCTCATTGCCGCTCGCAACCCACTATGCAGAAAAGCATGGGCCTTCGAGCCCGTTAAGAGCACGTATGGAATGTTGATAAAAAACATTTCTTTAAACAAGCAATTCAATAAAGTACAAGGCATTAGGTGTGCAATCAGTCGGTCTAATCTAGACCAGGTCATCGGCATCACACCCAACCACTCAGGCGGCTCATCACTCATGGATGATCACCATGCCAGCATCACCGAAACTATTCATTGCATCTCAGGAGTCGACCTCAACGACATAATTGAAGTGATCGACGACGAACAGGTCTTGATCAAAATTGATACAGAAGGTTATGAACCCATCGTTATTGCTCAGCTAAAACTGACTCATTTTTGGCATCGCATCACTCATATCTACATCGAGATTGATGCGAATCGTCATGCAGATCAGGACGTCGTCAAGTTTTTAATATGTGAGGGCTTCTGTGAGGTGTTTAGAACATCCTCTGCGAGTGATCACTTTGATATTTTGATGCGGAGAAGTCATTAACCGAGCGATTTATCTCATTCCATTTTTATACTTTTTTCACTGTCTTATAGATTTTTTTAGTAATAATCGAAATCATCGAGATCATGGATGACGTTGCAATTGCAAAAGAAAATAGACCCGAAAACGCAATATAAAATGCAACTGATTTCCATCCCTGGGGAAGTAAGTCTGAAAAAATACCAAGTGTCGTATAGCAACTGCCAGCAAATAGCATAGCGGAGCGAGGATCCTCTATTAATCCTATCGAAAATAACGCGACAGTCCAGATCAAAATGGATGCCACTTGTACAAGGGACATCAGTAAGACCGCGACAACAAAACGCATGATTAAACTGAAATTCTTTGCGTTTAAAAGTATTGCACAAGACCTGACGTACCAAAGATAAATTTGAATAAATAAGAAAGCGTTTGAAGCGAGAACAATTGTCAGGACGATCAGACCAAAAGCTGCATCCCTAAAAATCTGCTCTGTTAAAAGATTCAGATCCGTCGTATCCATCGATTTCATTAGGTTCGCCGCGTCAAATACTGTTATGAGTAATCTTGCCAGATTAATTTAATCAGAAATGCTTGTCGTCAATCCAAAGAAAGCTCCCCAGCCTTTTGCACTCGATGGAATTGCAGAGACCATATAAGTCGGGCCGACTTGAAACTGCCAATGCTGTCCCATCACTTTGATCGTTTTTCCACCACTCAATGTGAGTTGATTCGTCGTATTTCTAGCTGAATAGTCAAATGTGACTTGGCTGGAGAGATTGTAGGACCACTCATCATTGGTTGTATAAGAAACTGTTGGCTGAACATTCAAGATATTGGCGGAACCACCAGACATATCACTACCAATTCCCCATGAGTTATACATCGCAACACCTAGCACCCAGTTATCAGGCGTATAAAAAGCCCCGGCAGAAACACCGACACCTGTTTGCCTGGATCCATTTAAATTATTGGAGGCAGGCGCTTGATAATAAGGTCCAATGCCGATATACCAATCCCCGGCAAATCTTGGTGCAAAAAAAGTGGCTAGCTGTACCGGCTGTAATTGATTGATCGCCTGCGGGTAGTTGATATTGCGGTTAAAGGTCAGCATCGGATTTAACAACAACTGCAAATCTGTGCCGAGCTTGATGGGGACAATCGGCTGAAAGGCAAACTCACTTTGCTGAGAACCGTTATTACTACCGATCTTCTGGCTGTAGTTATACGAAAAGGGAAGTTGCGTCTGAGGATACAGTTTGTTTTGCATCTTCTGACCTTCACGAGCAGCCTCGCTCATCTTGCTGCTTTTTTCCTGAGCGTTTAGGGTTCCAGAAATACACAAAAGCAATAGAAATAAAAAACTTCGAATATTTTTCATTAATTTGCACATGGGATATATCTAAAACAATATCTATTGTCTTCATTAGGAGCCACCGAGTGGTGGCTCCTAATGACCATTCAAGGATGATATTTATTTTAAAAATAAGGCTGTCGCATCAAGATTTTCATAGGCATTGATTGCGCTAAAAGTAATCACTTTTGTTTGTTTCACCGCAGTAAGTTTACGTACATCAAATTTTGCGAAATTAATGCTGTTGATTGTTCGCAAATAAAAATGACCGCGGCTCAAATCATTCATCGTCGTAAAGTACGTGGACTCAGAAGAAATTTTATTCGCCGCAAATGCTTCGGCTTTACTGGCAGTACCGGGCAAATCTGCGGAAATATCTTTAGGTCTATCAAAATTATTCATCACGTGCGACAGTGTCTTGACGGCCTGATCAGGTGTGTTTGCCTTATGCGCAAAGTTTGAGTAATAGGCCGCCTTCACAAAACGTCCCACCGAAGTTTCCGCAGAAGGCAAATTGGCCATATTGCCGCCGCTATCCGTCGAAGCAACCTTAAGAGCATTGAACTGACCTGTATTCTTATCGATGTTTGTCAGATAAGCATAATTATTCATATTCTTTAGATGCCAAGGAAATGGCGGATCATTCGTCATGACTGCGGTGGGATTGTCGTAGACCGAGGTCTTGCCGTCGGTAAACTCAATCACAATAGAACCGCCTGCTTTGTCATACATCGCAAAATGTAATGGGGCATACAGGTTTGCCATGCTGGGCACGCGAGGCAACCAAACTTCGACTTCCTTGCTATCCAGCGCCTGTTTCACCTGCTGAACGTTTTGAAAATTGCCCAGTGCCCAGGTGCCTAGATCTAAGGCAGACAAAATCTTGTCTGCCGAAGCTTTTGGTACGGGTGGATTGTTTTCAATGAGTGCATTGGTGGTGATGGTCAAACCTTGATCATTAACTGCCTCATGAAGCGTGGCCTGTTTCGCATTTGCGGCCAAGCCAACCAGCGTTACACCCAAAATTCCATACTTGGTATTAAATGTCTTACCCTGCTTGCCCTCTGGTGTGACCGATTCAATGCGCGTTCCAGCCGGAAAATATGTCACAGTGTCAGGCTGCTGACCTGCAAACTCATTGGTACGACCTTGATAGACGTTGCCTTGTGCATCCCTGATGCTCAGTACGGTACAGGCAAAAGTATTTGCCACTGTGGAAAAGACAAGACACGTTGATAAAAGAATCTGCGATGCAATTTTTAATTTCATATTTCACTCCACGGGTAATAATCAGGGAACATGCTTAGCACTTTAAACACTCAAGGATCGATCCGAATAGCTTGTGTTAATTGATAGCCTTCAGAGCGCATCGATTTAATTAAACTCTCCGGAATATCTATGTCCGCTAATTTTTTTCGTAGTCGATACACCTGAAGTTCCAATTGATTTTTCGCCAACTCATTCGCGCTTCGCTCCGTGACTTCAAACAATCGCCAGTAAGGCAATCTGTGATCAGGCGCCATCGCGAGGGCCTTAAGCAAACTCACGTCCATTCGACTCAGATTTGCCACGCCGTGTCCGGACGTTAAACACATACCTGACACGCTTAATGCCAAGTCATCCACACTGGCTTCTGGTGTAGAAACACGCCTTTTGACAGCCTTGACTGCCGCAGAAAGTTCAGCAGGGGAAACAGGTTTACACAAATAAAAATCTGCACCGCTTTCATATCCACGGATCCGGTCAGTCTCCGAGGTTCTGGCAGAAAGCATGATGATATTGATCTTGGGATCCGCCGCTCTCATTCTTTTGGCAATATCAAAACCAGATTCCCCCGGCAGATTCACATCCAGAACCAGTAAATGAACCATTCCCGCTGACATGCACTCGTCTAACTCTTCAGCACAGGAAACAGCCAAGACATCCATACCTTCGTGAATGAGCGCATCCACGAAGACTTGACGTAAATCCAAATGATCTTCAACAACCACTACTCGCATGGCAATGCGCCTATCAGCATGAAGGGATTAGTTTGCATAAAACAACTTAAAGACATCCGCGCCCGCTTGATCCACAGCAAAGGTCGAGATAGATTTGATTTTCTTGACATCTTTGAGCTTATTCATATCGATGACGGACCAATTCATCGCATTGATACTTCTAAAATACAACAGGTTGCGGGACAAGTCTTGCAACGATGTCCACACCGTGACCTCACTGGAGTTATTACGTGTGACACCATCGCCCATTCCGCCGGCTGCATCGACCGTCAAATCGTAAGGCCGATCAAAATTATTCATGATGTGCGCAAGCGTAGTAATCGCCTCGTCTGGTGTTTTCGCTTTGCGAACGTAATTGGCATAAAACGCTGCTTTGACAAACCGTCCTTGCGTCGTCTCGGCAGAAGGCAAACTGGTCAAAGCAATACCTGCGTCTTGCGTCTGAAGCTTAAGCTGACCAAGCTGTCCTGTATTTTTATTGAGATTGGTAAACGTATAGTTATTTAAATTTTCCAAATGCCAAGAAAAAGCAGGACCGTTAGTCATGACTCCCACTGGGTTGTCATAGACTTGCATTGAGCCGCCCAAAAACTCCACAACAATAGAGCCGCCCTTTTTATCGTTGATAGAGAAATGCAATGGCAAAGGGGTATCAGGTGCTAACGCATTCTTTGTCGGTACCCAAAACTCAAGCTTTCCACTGTTGAGCGCTTCCTTCACCTCTTGTGCAGTCTTAAAGTTTCCTAGTACCCACGCGCCCAGATCATTTACCGCCAAAATCTTTGCGTTGTCTTTCCCTACCGTGGGTGATTCCGTTCCGTTCAACCAGTTCGCTGAGAAACTGAGTCCCTGATCATTGATACCCTCACCGATGGTCAGCTGCTTGGCTGAAGCAATGAATTTACCGGTCATGCCTAAAATCGGATACTTGGTGTCAAACGTCATCCCTTGATTATCGGATGGCGTAAATGAAATGACTTTCATGCCAGCAGGAAAATAAGTCATATCCATTGGAAGAAGTGCACTGTATTCCAGTGTTCTAGCGTGATAGGCACGTCCCTCTGTATCCGTAATCAAAATCGATGTACACGCTACGGCTTGGCTGACCGAGGCAAAAGCAAGTGACATCGCAGTCAGAAATCCGATCATTTTTTTCATTTTCACGCTCACCTTTGAGTTCACTTCATTTAACAATGCATGAAATGTAGTCAAACGTTACAGAGAAAACTTTCTTAAACTTTCATTTCTGAGCAGGAATATCCAACATAAAGCGTGCGCCTTGGGCCTTTGCCTCATAACTCACACTCCCACCCAACAATTTGACGAGTGATTGAACGAGATATAGACCGAGGCCGGAACCCGTTCGCTGATGTGCCAATGCCGAGCGGTAATATTTACTGAACACTTGCTGCGGATCTGGAAAACCAGCGCTACCCACTGTATTTTCGACTTCGATACGTACCTTCGTGAGATCACCCGTTAAAGTCATCATCACCGGACTCGCTGGAGGGCTATATTTCAAGGCATTTTCCAACAAGTTAGACAGAATCACGCGCACGAGCTGCGGGTCCGATTGAAGACTCAACTCGCCCTGCGCATGCCTATGGATGCGTTCGCCTTCGGGTATGGATAAACATAAACTATTCACCATTTCGAGCAAATCGATATCCTGCAGCTGAATATCGATGCGCTCGTCCTCCAGTCGCTCAACTTGTAAAAGTCTCTCAATAATGCTGTCCATATCCGTGACTGCTCGCTCAACCACCTCATGCGTTTTGGTCGGCAACGATGTGCCTCCCACAGCCATTCGAACGACAGAGAGCGGCGTCTTCATTTCATGCGCCAGCATTTTTAGAAAGTTTGCTTGTTCTTCGCGTTGGGCGCGCTCTTGCGCGACCTCAATTTCGACAAGCGCTAACCGTCGAGACTTTTCTTGCTGGTTTTGAGACAACCGATACAAACGCTTTTGAATCAAAAACATTAGCGTAATACTGGTCAACAGCGGATAGACTAGATTGAAGTAAAAAAATAAATCATTCCCGGATGATGCGCCCATGATGGGTAAGCGATGTAAAAAAGCAATAGAGATCGCTAAACCGTAAATCAACACTAGAAATGCTTTAGAACAGATGGGCTGCTCCTCTTGCGGTGCATGTCGTGCTTGCTTCCAAGCCTGTGTAGAGACGACGCTAGATATGGCGAGCAACATGTATGCAGCCACCACCAACGAACTCAAGCGAGCCGCCTCGTTTGTTTTTCCCATTAGCATGAGCACCACTGCAATCGGGAAAAATAAAACCAAACTGCCATGCATTCTTGCAATCCATCGGT
The DNA here is from genome assembly GCF_049655405.1 of Zwartia sp. Taxonomy (GTDB): domain Bacteria; phylum Pseudomonadota; class Gammaproteobacteria; order Burkholderiales; family Burkholderiaceae_B; genus Zwartia. The sequence continues at coordinate 258,645 of NZ_JBASJR010000009.1, forward strand.
TCGGTTTGAACTCACGAATCAACTGCCAGTCAAACCAAATAAGTGTTGTGATAAATGTAAAGGCGATGAGATTTGTCAGTTGGTCTATCCAGGCGGGCGGTAACCAACCCGACGAGAAAATACGCAGATAACCTAAGATCGCGAGGGCATACACAATGACAACCGTTTCTCGTATCAAATAAAACGATAGCAACTTATCTGTTCTGTTTATTCTTGTCAGTACTGCCCAACCAAAACACACAAAGAGTGCTGACAGAAAAAGCATCGTGATGATTTCTTGCTTGCGATCCGCCGCGCGCACCTGCTCAGGCGTCATCACCTCAATGAAGGTTAAAGTACTCACACTCGCCTTGATTCTGAACCAAATGTCGCGGGGCTCTGTGCCCACAGGGATAACAAAATTCAGATTCAATGAACGATATTCATCGTCCGCCCAATCATAGTAATCACCCGTCACGCGCACAGTATCTTTGGTGGCGAGCGGATCATAAATCCAAATTTGATCTTGATACGGTGGCCGAATGCGCACGATCAACTGTTGTACAGAGGGATCTCCTATGAGACTTGGCTCGATACGCAAGCGAAGCCAAAACGCTGACTGACTGTAGCCCTTTGAAAAAAGCTTTGTCGCTAGAGGGGATTCCTTAGCCTGCTTAGCCTCAGCGAGCGTCATCGTGCCACTGGGATCTTCAACCCAGCCGCGTTCAAGCACCAGATCACTTGCCTGCGCATTGATCGCACAGAGCAAAATGATCAGTGTCAGTAAATATCTATAAATCATGATGGTGCAAGGTTACTCCACCATCACGCAATAGTCGATCAAGAGCAATTATGATTTTTTCAAGAATAACTCTGTCGCATCCAAACTCTTATGATCATTGATTGTTTGAAACTTAACGACCTTGACCTCTTTTAAGCCGCTCAATTTTTTAATATCAAACTTTGAAAAGTTGAGACTATTAATGGTTCGGAGGTAAAAGTGGCCCTGTGACAAATCATTCAACACTGTGAAATAAGTTGATTCAGATCCCACACCGGCTGTCATTGAAAAGGCCGTCGAGAACGTACCTTTGACCGGCTCATCGACCGAGATATCCAGAGGTCTGTCAAAATTATTCATCACGTGACCTAGTGTGAATATCGCCTGCTCAGGTGTTTTCGCTTTACGAGCAAAGTTTGAATAAAACGCGGCCTTTACAAACCTGCCGGATGAAAGTTGATTCGAAGGCAGTCCTCTTAAGGCAATTCCGCCAGAACCTGCTTTTGCCTCAAAACCATTAAAGCTCTGCTTGTTTTTATCTATGTTGGTCAAATCTGCATAATCATTCAAGTTCTGTAGATGCCACGGGAGCGGAGGATCATTCGTCATGACATAAGAAGGATTGTCGTAGACATGTATGCCATTGTTAAACTCGATCACAATGCTTCCGCCCGTTTTGTCATACATTGCAAAATGCAAAGGTGCTACAAGATCACCCATCGAAGCGATTTTAGGTAACCATAGATCCACTTCTTTATTTTTTAAAGCCTGTTTGATCTGCCCTACATTTTGAAAGCTACCTAACGCCCAGGTTCCAAAGTCCATCACAGACAAAATATTTTCCGGCGGTGCAGTAGGCGTTGGTGTTGTATTACCCATAAATGCGTTGGTGGTGAGGGACATACCCTGATCATTTACCGCCTCATGGATTGTTTCTTGCTTTGCATTCGGCGTCATCCCTTTGAGGGTCGCGCCGAAAATTGCATACTTTGTATTGAACGTTTTACCTTGCTTACCCTCTGGAGTCACGGACTCGATTCTGGTTCCAGGCGGATAATAAGATAAGGCGTCTGGCTGCTGTCCCACAAACTCATTGCTCCGAGCTTGATAGACATTGCCATTGGCGTCTCTGATAGCCAATACGGTACAAGCAACACTGTTTCCCACCGAGGAGGCGAGAAGCGCAAGCGATAACAATGCGCCATTGACTGTTTTCATTTTCATGATAATTCCTAATATCAGGTGAGTGATCAGACTTACACCACCCAATACTATGAAATTATTAAAACCGCTCCTTTCAATAACTTTCTTCGAACACTCAAATATGTGAATTCTAGTCAAGTCGATCTAGGCCGAATAGCTCTACTTCTTAGTCCCCGTAAAAAGGTGAAGATTACCCTTGAGGCTTGCGAATTAGCACAACAACAAGTGTCACCACGGTAATCGGTACGACGAAGCTCATCATGACCGTGGAGAAAACAGGGATTGAATCGTGCTCTTTTGAAGCCAAAATCAAATAAGCAACATAAGCGACGTAGTAGCCGATAAATATACCGCCTTCCCAGCGGGCAATTTCTCGACCCGTCATAAAAACAGGAATACAAGCAAAAGACACCGCTAGCATGACCCACAAATCAAAGTTTAGTAAGGATGTAGGAACGATAAGCCCGTCTGGAGCGAAAAGCCCGGTCACGCCAAGACATCCTAGAATGTTGAAGGTATTGCTTCCAACGACATTACCGACAGCAATGTCGCGTTCTCCCTTTATTGCCGCCATGACTGAAGTCGCGACCTCAGGCATAGACGTCCCCGCAGCGACTATTGTCAGACCGATAACAATATCGCTGACTCCCATGAGGCGAGCGAAAGTGACGGCTGAGTCCACAAACCACTCCGAACCTTGGACTAACAGAACTAGGCCTAAAAGAATCAAAAGTACTTGGACATAAATAGATGCATCCCATTTAGAGGTCTTATTATTTTCTTGTGCATATTCTTCTTTAATTTCACGTGTTTCTTTACGAGATTGAACAATTAAAAAAACAGTGTAAGCAACAAGTATTACCAACAGTAGTAGCGATTCAATGAACGCGATACGTGCATCTGAAGCCAAAACAAAGAGTAAGAGACATGATCCGATCAAAATAGGAATTTCTTGACGAATGATCTGTGAGTGCACAACGAGGGGTGTGATTAGCGCCGATATCCCTAGAATAAAAAGAACATTAAAAATATTACTACCCACAACATTACCGATCGCGATATCTGTTGTACCTGATAAGACGGCATTTACAGAAACTGCCAATTCTGGCGCGCTTGTCCCAAATGCAACAACAGTTAAACCGACAACAAGCGGCGACACACCAAGAGTTGTCGCAAGTCGACTAGCACCTCGGACAAGTAACTCAGCACCGATAACCAGTGCGATGAGTCCAATGATGAACATCAAGATAGTCATGATAAATGTCGTCCTTACTATTTAAGTGGCGAATTCGACTGCTTGACGCGAGAGGTCCTTGCTTGATCACTCCACCGTCACACTCTTAGCCAGATTCCGCGGCTTGTCTACATCCGTGCCTCGCGCACACGCCGTGTGATACGCCAACAACTGCAGCGGCACGGTATGCAAAATCGGTGACAACAAGCCATAGTTTTCAGGCATGCGAATAACATGCAAGCCCTCGCTGCTGACAAGCTTGGTATCCGCATCCGCGAACACATATAACTCACCACCACGCGCGCGCACTTCCTGAATATTTGATTTCAGCTTTTCTAACAAAGCATCATTGGGTGCAATCGTCACAACAGGCATCTGATCCGTCACTAGAGCCAAGGGGCCATGCTTGAGCTCGCCCGCCGGATAAGCCTCAGCATGAATGTAGCTAATCTCTTTCAGCTTAAGCGCACCTTCGAGCGCGATCGGATAGTGCATGCCACGACCGAGAAACAACGCATTTTCTTTCGTTGCAAAACGATCGGCCCAAGCCATAATTTGTGGCTCGAGTGCGAGCACAGCACCGATCGCCACTGGTAAGTGTCTCAATGCTTTAACGTGCTGGGCCTCTTGCTCTTCAGTGAGTTGGCCATGCACTTGCGCAAGCGCCAAGGTCAACATGAACAGTGCGGTCAGCTGCGTGGTAAATGCTTTAGTAGACGCCACACCAATTTCTACACCGGCACGTGTAATGTAGGCTAGCTTGCATTCACGCACCATCGCGCTCGTCGATACGTTACAGATCGTTAAGGTCTGCTCCATTCCTAGACCGCGAGCATGCTTCAGCGCTGCGAGTGTGTCGGCTGTTTCACCCGACTGCGAAATCGTTACCACCAGGGTCTTTGGATTTGGCACGCTATCTCGATAGCGATACTCGCTCGCAATCTCGACAGAGACGGGAATTTTTGCAACCGACTCGATCCAATATTTTGCAGTCGATCCCGCGTAGTAGCTCGTGCCACACGCCAAGATCAGCACGCGATCAATGTCTTTAAATACTTTGTAGGCTTGATCACCAAACAACTCTGGCGTGATGGACTCTACATCCTCAAGCGTATCCGCGACGGCGCGAGGCTGCTCGAAGATTTCTTTTTGCATATAGTGACGGTAGGGTCCGAGCTCAGCCGCACCCGTATGCACATGAACGGTGTTGATCTTGCGATCAACAGCCTTTCCGGCCTGATCCATGATCCAGACGTTACCCAATTGCAGATCCGCCACATCACCATCTTCGAGATAAATAATTTGGTCGGTCGTCCCTGCAAGCGCGAGTGCATCGGAGGCTAAAAAGTTTTCACCTTTGCCGCGCCCGATCACGAGTGGCGAGCCTTGTCGTGCCGCCACGATACGATGGGGCTCATCCCGACAAAACACGGCGATCGCGTAGGCGCCATGCAAACGACGAACCGTCTGCTGCACCGCCTCTAACAAATCACCTGCATAAAGGTGACGCACCAGATGCGCGATGACTTCTGTATCTGTCTGACTTTCAAAGACGTAACCCACTGCCTGCAATTCTGCGCGCAATTCTTCGTGATTTTCGATAATGCCATTGTGTACAAGCGCGATGCTTGCTTCTTCTTTGCCCACTGCTGAAAAGTGCGGGTGCGCATTACGCGTAACTGGCGCGCCATGCGTCGCCCAGCGCGTGTGTGCAATTCCTGTAAAACCGGCGATGTGCTGTGTCTTAATGTCTGTTTCCAACTCAGCAACACGCTCGGTGCTGCGTGCACGACGCAGTCCACCATTGTCGTACACCGCCACACCACAGGAGTCGTAGCCGCGGTATTCAAGCCGCTTGAGACCTTCAACCAAAATAGGGGTGATGTCGCGCGAAGCGACGGCGCCAACGATGCCGCACATAGACTTTCTCCTGAGAATCACCTATTGTGCCCAATTTGGCTAGAAATATTATTTCACTTATTATCTATTTATGAAATAAATATACTATCTATATAATTCATGAAATATAATTTCATGAATTGACCTGTTGCTTAGGATATATCTACCAAAATGACACTCGACGCTTTGGACGACCTTGATCGACGTATCCTCAATCAATTGCAACACAACGCTAACCTGACCAATCAAGCATTGGCAGAGCGGGTGCACGCCTCACCTCCAACGTGCTTGCGACGTGTCCGTCGACTGACAGAGCTGGGGGTCATTGCCAAGCAAGTCGCGATCCTCGATCCCTCCAAACTTGGCAGCACACTGACCGCGATCATCGAAGTCACATTGGATAATCAGTCGGCCGAAAAGCTGCAAGCATTCGAAGAAATTGTGCTGCGCGAAGTCGCGATCATGCAGTGCTATCGCGTCTCAACTGGCCCGGACTTTGTGTTAATCGCCCAAGTGGTCGATATGCCGGCCTATCATGCATTGGTGCATCGCGCGCTGACGGCTGCGGTAAATGTACGGAATGTACGCACCTTCTTTTCAGTACACCGCAGCAAGTTCGATACTCGACTCGCGCTTGATTAACCCAGTTTGCTATTGGGGACTAGATAGTGACGGACGACATTAACAGTCACCGCAACCAGTGAAAAGAAAATCGCCACCAAGAGTCCAAGCATCGGCCCCCAGCTTAAACCCAAGCTAAACACCAAGGACACCACCGCCGCACCAAAGCTCTGACTAAAAACTCTGGTCGTCGCTTGCAAACCACCGAGTGCGCCCGCTCTATGCCGAGGCGCCGAGCCAATCAGCACACGATTGTTAGGTGTCTGAAAAAAACCAAAGCCCACGCCTGAAACTAACATCGCCGCAAACAACCATCCATCGGCAATCGAGGCTGGCATCAGCACCACACAGAGCAAACCAACGGCCATCGTCCCCGCCCCCAGACCACTGAGCAAGGCGACCGAATAACGATCGGACAAACGTCCTGCAATCAAGGCGATCACTCCCGCGCCTGCAGGCCAACCTGCCATTAAAAAGCCTACGGATAGCTGCGATCGTTCGAGCGTGATTTGCAAATAAAAGGGGAGCGATACCAAGGTCGCCATTTGACCCGCAAAGGTACTTGCTGATGCTGCGAGCGCATAGCGCATCGCGGGTATCCGAAAAAGATCGACCGGCACCAACGGCGCAGCTTGCTGACTCGAGCGACGGACCAGCGCCGATCCAATCAAAATAGCAATCGCAATGAGGGCAATACCGTGCCAAGTCGCATCAATCAAATAATCGATACCAAGAATAAACAAACCGATCGTGGTCATGCTCAGCATGGCCGCCTGCCAATCAAAGCGCGACTTGAGTGGAGCGACATCAGGCAAATAGCGCACGCCTAACAATGTCAACAGTCCCATCGGCACGCTAAAGAAAAAGATCCAGTGCCACGTCGCTAATGACAAAATAAATGAACCGATGGTCGGTCCCAGCACGGAAGACACCGCAACAGTCAAGGCGTTGAGTCCAATTCCGCGACCAATTAAATGAGGTGGATAAATATGACGCACTAGCGCGCCAAATAAGCACATGATCGCGGACCCACCGAGACCTTGAAAAATTCGGCTAATGAGCAAGGCAGGCAAATTCGGCGCAAGCGCACTTGCAAGCGCCGCCAAAATAAAAGTCAGCAGTCCGTAATAAAACAAACGTTTAAAACCGATCCGCTCCCCAATCGCCGCCATCGGTAACAAGGTCATCGCGACCGTCAGGCTATAAGCATTGACCACCCACACGACACTGGAGGCCGATTCATTGAGACTCTCAGCGATCGAAGGCAAACCCACGTTAATCATGGTCGCATCCAGCACGGCCAGCATCAACCCGAGTGCCAACGCGAGCGCCGCCATGCCTCGTCGTCCAGGCGGCAATCCTTCAATTGCTTCGGCAGACTTCTCTACTTTTTCCTCACTCATACTTTTGCTTTTTTGACGGGGCGCTTCCAACCATCGATTGATGTCTGCTTAGTGCGTGTCACCGTCAACTGATGTGCGGGTGCATCGCGCGTAAGCGTCGTGCCCGCACCTAAGGTCGCACCACGTCCCACTCGAACAGGCGCCACCAGTTGCGTGTCCGAACCAATAAAAGCATCGTCTTCGATAATAGTGCGATGCTTGTTGGCCCCGTCGTAATTGCATGTAATAGTCCCCGCACCAATATTGACGCGCTCGCCCACATCCGCATCACCGACATATGCGAGATGATTGGCTTTACTTGCCTTACCAATCACGGAATTTTTAATTTCCACGAAATTACCGACATGCGTCTGGTCTGACAAGACGGCACCAGGACGTAGGCGTGCATAAGGACCAATTTGTGCGTCGGCACCTACCTGTGTCTGATCCAAATGGCTAAACGCCTCAATGCGCGTACGTGCACCAAGTGTCACATTTTTAAGAACGCAATGCGGGCCAATCTGCACGCCATCTCCCAGCGTGACGGTACCTTCAAATACACAACCCACATCGATGAACACATCTTGGCCACACTTCAAGGTGCCACGCACATCGAAGCGTGCGGGATCTGCAAGTGTCACACCTGCCTCAAGCTGACGCCTAGCCAGCTCTGTTTGCCAGAGTCGCTCAAGCTGCGCTTGCTGGGCACGACTATTCACACCCAAGGTTTCAAATGCAGCCGCAGGGTGCGCGACACTGACAGGCAAGCCATCTGCAACCGCCATGCCAATAATATCGGTCAGGTAGTACTCGCCTTGCGCATTGTTATTCGTCAAACGAGAAAGCCATGCTTTCAGCAAACGTGTAGGTGCCGCAACGATTCCCGTATTGACCTCTTTAATTGCTCTCTGTTCCGCACTCGCATCTTTATGCTCAACAATGGCACAAACTTGCCCCTGCGCATCACGCACGATACGCCCATAGCCTGTCGGATCCGTGAGAATTTCCGTCAAAACGGCCAAGCCTTCACCGCGAGCCGCTAGCAGTGCATGCAAGGTTTCAGGCTGAACCAGTGGAACATCACCGTAAAGAACAATCGTCACATCGTGATCACCATCTTCTTTCAGCAAAGGAGCCGCTTGTAACACCGCGTGTCCTGTCCCAAGCTGTGGCTGCTGCAAGGCAAACTGTAAACCAGCATGCTCTGCGTATGCTTTTTGCACTTGCTCTGCGCCATGCCCGACGACAACAGCGATGCCTTGAGCGCCAAGCGACTCGGCCGCATCCAGCACGTGCGACAACATCGCACGACCAGCAATGGGGTGAAGCACTTTAGGAAGGTTGGACTGCATGCGCTTGCCTTGACCGGCCGCGAGAATCACGATGTTGAGCATATTTTTATATTTGATGCGAAAGCGATATCAATGAATCGAAATAGTAAAACGAGTTCTTTATTTCTGGGGGGTAGAACGGATGACAGTTTTTTTTGTATTGCTACGTGAGCGGGCGGTTGTTTTGGCGCCTACTGACTTTTCCTTTTTGACAGCATGTACGGTTTTTGCTGCCTTAGTTGTTTTCCCTCCAGGCGCTGCAGCCAAACTTGCTGTCGTGGCCGCCGCCAGCTGACCAAACTGTTGCGTCAGCATATTCCACCAGGCCTGCGCGGCATCGGCATTTGGCGCATCAGGATTCGGTACTTTTGCGATGGGTGGAATTGGAGTCTCCGATACCGGAGCCTGCGCAGGCGTTGAAGGCGCAGAGGGCACTGAAGACGCAGACGGAGAATGTGGCCAGCTCTGCTTAGATATGTCGCGATTGGCAGACATAAACTGTTGCAAAGTTGTGATGGTGGCAAGCTGCACTTCCATTCCCTGAATCGTGCTGCTCAACATGGACAGGTTGAGCTTTAACCAGCTTTCCACTGACTTAAGCTCATGAATTTTCTTTTCGAGCTCAGCAGGATCGAGAGTCGGCTGCATCGCAAACCCCTTGGCCAAACCATTTGCACCCGACAACGTGCTAAACGTCTGGCGCATCATTTCTAAGCTGGCGAATAACGGGTTAGACGCCATTTCACCGGTCTGTCCCAGACCTGGCAAAATAAATGGATTGTTTGCATTCGCAGTCATCACGAGCCCTTGATGGGGGAGAACCCTTACATATTACTCGCATCCTGATTCCTCGGTCGAGGCGGGCGAATACCGAATAAAAATCGGGCTTTTACAGGATGTCCAACCGATATTCTGGGACAATAGACAGATGCAAAGCTTTATTACTCTTCCTGAAATTGAATCCGCCATCAACTTTTGGCGTCAGCGCAGTCCTTCCGTTGGGGAGGAGTTACGCTTGTGCCAAGAAGCTTCTAGCCTTGCGACCCCTTACGCGCTCATGATTATTGAAAGAAAATCTCAACTTGAGATTTCTTTGATGTCCGAAAAAGCGCAGATTGCACTGCAGACTTGGCGAGATGCAGCTGCCACGCAGCAAAAATAGCGCCTAGCGCAACAGCGCTTCGATATCATGCGCCACCGCAGGCGCACCCATCGTACTGTTCAACATCACGCGAGCGTCCCCTTTTTTGTCCAATAGATAAAAAGAGGAGCTGTGATCCATTGAGTACGTGCCTTTGGGTCCAGGGACTTTAGCGTAATACGCTTTAAAAGAGCCGGCAGCCGCCTTGATTTGCTCGGCAGAACCGGTCAATCCTAAAAAGCGGGGGTCAAACCCAGAAATATACGCGCGCAGCACTTCTGGTGTGTCGCGCTCAGGGTCCACCGATATCATCAGCACCTGAACCTGGGCTGCACGCTCTCCGAGCAGCTTCATCACCTGTGCGAGCTCTGCCAACGCAGTCGGACACACATCTGGGCATTGAGTGAAGCCAAAAAAAACAAGAGTCACCTTGCCTTGAAAACTGGCTGGTGTGACAGTTTTGCCCTCCATACTGACCAAGGTCCAATTTTGACCAAGCTTAGTACCCGTGATGTCACTGCCTTTAAATTTGATATCACCTGCATCACCACAGGCCGTCAAGATCCATACGCACAAGGCAAACAGTAGCGCTCTCATTTAACGCACCACCACGATCAACCAATGATCGGCAAGCAAGGCGGCAAAAAGCAGCGAGAGATACAAAATCGAAAATCTGAACAACTTGCGTGAAAGCTCATCGCTGTAATGGCGATAAAGTTTCCATGCATACCAGACGAACATCGCACCCAGCACCATCGCGCAGAGCAAATACAACCAACCACTCATGCCAATCACGTAGGGCAAGGCAGTCGTTGCCATGAGGGCAATGCTGTAGAGAAAAATATGTAGCCGCGTAAATTGCTGGCCGTGCGTCACCGGCAGCATCGGTAAACCCGAGTTTTCGTAGTCGCGGGTCCGGTACAAAGCGAGCGCCCAGAAATGTGGTGGTGTCCAAATAAAAATAATCAACACCAGTAACCACGCCTCAGCAGGCACTGCATCCGCGACCGCGGCCCACCCGAGCGCTGGTGGCATTGCACCTGACAAACCACCAATCACAATATTTTGTGGTGTCCGTGGCTTGAGAATCACCGTATAAATCACGGCATAGCCCACAAAGGTTGCAAAGGTTAGCCACATCGTCAGAGGATTGACCCAACGATATAACACCAACATCCCAAGGCCACCCAGCACGCCTGAAAACAACATCACTTGCGCAGAAGAGATAGTGCCTGTCGCTGTGGCCCGTCGGGCTGTGCGCAACATGCGCGCATCAATACGCTGCTCAATCAGGCAATTCACCGCAAAGGCGGCGGCCGCCAGCAACCAAATACCGATCGTGCCCGCGATCACCTTTTGCATATCAGGCAAGGTTGGGGTCGCCAAAAACATACCAATCACCGCGCAAAAGACCGCAAGCTGGGTCACGCGTGGCTTGGTCAGTACGAGGTACTGACGCAGTAGGTTTGGAGGTGTGGCGCTTAGACTAGACATAGTCACTATTTAAATGAAACGTACGCCATTGTAATGGCAAGCTCGCCTAAGCGGCGGCCATCACATGATCGGCTGCCGCTTCGTGCTGATGACCTATCGTTGGGGATTGGTCGCTAATCGGGCGGTATGCCCAAGGCGGAATAGCAATGTCACGGTTGCCAGGACTAAACCTGCAGCTCCGCCATTATGTAAAACAGCAATCAATAGCGGCCATTGAAAAAAGATGGTGGTCAAGCCTGTAAAAAGCTGTGCAATCAACAGGGCAAAGACCAGCTGTGCAGGGCCTTTTAATCCGGGATCTTTCATCAACCGCCAGCTCAGCACACCCATAAAAGCAAAAATCACAAACGCAAAATTACGGTGCACCCAATGGATGCCTGTTAGCGCGGTTTGAGAGATCATCTCGCCACCTGGCATTTCACCCAAGCCACGAATAAGAGAAAAGCCATTCGCTAAATCCATCGGTGGAATCCAACTGCCATTACAAGTTGGAAAGTCCATGCAGGCAAGTGCCGCATAATTGGTGCTCACCCAGCCACCCAGTGCAATCTGCATAAACAGCAACACAAGACCCAGCGCCACCCAAGGCTTATAGCGCAATGAGGCCTGTGACACTGCAGGGTATGCACGCTCACGGGCGGCCAGCCAAGTCATCAAGGCCAAAAGCGACATCCCTCCCAGTAAGTGAGCGGTCACAATCAAGGGCATCAGCTTCATCGTGACGGTCCAAGCGCCAAAGGCACCTTGCAGGCATACCGCAGCCAATGTCACAAAAGCTAATTTGGGTGAGTACTCAAATTTGCTCCGATGGCGCCAGGCCATCCAAGAAATCATAATAATCAGAAAACCCAGTAAAGCACCAACGTAGCGGTGGATCATTTCGATCCATGCTTTAGGCAAGGTCACTGGACCATCAGGCATCACTTGTACAGCTTGTTTAATTGAGTCCAATGCACCAATGGGCGTGACACTGCCATAACAGCCTGGCCAGTCAGGGCAGCCAAGGCCAGAGTCTGTCAGACGCACAAAGGCACCAAACATAATGAGATCAAGCGTCAAAAACCAGGTCAAAAAAACGATCTTTCGATAGCGTTTACTAGTGAGCGTTTCCAACATGACTTAGCCAATCCTTGAGTTCTGGATCAGTTTGCGAATGTCCTTGCGAAAAAGCTCTGGATCAGCAATGGGAGGGTATTGCAAAATGAGGTTGCCCAGCGGATCAATGACCCAAATCAGTGGAGCTAGAGCATTGCGGGCTTGCTCAGGGGTCATTGAGCCTGGTGCACCACCCAGCAAAAACTGCTGGAGCACGACTGGATTGACACGCACCATGACCGTACCCTTGTAAGCCTCCAACACTTTCTCTGGAACGGGTGCATCATCAGTGATAAACCAAACACGGCTCAAGCGCTCAACGTGCTTGCCTTGACTGGCATGGGTATTACGCACGATAAAGAGTTTGCGTGCGCAAGCTTCAGGACATTCGGCAGCATCGGCTGCAAGCATGATCCATTTACCCTTGAGTGAGCTCAAGTCAAAAGGCTTGCCATCTAAGGTTGTCAGGGGGAGGCTTTGTGCTGAAGGCATCGGGCGCTGGGGCTCGATGAGCTGACCGTATGCCGCACTGCCCTCGGGCCGCCACTCAGGATTGAAATACACAAGAAGGGCAGCGATCACGGGTGCCAAACTCATCAGCATGATGATAATGAGAGGCGTTTTAGACCGTAATTTTGTGTTTCCTACAGTCGTTTGTGCAGTTGCTTTTGTTTTTGCGGCGGATTCAGTCACAACAATTCCATCTTCCAGTCATCTACGAGTTTCTAAGCAGTACTTTACAGCGATTCCATGAATATGCAGGAATAGCAGCACGCATTTACGGTGATTGACGTGAGCGCAAGCGACGCCATCCCACCACTACAAAAGCGACCATGACAATGCCTGCAAAACCAAACCATTGCATGGCATAGCCAACATTCTTATCTGAATCAACCGAGGGCTCCGGCCATACACGCTTGAGCCCCTCATTATTTTCTCCAGATTGCTGCATCAATACAGTCGGCAAAAAATTTAAACCCGTTCTTTTTGCATACACTTCAAGGTCAAGGTTTTGCAATCTAGGTAAAAGCACAGGATCAATGACGCCCTCAGTTGGCTGGCTGATGCCTCTCCAACCCTCAGGCAGACTTGCCGCGGCATTCGCTTGACTCGTCCAGAGCTCAAATAGTCTTGGTACTCTGAGTGCCAACTCGCCTTGCAAATGAACGTTAGCGTCAGGAGTTGGTATTTTTGCCACTGGACGGTTGGCGATGGGTCTTTCGATCCAGCCCCTCAAGACCAACACCGCTGTATCCTGGTCCAGTATCAAAGGAGTGGCCAGCCACAAGCCAGGCCGACCCTCAAGGTTCCGATTGTCGAGCAAAACACTCCACTCGCTGCGCCATAACCCATTTACCGTCGCGGGTCGCCAGGCCTTTAGCTCCTCTTCTGTGATATTCGGTGTCAACGCCAAAGGCTCCGCACGCCGCCCAGCATCCAGGGTCGCCGCGATCTGGCGACGCTCTTCGGCGCGGTCTAGCTGCCAGCGACCCAGCATGAGACACACAACTGCTACTACCCCCAACAGTATTAGGGCAATGAAGGTCAGTTTATTGGATGAAGCTTTTGTCATGTCTGCGATAATCTCTACTTTCAGTGAGGACTGTCATGCGTATTCTGGTCATATTCGCGTTCATCGGCATTTTAGGCAGTCTTGGTTCTGCACTGTTTTATCTTATGCGTGACAAAGGGACATCAAATAAAACCGTGAACGCGCTGACTGTACGGATTGGCTTGTCAGTTGCTCTCTTTTTATTCCTACTGTTTTCCCACTGGATGGGCTGGATAGAAACAACTGGTTTTAAGCGCTAATCTTCGATTAAAAAACCTTTGTTGAATAAAAAAGGCCAGCTTCGCGCTGGCCCTTTTAACTTTAGCAACAGATTTTGCTGCCTTGCTGAATACTCAATGCTTAGAACCAGTACACGAACAAGTACAGTCCGAGCCACACCACGTCAACGAAGTGCCAGTACCAAGCGGCACCTTCAAAACCAAAGTGATGATCTGCAGAGAAATGGCCTTTGAGCATGCGGATCAGAATCACAGTCAGCATTGTTGCGCCGAGCAAAACGTGAAAGCCGTGAAAGCCCGTCAACATGTAAAACAATGAGCCGTATGCACCCGAGTCAAAGCGTAAGTTCAGTGACGAGTATGCATAGATATACTCATAGGCCTGACAGCCCACGAAAATGAAGCCAAGCACAATCGTCGCAAACAACCAAAACATCGATTTGCCGCGATGATTTTCACGCAAGGCATGGTGGGAAATCGTCAGGGTCACACCCGAGGCCAACAACAAGGCAGTGTTGATTGTAGGCAACCAGAAGGGGCCCATTGTTTCGAACGCTTCGACCACGCCTGCGGGCCCAAGATTTGGCCATACGGCATTGAAATCAGGCCAGAGCAACTGTTTGTGATCTAAATCACCTAGCCAAGGCATGGTCACAACGCGCGTGTACCAAAGTGCGCCAAAGAACGCGGCAAAGAACATGACTTCGGAGAAAATAAACCAGCTCATGCTCCAGCGATAGGAGGCATCGATCCGCTTGCTGTTTAAACCAGCTTCAGATTCTCTGATCGCGTCGCCAAACCATTTGTACAGCACCACAAACAGACCAAGCAAACCAGCAAAAACAGCCCATTTTCCGGCCTCAATGCTGTTTACCCACGCCGAAGCTCCAAGCATAACGACCAGCAAAGAAATGCTGGCGGTCACTGGATGGGATGAATCCGCTGGCACATAATAATATGGTGCCTCTTTGACGTGTGACGAGTGGGATGCACTCATATTGTTCTCCAGACTACAAGTAATCAAATATTATTCTAGCTGAGACTTGCGATTGCTATTTTGACAATCAGAACAAGACTCACCACAAATATCACTCCAAACAACAACCCGGCGACGATAAGGTGTACGGGATTCAGTTTGGCGATATCTTCTTCGTATCCCTTACCTTTTCTCACTCCAAACATAGCCCAAGAAATAGCCTTGAGCGTTTGAAAAAAGTTTAGTTTTCGCTGGGATAACTTCTTTAAATCCTGACTCATTCTAAAAACTTTCTACCAATCGTCCATCCAAACATCGCGAGGACAAGCACTAGAAAAATCCATCCTGCCCGCTTGTTCTTACGACGTTGTTCTGGAGTCATTTCAAAATCCTATTTGACCTGTGGTGGGGTCTCAAATGTATGGAATGGTGCAGGCGATGGAACAGTCCACTCCAAGCCCTCTGCGCCTTCCCATGGCTTTGCCGGTGCGCGCTCACCCTTGCCGGCATACGCCTTCAGGACGATGTAGAGGAACAATAACTGTGACAAACCGAACCAAAACGCACCAAGTGTCGCAATCTGATGGAAGTCGGTGAACTGCGCAGCATAGTCGGCATAACGACGTGGCATACCTGCCAAGCCCATAAAGTGCATGGGGAAGAAGGTGATGTTGAACGAGATCATGCTCATCCAGAAGTGCCACTTACCTAGGCGCTCATCGTACATATAGCCAGACCACTTTGGCAGCCAATAGTATGTACCCGCAAACAAAGCGAACAAGGAGCCTGCCACCAAGACATAGTGGAAATGCGCCACCACGTAATACGTGTCATGAACTTGAATATCAATCGGCGCCATGGACAGGATCAATCCAGTAAAGCCACCAATCGTAAACACGAAGATAAAGCCGACTGCAAACAGCATCGGTGTTTCAAAGGTCATTGAGCCGCGCCACATGGTGGCTACCCAGTTAAAGACCTTGACGCCGGTTGGGATCGAAATCAACATCGTTGCGTACATAAAGTACAGCTGAGCCGTCACAGGCATACCTGTGGCAAACATGTGGTGCGCCCAAACGATGAAGGAAAGAATCGCAATCGAGGCAGTGGCATACACCATTGAGGCATAACCAAACAGCTGCTTGCGGGCAAATGCGGGCACGATGGCAGAAACGATACCAAAAGCCGGCAAAATCATGATGTACACCTCAGGGTGCCCGAAGAACCAGAAAATATGCTGGTACAACACGGGATCACCACCAACTGCGGCGTTGAAAAAGCCAGTGCCAAAGTGACGGTCAGTCAACACCATCGTGATAGCTGCGGCCAACACAGGCATCACAGCGATCAAGAGATAAGCTGTAATCAACCATGTCCAGCAGAACAAAGGCATTTTCATCAAGGTCATGCCTGGCGCGCGCATGTTCAAGATTGTGACCACGATGTTGATCGCGCCCATGATGGATGAAGCGCCCATAATATGAATGGCAAAAATCGCCAAGTCCATACCAGGACCCATTTGAGCAGTCAGCGGTGCGTACAACGTCCAACCTGCGGCTGTTGCGCCACCGGGAACAAAAAACGAAGCAGTCAAAAGGATGGCCGCGACTGGCAACAACCAGAAACTGAAGTTGTTCATACGGGCAAATGCCATATCAGAGGCGCCGATTTGCAGCGGCACCATCCAGTTAGCAAAGCCTACGAACGCCGGCATAATCGCGCCAAACACCATGATCAAACCATGCATGGTTGTGAACTGGTTGAACAACTCGGGGCGGAAAAACTGAAGACCTGGCTCAAACAACTCTGTGCGCAACAACAGCGCAAGAGCGCCGCCTTCGAGCAACATGGTGAAAGAGAAAATCAGATACATCGTGCCGATGTCTTTGTGGTTGGTTGCAAACAACCAACGGCGCCACCCATGCAACGACGGACCGTGATGGTCGTGATCGTGTGCATGATCGTGGTCATGACCGTGGCCGTGGCCACCAACGTGATCTGCTGGAATGCTACTCATGGCGAACTCCTATCCTGCTTAGGCCTCCCTCACCTTGTAGGTGAGGTCGACGATCTATACGAATTGATCCGAATAACTTAACCAATAACACTCTCAATGCACTGACTTAGCGCGCTGCTTTGACGTCTGCAGGCGAAATCACAGGGTCTTTGCCCTTGCCTGCATTGGTCCAGGAAGCACGCGTATACGTAATCACTGCAGCGATCTCTACATCATTTAACTGCGGAGCAAATGACGCCATCGCGGTACCTGGCTTGCCCTTCAACAAAATCTCAATGTTTGCTGCTTTGGGACCCATCACAAGGGCACTTGCGTCCAGCGCAGGGAAAGCACCCATGACACCTTTACCGCTACCTTGGTGACACGCAACGCAATTAGCCGCATACACCTTTTCACCACGCGAAACCAATTCAGCCGCTGTCCATTCTTTGCTTGGATCATCCGCTGCAGCCATCAAGAGTTTTTTCTGTTCTGCAGACCATTTCGCGTAATCCGCCTCAGACACAACCTTTACAACGATTGGCATGAAAGCATGGTCTTTACCGCACAACTCTGTACATTGACCGCGGTACTCACCGATCTTGTCGGCGCGGAACCATGTATTGCGCACAAAGCCGGGAATGGCGTCTTGCTTGACGGCAAGCTCTGGCACCATCCATGAGTGGATGACGTCAGCTGCGGTCACTGCCAGACGGATTTTCTTACCCACTGGAACAACCAGAGGATTATCCACTTCCATCAGATAGAACTGTCCTTTTGGCTCTTTGTTCTCGATCTGAGCACGGGGGGTAGACAGGTTGGAGAGGATTTTCACACCCGTTGCTGGACCGTCGATATACTCATAGCCCCATTTCCACTGGTACCCAGTGACTTTGATGGTCAAGTCTGCGCCGCTAGTGTCTTTCATGGCAACGACCGTGCGGGTTGCCGGCAAGGCCATGGCAATCACAATCAGGAACGGAACCACTGTCCATGCCACCTCAACCCCCATGTGCTCATGGAAAGTCGCAGGCTTGGCGCCACGTGATTTACGGTGGGCCCAGATCGAGTAAAACATGACGCCAAACACTGCAACGAAGATCACCATACAGATGATCAACATAAACCAGTGCAGCCAAGCCACATCGCGAGCGATCTGGTTCACCCCTTCCGGGAGATTGAGCTGATTGACGCGTGGCCCACCAGGCATGTCTTGTACTTGCGCACTTGCGATGCCCATGAAAAGCATGGCACAGGCGCCCAGTAACCCTCTCAACTTCTTCATGCTGACCTCTAAACACATCGCACGTTGGGCGAATCAGGCGCAATACAGCTGTAAAACACTGCTTGCGAGACCGCCCTGCGCAAAATTATTGTATGGCTAACCACCAGAGAAAACCCTTTAGGATTAGCACGTATCGCAAAGAAACGATGGTGATTGTAGCGCAGGCTTGCCATCCCTGCTGCACTACAATCCCTTTACCCTATCAGGCGTATGCCCAACATGACAAAGTCAGCGTTTTTTCTTTCTCGCCAAAGCCTTTTTCCCCTTTTAAAGGGCTTTCTTGCGCGCGCCACACAAACACCCATCCAAGGCTCTTTGGCTTTGTTTATCGGTGCTGAGCGTTGCGGCTGGCTTTTTCCAGGCGCCGCGCAGGCACTATCCGGGTTGCCAGGCGTGCGGCTCACTTCAAATTCAGCACATTTTGGCGAAAATCTACCGGCTGGCGAGCCGCTCGACGCTTTTTTAGCCGACATTGCATTAAGGCTTAGGGCGGCCGGGTGTGCGCCCGGGTGGAGAAACGAGTTATTGGATGTCTGGGCTCAAGACGAAAAGCACCCAAATCACCCACAGAAACGTGTTGCCGCAATTGAACGCGGCGTCATGCGCCCCCTGGGTCTCATGACACAAGCCGTGCATCTCAGCGGGTGGTCTGAGGACGGTCGCTTGTGGGTCGCGCGACGCGCCCTCACCAAGGCGACCGATCCCGGCATGTGGGATACGCTCGTCGGAGGACTGGTTGGGAATTTCGAGGATCCGGACGACGCACTTGTACGAGAGTCAGACGAAGAAGCGGGACTTGATGCGCCAGATATCATTGCGCGCACCCCTCTGCGCACCATTGCGCATATGAAGCGCCAGATTCCAGAAGGCTTTCAACTAGAGGCCGTCCTCACCTGCGAGTGCGTGCTGGCACCCCATGTCACACCACGCAACCGCGATGGCGAAGTGATGGATATACAACTGCTCGACACTGAGACTCTTTACAAACTACTCAAAGAGGACGCGTTTACTCTTGAGGCGTCCATCGTCATCACTGAGGACTTGCTGAATCGGGCGGCGGACTAGACTGATGCGCTCGCCAAACCTCAAGCGCGCGTAAACGTTGTTTGGCAACGAGTTCGATCGCATCTTTTATAGCGGGATCCTGCAACAGAAGCTGATCAAAGTCCTTGGCGGGCAAGCACAATACTTTGCTGTAACCGAGGGACCGGACCTCAAAGTTTTCCGGCACATCGTGGTTGAGCAAATACATTTCGCCAAAAAACTCACCGGAGCCAAGCTCCACATGCGTACCATCCGGCAGCAAAATAGTGACCGCCCCGGAGGCCACAACATACAAGCCGAAGGGTGGTGCCTTTTGGCCCCAAATCAGCTGATCTGGCAAAAATAAACGCGGCGTCAACATCTTGGTCACCGCACGCTGCGCATCGACAGGCAGGCCACTTAAAAGCGGCACGCGCGCGACGAGCTCGGAGGCCCCCATTTCGATATCAAGCGGCGCATCATGATCCAGAAATGCCCATCGCTTGGTGACTTGATCGGACAGGCTTTCGTAGACCTCACCGCTAATGAGCGATTGATCAAACATTTCGCCGTAACGCTCACGCTCCAACCGTCTGGCGATTCGCCCTAGATAATGCTCCTGCATCCAGAGTGAATACTTTGGATACTGTAGGGCCAGTGCTTGCAAGGCCTCGCGAATCTGCGAGAGACGCTCAGCATGCAGCTCCGTTATTCGCGCAGAGGCTTCCTCCCCTAAAATTTCAGGAAGCTTCTTGCCAACAAAGTCCAGCAGCTGCTGCGAGATTGATCGCATACACATGAGTGCGACAAAACGTTGACTCAACTCATAGGCAAGCCAACGCTGCACACCAAAAATCTCATACACGCGCATTGCCTGCCTGAAGCGGCGTGGATACCGCATCGCGCGCACAGTGCTTGATTCAAATCCTCTCACGCCTCTCAGACGCACAGACTCTTCGAGTCGCTCGGCGCGACCCAACAAACGCTCGGCCATGTTGCGATCGATAATTTGATGTTTCAACACATCAAAATAGCGCTCATACTCTCTGCGGGCCAAGATCGTGAGGCCGAGATCAATGCGCTCTTTGAGAGAAAAGTGTTCGATGTGTAAATCGCTCCCCTCCTCGATGCTTTTATCAAACGCGGAATAGACTCTCTCTCGGGCAGCGCTTGAGACTTGTTCGGCGCGCGCGATCTCGTCGGTCTCCTGCTGAATCATTGCCGTCGCCACAATGACAGCCTGATTGCGTAGCGCCCGCTCTTTTTTTGTCAGTAAATTCAGCCCTAACATTTTAATAACGGGCTGAAGCGAGAGACCATTGATAAAAAGTGTCGCCAGCACAAAGCCTGTGACCGTGATGGCAATAAATTCTCGCGCCTCAATAGGCAAACTCGTTCGCTCAGTGACAGCCAATGCGAGTGCAAGCGACAAAGCGCCTCGCAAACCTCCCCACCACAACACCACTCTAAAGCGGGTACCGATTCTTGCGCCTAGACCTGAAAAAGAAAGCAGAGGGACCAAACCAAACACAACAATCGCCCGCGCCAACAGCGTCGAGATAAAGACTAAAAGCACATAAAAAAGATGAATCCAAGTCGCCTGTTCCATGACTTTTGGAATCAACATCGCCGCGAACAGAAAAATCAGTGAGTTTGCCCAAAAGCCAAACTGATGCCAGGATTGAGACAGCGTCACAAAAGTCGTAGGTGCCATACGGGTTCGGCCCGTAGAGCCCACCACTAAACCCGCCACGACAGTTGCCACCACGCCTGAGACATGAAGGTAATGTTCAGAGACAAAATAAGACAGGTAAGCCACAGAGATCGTTAATGAAATTTCTGCAGCAGGCCAACCGCGCAACAATGGAAAAGACAGGCAAGCCAACCGCGCAAGTAGAAACCCCGTCAACCCTCCGCCTAAGAATAAATATAGGAAATTTTGCGACAACGAACCAAAGCTCAATTCGGTCGAGTGGGACAAAACGCCCATTAATGCTGCATACAGCGCAATCGCTGCCGCATCGTTCAATAAACTTTCGCCTTCTACCAGTGTGTTGAGCCTTGCAGGCGCGCCCACTTCTTTAAATATCCCGATCACAGCTGCGGGGTCTGTTGTTGCAACGATTGAGCCGAGCAACAGGCAAACCACCAAACTGAAGCCAGAAACTTGGGAAAGTACCGCCCCCACAAAGACGGTACTGATAATGACCGCGACGACCGCCATCATCAATATAGGGCCTAAGTCATCCAGTAATTTGCGCACGTTCATCGCAAGCGCTGCCTCAAACAACAGAATTGGCAGGAATACGACCAAAAAGGTCTCGGAAGACACCTCAAACGTGCTCAAAATAGAGAGAAATTCACCTAAAACGGGGGGTGCCCATTGATGAACATGCGAGACGTAACCCAGCACGCAACCAGCAATTGCAAGAAAAACGGAATAAGGGAGTTTGACCCGCCCTGCTAGGGGCGGCATGAAGCACACGAGGGCAAGTAGCCCCGTGAGCCCAAATACAAATGAATTGATATCCATACCGTCAGATTCCGTCAGAACCTTATGGTAAGGGATGTTGACGAATTTTTGACTTTAGTTTGCTAAGGCCAAGCGCATTTTCTTCATGGCGGCGACTTCGATTTGACGAATACGCTCTGCGGAAACGCCAAACTCGGCGGCCAGCTCATGCAGTGTGGCGCCTCCTTCGTCTTGCAGCCAACGGGCTTGAACGATGCGACGCGAACGAGGATCTAAGGCATCCAGGGCACGATCTAAACCCGCACCGCGCATCAAGTCTTCGGCGCGGCGCTCGAGAACCTGTGTCGGATCTGTATGTCCCTCGTCAGACAAGTAGGCGATTGGCGCATAGGAATCTTCATCATCATCCTGATTTTCGAGAGACATTTCTCGACCAGAAAGACGCACTTCCATTTCCCGAACGTCTTCAGAACGCACGTTCAGATGCGCCGCGATCTCATCGACTTGTTTTGAATCAAGCGTCTGACCATCTGGACGCATACTGCGTAAATTAAAAAACAACTTGCGCTGGGCTTTGGTCGTGGCGACCTTCACCATGCGCCAGTTACGCACGATGTACTCATGGATTTCAGCTTTAATCCAATGAACGGCAAATGAAACCAGCCTGACTCCACGTTCTGGGTCAAAGCGTTTGACTGCCTTCATCAAACCAACGTTACCTTCCTGAATCAAGTCTGCGTGAGGTAAGCCGTAGCCGAGGTATTGGCGGGCAACGGACACCACAAGTCTCAGATGCGACAGCACAAGCTCACGCGCCGCAGAAATATCTTGTTCGTCTCGTAAACGACGGGCAAGCGCGCTCTCATGCTCCGGCGTCAGCACGGGCAAGCGATTGACTGTCGAAATATAGGCCTCAATCGTTCCCAGCGAACCGGGATTGGAAATGGCCATTGCGATTTGACTGGGTTGCAAGGTTAAAGCTGCCGTATTTGTCATGAACATAGACTCCTGTATTCGAGGCGCCATCTGAAGCTTGATATTAGCACTCGAGCGCTGCGAGTGCCAATATGACGGTTTTATATGTCAAAAGTTCCGTATTGTTCGCTAGAGTGTTAATCTGAGGGGTAGTTTTTGCGTGGCCATTATTCGTTTCTCGCCACATGGTTTGTCCCTGGATTTGGGTATGTCCGACTTAGTCAAGTTTCTCTCCAAAATTTTGCTTGCCTGCCTACTGGTCATTGCCGTGGGCTGGTCGACCTACATCGGCGTGCGCTACTACCATGCCGAACAAGTGGCGTATCGCTGGATTTCAGGTCTTGCAGCCAAGCAGGCAGAGTGGGAAAAGAAGATTACGGCTGAGGGTGGCAACACGCTGACAGGCTTTGCAACCCCCGATCAACCTCGCCCTGTTCTGGGGCTTGAGGGCAAGTTCGCGGGCCTCACTTATGACCCGCTTCAAAAGCGACTTTTAGGCGTTGTGAACAAGCCAACGGCCATCGTTGCGCTTTCTATTGATGGTCAA
This sequence comes from Zwartia sp., assembly GCF_049655405.1. Taxonomy (GTDB): domain Bacteria; phylum Pseudomonadota; class Gammaproteobacteria; order Burkholderiales; family Burkholderiaceae_B; genus Zwartia. The sequence continues at coordinate 281,871 of NZ_JBASJR010000009.1, forward strand.
TTACTCGCAACCTATCCTCTCAAAGGCATGTCTGATGTGAATGGCATTGCCTGGATGGGGGGCAATCGCATTGCGCTTGTCAATGGCAAGCGTAACCGTGTTGTATTGACAGAGATTCCCACGACGGCCCAAACGCTCGATGTCACTCGTGCATTTGCCTTACTTTTACGCTTTGGTGAAGGTGAAGACGCCAACCAAGGTTTTAACGGCCTTGGTTACGATCTCAAACGCGACCGACTCTATATCTCCAAAGAACACAGTCCGAGAACGCTTTATCGAGTCAGCGGACTGAATTATCTTCAGGCACCTGACTCCCGCGGCCTTAGAATTGAGAACATCAGCTATTGGTTGGATGACGTTCCTTTTGCGACCGACCTGTCTTCTGTTGAGGCGGATCCTTCTAATGGGCGCGTGTATCTTCTGAGTGAAGAATCTCAAATGATTGTTCAGCTAGATGGAGATAGCGGCCAGGGCCGTGGCATGCTTTCCCTTTCTCCCAAAGGGCTCAAACCGATGCCGCGCCCCGAGGGGATTGCCACAGATGACGCTGGCAATCTCTACATCGTGAGCGAACCTAACCTTTTTTATCGGCTTAAAAAGCCCTGAGTTTTCGTTTGATGGACGATCATGGCTAGACAACCCCGGCTTTACGCAGCGGGTTATGCCCAGCTTCTCAGCATTGACTTTTCTGAGCCTGCTCAGCGTTCCTTTCAGTCGCCCGGTGAGCCTCCTTTTCATGATTTGTTGTTGTGGCTGGGTCAAGCAGCATCCACCTACAAGGTTGCAGTCCATGGATGGTCGATATGCCCTCGCGCGCTTAACCTTCTCGCCACGCCCGAACAAGAAGACAGTCTCCCTTCTTTGGTTCAGGCACTTGGGCGTAAGTTTGCGGCTCGACTTCAATCTGGTAGTGTTTTTTCTGGCAGATACCACTCCACGATTCCGCAACCAGGCCTTTGGGTACTGCCAGCTTTAATTTGGCTTGAACAGCAACCGTTACGCGACAACTTGGTTGACGATGCCCAAGCATGGCTATGGTCCTCTGCCCGCTTGCATACTGGAGTGCCCAGCACGCCGCTGACTTGGCTACAGCCCCATCCTGATTATTGGCTCTGCGGCAATACCCCCTTTGATCGTCAAGCCAATTATCGTCGAATGTTGACAGCGGGCCTACCGACTTCTTCTGAACGACTAATCGCCTTTTCTCTGAGAGGACAATGGGCACTCGGCGATCAAGGATTTATTGCCGAGCTACAAAAAATTGCGACTCGGCGAGTGAGCCCAGGCACGCGTGGACGCCCAAAGAAAAATGATCCGTCCCCATTAAATTTTAATAAAAAAATATAGCCATTTAAATAGGGACGCACCCCTTTTTATTTTCTTGCATGCTCGGGTTTTCACGGGTATTGTTACGCCCTTGCGCTGCAACATTAGCAGTCCAGTTCCTGGAGCACGACATGTCGACTTTCCCGCTAAATTTTCATCCGTCCAAAGCCTCATCCGCGCCTTCGGTGCCAGTCGGCGGCCTCCCAAAAGCCCAAGGGCTTTACACCCCTGCTAATGAGCATGACGCCTGTGGCGTAGGTTTTGTTGCGCACATCAAGGGTCAAAAAAGCCACGCCATCATTGAACAAGGCCTCAAGATTCTCGAAAACCTCGACCACCGTGGTGCTGTCGGAGCCGACAAGCTGATGGGCGATGGTGCCGGCATTCTGATTCAAATTCCAGATGCTTTTTACCGTGAAGATCTGGCCAAGCAGGGCATCACATTACCCGCTCCTGGGGAGTACGGCGTCGCGATGGTGTTTTTGCCCAAGGAAATCGCCTCACGCCTGGCCTGCGAACAGGAGCTTGAGCGCTCCGTTCGCGCCGAAGGTCAAGTTGTGCTTGGCTGGCGTGATGTTCCCGTTGATGCAGATATGCCGATGTCGCCCGCCGTACGCGCCTGTGAGCCTGTTATCCGTCAGCTTTTTATTGGTCGCGGTGCCGATGTGATGGTGCCTGACGCCTTAGAGCGCAAGCTTTATGTGATCCGTAAAACTGCGAGCCATGCGATCCAGGCCATGGGTTTGGCTCACGGCAAAGAATATTTCGTACCCTCGGCGTCAGTCCGCACCATCGTTTATAAAGGTTTGCTGCTGGCCGACCAAGTCGGTCGCTATTATCGCGACTTAGCAGACCCACTGACTGTTTCAGCGGTTGCCTTAGTACACCAACGCTTCTCCACCAACACCTTCCCGGCCTGGCCTCTCGCCCACCCTTACCGCATGATTGCCCACAACGGTGAGATCAACACCGTCAAGGGCAACTTTAACTGGCTCCGTGCGCGCGAAGGCATGATGCAATCAGCAGTCTTGGGCGACGACCTCAAGAAGCTCTATCCAATCGTTTACGAAGGTCAATCCGACACTGCAACATTCGATAACTGTCTGGAGCTCTTAGTTAACTCAGGCTATTCACTTGCCCACGCCATGATGATGATGATTCCTGAAGCCTGGGAACAGCACACCCACATGGATCCAAGCCGTCGTGCCTTCTACGAATATCACGCCGCCATGATGGAGCCTTGGGATGGTCCGGCCGCAGTTGCGTTTACAGATGGCCGCCAAATAGGCGCGACACTCGATCGAAATGGTCTACGTCCTGCCCGCTATCTGATCACTGATGATGACATGGTTATCATGGCCTCCGAGGCCGGGACGCTCCCAATTCCAGAAAACAAAATCGTCAAAAAATGGCGCTTGCAGCCTGGCAAAATGTTCTTGATCGACCTCGAACAAGGTCGCATCATTGATGATGCCGAAATCAAGTCGCAACTGGCCAACTCACGCCCATATCGCCAATGGATTGATCGGTTGCGCGTCAAGCTAGAGTCCCTGCCTGCACCCGCCACGTCGACGCTCCCTGCTGTGACCACTAGCTTGCTTGATCGCCAGCAAGCTTTTGGCTGGACACAAGAAGATTTTAAGTTTGTGCTTGATGTGATGGCAGAAACAGGTGAAGAAGCAATCGGCTCCATGGGTAACGATGCACCACTTGCCGTGCTGTCGAACCGTGCAAAACCGTTTTACAACTATTTCCGTCAGTTGTTTGCTCAGGTCACCAATCCTCCCATTGACCCGATCCGTGAACAAATGGTCATGTCCTTGGTGTCCTTTATCGGCCCCAAGCCCAATCTGCTTGATATCAACAACGTCAATCCGCCGCTGCGCCTTGAAGTCAATCAACCCGTGCTGGATGACAAGGAGATGGCAAGAATTCGCGGCATATCGGAGCTGACTGGCGATAAATTCCGTAGCTTTGAACTCCATATTAGCTACCCAGCTGCTTGGGGTGCCCATGGCATCGAGGCGCGCCTCGCTGCGTTGTGTGCTCGCGCAGTGGATGCCGTCAAGAGTGGCTATACCGTACTGGTGTTGACTGATCGCAATGTCGACAGTGATCATGTCGCGATCCCTGCACTGCTCGCGACGTCAGCCGTACATCAGCACCTCATTCGCGAAGGTCTGCGCACGAACACCGGCTTGGTTGTTGAAACGGGTTCTGCGCGAGAAGTCCACCACTTTGCCTTGCTGGGTGGCTATGGTGCCGAAGCCATCCACCCCTTCCTGGCCATCGAAAGTATCGCTGCGATCAGCAAAGATCCAGAAAAAGCAGTCAAAAATTACGTCAAAGCTATTGGTAAAGGTCTCAACAAAGTCATGTCCAAAATGGGCATCTCGACCTACATGTCTTACTGTGGCGCACAAATTTTCGAAGCTGTTGGCTTACGCACCGACCTCGTTAGCAAATACTTCTCAGGCACAGCGAGCACAATCGAAGGTATTGGTATTTTCGAAGTAGCCGAAGAAGCTTTGCGCACGCATCGCGCTGCGTTTAGTAATGATCCTGTCTTGGCAAATGCCCTTGAAACCGGTGGCGAATACGCCTTCCGTGTGCGCGGCGAAGAGCACATGTGGACACCTGACTCGATTGCCAAGTTACAGCACGCCACACGCGCCAACAACTACAGCACTTACAAAGATTACGCCCAGCTGATCAACGATCAGAGTCGTCGTCACATGACGTTGCGTGGCCTATTCGAGTTCAAGGTCGACCCAGCACGCGCCATTCCTTTGGACCAAGTAGAACCCGCAAAAGAAATCGTCAAACGCTTTGCAACGGGCGCAATGTCACTCGGCTCGATATCGACAGAGGCGCACTCGGTACTCGCTGTTGCCATGAATCGCATTGGCGGCAAATCCAACACCGGCGAGGGCGGCGAGGACGAGCTGCGTTATCGCAGCGAATTACGCACGGGCAAGAGTGGCATCAAAGCTGGCGCCACGTTGGCCAGCGAACTAGGCGCTGATCGCATTGCTGCTGACGTACCCTTGCAAGAGGGTGACTCCATGCGCTCCAAGATCAAGCAGGTTGCCTCAGGTCGCTTTGGTGTCAGCGCAGAATACCTTTCCAGCGCAGACCAGATCCAAATCAAGATGGCCCAAGGCGCCAAGCCTGGCGAGGGCGGCCAACTCCCGGGTCACAAAGTCTCCGAATACATCGCTAAACTGCGTTGTTCTGTTCCGGGCGTGGGTCTGATTTCGCCACCACCTCATCACGATATTTACTCTATCGAAGACTTGGCCCAGCTGATTCACGATCTCAAAAACGTAAATGATCGCGCTTCGATTTCCGTCAAACTGGTCTCAGAAGTGGGCGTAGGCACCGTAGCCGCTGGCGTCGCTAAAGCCAAGGCTGATCACGTGACGATCTCTGGCCATGACGGTGGAACTGGCGCATCGCCTGTCTCCTCTATCAAACATGCCGGCACACCTTGGGAGCTTGGTCTCGCTGAAACACAGCAAACACTGATGCTCAATCAGCTTCGCAGCCGAATTCGCGTACAAGCAGACGGCCAGATGAAGACAGGTCGTGACGTAGTGATTGGTGCGCTCCTCGGCGCGGATGAGTTTGGCTTTGCCACGGCCCCGCTCGTCGTAGAGGGCTGCATCATGATGCGCAAATGTCACCTCAATACCTGCCCTGTTGGCGTTGCCACACAAGACCCTGTCTTGCGTCAGAAATTCCAGGGTAAGCCAGAGCACGTTGTGAACTACTTCTTCTTTGTCGCTGAAGAGGTTCGCGAAATCATGGCACAACTCGGCATTAGCAACTTTGATGATTTAGTGGGCCGCGTTGATATGCTCGACACACGCTCCGGTATCGATCATTGGAAAGCGCACGGTTTAGATTTTTCACGTGTCTTTTACCAACCCACAACTGAAAGTCCTCGCCGTCACACCGAAGGTCAGGATCACGGACTCGATGTTGCACTCGACCATCAGTTGATTGAGCGCAGTCTGCCCGCGATCGAGCGCGGTGAAAAAGTCTCCTTTATCGTTCCCGTCCGAAACCGCAACCGTACGATTGGTGCGATGCTGTCTGGTCGCGTGGCCTCTCGCTACGGTGACGAAGGCTTGCCAGATGACACGATTCATATTCAGTGCAATGGCACAGCGGGTCAAAGTTTTGGCGCATTCCTGGCGCGTGGTATTACCCTTGATCTGGTAGGCGAAGGCAACGATTACGTCGGTAAAGGCTTGTCGGGCGGACGCATTATTGTTCGCTCGCCTAACGATTTCCGCGGTTTTGGACCCGATCACATCATCATTGGTAATACCGTCCTGTACGGTGCGACCGGTGGCGAAGCCTATTTCAATGGCGTGGGTGGCGAACGTTTCGCAGTCCGTAACTCGGGCGCAGCCGCTGTCGTAGAAGGCACGGGTGACCACGGTTGCGAATACATGACAGGCGGAACAGTCGTTGTGTTGGGCGACACCGGCCGCAACTTCGCAGCCGGCATGTCGGGCGGTGTCGCGTACATCTGGGATCCCGAAGGTACTTTTGCAGAGCGTTGCAACATGACAATGGTGGCGATTGAGCCTGTTTTGTCCACGGCCGCTCAAACCAAAGAACAAGGGATCGATGTCTGGCACAGTATGACGCGGAGTGGTGAGCGCGAAACTGATGAAGTCATCTTGAAGCGCCTCATTGAAAACCACTTCCGTTACACAGGCAGCTTCCGCGCGCGCGATCTGGTCAGCAACTGGGAAAGTGCTCGCACTAAATTCATCAAAGTCATGCCCGTTGACTACAAGCGCGCCCTCGGCGAAATGTGGCGCGCTGCAAACCCCCAGCCTAAAGCTGCTTAAGGAATCATGATGGGAAAAATTACTGGATTTCTCGAAGTCAAACGCTTGCAAGAGGCCTCCGAGCCTCCCGCCAATAGACTCAAGCACTGGAAAGAATTTGTACTTCATTTAAATGACGAGCAAGCAGGCAAGCAGGCCGCGCGCTGCATGGACTGCGGCATTCCGTTCTGCAATAACGGATGCCCCGTGAATAACATCATTCCTGACTGGAATGAGTTGGTGTATCGCCAAAACTGGCGCGGTGCCTTAGATGTATTGCACTCGACCAATAACTTCCCCGAATTTACGGGTCGTATTTGTCCCGCCCCTTGCGAGGCTGCTTGCACCCTCAACATTAACGATGACGCCGTCGGCATCAAATCCATTGAGCACGCAATTATCGACAAAGGTTGGGAACAAGGCTGGGTCGTTCCTCAGGCTCCGGCTCAAAAAACAGGCAAGAAAGTGGCTGTGATCGGCTCGGGTCCAGCAGGATTGGCCTGTGCTCAACAATTGGCTCGTGTTGGACACGATGTCACCGTCTTTGAAAAGAGTGACCGCATTGGTGGCTTGCTCCGCTACGGCATTCCAGACTTCAAACTCGAAAAGCATCTGATCGATCAGCGCATTGCGCAGATGCAAGCCGAAGGCGTGACGTTCAAACCTTCGCATTACGTAGGTCAGGCAAGCGACATCAGCGAGAAAGGTCTCACTGTTAAAACACCTGAAGCGCTTAAAAAAGAGTTCGATGCGATCGTGCTGACAGGTGGATGCGAAACCCCGCGTGATTTGCCTATCGCCGGACGCGAACTTGATGGCGTGATGTACGCCATGGACTTTTTGCGGCCTCAAAACAAAGTTGTTGCCGGTGACAAGCTTAGCAGCCAAGTCTTGGCAAAAGGCAAGCACGTTGTTGTCATTGGTGGTGGTGACACAGGCTCAGATTGCGTGGGGACCAGCAATCGCCATGGCGCCAAATCAGTCACTCAAATTGAGCTCATGCCACGTCCGCCAGAAAGCGAAAACAAAGCCATGACCTGGCCATACTGGCCAGCCAAGCTTCGTACCTCCTCTTCGCACGAAGAAGGTGCAGAGAGAGATTGGGCGATCACAAGCAAATCGCTTGCAGGCAAAAATGGCAAAGTCGAGAAACTCGTCGCTGCGCGCGTAGAGTGGATCAAAGATGAAGCCACCGGTCAGATGCGCATGCAAGAAGTCAAAGGCTCAGAGTTCGATATTCAAGCCGACTTGGTACTGTTGGCAATGGGTTTCGTGGCTCCCGTCAGCAATGTGTTGACCGCCTTTGGCATTGACCAGGATCCACGAGGCAATGCCCGCGCAAATACAGATGACTACAAGAGCAGCGTAGACAAGGTTTTTGCAGCAGGCGACATGCGACGCGGTCAATCACTCGTCGTCTGGGCGATTCGCGAAGGACGTCAGTGTGCACGTTCCGTCGATGAATTCTTGATGGGTTCCAGCGAACTTCCACGTTAAACAGGTATCGGTGAATACTCATGAAAAAAATGTCACGCTTCTTGCACGTTTTAACGGCTAGTTTTCTTGCTGCCCTCACTCTTGCGCCTGTCACAGCACAGTCTCAAACAGCGGACAATTGGCCTAGCAAGGGACTGACATTGATTGTGCCCTACGCGCCAGGCGGCTTCTCTGACACCAGAATGCGTCTTTTGGCGCGCAAACTGTCCGAAAAGCTTGGCCAGCCTGTGGTGGTCGAAAACAAAGGAGGCGCAGGTGGTGTGATTGGCACTGCGATGGTCGCCAAAGCGGCAGCAGATGGCTATACGCTCGGCTCAGGGAATTTGGCTCCTTTGGCGGTCAACCCAAGCCTCATGCCAAAGTTGCCTTACAACGTCGCCCGAGACCTGGCGCCCGTCATTTTGATTGAGAACAGCCCTCTTGTTTTAAGCGTGTCCAACAACATGCCTGTCAAAACCTTAGGTGATCTGATCGCGCTGGCAAAAAAAGAACCTGGCAAGCTCACTTTTGGCTCTTCGGGAGTAGGGGGCGCTCACCACCTTTCGGGCGAAATGTTTCGTGACTCTGCCAAGATCGAAATTACCCATGTGCCATACAAGGGTGGCTCGCCGGCTGCGACAGACCTCATGGCCGGGCATCTCAACATGATGTTTGAAATGGGATATGCCGCTCTTCCTGCCATTCAGGGAGGACGCGTACGCCCCATCGCAGTCACTTCAGCGGAGCGCATTAGCGTGCTTCCAGAAGTGCCGACCATGTCTGAGCTTGGCATAAAAGGGTTTGAGTCATACAACTGGCAAGGGATCATCGTGCCGGCAGGGACACCCACCGCTATTATTACCAAACTGAATCAGGCATTTAACGAAATTCTCAAAGACCCTGATGTGGCCAAAGCGATCTCAAGCGTCGGCAGCCAAGCTGTAGGGGGTACGCCCGAGGCATTCGGTGCATTTATTGCCTCTGAAACAGCAAAGTGGGCAAAAGTCATTCAATCTGCTGACATCAAGCTAAATTAAAGCTCTATTCATCGCAACGCTCCAATCTGTCACGTTCGGCGAGCAGCGAGCGCTACAATGCAGGATCCGGGTATAACCCTACCCGTCCCAGCCTTTTGGCGATGACCTGACCGGCTTTCTCATGCCCTCGCTTTCCTCCGCCCCTGACGATCTTGTTTTACGCCTGACCGGTGTCTCGTTAGGCTATGGAGACGTAGATATCTTGCGCGATATCTCTTTGGATGTTCGACGCGGACAAGTCATCGCCTTGATGGGAGGCTCTGGCTCTGGCAAAACGACCTTGCTTCGCGCAGCAACCGGCCAAATTAAGGCCCGCGCAGGTCAAGTCATCTTGTTTAACAAAGATCTGGCTCGCATCGATGGTTATGCTCTCCAATCGCTACGCCAAAAAATGGGTGTGCTGTTTCAACAAGGTGCGCTCTTCACAGATCTCAACGTATTTGAAAATGTTGCCTTTCCCCTTCGCGAACACGCTCATCTTGCGTTCCCTCAGTTGCTGACGCGTGTACTCGACACACTCGAAGCTGTCGGCCTGCGCGCTGCTGCTCACCTCAAGGTCTCGGAAATATCTGGCGGAATGGCCCGACGGGTCGCGCTCGCGCGCGCGGTGATCCTTGAGCCCGAGTTGGTTCTCTATGACGAACCATTTGCAGGCTTAGATCCAATTTCGCTGGGCATTACTGCTCGCTTGATTCGTAGTCTGTCAGATCGCTTAGGCTGCGCCTCCGTAGTCATTACACATGACATCACCGAATCATTTGCCATCGCAGATCATGTCTATTTGGTTGGTCAAGGTGTGATCAAGGCGCATGGGACACCTGATACGCTTGGAAACTCTTCCGACCCCTATGTCCAACAGTTCCTCAAGGGCGAGTCCGATGGGCCGGTCCCTTTTGACTATCCCAACTCGCCGAAATTCGACGCTTGGTTAACACAGCAAGAGAGTAAGAGATGACCATGAACGCTTCTCTCTCAAGCATCGGCCGCAGCGTTCGTGCCCGCATCAGCGGTCTCGGAACATTTGCTCGATTTTTCTGGTTACTTCTTCAACGCAGCAGCATCGTATTATCCAGGCCACGACTTGTCTCACAGCAAATTCATTTCATTGGCAACTATTCATTACTGATCATTGCCGTGTCGGGGCTCTTTGTAGGCTTCGTGCTGGGCCTCCAAGGCTACTACACACTTAACCGCTACGGCTCTGAAGAAGCGCTTGGGCTACTGGTCGCCTTATCGCTCACCCGCGAGCTAGGACCCGTTGTCACGGCACTCCTTTTTGCCGGACGAGCCGGCACGTCTCTGACTGCCGAAATTGGCCTGATGAAGGCGGGCGAGCAACTCGCCGCAATGGAGGTCATGGCTGTCGACCCCGTCCGCAGGGTGCTGGCACCTAGATTCTGGGGTGGCGTCATCGCTATGCCAATCTTGGCTGCAGTCTTCTCAATGGTGGGCATCCTTGGTGGATGGATCGTGGGTGTCTTGTTAATTGGCATCGACACCGGCGCATTCTGGTCTCAAATGCAAAGCGGCGTAGATGTCTGGAAAGACATCATGAACGGAGTGATAAAAAGTGTTGTGTTCGGCGTCGCCGTTACCCTAATCGCTCTGTACGAGGGCTGGCAGTCCCGCCCAACGCCCGAAGGCGTTGCGCGCGCAACCACCCGCACTGTGGTTGCAGGATCACTTGCCGTACTGGGTCTTGATTTTCTGCTGACTGCCTTAATGTTCAGCAACTGATATCGGAATAGAAATGTCTACTGAAAAAACAGACTGGTGGGTTGGGCTCTTTGTACTGCTAGGCGCAATCGCCTTGGCATTTTTGGCGCTTCGGGCAGCCAATCTCAGCAGCTTTTCTTTTGCGCAAACTTACACGCTCTCGGCCATCTTCGACAACATAGGCGGTCTCAAAGTTAGAGCTCCCGTCAAAAGCGCAGGTGTCGTCGTCGGCAGAGTGTCATCGATCGCTCTGGATACTCAAACCTACAAAGCCGTTGTCAAACTTGACATGGAAAAAGGCTTTCTGTTTCCGCTTGATTCCTCTGCGAAAATTCTGACGTCAGGATTGTTGGGAGAGCAGTATATTGGGCTTGAGGCGGGCGGAGACGAAACTAACTTAGCCAATCATGGCACGATCCAGTTTACGCAAAGCGCCATTGTCCTTGAGACCCTCATCAGTAAATTCCTCTTTAATACTGCCGAAAAACAGGGAAGCGAAACACCATCCACCCCAACCTCGGATCAGCCCAAAAATTAATGACGATGGTTAAAATGAACGCGCACAATTTTTACAGGCCTCTGATCTTGGTCTTGCTTGCGATACTCGCAGGCTGTGCTACCCAGGCCGTGAAAACGCCTATTGCGGCAGATCCATGGGAGAGCTCTAACCGAGCTGTTTTTGAATTTAATGACACGATTGACCGAGCTGTGTTTAAACCTGTTGCGCAAGCATATGCCTACGTGACCCCCCAGCCTGTGCGGTCTTGCATTAACAACATATTTTTCAATATTGGCGACATCTGGGCAGGTGTCAATAGTTCACTCCAAGGTCGTCATCTTGACGCGATCAATACATTCGGTCGTGTCATGCTCAACACCACCTTGGGTGTCGGTGGCTGTTTTGACCTTGCCAGCACAACAGGCGCCAAGCGCATCCCCAATGACTTTGGCGTCACACTTGGCGTCTGGGGGATCAGTTCAGGCCCATATATTGTTCTACCTATTCTCGGCGCGAGCACCATGCGAGATGGTTCTGGACTGATCGTGGACGCATATGTCAATCAATTTGGTTACGGTCAACAGGTGCACGATATCGCGGTCCGAAACTCAATTTATGGACTCGAGATTGTGCAACGTCGCGAAGCACTCTTGGCCGTGAGTGACACGATTGATCGCACAGCACTGGATCGCTACAGTTTTATCCGAGACGCCTATTTAAAGCGACGTGCGGTTCAGGTTAATGGCCCACTGACCGACGCAGAAAGCTTGCCTAGTTACGAAGACGTTGAAGCCGCGCCAGCCGATCGCAAGGCACTCGGCATCCCTTCTAAAAATTAACGAGGAATTAAAAGATGTTAGGTTTGATCGTACGCCTCAATCTCATGCTGGCCCTGGCTTTTGGTCTCTCCGTTGGCGCTCAGGCACAACAAAAACCGGACCCAATGGCATCCCCCAACGAGTTCGTGCAACAAGTCGCGGATCAAGTTTTAGCCGCACTCAAAAATGACACGGCCGCAAGGGCTGGTGATATCAAACGTATCAATCAGATCGTGGACGAAATGATTCTGCCCTACGTTAATTTTGAAAAAACAACACGCCTTGCAGCAGGTCGCAATTGGCGCGAAGCGACTGCGGAACAAAAGGCGAGCCTGAGCAATGCTTTTCGCGGCACCTTGGCGCGCACATACAGCGGTGCTTTTACCCGCGTGAGTGATTCAACAAGCATCAAAACGCTCCCCTTCAGAGGTGATTTAAATGCCAACGATGTTGTTGTGAGGTCCCAAGTCACTCAGCGTGCAAACTCGCAACCTTTTACTCTGGACTACCGCCTCGAAAAAACACCGCAAGGCTGGAAAATCTACGACATCAATGTCGAAAATGTGTGGTTGATTGAAAACTATCGTAACCAATTTACGCAGCAGATTAATCAGAACGGCATCGACGGGTTAATCGCCGCGCTTAACAAGCGAGCCCAATAAACATCATGTCTGCCGTTTCGCTCGAACACGTTTCAAAAATATTTCCTCCACGTGCCGCCGGTTGGGCGGGATTTTTTAAAAAACCCCAAGGTCCAGGCTTTCAAGCGCTGAACGATGTGTCGCTCACCATTGAACACGGAGAGTTTTTTGGTTTGCTGGGTCCAAACGGCGCAGGTAAAACAACGCTTATTTCCGTATTAGCAGGGCTTTGTCGTGCGAGCAGTGGTCGGGCCAGTGTGTGTGGTCATGATGTGGTGGCGGACTATCAAGCCGCCCGTCGCTCACTTGGCGTTGTACCGCAAGAGCTGGTCTACGACCCATTCTTTACTGTGCGAGAAACGTTGCGTATTCAATCTGGTTATTTTGGGTTTAGAAAAAATGACGATTGGATTGATGAGATCCTTGCTCACCTCGGCCTCTCAGATAAGGCTGATGAAAATATGCGCGCGCTTTCTGGCGGAATGAAACGTCGCGTATTGGTGGCGCAAGCACTTGTCCATCGTCCGCCTGTCATTGTGCTCGATGAGCCAACCGCGGGGGTGGATGTCGATCTGCGTCGCAGTCTCTGGGAGTTTATTTCCCGACTGAATCGCGAAGGCCACACCATCATGTTGACGACGCACTACCTCGAAGAGGCTGAAGCGCTCTGTGGAAGGATTGCCATGCTCAAACGTGGACAAATCGTTGCGCTTGAATCCACACAGGCACTCCTTGCGAGGACCGGTGGCAGTCTTGAACAAGCGTTTGTTCAAATTATGAATGCGCCAACCCACACAACACTGGAGACCCAGCCATGACTCGCGCCCTACTGACCGCTCGCCCCGGCGCAGGCTCTGGCTTTCCTACCCTTTTAGGTAAAGAGCTTCTGCGTTTCTGGAAGGTTGGCTTTCAAACCATTGCTGCACCCGTCATCACAGCATTGCTGTACCTGGTTATTTTTGCGCAAGTTCTGCAAGACAGAATACAGGTCTACGGTTCTGTTCCATATACGGCATTTCTCATCCCCGGACTCATGATGATGAGCATGTTGCAAAATGCTTTTGCCAACCCCTCTTCTTCGCTGATTCAAAGTCGGGTAACAGGTAACTTGGTCTTTGTCTTGTTGCCACCCATTTCACACCGTGAGTTTTTCAGTGCCTATATGCTTGCTGGCATTTTGCGCGGCATTGCCGTCGGCGCCTGTGTTTGGCTCGTTTCTTTATATTTTGTACCCTTGGGTATGAAAGAACCGGTTTGGGCCTTCGTGTTTGCAGTACTCTCTTGCGGCATTATGGCGATCTTGGGCCTGATTGCAGGTCTGACTTCTGAAAAATTCGATCAACTTGCCGCGTTCCAAAACTTCCTGATTATGCCGGCCACTTTTTTATCCGGTGTATTTTATTCTGTGCACACACTGCCTGCGTTTTGGCAAAAAGTCTCCCATTGGAATCCGCTCTTTTATACGATTGATGGTTTTCGCTATGGATTTTTTGGTGTCGCCGATGTGTCACCCTGGCAGAGCTTAGCCGTGGTGGGTGGCGTTTTTATAATCCTCACCCTCTTCGCCCTGCGCCTGCTTGGAACTGGCTACAAGCTTAGAACCTGATGCACACTGCAATTTTTTTACGATTACCGCGTACTTACAACCAGACCAAGGAAAGATCTCACCATGTTGCCCACTCCAGAAGACATCCGTGCCTACATTGCTGCCGGGCTGCCTTGCGAACATCTTGAGGTCACGGGCGACGGCTCGCACTTTGAGGCCGTGATTGTCAGTGCCTCATTTGCAGGCAAACGACCCATCGCCAGGCATCAACTCGTCTACGGCGTTTTGGGCGATCGCATGAAACAAGAAATTCACGCACTTTCTATGCGCACCTTGACCCCAGAAGAGTTCAACGGAAACCGCTAAATGGATAAGCTTCTTATTACGGGTGGCCGTGCGCTCAAAGGTGAAATCAATATTTCTGGCGCGAAAAATGCTGCGCTACCCATTTTGTGCGCAGGTCTACTGACAGCGGACACCGTGACGCTCACCAATGTCCCAAAGCTCAATGACATCTCGACAACGCTTAAGCTTCTTGGACAGCTAGGCGTTCGTTGCGAGCGCGCCAGTGACGACACCGTCAGCATCACAGCCAACCAGCTCACTGCGCTTGAAGCGCCTTATGAGTTGGTCAAAACGATGCGTGCTTCGATATTGGTGCTCGGTCCATTGTTGGCGCGCTTTGGTGAAGCGCGAGTGAGCCTGCCTGGTGGCTGTGCCATTGGTCAGCGACCTGTGGATCAGCATATCCAAGGCTTGGCAGCATTAGGTGCAGATATCAAAATCGAACATGGTTTCGTCGTCGCCAAGGCCAAAAAACTCAAAGGTGCTCTTGTTCGTACAGACATGGTGACCGTCACTGGAACAGAAAATCTGATGATGGCGGCAGTACTGGCCGAGGGTCAGACGATTTTAGAAAATGCTGCGCGTGAACCCGAGGTGGTCGATCTCGCCGAGCTACTCATCAAAATGGGTGCTCGCATTAAGGGCCACGGTACAGATCGCATCATCATTGATGGCGTACCCACGCTCCATGGTGCAAGCCACGACGTCATTCCTGATCGGATCGAAGCAGGCAGCTTTTTGTGTGCGGTCGGTGCCGCTGGCGGCGACATCATGCTGCGGCGCGTCGCCCCCGACACGATGGGTGCCACGTTATCCAAATTACAAGAAGCAGGGCTCACGATTCAAACAGGCAAAGACTGGATACAAGCCAGCATGCACACGCGACCAAAAGCCGTTGACTTCCGCACCCATGAGTACCCAGGCTTTGCCACCGATATGCAAGCACAACTCATGGCACTCAATACCCTCGCTGACGGAACCTCGGTGATTGCTGAAACGATTTTCGAAAATCGTTTTATGCATGTGCAGGAACTGCTGCGCTTAGGCGCCAACATCGATATCGATGGTCACACCGCAGTCGTGCGCGGCGTCAACAAGCTTTCTGGTGCGACTGTGATGGCCACAGACTTGCGGGCCTCCGCCAGTCTTGTCATCGCCGGTCTGGCTGCCGAGGGCGAAACCTTGGTGGAGCGGATTTATCACCTTGACCGCGGGTACGAGCGCATGGAACACAAACTTAGAGCTCTCGGCGCTCAAATCGAAAGAATCTCTAGCTAAAGGAATCCGCATGAGCACCGACGCACGTTCGCGCCCTCTGACCATGGCCTTGTCCAAGGGGCGCATTTTTGAAGAAACCCTGCCCTTACTCGAAGCGGCTGGCATCACTGTCAGTGAAAATCCTGAAAAGTCGCGCAAACTGATTATTGGTACAAGTGATCCGAGCTTGCGCCTAATTATCGTGCGTGCTTCTGATGTGCCAACCTATGTCGAATATGGTGCGGCCGATCTCGGTATCGCTGGCAAGGATGTACTGATTGAACATGCCGCTCAACATCCAGGCGGACTGTATCAACCCATTGACCTCAATATCGCCAAATGCCGTCTTGCCGTAGCCGTTCGCAATGGCTTTGACTATGCTGCGGCGGTCAAACAGGGGGCGCGCCTTCGGGTTGCGACAAAATACACGGCTGCAGCCCGGGAGCACTTTGCTGCAAAAGGTGTCTACGTTGATCTGATTAAGCTTTACGGTTCCATGGAGCTTGCGCCCTTGGTTGGTCTGGCCGATGCAATCGTGGACCTAGTATCGACTGGCAATACGCTTAAAGCCAACGACTTAGTCGCCGTTGAAGACATCATGCCGATCTCCTCGAGATTGGTCGTCAACCGCGCCGCCCTTAAGACCCGCCATGCCGAATTACAGCCTTTGCTGGATGCCTTTGAGCGTGCAAGCGCAAGCTCTGTGGCATGATAGTGACCTACTTGTTTTGATGACCCCTTCAAAAGAGGGGCTCTTTGATGATGCGCACAATCACCCGTCTGGACTCACGCGACCCTGAGTTTCAAGCTACCCTTTCCAAATTGCTGGCTTTCGATGCCGAGCAAGATGACGCCATCGATGCCGCAGCCGCGAGCATCTTGCAACAGGTGCGCCGCGAAGGCGATGCCGCCTTGCTGCGATATACGCGCCAATTTGACAAGGTGATGGTCGATCACGTGCCTGAGTTAGAAATTCCTCGCCGCGACTGGGAGTCCGCGCTGGCAACATTACCAGCCGCCCAGCGCGAGGCGTTGGAAATCGCTGCACAGCGGGTGCGGGCCTATCACGCGCACCAATTACAAGAAAGCTGGTCCTACACTGAACCTGACGGCACGCGCCTTGGTCAACAAATCACCCCTCTTGACCGCGTCGGCCTATATGTGCCCGGTGGCAAAGCCTCATACCCCTCTTCCGTTCTAATGAACGCCATTCCAGCCAAGGTTGCCGGCGTCAGCGAAGTCATCATGGTCACGCCAACACCCGGAGGCCAACGCAATGCCATGGTGCTCGCTGCAGCCGCGATTGCTGGGGTAGACCGCTGTTTCGCCATTGGCGGCGCGCAGGCAGTTGGTGCGCTTGCTTACGGTACGGCGACCATCCCAGCGGTCGACAAAATCGTTGGTCCCGGCAATGCCTATGTCGCCGCAGCCAAACGACGTGTTTTCGGGACGGTTGGCATCGATATGATTGCTGGCCCCAGTGAGATTTTGGTCATCTGCGACGGCAAAACGCCTGCAGACTGGATTGCGATGGATCTTTTCTCGCAAGCCGAGCACGATGAACTCGCACAGGCAATCCTTTTATGTCCTGACGCTCAATATTTGGACGCTGTTGAGGCTTCCATTGAAAAACTATTACCGACCATGCCTCGCGCCGATATCATCCGCACGAGCCTGCGTGACCGTGGCGCCTTGATTTTGGTCCGTGACCTCCAAGAGGCCTGCGAGATCAGCAACAACATTGCTCCTGAACACCTTGAAGTCTCCTGTGAGCATCCAGATGAATGGTTGCCCTCACTGCGTCACGCGGGTGCTATTTTCATGGGGCGACATAGCTCCGAGTCCCTCGGCGACTATTGTGCGGGTCCGAATCACGTCTTACCCACCTCGCGGACAGCGCGATTTTCCTCGCCGTTAGGCGTCTATGACTTTCAAAAACGCTCAAGCCTGATTCATGTTTCTGCTGCCGGCGCGCAAACGCTTGGCAAAGTGGCAAACGAACTGGCGCTTGGTGAAGGTCTGCATGCGCATGCTGCCAGCGCCCGTTATCGCTTGACCAACATACAATAGACACTCCTACGATCTGAGTACATCCGAGTCCATATCATGCGTACCGCAGAAATTATCCGTAATACCAACGAAACGCGTATCCGCGTTGCGGTCAATCTAGACGGCACAGGCGTCCAGAAACTCAATACGGGCGTGCCTTTTCTGGACCATATGCTGGACCAGATTGCACGTCACGGCCTCATCGATCTTGAGGTGCACGCCGAGGGCGATCTGCATATTGATGCCCACCACACTGTCGAGGACGTTGGCATTACCTTGGGTATGGCGCTTGCTAAAGCGGTCGGTGACAAGGCTGGCATGCGTCGTTACGGACACGCATACGTTCCACTGGACGAAGCACTTTCTCGTGTCGTCGTAGATTTTTCAGGGCGTCCCGGTTTGCAGTTTCATGTCCCTTTTACGCGTGCACGCGTTGGCGACTTTGATGTCGATCTGACCATTGAGTTTTTTCAAGGCTTAGTCAATCATGCCCTGATCACCATGCATATCGATAACTTACGTGGCGTCAATGCGCACCACCAGTGTGAAACTATCTTTAAAGCAACGGGTCGCGCACTTCGTATGGCGCTTGAGCTTGATCCGCGAAGCACGGGTATTGTGCCCTCCACCAAAGGTGTGCTCTAAGTCATGACCTCGATTGCCATTGTCGATTACGGCATGGGGAACTATCACTCTGTTGAGCGCGCGCTGCGTCATGCTGCTCCAGAAGCTGATATTCGCCTGTGTAAGCTCGCGTCTGAAATTGACGCGGCCGATCGCGTCGTCTTTCCAGGGCAAGGCGCAATGGCGGACTGCATCCGCACACTGGACGAAGCAGGTTTGCGTCAAGCAGTGTTACGTGCCGCCGCCAACAAACCACTTCTCGGCGTATGCGTTGGCGAGCAGATGTTGTTTGAGCGCAGCGAAGAAGGCAACACCACGAGTCTTGGCCTCTTCAAAGGCGAAGTTCGCCGCTTTAAAGGGCCTGCGTTCGACGCCCCCACTTCTGGCGCCAACGACCATGCCGATCGCTTAAAAGTCCCTCACATGGGCTGGAATCCTGTTCATCAAGTGCGCGCGCACAAACTATGGGCAGGTATTCCTGATGCAACGCCCTTTTACTTTGTTCACAGCTATTACGCAGCACCAACTGACGCTGCGCTAACAGTAGGTGAAAGCCATTATGGCGGGCCCTTCACTTGCGCTGTCGCCCAAGACAACATCTTTGCCGTACAGTTTCATCCTGAGAAAAGTGCAGACCATGGTTTGCGTCTTTACAGGAATTTTGTAGACTGGCAACCTTAACAACCTAACAGTGACTGATCACAAACGATATGCTGCTGATCCCCGCAATTGATCTCAAAGACGGACAATGTGTCAGACTTCGCCAAGGCGATCTCGATGATGCGACCATTTTCTCCGAAGACCCGACAGCAATGGCCACACACTGGCTTGAGCGCGGCGCCCGACGCCTGCACTTGGTCGACCTCAATGGCGCAGTCGCTGGCAAACCCAAAAACGAAGCACTCATCAAGGCAATCGTCGCCGCGGTAGGCGACGATATCCCCGTGCAAATCGGCGGTGGTATTCGTGATCTTGATACGATCGAACGCTACCTAGATTTTGGTATTTCTTACGTCATCATCGGCACCGCTGCGGTCAAAAACCCAGGCTTTTTACATGATGCCTGCGGAGCGTTTCCTGGCAACATCATCGTAGGCCTTGATGCGCGTGACGGAAAAGTCGCGACAGACGGCTGGAGCAAACTTACTAAACACGATGTCAGCGATCTTGCGAAAAAGTTTGAAGATTATGGCTGCGAAGCAATCATCTACACCGACATCGGTCGTGATGGCATGCTCTCTGGCGTCAATATCGAAGCCACCGTGCGCTTAGCCCAGCATGTGCGCATTCCCGTGATCGCGTCTGGTGGTGTCACAGATTTGCGTGATATTGATGCGCTTTGCGCCGTTCAGGACGAAGGCGTCGAAGGCGCCATTTTAGGGCGCAGCATTTACGAAGGTACGCTCGACTTTGAAGCGGCGCAAAAGCGAGCGGACGAACTCCAGCCATGACCGCTCTGCAAACGCCCAACACACTCAGCGAACTGACACGTCGAATCATTCCATGTCTGGATGTGACGGCAGGTCGCGTCGTCAAGGGCGTGAACTTTGTTCAACTGATGGACGCTGGCGACCCTGTGGAGATCGCGCATCGCTACAACGAGCAGGGCGCCGACGAGCTGACCTTTTTGGATATTACCGCCACCAGTGATGGCCGTGATCTGATCCTCCCGATTATTGAAAAAGTAGCCTCGCAAGTTTTCATTCCCTTGACAGTTGGCGGTGGTGTGCGTCAAGTCAGTGACATTCAGCGACTCCTGAGCGCAGGCGCCGACAAGATCTCCATGAATAGCGCGGCTGTTGCCAATCCTGATCTGGTGCGCGCTGCTTCGGATTACCATGGTTCGCAATGCATTGTGGTGGCCATCGATGCACGACGCGTGGCCGACAGTGAAACGCCACGCTGGGAAGTCTTTACGCACGGCGGGCGCCGTGGGACTGGCATAGATGCGGTCGCATGGGCACGCAAGATGGCCGAATACGGCGCAGGTGAAATTTTACTGACTAGCATGGACCGCGATGGGACCAAATCAGGATTTGATCTGGAACTCACTCGATTAGTTTCGGACGCCGTCTCCGTTCCTGTGATTGCCTCAGGAGGCGTGGGCAATCTCCAGCATCTTGCAGATGGCGTCACCCTGGGTGGTGCGAGTGCTGTGCTGGCCGCGAGCATTTTTCATTACGGCGAATACACCGTGGGACAAGCAAAAGAATTCATGGCGCGTCAGGGCATCCCTGTCAGGATGTGCTGAGATGACCACACCTCAACTGCCTGCGTGGATTCAAGAAGTACACTTTGACGCACAAGGCCTGATTCCCGCTATTTCCCAAGATGCGCAAACTGGCGATATTTTGATGGTCGCGTGGATGAATGCGGACGCTCTTGCCGAGACGGTTTCGACTGGACGAGCTGTTTTTTGGTCTCGCTCACGCAGCCGTTTATGGCGTAAAGGCGAAGAGTCTGGACACGTTCAACGACTCCTGGAGCTACGTTTAGATTGTGATGGCGATGTCCTGCTCTTGAAGGTCGAGCAAATTGGTGCCATCGCCTGTCACACAGGGCGAGCGAGTTGTTTCTATCGTCGATTGGATAGTGTCTCAGACCGAGGAGCCGAACCACGCTCACAGTGGGTCGTGGTGGATCCTATTCTCAAAGACCCCGAACTCATTTACAAATGAATAAAGACCACGCCATGACTGATGCTTCAGAGGCTGTGCTTGCTCGCATATCCGACCTTTTAGAAACACGCCTGCCGAGTCGCGGGGGTGATCCGACAGCCTCATATGTCGCGAAACTGTTCTCCAAAGGTCCTGATGCCGCACTAAAAAAGATCGGCGAAGAGGCAACAGAGCTTGTCATGGCAGCCAAAGATCAGCAGCCAGAGCGCATTGTGTCTGAAATGGCAGACCTCTGGTTTCACTGCTTAGTTGTGTTGACTGAAAATGGACTCCGTCCTGAGCAAGTCATGGCAGAATTAGCACGTCGCGAAGGCATCTCTGGGCTGCAAGAAAAAGCTTCGCGCCTAAAAACCCCTTGAGGACCTAAAGATTTCATGAGCGAACACTGCATTTTTTGCAAGATTGTGCGGCACGAATTACCAGCGAAAATCGTCTATGAGGACGAGGATTGCTTGGTCTTTCATGACATCAACCCAGCAGCGCCGGTCCATTTGCTGATGATCCCGAAACGTCATATTGTCTCAATGCAAGAGATTAATCCCGAAGATAGCGTTTGGTTAGGTAGAATGCTATCAAAGGTGCCTCAAATTGCACTCGACAATGGTTGTAATCCTGGACCGTCTGGCGGCTTTCGCCTGATGACCAATTCTGGTGTCGAGGGTGGTCAAGAGGTTTTACACCTTCATTTTCATATTTACGGTGGAAGTCGGCCTTGGAAAGGGCCTGCACCTACCGTTGCCTGATTCGGAGAACCGTCATGGGCGCATTTAGTATCTGGCATTGGTTAATTGTTTTAGTCATCGTTGCGTTGGTGTTTGGCACCAAAAAGATTCGCAACATTGGTGCTGATCTCGGTGGTGCTGTCAAAGGCTTTAAAGAAGGGATGAAAGACCCTAACGCTAAAGAAGCTGACGCCACCACAACGGCTGCTGAAGCAGCGCCTGCCCAACGCGTGGCTTCAAACGAAACGATTGATGTGCAAGCTAAAGAAAAAACTAGCTCACATTGAACGCCTCTTTTGTTTTCCTTTTAGCTGAGTCCATCTGGCCCTGTTACTACCATGTTTGACATCAGCTTTACTGAATTACTCGTGATCGGGGTGATTGCGCTCGTCGTGATTGGCCCTGAACGCTTACCAAAAGTTGCTCGCACAATCGGCCACCTCGTTGGCCGCGCGCAGCGTTATGTCGGCGATATCAAGTCAGATATTCAACGCGAGGTCGAGCTCGATGAGTTGCGCAAACTCAAAGAGCAGATGCAAGATGCTGCGCAAAGCGTTCAGTCAAGTCTGCAAAATACTGAGACCGCCTTGCGCCAACCGCTTGAAGCCTTTGAACAGTCGACCATGTCGACCTTCAACGAGCTCAAAACACCACTCGGTACTCCTGACCCCGGTACAACGCCGCTCCCAAATCCCGACTCTGCCGCGACTGCGGTCGCTTCGACTCCTCTTGTGTCCGCGCCTCCACAGCAACCTGCTCAACTTGAAATCGATGCTGTGCGCGCAAATGAACTAACCTCGGTCACTCCTAAGGCGAGCGCAGCCATTCCAGAGACTTCGCCCGGATCAAAATCTTGAGCACTGAAGACCCATCGCACGAAACCGCCCAAGGCGGTGATAGTTTTATGTCACACCTCATCGAACTGCGCTCACGCCTTTTGCGCGCGGTTGGCACGATGCTGGTTGTGTTCATTGCCCTTTTTATCTATCCCGGCGCATCCGTGATTTATGATTTGTTGGCTGCCCCGATGCTGGCCTCCTTACCTGAAGGCACGCGCATGATTGCAACAGGGGTCATCACGCCCTTTATGGTGCCGGTCAAAGTCACAATGATGGCGGCCTTTGTCATCTCTTTACCTGTTGTGCTTTATCAGGTTTGGGCTTTTGTAGCCCCCGGTCTTTACCGGCATGAACAAAAACTTGCCCTCCCGCTCATTATCTCCAGTTCGTTGCTTTTTTTAGCGGGCATGGCCTTTTGTTATTTTGTCGTTTTCAAAACTGTTTTCAGCTTTATTGCCTCGTTTGCACCAGAGTCCATCACGCCAGCGCCTGATATCGAAGCTTATCTTGGCTTTGTCATGACTATGTTTTTAGCGTTTGGCATTACTTTCGAAGTCCCTGTCGCTGTCATTTTGCTAGTCCGCATGGGAATTGTCACGATTGCCCAGCTTCAACAGTCCCGTGGTTACGTCATTGTCGGTGCCTTTATCATCGCCGCTGTAGTGACACCGCCAGATGTCGTCAGCCAGTTCTTACTCGCTGTTCCCTTGTGTGTCCTGTACGAAGTAGGCATTTTGTTGGCGCGTGGCATCAAACCCCGCTCCGAAGAAACAAAAACCGATACCCCTGATTCCACAAGCTGAAATAGTTTGATCTGCTATCTCCTGCAAACATACGCGAGATAGTGCCTAAAGCGTATGTATCTGTGTGGTTTAGTACCTTTGTTTACCTTTTCCTACCATGGGTACTCAACTTTACTTACAACAAATATGTTGTGAAGGAGAGTGGAAAGGTATATCTTTTGGCGATTCCAAATTTAACAATTTTGCATTCACTACGGGTTTCATCTCTTGTAGAACTGTAATTTTGTTTTTATATTCTTTTCGCAAGAACTCCAAAGGGACCACTGTGCTCGCTCACCGTCTCAAACAAGCCCGCCTCCGTGCAGGACTATCGCAAGAAAAACTCGGCAAGCTGGCCGGAATTGATCCAATGTCTGCCAGCGCCCGAATGAACCAGTACGAGCGGGGCAAACACTCCCCTGACTACCAGCTCATGTGTAGAGTCGCCGAAATTCTAAAAATGCCTGTCAGCTGGTTTTACACTGCCGATGAGGATGAGGCGCGACTCCAAGAGGTTTTTTATCATTTACAGCCTTCGATTCGCCAACCCCTTTTGACGCAAGCCGAAAATCTTTTTGTCGCACATCCAGCCGACTCAAAAGAAACTTCAAATGCAACATTGGACGGCTCACCCACACAAGGGTAAGCTTTCGCATTTGCTGCATTTGAGATGATATGAAATCGATTGCAACTCGCGAGCTCTGTGCTTGGCTCGATACCAAGCTCAATGTTTCGTCTTTTAGCGATTACTGTCCTAATGGTTTACAAGTTGAGGGCGCAGCGTCGATTTCCCATATCGTGACGGGAGTGACGGCTAGCCAAGCCTTGATCAATGTTGCAATCGAGCGAGGGGCAGATGCCTTGCTCGTCCATCACGGATGGTTCTGGAAAGGCGAAGACACGCGCATTACAGGTATCCGCAAGACTCGGCTCGCGAGCTTAATGTCAAAAAATATTAATTTGCTTGCGTTTCACCTGCCGCTCGATGCCCATCCTGAACTTGGAAACAATGCTCAACTTGCGCGCGTTCTCAAGCTCACCCCTACGCCAGCGACCGCTGGACCTGGCAACCTGATTTGGTTAGGCCAGATGCACGGCTCCACGACCCTTGGAGAGGTAGCGGCGAATGTTGAACGCGCCTTAGGTCGCACGCCCCAAATCATCGGAGACCCTGATATGCCTGCGCATCGACTCGCCTGGTGCACGGGTGCAGCCCAAAGCATGATGACCCATGCCATTGATGCGGGTGCCCAAGTCTTTATTACCGGCGAGATCTCTGAGCCAACCGTGCACTTGGCGCGCGAGGCAGGTGTCGGCTTTATCAGTGCCGGTCACCATGCCACTGAGCGTTACGGTGTGCAAGCGCTCGGCGCTGCCATCGAAAAAGAGTTTGGCGTTCGAGTCGATTTTGTAGACATCGACAATCCAGTCTAAATTAGACCGTCCGCCACCTATTTCTTTAAAGAATCGCGAATTTCGCGCAAAAGTAGGACATCCTCCGGGATTTTAGGCGCCACGGCCTCTGCCTCCAGGTCCATTTTGCTACGCGCCTTATTGATGACTTTGACCATCCAAAAAATCACGAATGCGAGCAAAACAAAATTAATCACGATCGTGACAAAATTTCCCCAAGCGAAAATAGTCGCACCCGCTTTGGTCAAGTCCGCGTACGTTTCTGGGCCTGCGTAGTCCGCTGGCCGTGACAGGACGAAAAATTTATTACTGAAATCCATCGCGCCACCGACCAGAAAGTTCACGATCGGCATAATGATGTCTTTGACTAAAGAATCAACAATTTTGCTAAAGGCAGCTCCCACAATGACACCAATTGCGAGGTCTACCATGTTGCCACGGACGGCAAAGGCCCGAAATTCCTTTAAAAATCCACGTGCTTGACTCATTTCTTGATTCCCCTGATGGAAGTGTGTTCGTCGTGGGGCTATAATAAGAGGTTAGAAAATTTGTAACAAGTTTGGTGTAAACCAGTCTGCAACGCGTGCACTCGACCGCGTTGGCTGCAATAAGGATAGCAAGATGAGTCAGGATTCGATTGTGCATGATGACGATGGTGCGGTTCCCCCAACCCTGCCCTCCGACCCTTCGCGCCGCTTCTGGATCGGCACAACCTGTGCTGTAGGTGGTGTCGCCGGAGCTGCGTTAGCTGTTCCCTTCGTAAGCACGTTTGCGCCTTCTGAAAAGGCCCGCGCTGCTGGTGCTCCTGTCGAGCTCGACATCAGCTCCATTGCCCCGGGCGAGATGCGTACAGTTGAATGGCGCGGAAAACCCGTCTGGGTCATTCACCGCACCAAAGAGCAGCTTGGTACGCTCAAGCAAAACGACCCAGATCTTGCCGACCCGGACTCCAATCGTCCAGGCGTTACACCGCCTTACGCGAAAAATGAGTGGCGTTCACGCAAGCCTGAACTTTTCGTCACAGTAGGCATTTGTACGCACCTGGGCTGCTCGCCTACGCCGAAGTTTCAAACGGGCCCGCAGCCCAGCCTGCCCAACAACTGGGATGGTGGCTTTTTGTGCCCATGCCACGGTTCGACGTTTGATATGGCCGGTCGTGTGTATAAAAACAAACCGGCTCCAGACAATCTCGAAGTTCCGCCCTACCAGTACCTAAGCGACACCCGAATCATTATCGGTGTGGACGAAAGCAACAAGGCCTGATCGGTCTTTGATTAACAACGCACATCGCGACACTGATTAAGTAAAGGAGCCGTTTCATGGCTGGCGAAAAAACCGTCGAAACGACCGGACTGCTAGGATGGATAGACCGTCGCTTTCCGCTGACGTCTAGCTACAAAGCACATTTGTCCGAGTACTACGCACCCAAAAATTTCAATTTTTGGTATTTCTTTGGTTCACTCTCTCTGCTGGTGCTTGTCATGCAGATTGTGACGGGTATTTTCCTCGTCATGCACTACAAGCCTGATGCCCAGTTTGCATTCCAGTCCGTCGAGTACATCATGCGCGAAGTGCCAGGCGGCTGGTTTATCCGCTACATGCACTCAACAGGCGCCTCAATGTTTTTTGTTGTGGTTTACCTGCACATGACCCGCGCGCTGATTTACGGCTCATACCGTAAGCCCCGCGAACTCGTCTGGATTTTTGGTGTTGGCATTTTCTTGTGCCTGATGGCCGAAGCGTTTTTTGGTTACCTCCTGCCTTGGGGACAAATGTCCTTCTGGGGTGCTCAGGTGATCGTGAACCTGTTTTCAGCCATCCCTTTTATTGGCCCTGAGCTTTCAATCTGGATTCGCGGCGACTATGTTGTGTCCGATGCCACACTGAATCGCTTCTTTGCCTTTCACGTTATTGCCATTCCTCTGGTGCTGTTGGGATTGGTAGCTGCACACGTGATTGCCTTGCATGAAGTGGGCTCCAACAACCCCGACGGCGTGGATATCAAAGCCAAAAAGGACAAGCATGGCCGTCCTTTGGATGGCATCCCTTTCCATCCTTTCTACACCGTTCATGACATTTTGGGCGTGGCTGGTTTCTTTATTATTTTCATGGCGATTATTTTCTTTGCGCCTGAAATGGGTGGCTATTTCCTGGAGTTCAACAACTTCTTGCCTGCTGATCCGCTGAAGACGCCGCTGCACATTGCACCTGTCTGGTATTTCACGCCTTTCTATTCGATGTTGCGTGCGACAACGGACGACTTTACTTGGGTGCTGGCCGGTGCCGCTGTTCTGGCAGCCATTGTGATGTTTTTCAAAACCAAGGGCTTAGCCAAACTGATTGTTCCAGTTGCGTTACTCGTTGTAGCAGTCTTGCTGCGCGCGATCGATGCCAAGTTCTGGGGTGTTGTTGCCATGGGCGGCGCTGTTGTCCTGCTGTTCTTCCTCCCCTGGCTCGATTACAGCCCAGTCAAGTCGATTCGCTATCGTCCTAGCTGGCACAAGGTGCTTTACGGCATCTTCTTTGTAAACTTTATTGTGCTGGGCTATTTGGGTACGCAAGCTCCGACCGACATTTTTAATTTGATGTCGCAAATCGGAACACTCATTTATTTGGGTTTCTTCTTGCTGATGCCTGTCTGGAGTCGCCTTGGAACATTCAAACCGGTCCCTGACCGTGTCACGTTCCACGCACATTGAGCTTAACTTTATTTACGGAATGACCATGATCAAGAAGCTGCTTTGTGCTCTTGCCCTAGTGATCACATGCACTGGCGCCTCCGCCGCTGGCGGAGACTTCCCGCTTGAGCGCGCACCAGATCGCATCAACGATGTTGCCTCTCTCCAAAACGGTGCGAAGCTATTCGTGAACTACTGCCTAAACTGTCACAGCGCTTCCGCCATGCGCTACAACAAGCTCAAGGATATTGGTCTCACTGACCAACAGATCCGTGAAAGCTTGTTGTTCACTGGTGAAAAAGTTGGTGACTTAATGATGGGTTCAGTTTCTGTCAAAGATGGCAAAACATGGTTCGGCGCAGCGCCACCAGATTTGTCCTTGATGGCACGTGCTAAATCCATCAATGCTGGACCAACAGGTTCTGATTACATCTACACCTACCTTCGCACTTTTTATCGTGACACGAGCAAGCCAACGGGTTGGGACAACTTAGCCTTCCCCAATGCAGGCATGCCCCACGTCTTGTGGGAGCGTCAGGGCCAGCGCGAAATGACAGTGACCACCACACACAAAACACCTGCACAAGCTGGCAAACCAGCAGGCTGGGAGCGTATTGTGACGACCTATGATGCAGCAGGTTATGTTGCCTCCAAGGCGGAGCCGCTCGCCAATTACACTGGTAAGCCATCGGTTGAGCACAAATTTAAACCCCTAGATCCACAGCGTGCAGCCGCCTATGATCGTGACATGGCTGATCTGACCGGCTTTATGACTTGGATGGCAGAGCCTATCCAGCAAAAGCGCAAACAGATTGGTGTCTGGGTGTTGCTGTTCCTCGGAATCTTTTTCTTGATTGCTTGGCGCCTGAACGCTTCGTTCTGGAAACACGTTAAATAAGTTGTTGACTTGGGCCAGCGTCTGCAGTCGTAGACGCTGGCTTTTTGCTTTTTCTATCAGTATTAATTTTTAGGACGGATATCCATCATGATGGTCCTTTACTCCGGAACCACCTGCCCTTTCTCACATCGCTGCCGCTTTGTGTTGTTCGAAAAGGGTATGGATTTTGAAATCCGTGACATCGACTTGTACAACAAGCCCGAAGACATTTCTGTCATGAATCCTTATGGTCAGGTGCCGATTTTGGTTGAGCGCGACCTGATTTTGTATGAGTCAAACATCATCAATGAATATATCGATGAGCGTTTTCCTCACCCCCAGCTGATGCCTGCTGATCCTGTGATGCGTGCTCGGACGAGACTGTTCTTGTATAACTTTGAAAAAGAACTGTTTGTTCACGTTGCCGCACTCGAAGACAGATCTATCCGTGGTGATGAGAAACGCCTGAATATCTCACGCGCCGCTGTTCGCGATCGTTTGTCACAACTCGCGCCATTGTTACTCAAAAACAAATATATGCTCGGCGAAGAGTTCACGATGCTTGACGTGGCTATGGCCCCGCTCTTGTGGCGTTTAGATCATTACGGCATTGAGTTGCCTAAAACAGCTGCGCCCATCCAAAAATATGGCGAGCGTATTTTTTCCCGCCCGGCTTACATCGAAGCATTGACACCGTCTGAAAAGGTTATGCGCCGTTAAGCGCCTCCATCATGGCTGAATCATCCACGAAACCGTACATGCTTCGTGCTTTGCACGAATGGTGTACGGACAATGGCTACACTCCCCAGATTGTTGTGCAGGTTGATGCAAACACCCTGGTCCCGCCCGCACATGTGCGCGATGGACAGATCACGCTCAATATTGGTGCGCTGGCAACCAATCGACTTGTAATCGGTAACGAGGCTGTTGAGTTTCAGGCCAGATTTAGTGGTATCACCGAAAATCTCTACGTACCGATCGCAAATATCGTAGCGATTTATGCGCGCGAAACGGGTGCGGGGATGGGCTTTGAAGCTGAACCTTCAACTTCATCTATAGAGCCCTCAGAAAGCTTCGATCTTGCTCGACAAGACGAGACTGTTTCGCCTGACACAGATGGACCAAAACCACCTGAAAATAAGCGTCCAAAACTTTCTATCGTCAAATAGTGAATATCTCAAGAACGTTTTCCACAAATCATTTATAATTCTGTCCGTTGTTGAAGTTTTTGACCTTTAGGTCTGAATGCCGGAGTAGCTCAGTTGGTAGAGCAGCTCACTTGTAATGAGAAGGTCGAGGGTTCGATTCCTTTCTCCGGCACCATAGATTAAAAAAGCTGTCAGGTTTTCACCTGACAGCTTTTTTGTTTTTTAGGCTTCGGTTTAAAAGTGTCTGTTTTTAAACCAAACTATCTGCCCAAATATTTTTTGCCCAACCCCAGGCGTAAGTTCCCTCAAGTGCGGTTGGTGCAGGCGACAAACCACCTGAACCAGGAACGGTTTTAAACGTTTTTTCAGCCGCAACATATTGGTGAACACTCGCCACATGCACAACATCTGTATCGTTGACAAAACTGTAGCAAGTGTTGGTCAGCACAGGTTGTGGATTAATCGCAAAACCACTCAACTCCGCAATGATTGCGGCAGCCGTGACCTTTGCATGTTGATTCGCCATATGCCCTGACTTAGGCATCGCAGGTGCAATCTGTATAGAGTCGCCAATGATATGAATATCTTTTGCGGCAACAGATTCAAAGTTCAAGAAATTGACATTTGACCAGCGGCCATTCGCATCAGCCAAGCCTGACTTTACAACCAAGTCTCCTGCACTCATTGGAGGCAAAATATTTAGCACATCGGCTTTTACATCATCTTGCACCTCAAATTTAATGGTGCGCGTTTTTGCATCGATCGCTGTCACATTGTGCTCAGGCATATATTGAATGATGCCTGGATAAAGCTTTGCCCAAGCCTCTTTAAACAACTTGCCTTTTGATGTCACGTCTTGGTTAGCGTCGAACACCAACACCTTTGATTTAGGTTTGTTTTTCTTTAGATAGTTTGCAACCTGACACACACGCTCATAGGGTCCAGGAGGGCAACGATACGGTGCGAGCGGGATGCTCAAGGCATACACACCACCATCTTTCATCTCTGCGATTTGTTTATGTAATGCGACAGTTTCAGGACCCGCTTTCCATGCCTGAAGTGTTACTCCGGCTTTATTAGCGGCATCGAGACCTTCGATTTTATCCATCATCAAGCCGATGCCGGGTGACAGAACAAGCTTGTCGTACTTCACCGTCTGGCCTGAAGCGAGTTGTACAGTTTTCTTTTCACGATCAATACTCGCAACCGAGTCTTTGACCATTTTCACACCGTGATTTTTTTCAAGGCCCGCGTATTGAACTGAGAGCTCACTCAACTGACGCGAACCGCCCACGACCAAGTTGGACATTGGGCATGAAATGAACTGGGGATTGGGTTCAATCAAAGTGACTTGCGCCGTATTGTTTGACAGCAGTCTCAGATACTTGGCAGCAGTCGCCCCCCCATAGCCCGCCCCCACAACAACAATCTGTGCACTCTTAAGGGAGCTTGCTTGAGCTTGTCCATTTAAACCAAAAGCCAAACCTGCAACCGCTGCGCTTTGTCCTAGAAAATGTCGACGATTCATGTTTGTGCTCCTTTAGTTTTTCTTGCCGAGAACGCTAGCAATCGTTTTCAGTTGTTCGTCGGTATAGCCTTTGGCGAGTTGGGGCATGATTGTGCCAGTCCGTGTGCCAGCCTTGTATTCCATTAAACGCTCATACATGACTGACTCAGGCAATTGATTAATCATGGGCACCGTGACGCCAGGAACACTGACGCCATTCGTTCCGTGACAATTTGCACACGTTGCCGCAAGACTCTGGTTATACAAACGCTGGGCTTGTATGTCTTGTGCTTGTGCTACTCCGCTTAGCGCTAGCCCCATCAAGCCAGACAGCAGGATTGATTGTGAAAGTTTTTTTCGCATTGTCCAACTCCTCAACATTTTATTTTTAACGTTTTAACATCGTTATCTGACTTTTCTAAATACCATTTTGTTTGAACCATTCAACGCATTTCGCCCATCCGTCTTTGGCCGGTCCGGGTTGATACGTCGCACGGTAGTCTGCGTGAAAGGCATGTGGTGCATCTGGGTAGATTTCAAATTTGCTTGCCGCAGCTGCTTTGTTACCTTTTGCTGCAGCCAAAGCAGCTTTCATTTGCTCAACCGTTTCTAAACTAATCCCTGTGTCCTTTCCGCCATATAAGCCTAATACTGGCGCCTTCATTTGTGCTGCCAAATCAACGGGATGGACTGGAAAATTATCACTTTTTTCACCTACTAGGCGCCCATACCACGCAACGCCAGCACGTATTTGTGGAATATTTGCACACGCCAGCCAGGTGATCCGTCCACCCCAGCAAAAGCCTGTGATACCTACTCTACCCAAGTCGCCGCCATGGGTGCCTGCCCACTTAAGCGCTATGTCAATATCGCCCATGACTTGTTTATCTGGCGTTTTAGCAACGATTTGGGTCATGATTTCTGCCATGGTGCCCAATGCTGTCGGGTCACCCGCTCGTGTAAAAAACTCTGGCGCAATCGCAAGATAACCTAGCTTCGCGAAACGTCTTGCAACATCCGCAATATGCTCGTGAACACCAAAAATTTCACTAGCGATGATGACAATGGGTAATTTATCTGCATTGCTTGTCGGTCTTGCTACATAGGCGAATAGTTCAATATCCCCATCTTTGATCGTTTCCTCACCTGCTTTGATGCCAGTGAAGTCGGTTTGTATAACCTGAGCAAATGTTGGTTGTGCAACCGAAGCAAAACCGAGGCCTATGCCAATAACAGAGGAGTTGCGCAAAAACTCTCTGCGAGTCCGGAGTGTCACGCCACTCAACGCCTCGACATCACGAATATGGTCGAAATCCATTCTTCTCTCCTAAATTATTATAACTAAGGTTATATATTTATCTACTGTCAAGGCGTATTTCTATTATTTGCTCCCTATATTAGGGTATGCCTGAGTTTATTTAATAGTAAAAATTAAGTAACTTGTTTATTACTTTGCGACATTAGTTTATAACAAGACCATATAAGACTGTCGCTAATGGGTTACACCTACTCCAACCAAAGTTTCAGGCGAACACGCACTATGCTGAATCCGAAAAACCTAGCGCTCCAACCCGGAAAGCTCCAAAAAGCACCGGAAAACTTTTTATCGCGGGACTTTGCTTCTGAACTGACAGAGCAAGGCATGGACGATACACGTCGTGGATTTTTGCGAAATAGTTTCTTTGGTGCCGTGGCTGCGGGCGTTGCTGCAACGAGCCTTGCGCCACAAGCGCGTGCGTCACAAGGCGACCCAGCCATTTTGCAAAAACAACCCTGGCAAACCACGCTGGGTCAGCCAGTTGCTGCCAAGCCTTATGGCATGCCATCAAAATATGAAGCCAATCTGCAACGTCGTGAGTCACCAGGACTGACACGCGTGTCTGCCGCATCAGTTGCCTTCACCCCGCTGCAAGGACTGTTTGGCATGATTACGCCTAGCGGTTTGCACTTTGAACGGCATCATCAAGGTTGGTATGACATCGACCCCGCGCAGCACCGCTTGATGATCAATGGTCTTGTCAAAAAAGACATGGTTTTTACCATGGAAGATCTCATGCGCCTGCCCTCTGTTTCACGCATTCACTTTATTGAGTGCGGCGCAAATACAGGTATGGAATGGGGCAACGTTGCCGTCCCGACGGTGCAATATACCCATGGCATGATTTCTTGTTGTGAGTTCACAGGCATTCCTCTTTCGTTACTGCTCGATATGGTCGGCGCGGATTTCACCAAAGGTAAATACGTTCTGGCTGAAGGCGGTGATGGCTCAGGCATGACACGTACCATTCCCATGGAAATCGCACGCGACGATGTCATCGTTGCTTGGGCGATGAATGGTGAAATGTTGCGCCCAGAAAATGGCTATCCGCTTCGTCTGGTGGTCCCTGGCGTACAGGGTGTCAGCTCAGTCAAATGGTTGCGTCGGATTGAAGTCGGTGACATGCCGTATGCGGCTAAAGATGAGGCGGTTCACTACATTGATCTCATGCCCGATGGCATGCACAGACAGTACACCTCCATCCAAGAATGCAAATCCGTCATCACCACCCCCTCAGGTGGCCAACAGCTTCTGACCACAGGCTTTTACAACATCAGCGGCATTGCGTGGTCCGGACGCGGAAAAATCAAACGTGTCGATGTATCAGTCGATGGCGGCCGCAACTGGCGAGAAGCACGGATGGAAGCACCCATCCTGAGTAAAGCACTGACGCGCTTTAACATTAACTGGGTATGGGATGGCAAGCCTGCAATCCTGCAATCCCGCGCAATCGATGAAACAGGGTACGTCCAGCCACCCATTCGAATGTTGCGAGAAGTGCGCGGCACACGCTCCATCTATCACAACAATGCCATTCAATCTTGGAAAGTCGACACAAACGGAGAGGTTAGCAATGTACAAGTTGGTTAAAAACATTACCAGCCTTGCTGCCTTAGCGTTAGCAAGTGGACTGGTACACGCACAGGATCTTTCTCAATACACAGGTATTGGCCGCGTCGCAACTCCAGCAGAAGTTGCCGCATGGGATATCGACGTCAGACCTGACTTCAAAGGTCTACCCAAAGGCTCAGGCACCGCAGACCAGGGTCAGGAAATCTGGGAAGCAAAATGCGCGAGTTGTCACGGCGCTTTTGGTGAGTCCAACGAGGTGTTTACACCCATTGTTGGCGGGACATCTGCAAAAGATATAGAAACAGGTCGCGTGGCCTCGCTGACGTCTCAAAATCAGCCCCAGCGCACAACGCTCATGAAGGTCCCGACTGTTTCGACACTGTACGACTACATCTATCGCGCGATGCCCTGGAACGCACCTCGCACGCTTTCTGCCGATGATACGTATGCGCTTGTTGCATATATTTTGGCGCTTGGAGAAATCGTGCCTGAGGACTTCACACTCAGCGACAAAAATATCGCTGAGGTTCAAGGGCGTATGCCGAATCGCAACGGTATGACCACCAAGCATGGCATGTGGTTGGTCTCTGGAACGCCAGATGTCAAGGCCACAGCTTGCATGACAAACTGCGCAACAGACGTCAAAATCACCTCGACCTTGCCTGATTTTGCGCGCAATGCGCACGACAATATTGCTGAGCAGAATCGTACTTTTGGTCCCTTCCGAGGCGCTGATTCAACACAACCACCTCTCAAAGCATTACCAGGCGCGAATTACGTCACCAAAGTGGCGAGTGCTCAAACGGGTGTTGCACCGGCAACTTCAGCAAAACCTGCGGCAGCAAGTGACTCAGCAGCGCTGCAACAAGCGTTCACAAAAAACAATTGTGCAGCCTGCCATGCACCCGTAGCAAAAGGTGTCGGACCATCGATTGCCGATATAGCCAAAAAGTATAAAGACCAAGATGTACTTGCCAAGCTCAGTGCAAAAGTTAAAAATGGAGGTTCAGGTGCTTGGGGCGCAATACCCATGCCTCCGCATTCCCAAATTCCAGATGCCGAAATCAATCGTCTGGTGCAATGGATGCTAACGGGCTCTTAAACTCAACATCCAGTATCCATTTAATAAAAAAACACATTTTTAAATTTCTATCCGCAAAGGAATAATGATGAACGTACAACGACGCAGACTCCTGCAAATGACCGCTTTGGTTGGCTTAATGGCTAGCGCAGGATTGATGACCGAAGCTGAAGCCGCGACATGGAATAAAGCCGCATTCGAAGCCAAGACACTTGATGATGTCATGAAAGTACTCGGTGGTGGTGCGCCACAAAAATCTGATGCAGTCATCTTGCGTGCACCTGACATCGCTGAGAACGGCGCCGTCGTGCCTGTTGGCGTGGAGACAGACTTGAAAGCAACGGAAATGGCTATCTTGGTTGAAAAAAATCCGAGTGCAATGGCTGCAATGTTTATTGTGCCTGCCGGCGCTGAAGCCTTTGCTTCAACACGCGTGAAAATGGGACAAACTTCAAACGTATACGCCCTAGCTAAGGTTGATGGTAAATGGCTGATGGCTTCAAAAGAAGTCAAGGTCACTCTTGGTGGTTGTGGCGGTTAAACCTGCTTTCATCCCACTCTGATATTCCATCCTCATTGAAATCAATTCGCCCAAGCTGGGCACAGAAATAGTCTAGGAGAATTAATCATGGCAAGTCCAATGCGCATACGTGCAACAGAAAAAGATGGCGTTGTTGACGTCCGTGTTCTGATGAAACATGACATGGAAACAGGTCAACGCAAGACACCCGAAGGCACCACCATTCCTGCATGGTTTATTTCAACTGTCGAAGCAAAAATTGGCGATAAAGTCGTTTACAGCGCACAGTTCGGACCTGCAGTGTCAAAAGATCCCTTCCTACATTTCAAACTTAAAGGCTCCGCAAAGAAAGGCGACGCTATGAGCGTGACTTGGGTCGATAACAAGGGCGAAACCCGTACCGACAAAACCGATATCAAATAACAAATGCGCCGATGCAAAGGAGGAGCCTTGAGGCCATCCTTTGCATGTTGGCGATACAGGAGACACTCCATGAAACGGTATGTACTTACAGGGCTTTTAGCAAGCCTAATCGGTGCGACATCGATTGTTTACGCGCAATCAGCGTCTGACCAGCTGGCTGAGTATCGTCGTATGCTTGCGGACGGCAATCCTTCTGAGCTTTACGAAGCCGAAGGCGAAGAGCTGTGGGCAAAACCGGCAGGTCCTAAAAATGCCAGCTTAGAAAAGTGCGATTTAGGTTTGGGCCCAGGTGTAGTCAGCGGCGCCTCTGCTCAGCTGCCGCGCTACTTTAAAGATACCGATCGGGTACAGGATCTCGAGTCTCGCCTGATGACTTGCATGAGTACGCTCCAAGGTATCCCCGAAGCGGATATCGTCAAAGGCTCATTTGGCAAAGGGGTTCGCAAAAACCTCGAGGCAATCGTCGCCTACGTCGTGACGCAATCGAAAGGGATGAAAATCAATGTGTCCGCGACGCATCCAAAAGAAAAAGAAATGCTCGCACTAGGCGAAAAGATTTTTTATCTTCAAGGCGGTCCTATGGACTTTTCTTGTGCCTCTTGCCACGCTGTCGACAATCAACGTATCCGTATGCAAGATTTGCCTAACCTGACCAAACAGAAAGGTGCTGCAGAGGGTTGGGGTAGCTGGCCTGCCTACCGTGTTTCAAGTGGTACTTTTTGGACTATGCAACAACGACTGAATGATTGCTACCGTCAGCAACGCATGCCTTTCCCAATCTACGGCTCTGATGCCACCATCGCACTTTCGGTCTTTATGGCGAACACTGCGAACGGCGGCACGATTCAGACGCCCGGTTTGAAGCGCTAATCGAGGGAGCACAGAAATGAAAATAACATTTAAAACACTCGGCCTAAGCATTGGAACAAGCTTGCTGATGCTATCAGCCGCTCCCGCAAGCTTTGCACAACAAATTGACCCTGCTGTACAAGCCGTGATGGATCGCAGTTTCCGCGAACAAGGCATCGCCAAACTGGATCGCATCAAGCAAGATGAATTCCAGGCGTTATGCTCGGATGAGAAATTCCGCACGAGTGCAGAAGGCCAAAAGAAAGCGGAAGCACTGCAAAAAGCAGCTCTAGCTGAGATCAAACCACCTTCGGATGGCAAGTATCTCGGAGACTGGAAGGCAGGCGAAAAGGTTGCCCAAAGCGGTCGAGGTGCCACGTGGAGTGACACTCTGAAAACAGTGAATGGCGGGGGTTGCTACAACTGTCACCAAATCACAAAAGAAGAAATCTCTTACGGCACTATTGGTCCTTCACTCTTGGCCTACGGTAAAACACGTGGCAATAGTGAGCCCATCTTGGTTTACACCTGGAACCGGATCAACAATTCGAAAGCCTATAACGCTTGTAGCAATATGCCTCGCATGGCGCATTTCAATTTGTTGACGGAACAACAAATGAAAGACGTGATGGCACTTTTGTTAGATCCCGCCTCTCCCGTTAACAAGTAACAAAAGAGTTCGCAAGTATTACGCTACAAGGAAGCACAAAATGGGTATGAGTCGTCGTGAATTTGTCCAGCTAATGGCCATCGCATCTGCTGCGGGCCTTTCGCTGGGGTCTGGAACAAGTCGTGCACAAGCGGCAACGACTTTGTATGACCTGCCGAAGTTCGGCAACGTACATCTGATGCACTTTACTGATTGCCACGCACAACTCAAACCCATTTACTTTCGTGAGCCCAATGTCAATTTAGGGTTTGACTCACAATTTGGTAAACCTCCTCACCTCGTGGGCGATGCGTTCCTAAAGTTTTATGGCATCAAACCTGGCACACATGAAGCCCATGCCTTGACCTATCTCGACTTTGACAAAGCAGCGTTGCAATATGGAAAAGTTGGCGGTTTTGCGCATTTAGCGACCTTAGTCAAACAAGTCCGTGCCAGTCGTCCCGGAGCGCTTCTGTTGGATGGCGGCGATACTTGGCAAGGTTCTGGCACCGCCCTGTGGACCAAAGGTCAGGACATGGTCGACGCGTGTCTCGCACTCGGCGTAGACATCATGACCGCACACTGGGAAATGACACTCGGCGAAGAACGCGTAAAGGAAATTGTCGAAAAAGATTTCGCCGGCAAAGTTAATTTTGTCGCGCAAAATATCAAGACCACGGATTTTGAAGATCCTGTTTTTGATGCTTTTGTCATGCGTGAAATGAATGGGATCCCTGTCGCAATTATCGGACAAGCCTTCCCATATACGCCGATCGCCAACCCACGTTACCTCGTTGAAAACTGGTCGTTTGGCATCGACGAAGAGAACATGCAAAAAACGGTCAATCTTGCGCGCTCCAAAGGTGCTCAAGTTGTGGTCGTGCTGTCTCACAACGGAATGGATGTAGACCTCAAAATGGCGAGTCGTGTCCGCGGCATTGACGCGA
Organism: Zwartia sp.; assembly: GCF_049655405.1. Classification (GTDB taxonomy): domain Bacteria; phylum Pseudomonadota; class Gammaproteobacteria; order Burkholderiales; family Burkholderiaceae_B; genus Zwartia. Next base: position 320,055 of record NZ_JBASJR010000009.1, read on the forward strand.
TTATGGGTGGCCACACCCACGATGGCGTCCCCGTTCCCGTCAAGGTCACCAATCCGGGCGGCGTGACGCTCGTCACCAATGCAGGCTCGAATAGCAAGTTCCTAGGCGTGCTCGACTTCGACGTCAAAAACGGCAAAGTCTCTGACTTTAGATACCGCCTCTTGCCTGTTTTCGCAGATCTCATCCCTGCTGACAAGCCGATGGATGCGCTCATCACCAAAATTCGTGCCCCCTTTGAAACCAAGCTCAATGAAAAACTTGCTACCGCTGAGGGCACCTTATATCGCCGTGGCAATTTCAACGGAACCTTTGATCAACTGATTGTGGATGGCCTGATCAACATGAAAGGCGCGGAGATCGCGTTCTCTCCAGGCTTTAGATGGGGCACCTCGATTTTGCCTGGGCAAGCGATCACGATGGAGCACTTGCTCGATCAGACAGCCATCACCTATCCATACACCACCATGACGCCCATGAGTGGCGAAATGATCAAGACCGTACTCGAAGACGTTGCAGACAATCTCTTTAATCCAGACCCCTATTATCAGCAGGGCGGCGACATGGTCCGTGTCGGTGGCATGCAATACACCATTGATCCTACCGCCTCTGCTGGCAACCGGATTTCGGATATGCGCTTGGGTGACAAGCCAATTGAGGCTTCGAAAACATACAAAGTTGCTGGCTGGGCACCTGTCTCCGAAGCTGCACGTGACGCTGGCGGCGAGCCCATCTGGGATGTCATGGCCACTTATCTTCGACAAATTAAAACTGTCGCAGCAAAAGCGCCCAACACGCCTGTGATCAAAGGCGCATCCAATAACCCAGGCATGGCAGGATAACTCATGAAAAAATCACTCTTCTCGCTTTGCATCAGCATCGTGCTGGGTTTAACGTCAGCGCCTATCTTTGCCCAGAAAGCTTATACCCCTGAGCCAAACAAGGTCGTCTACCACGTTGATGATGCTGAAGCACAAGGACTCAAAGGTCTCAGAAATATTCGCAATCATCTTGATGTCGCGCCAAGCACCAAAATTACTGTCGTCATGCACGCCAATGGTGTTGATCTTGTGATGGATGGTGCACAGGATAAAAAATCCAAGGCAGAGTACGCACCACTCGTGTCCGCACTTGTCTCACGTGGTGTGGTATTTGAGGTGTGCGAGATCACACTCAAAAATAGAAATCTCAAAAAAGATCAGTTTGTACTTGAGGCAACGTTTACTCCCTCGGGAGTTGCTCGTCTAGCAGATCTGCAAGCACAGCAAAAGTTCGCTTATATCAAGCCTTGACGTTGACCGCGATGACGAAATCATTGCGTCTGCTTGCCCTTGCCCTCAGCCTGATTCTGCTGAGCGTGAGCAGTCATGCAGCCGAACGTGTCTTGACGCTGACGCAAGTCAGCAAAAATGCTTACTATGCCGAAGGTGTCTCGGCGCTTGGCTCACCCCTCAACAAAAACTTTATTTCTAATGCAGGCGTTGTCATTGGTCCGACAGGTGTCGTTGTCATCGATGCACTAGGCTCGCCTACACTTGGCCAACAACTGATCGACGAAATTCGCAAACTCACGAATAAGCCGATTCAATTTGTCATCGCGACGCACTATCATGCGGATCACATTTACGGACTTCAGAGCTTTATCGATATCGGTGCAACCGTCATCGCGCAAGAGAGTGCGAAAGATTATTTGAATTCAGATACGGCTCAACTCCGCCTTCAAGCTTCTCGTTCTGAGCTTGCGCCTTGGATTAATGACCAAACACGACTGGTACCTGCATCAAGATGGATTGTCGAAGACACTCGAATGACGTTAGGTGGACTTGATGTGGATTTAATCAAAATGGGTCCGGCGCATACACCCGACGACCTTGCCATCTACTTTCCTTCCGAAGGTGTGCTTTTCGCGGGTGACCTTGTTTTTCGAGGACGCATTCCCTACGTTGGACAGGCAGATAGTCTGGGCTGGATCCACTCCTTGGACAAATTACTTAAGCGCGATGCTCAGGTCATTGTTCCAGGACACGGTCCCTCCTCCACCTCGGCAAAAGAAGACTTACAGTTCACGCGTGACTATCTTGTTTATGTTCGTCAGGCGATGCAACAGGCCGCTAGGGACTTAGAACCCTTTGATGAAGCCTATGCCGCTACAGACTGGTCACGCTACGCAAAAATACCGCTTTTTAATGCTGCCAATCGCATGAATGCGTACAACATCTATATCTCGATTCAAAACGAGTAAGTCGCTTAACGACGGTTAAATCTCGCGAGCTCATACACATCCAGATCAACCATCTGACCAACATCTTTTTGCAGCACACGACCAGATGGATCAATCACATACAACTCAGGTATGCCTCGACGCTTGCCAATTGCGCGATCAAGTTCTGGTGTCATCATTGCGATAGGAAAGTTAATGTCGTTTTGTTTGACGTAATTCAAAACAGTATCTTGTGCCTGATCGACCGACAAACCAACGACCAGCAAGTTTCCCCCTTGCGTGCGCCTGACAAGTTCTTTTAGATTGACGTTTTGTCGGCGACAGTATGGACACCAAGTTGCCCATACTTGTACAACCAAATACTTTCCTTTGATATCAGCAGCATTAAGTTGCCGACCATCCAACAGCAAAAGCTTATCAATTTTTATATTGTCGCCCACTCCAAGTGCTGCTGCCTGAGTCGTCAGCATGACAGTCACCAGAATAGAGACGAACAATAAACGGAATGATTTTAAATATGCCATCAGCTTTTGCGCCTCTGTGATTTTGTAATGTTCGACATCTCTACATTTTATCGGTCAATACTGACTCGGAGTTTTAAGGGTCAAGTTTTATTGAACCTTAGCGCGCATAGCCCATAAGGTGTATTCTGTACCAAGCAAAACCGTAGGTTAGCGTCATGATGAACAAGAGTCATTTTCAACAAAACTCGCTTAAGACACGTATTACTCTTTTAATGCTGCTCATTTTTATAGTGAGCCTGTGGTCTTTCGGTTACGCAATCAGCCATAGTTTGCGCCATGATATGCAGCGTGTTTTAGGCGAGCAGCAATACGCCTTTGCGGCCTTGATGGCCTCCGAAGTCAATGATGAAATTGATAATCGCATTGCAGCGTTGCAGCAAATCGTACAAATAATCGAAAAGCAAAACATTAGCTCCTCGGCCGAACTCCAGCGATTTCTAGAAGATCGTAAGATTTTCCAAGGGATGTTTAATGGTGGTACCTTCATCACTGATCGCAACGGACAAACGCTCGCGTCTGTTCCTGTCGACCTAGAGCGCTTAGGCATCAATTTTCTAGATCGAGACTACATCGCCAACACCCTAAAAAATGGCGAACCCACCATCGGGCGGCCAGTCATCGGGCGACAAGTGAACGCGCCTATCTTTGGCATCGGCGTACCGATCAAAAGTCCAGGCGGGAACGTGATTGCGGCACTTGCAGGGATTATTAATCTGAATGAATCAAACTTTATTGATCGAATTGAGCGCAATCATGTCAATGCCTCCAGTAGCTATCGCTTAATTGATGCAACGCATCGCATTGTCGTTACAAGTTCCGATAAAAATCTTCAGATGACATCGCTACCTGAAGCGCGTATGAATGCCAGTCTGGATAAGTTTGTCGCTGGATTTGAAGGGATTGATATTTTTATCAATCCTCTCGGTTTCGAAGTCATTACTGGTGTTAAACACCTCAGTAGTATCAACTGGTTTGTCGCGGTAGCCCTGCCAACACAAATTGCATTCGCGCCTATCGCCAACATGGAGCGGCGTATATTTTTTATGGCATTACTCCTGACATTTTTGACGGGTAGTCTGACCTGGTGGGTACTTGTTCGTCAGCTCAGGCCTCTACAGTTAACCGCTCACAAACTTGCACAGCTTGCCAATCCTGAGTCCAAACTTGAGGCCTTACCTGTCCGCCGTCAAGACGAGATCGGACAACTCATCGGCGGCTTTAATAGACTGTTAGAGGAGCTGACTGTTCGACAAGAGACGCTCAAAGAAAGCGAGGAGCGTTATCGCACGATTTTTCGTACGAGTCCCGATGCGGTCAGCCTGACGAGACTCGCAGACGGTAGGTTTCTCGACATCAATGATGGACACACCAAGATGTTCGGCTGGGAGCGCCAAGATATCATTGGAAAAACCTCTCTTGATATGGGCATTTGGGTGTCTTGGTCAGAGCGCGAAACATTCCTGCATATTCTTGAATCACACCGCTCTTGTGAGCACTTTGAAACGCGTTTTGTGACACATACGGGTCGAATTGTGTATGCGCTTGTTTCAGCCAACACGATATCCCTCAATGGGGAAGTCTGCGTTCTATCTGTCACACAAGATATCACTGCGAAAAAAATTGCCTCGGATCAAATTGAATACCTTGAATACTTTGACACTCTCACAGGTTTAGCCAATTTACGCTTGCTCATGCAACGCTTAAACCTTGCGATAGAAGAGCGTAAAAATCTTCATTATCTGGGAGCATTGCTTCACATCGATCTGGATGATTTTAAAACACTGAATGACTCCTTTGGTCATGACAATGGTGATCTGTGGCTCAAAGAAGTATCAAAAAGAATCAAAGATGCTATTCCTAAAAGTGATTTCGTCGCACGAATTAGCGGTGATAAATTCGCTGTTATTTTAAGTGGCTTGAGTGTGCAACCAGATGAGGCTGCGCGTACGGCTGAGATGATTGCTCGAAAAATTATCAGTGCGATTCATCAGCCGTTTGATATCCATCAGACTGAGCACCACAGCTCTTGTTGTATTGGCATCTCACTCTTGAACATCGAACAAGAAAATGGCGCTTCCATATTGAAACATGCAGAGCTCGCCATGTATCACGCCAAGAAAATAGGCCGTGGCGCGCTTAAGTTTTTTGATTTAACGATGCAAGAGCTCGTGAGTGAGCGTGTCGCTCTCGAAGCTGATTTACGCGATGCACTCAAGAAAGGCGAATTCGTTCTTTACTATCAGCGGCAAATGGATGCTCGCAATCAGCTGACCGGCTTTGAAGCGCTCATACGATGGAATCATCCTACCCGGGGAATAGTCTCTCCCGGAAATTTTATTGTTGCTGCAGAGCAATGTGGCTTAGTGCTTCCTCTTGGACGATGGGTATTAGAAACCGCCTGTCAACAACTTGCGAGCTGGGCGAATGACCCCAAAACGTCCCGCCTCACGATTTCAGTAAACGTGAGCGCCATGCAATTCCATGAAACAGATTATGTTGAGCAAGTGCTTTCGACACTGAAAAGAACTGGCGCACCAGGCCATCGCCTCAAGCTTGAGCTGACAGAGAGCGTACTGGTCAGCGAAATTGAAAGTCTCATTACAAAAATGACGATTCTCAAAGGCCATGGAATCGGCTTTTCTCTGGATGACTTTGGCACAGGCTTTTCTTCCTTGTCATACCTGCAACGCCTACCCTTGGACCAACTCAAAATTGATCAAGGCTTTATCACCAACATTGTGACGAGTGCGAGTGACACTGCAATCGCTCAAACAATCGTGACGCTTGGCAACAGCCTTGGGCTCTCGGTGATCGCCGAAGGTGTCGAAACTGAAGCGCAACGCTCTAAGCTCTTTGAGTTAGGCTGCACGCTCTATCAGGGCTATCTCTTTGGAAAACCAGCGCCGATAGATGAAGTCATGCATTAACCGTTCAGGCCTAAACCCGTGCTGTCGCCAATACGATTGGGGCTATTTTTGTTAAGATTAGGGTATCTACTTATCAATTTCGTCCATCTGGAGTCAACATGAGTCTCGACAAAGTCAGCCCGGGAAAAAATCTTCCCGAGTCTTTTAACGTCATCATTGAAATCTCAATGAATGCTGATCCGATCAAATACGAAGTAGACAAGGAATCAGGCGCGATTTTTGTTGATCGCTTTATGGGTACTTCGATGCATTACCCCTGCAACTATGGCTATATCCCCAAGACCATCGCTGGCGATGGTGATCCAGTCGACGTATTGGTGATTACGCCCTTTCCACTGATTCCCGGTGTTGTCGTACGTTGTCGTGCACTGGGCGTTCTCAATATGGAAGACGAGGGTGGTGAAGACGCCAAGCTTTTAGCCGTTCCTGAAAATAAAATTCTTCCTCTTTACGATCATTTGAATAAAGTGTCAGATGTTCATCCGATGAGTCTGAATGCGATTCAGCATTTCTTTGAGCACTATAAAGACCTCGAGAAAGGAAAATGGGTCAAAGTACAGGGCTGGGGCGATGTCTCTGAGGCGCATCAAGAAATCCTGACTGGCCTCAAGCGTTACCAAGAAGAAAACAAAGCCTAAGGTTTTTGACTGACTTCGCCTTGGCTTGGCGGATACATTTCCTGCCAGCCAAGGATCTCTGCCAGACGCAAGATTACCCACTGCGCTTCCGCCACAGACAAGCCAATATCCACATCACCTAGCCCCTGGTGAATTCTCTCCAGCACATCGGCTTCGGTAATGCCTAGCTCCCACAGCTTATTGGACGCTTGTTCCGTCAACAAGTTAGCCAAGTCCTCACACAAGTCATAGCGTTCATAAATCTGCTCTCGCGTCGCACTTGGCTTGCTTCGACCAGGTTCAACGAACAACGCGATAAATGTGGGTGGAATAATGATCTGGTTGCCGTCACTCATCGCTGCGCTGCAACAGGGCAAATTTCTGCGTCATATGAAATCCTAGGTTGGCAAGTGTCAGTGTTTACACGATACTACGCAGCATAGGTGATTTTTAAAGCGCACACCATGCCAACTCCAATGAGCCACTCTCGAAGCCACACTGTGGCACTCCACGATAATGCGTCTTTAAACGTCCTTGATGACGGGACAGGACCCACGCTTTTACTGATCAGCGGCTTGGGTGGCACAGCAAATTTTTGGAATCCCTGTGTGCCTGCACTGGCGGCACATTACCGGGTGATCAGGCTCGACCAGCGCGGGATCGCCAAAAGCTCTCGTGGCACGGCCCCCTGTACGATCGATCAACTGGCGCAAGACTGTCTTGCCGTTCTGGATCACTGTGATGTGAATCAGGCGATCGTTGTGGGGCACTCAACAGGCGGCTGTATCGCTCAAACCATGGCCCTGATCGCACCGGAGCGCATACGTGCCTGCATCTTTAGCGCGACCTGGGGAAAATCCAGCCGACACCGACAAGAACTCTTTTCAACGCGCCGCGAAATGCTCTTTAGAGATCCAGTTGGCTATGCCTGTTCGTCCGTTTTTATGGGGCACGATGCGAATTGGCTCAATCACAACTGGAAAGTTTTGGAGAACGCGCGCGCCAATGCGCCTGTCACACCTGAGGCGCAACACATTATTTCTGAACGATTAGACGCACTGATTGCCTTTGATCGAAGCGCGGATGTACATCGCATCACCGTCCCAAAACTTGTCGTAGGCGCGCGTGACGACCTGATTGTCCCTTCATTTTTGCAAGAAGAGCTCGTCACCATGCTTGATCATGCAGATTTGCATTTGTTTGAGCACGGCGGACACTTTTTTCCTGTTACCCGTACGAATCTTTTTGTTCCGCTTGTCATAGAGTGGTTGCGCACACGTCACCTTTAACGGAATTCTCATGCTTGAAAACTTTTCCAGTTCACAAATTACGCGTAAAGCTGTCATCGCCACCAAAGCCGGCGTTGTCGCCGCGCAGCACCGCCGAGCCGCCAAAGTGGGCGCTGCGGTGCTCGATGCGGGTGGCGACGCCATTGATGCGGCCATCGCAACATCGTTTGCCATTGGGGTCGTAGAGCCCTGGATGAGCGGTCCTGCAGCAGGCGGGACCATGGTTGTGTGGCGCGCCAAAGAAGGCAAAGCGCACGTGATCGATTTTGGTTGCCGATCACCCCGCGAGCTCAATCCAGCCAACTACCCGCTAAGTGGTGCGGGAAAGTCTTCAGATTTGTTTCCTTGGCCCGCGGTAGTCGAGGATCGTAATGTCATGGGTGCGACGGCTGTCGCAGTGCCGGGTGCGGTTGCGGGCATGGACCTCGCCCACAAACACTTTGGTCGAATGCCCTGGAAAGACCTCGTCACGCCTGCAGCAAAGCTCGCAGACGAAGGATTGTTAGTCGACTGGTACACCACGCTCGTGACTGCAGCAAACGCGCGCGTACTCAGCAAAGATACAGATACAGCCAAGATGTTTCTGGATGACGGGCATTGGCCGATCGCCGGCGAGTGGACCTCACTGACCGAAAAGCATCTCAATCAAAAAGCCTTTTCACAAACACTGATGCAAATTGCCGAAGGTGGTGCTGACGCTTTTTATAAAGGCGACATTGCCACTCAACTTGCTAAAGATGTTCGCGCAAAAGGCGGCTGTTTAAGCGTGCAAGACTTGCACGACTATCAGGCGTCTATCGTCGAACCTCTGACGATCAACTACCGTGGTGGTCGAGTGTATGCAACGCCAGGGCTCACGGGCGGCCCAACATTTGGCAAAGCCTTAGAAATACTCGCGCGTGAACTTTCGCCGAGCAAAGGAAAACCTGACGCCGCGACTTACGCAGGTTTTGCGCGCGCACTCGACGCGGCCTTTAAATTGCGCTTTGAAAATATGGGTGATCATGAATCGCCCACTGCGCCCGGATGCACCACGCACTTTAGCGTTGTTGATCGTGAAGGCAATATGTGTGCGGTGACGCAAACCTTACTCTCCATTTTTGGTTCGCGTGTGGTGTCTCCCTCAACAGGCATGTTGCTCAACAACGGCATCATGTGGTTCGATCCCGAGCCTGGCAAACCCAACTCCCTTGGTCCTAACAAGCGGTGTTTGGCAAACTACTCGCCTGTGATCGGTGAGGATGCTGCAGGCCGTCGCTTTGCGATCGGGGCCTCGGGTGGACGGAAAATCCTGGGTGCCGTGATGCAGTTGAGCTCTTTCATGATCGATCATGGTCTCGACCTCGAAGAAGCCTTTCATACACCCCGTATTGATGTCAGCGGTAGCGGGAAAATCACCGCCGATCAAACGCTATCTCCTGACATCATTGCTGCGTTGGAAAAAGAAATGCCCGTGATTCAAACGCGTCGCAATATTTATCCTTATTCTTTTGCTTGTCCGGCAGGCGTCATGCGCGACGGAGAAATGAATATGGGATGTACTGAAATTATGTCGCCGTACGGTGACGCCATTGCAGGTGGTTGAACATGTATTTACCCAAGCACTTCGAACAACAAGACCTTGAGTCATTAAAGTCTCTGCTTGAGGCCTATCCTCTTGGTGCGCTCGTCACACATCAAGACGGCGCCCTTGAAGCCAACCACATTCCTTTTTTAGTCCAAGGTGACCTCGCGGTTGGTGGCAAGCTCATCGGCCATGTTGCCAAGGGAAATCCCGTTTGGAAAAATGACTTAACAGCACAAGAGTCTTTAGTGATATTTCAAGGACCTGAAGCCTATATCACCCCTAACTGGTATCCATCGAAACACGTTCACCATCAGGTTGTGCCCACCTACAACTACGCCGTGGTGCATGTGTACGGCGTATTGTCTGTGACGCATGATGAGGCGATCAAGCGACAGATCGTCGCCGATCTGACTCAGACCATGGAGAATGCGAGGCAAAGTACCTGGAAAATTTCTGATGCCCCTGCCGATTACATTGAAAAAATGCTGAATGCCATCGTAGGGATTGAGCTGACGATTACGCGCATTCAAGCGAAATGGAAGGTTAGCCAAAACCGCGACCTCGCTGATCGCGCTGGCGTTGCGCAAGGTTTGAGCGTCGCGGATTCCGCTAAAAGAGACTTGCGAATGAGTCAAATCATCCGTACGGGTAAAGGAGTCGGTCGCGACTAACGACCAGGTTGCCCAGTGCAATCAACCATTGCGTGGATTAACAACTTATTTTCATTGTTGATTGCAGGAAACTCTGTCGAAATGACTTTGCAGCCCGTGGCTTTTTCTATGGCCTCGATCTGTCTCGCTTTCTGCTTGTCATAATCTGTATTAATCCAGCCGCCTTGTTTTCCGCCGAACGCCTCCCATTTGTCATTGCCAAGCGGAATGATGCTGATTTCTCGCTGATCAAGCACGATGATCTGACGTGCAGGATCGCGATGATAATAGACAGCACTGCCCTGACAGCCAACGAGAGCGCTAGCAACAGCCACAAGAGCGACAAAGGGCAACATTTTCATCTATATTCTCTGATATCGACACAAACAAAACAGCTTCAACTCTAAGCATAACGCTATTTTTTGAGTATTCCGAACGGAACCACTCGCGAAAACGTACGCGGCTTGGTATCTTTAGTCTTATAGAATTTATTCTTACAAAAACTTTAGGGGCACATACTCATGGCAAAAGAAGGCGTACTGCAGATTCCCTCACTCAAAGGCAAAGTCTCAGATGCTGAGTGGCAAACGCGTGTCGATTTAGCCGCCTGTTATCGGCTCGTCGAGATGTATGGCATGGCAGACATGATCGCCAACCATATTTCAGCCCGCGTGCCCGGCGAAGAAGGTACTTACCTCATTAATGCCTATGGCTTGATGTACGAAGAAATCACCGCGTCCAGCCTGCTGAAGGTTGACCATCAAGGCAACATCCTGACCAAACCAGATTTTGGTGATCTCAATTACGGCATCAATAAAGCGGGCGCTGTCATTCATAGTGCTGTCCACCATGCGCGTCCAGAAGTCGGCTGCGTGATTCATACACACAGCTGGGCCTCTATGGCCGTGTCTTCACTCGAATGCGGACTATTGCCCTTGACGCAAACAGCGATGCGGTTTCTTAAGATCAGTTATCACGACTATCAGGGTGTCGTGCTCGATGAGGCCGAGCAGGAGTCTTTGTGTAAGGACTTGGGCAATAGTGAAGCCATGATTCTACGCAACCATGGTGCATTGACTGTGGGACGCACCATTGGCGAAGCATTCAACTGGATGCACCGTCTCGAATTGTCCTGCCGGGCACAAATCGGTGCGATGTCCTGCAACTCGCCGATGTCAAAGGTCTCGCAAAAAGTCTTGGATGAGACATGGAACAACTACCAGCCCGGCACGCGCCGTCCTTATGGTGTGATGGAGTGGCCCGCCCTGCTGCGCAAGCTTGATCGCACAGATACTTCCTATCGCAACTAAACCTACGCGATTGACGCACCTCTAGGTACGTCAATCGCAGTCTTGACGCATCCTCTCCGTATTTGCCAAGGTCATCAACGTGTCCATTCAAAAGCTCAGTCATCCACCGCGCATTCTGCTCTCAGACAAAACTGCAGAGGAACTTGCCCCTAAAATTGAGGCAATCCTAGGGGTGGATGGCTACGTCCGCGTGACCGCTCAACAAATGCATGAGGGCATTGCGGATGCCGATTTCTGTTTTGTTTCGCGTGACATCACCTCGACATCGACCAAGCAGAACATCATTCCAGAGACGCAATATGTCTACGATGCGCTTAAAAACTCAAAAGCGCTGCAATGGGTACACATACACTCGGCTGGTGTAGATCGACAAATTTTTCTCGATTTAATGGCAAGAGGCGTGACCGTCACAAGTTCGTCCGGCGCGAGCGCGAGTCTGGTGGCGCAAACGGCCTTGACAGGATTGCTCTCGCTATCACGGCGCTTTCCTCAACTCGCTGCTGCGCAACGGGCTCATGTTTGGGCACCCTTTTTCAAGGTCGGACTTCCTCCAGATCTCGAAGGTCAGACCGCCACGATTGTTGGCTGGGGTCCGATTGGTCAAAAACTAGCCGCATGGTTAAAGGCGATTGGTCTAAACCTTATTGTCGTACGTCAAGCCGCGAGCTCAACCATCCCCGACACCCGCGTAGTGTCCTTCAACGAGTTCAGCAGTATTCTTCCAGAAACAGATTGGCTAGTACTCGCCTGCCCACTCACGGCTCAAACAACTAACCTAGTCAGCGCTGACGCACTGAGTCGTATGAAGCCCTCTGCACACATCGTCAATATTTCTCGCGGGGCAGTGATCGACGAGCCTGCGATGATTAGCGCACTGAAAAGCGGGCGCTTGGCAGGTGCATATCTTGATGTGTTTGCGCAAGAGCCCTTGCCAGCAGACTCCCCACTTTGGGACATGCCCAACGTCATTGCAACGCCTCATACAGCGGGTTTTTCAGACGCTATTCTTCAGCGTATGGCTGAAAAGTTTCTTGAAAATCTTGGACACTATGCACGTGAGGAAAGTTTTATTAATGTGGCGCGCTTAAGCTGATTGGCGCTCACTCATCCGCTCGGACGTCACAGCAATATCCAAGGTGTGCTCGCCGCCGCCTCGGATCACCCCTCGCAAGGGCGAGACGTCTCCAAAATCTCTGCCCGCAGCAACACTCACATGCTCCAAGCCCACGATCTGATCGTTGGTAGGATCAAGTTCTAACCAATGCCCCGGTGCCCCGGGACAGTAGATGGATACCCAAGCATGCGAGGCATCGGCTCCTCGCAGCTTTTCCTGACCCGGTACTGGATGCGTCAACAAATAGCCACTCACATATTGCGCCGACAACCCAATCGCCCGCAAACAACCAATAAAGATGTGCGAAAAATCTTGGCACACGCCTGCCCGTTTTTCAAAGGCCTCTAACATCGGAGTATGAATCTCCGTCGCAGCCGCTGAGTACTCAAAATCACGATGGATACGGGTCGATAAATGAACACTCGCCTCGCCAATCGTGCGGCCTGGCGTAAAGGACTCAAGAGCGTATTCTTTGAGTTCATGTAAGCGTGGCACATACGGGCTTGGAAAACAAAACTCACTTGCAGCTAAATAGGGGCGATCAAGTGCATACGCCAAAGACTCTGCGACCAAGCCCCACGAGGGGGTCGCTTTTGGATCAAACTTAACGTATCTGTTTTTAATTTGAACTTTCGATTTTGCTTTGACTACCAAGGCCTTGTGCGGAGTAGAAAGCGTAAAGAATGTTCGCTGGTTTCCAAACGCGTCTCTTCCCTCAACCTGATTATCAGGGGAAGGCGTAATTAACAGCTCCGTACTCAAGACCTTTTGCCAATCCGAGTCTAACGGCCGCAGATAGGCGATATGGTGCGCCAACTCAACGTCTGTTTGATATTGGTAGCGTGTTTCGTGATCGATCTCAATCAGGGTTGTTTGCGTCATGATGCCAAATGCCTCTCAACGGCTAACGCAAAAAATCGACGGCTAATTTCATCGGAAAGCTGTGCGCCAAACAATCCTAAGGCACGAATCGTGTCCACCTGCTTAAGGATATTTTCTTCGTGTGGATTAAAGGCGGGAACAATCTCCATCAACGTTGCACTATCTGGCAAATGTCGAAGCTCGTCCGCCAACCCGCGCAAAATACAGTTAAACGATCTCGGATTCGTCTCATCGGTCACCAACAGATCCATCAACGCATAAACATCTTGCTGCCTCTGATAGCGCGTACGGTAAGTAATCGAGCTATCAAACAAAATCAAAAGGGTTTCAAAACCTCGCGGGGTATAAACAGCGGCATTTGAAAAGAACGCGCAAAGCACCTCACTTAAACTGATTAGCCGCTCAATGAGCCGCCCCACTGTCAACATGTGCCAACCTAAATCACGTGTCATCCGGTCTGATTGAAATCCTACTAGTGCTACCAACTGGATACTGAGTGCATCAAGCACTTCGATCGTATCGATCGGCGTGCTCGCAGGCGTCTTTAACACCATCTTTCGCATAGTCTGTGCGATTTCAGCATGTTCAGATGGCAGACGATCTCTGACAGCCTTCAGTGCGTGCTCAAGGGCATCAATATTATCGATCAGCCCTCCTTCATCTTTTTTTGCCAGCCCGCTAATCAGCGTTCGCCCAAATGCTGCGGCTGACTCAGTCAAGCCCGGAGTCTCCTTGGGGATGAGCTTATGCAACTCGCCCAGCGTACTCATGACATCGTTTAAGACTGGCAAGCTATCTTGTTGATTCGTACTGACGAGCACCAAAGCCTCTTTAGCGAGACGCACCATCGACTCACAGCGCTCTGTATATCGCCCAAGCCAAAAAAGGTTTTCAGCTGAACGGCTCGATACGAGCTGCTCAGAGGCTGTCCAGCGCTGAATTTTTTCTCGGCTCGGGAGCATTGAATATGTGTCAACGGGTTGCTCCGTCATGACCCATGTATCCTGCGTACTCCCCCCGCTCTGAATAGAAACAATGTGCGGATCCAGCGTCGCAATCCTTGTCATTCCACCAGGTAATACTTGCCACTCCCCTTTACCTGAAGCGATCGCGTAAACGCGTAACATTGCCGTGCGAGGAGTGAAACAATCGGCCTCCCACGTTGGTGCTTGGGAAAACGGCAAATAGCTTTGTGTGGTGTACAAATCTGGCTGCTGATCAATTCTGTCTTGCCACTTTTTACGCTCTTGCTCGCTCAATACACTTGCGATGGCGGGCTGAAAATTCGTGCGGGGACTCGTCGCATATGTTGGCTTGATGACCTGTGTGTCTAAATCGGGTGCAATATCTTTCCACGCTGCGATTTCACCACACCACCATGTGTTGAGCGAAGGCATCTTGAGCGGCTCACCCAAAAGGTATTCAGATATTGCTGGCAGGAAGCCCTGCACTGCGGGGGACTCTAAAAAACTCGTGCCAAGCGAATTTGCCATCACAACATTGCCCGCTCGTACGGCCTGCAACAAACCTGGGACACCTAGACTCGAGTCTGCACGCAACTCTAAAGGGTCACAAAAATCATCATCCAGTCGGCGTAACAAACCATGAATCCGCTGTAAGCCATGCAGCGTCTTTAAGTACAACTTGTCATTACGAACAGTGAGGTCGGCGCCTTCTACCAAAGGCAAGCCAAGGTAACGCGCCAAGTATGCGTGCTCGAAATACGTTTCACTATACGGGCCGGGTGTTAACAGAGCAAAACGAGGCGTGTCTTGCGTAATCAGCGCAGCCGCTGCAGTCATTGAATCCAGCAGGCGCTTATAGCTCGAAGCGATATGCTGCACACGCATTTCACGATACGCTTCAGGGAATAAGCGCGAAACAATCAACCGATTTTCAAGAACATATCCCAGTCCAGAAGGAGACTGGGTCCGCTGTCCAATCACCCACCACCGCCCGTTGGGTCCGCGAGCAATATCAAAGGCCACAACATGTAAATGGGTCCCGCCTGGCGGCTGTACACCTTGCATCGGACGCAAATAACCAGGATGGCCCAGCACCAGTGCACTCGGCAAATAACCGCCACGAATCAACGTCTGAGGACCGTAGACATCTTGCACAATGGCATTTAAAAGTTTGGCGCGTTGAGCCAGACTACTTGAAATGCCACGCCACTCGGCAGGCTCAATCAACAAGGGCAAAGGATTCAGCGACCACGGTCGTGCTTGGTCTTGGTTGTCCGCATAAACGTTATAAGAAATACCGTTTTGTTGAATCAGTCTCGCAATCGTATCGCTACTTGCGGGCAAGCCAGCAATACCGGTCTCGCCAAGATAGCCAAAAAATGTTTTCCATGGCTTACGCAAGCCTCCTGCTTGATCACGCAGTTCATCGTAATGACCCACTTTTGTTTTTGCGGTGAGACTACACACTGACGCAAAGACCCGCTCAAGCGAGTCATGGACGGCGTGATCTGTATTTTTCTTGGAAGAGGACTCTAACGACATGGACTATTCAACACTCAATCAATGGTGGCGCCGCAAGTCGAGTGTATAAGGAAACTCAGGTTCAGTGGCGCATGGCTCAAACGAAACTGAACCGGGGGTGTGATCCAACCGAGAAAATCTCGCTAGCCGGCGACTTTCCGCTTCAAAAGAATTGACGGGCAGCGAGTCATAATTTCGACCACCAGGATGCACGACGTGATAACGACACCCTCCCATTGAACGTGAGAGCCAATTGTCGACCAAATCAAATGTTAAGGGCGCATGCACACCAATTGTCGGATGCAACGCCGAAGGAGGACTCCAGGCGCGATAGCGCACTCCGATCACATATTCACCCTCAATTCCTGTCGGTTGAAGACGCGGCACGATGCCATTGATGGCAATAGAAAAGCGGTTATCCACATAACCGGAAACCTTTAGCTCAAGCCGCTCAACAGACGCATCGACCAGACGAACAGTTCCTCCTGCGCCACTTTCTTCGCCCATCACATGCCAGGGCTCAAGGGCCGTACGCAAACTCAAATGCACCTCTCGGAGATCTGTCTCACCAATCAGAGGGAATCTAAACTCGGCATGAGGCGCAAACCATTTCATATCAAAACAAAACCCTGCCATCTCCAGCTCGGACAAAACATCTTGAAAGTCCATCAAGATAAAAGTGGGCAACATAAAACGATCATGGAGTTGCGTGCCCCAGCGTGTGAGACGCGTCTTTCCTGACGGTCTGTACGGCGTTTTCCAAAACCATGCCACGAGCGCCCGGATGAGGAGCTGCTGCACAAGACTCATACGCGCATGAGGAGGCATTTCAAAACCTCGCAACTCAAGCAAACCCAAACGGCCTGTCGGCCCGTCTGGCGAATAAAGCTTGTCGATGCTGAACTCGGCACGATGCGTATTGCCCGTCACATCAATCAAAATATTTCGCAGTGCCCGATCAATCATCCACGGCGAGCACCCGCCAGGACGGCTCATCTGAATATCAATTTCTTTTAGCGCGATTTCCAACTCGTACACTTGATCGTTTCGCGCCTCGTCTACACGCGGCGACTGACTTGTCGGGCCGACAAACAACCCGGAAAATAGATAAGACATCGCAGGGTGGTTGTGCCAAAACGTCAGCAAACTTGCTAATACATCCGGGCGTCGCAAAAATGGACTATCCCCCGGGCTTGCTGCACCCATCACAAAGTGATTACCCCCGCCCGTCCCAGTGTGACGACCGTCCATCATAAATTTTTCACAACTCAGGCGCGTTTCATGAGCGGCCTGATACAAAAATTCAGTGTGTTGAACAAGTTCTGACCAGTTTTTTGCTGGATGAATATTGACCTCTAAAACGCCAGGATCAGGCGTGACTTGCAACAACATCATGCGCACATCACGCGGAGGCGGATAGCCTTCGAGTACGATGCAAACGTCAAGTTGCAGAGCTGTCTGCTCAACGATTTTCAATAGCTCAAGATAGTCTTCAAGATGCGTCAGCGGCGGCATAAAAACATATAGCAACGCGCTCTCCGGCCCTACAAACTCAAGCTTGGGCCCATTACTTCGATTTGGGTTACGCACTTCGACACACAAGGCCGTTCGGATCAGGTTGGCGCGTGACTCAAACCTTTCTGGCGCAACAGTGTCTGTGCCCAGCTGATCGGGTCGCTGCTGATGGGTGATAGAAGTCGACGGCTGCGCTGCGTCCAAGGCATCGCGCCGCTCAAAGGGGTCACGGTCAATCGGATAACGTCGATCTATTGGCTTGGTCCACGGTAAGGAATCCAATGGCAACCGATAACCCATTGGAGAATCGCCTGGAATCAAATACAAACGCGCGTCGCGCAAAAACCACGCCCCCGACTCCCAACGCATAACGTCGTGTTGCGTACCGTCCTTGACGGATTCTTTTCGTGACAGGGGTAATGCATAACCCACTGGCGCATCAAGACGATGTTCGAATACGCGACGCAAGCGTGCGCGCTCCATTTCATCATCAAGCTTTGAGTCAAAAGGATCCACATTCACTGGCAGCGTTCGCTCTTTCCACAAATAGTAGAAAGTATCCTCGTAGCCCGCTTGAATGTATTGGCGGCTCACACCTAATCGATCCGCAATGATGTGCAAAAACGCTTGAGCATCTGCAGTGGTGTAATGATATGGCTCTCGCTCGTCTGCAAAGCGCTCAGGGTGCTGCCAGCACGGCTGGCCATCCGCGCGCCAATATGCCGATAAGGTCCAACGAGGCAGTTGCTCACCGGGGTACCATTTTCCCTGCCCAAAATGAAGAAAGCCCGTTGCGCCATACTGTTGTTGCAGCCGCCCCATCAAGGCAAGCCCCAAACCACGCTTGGTCGGACCTAGCGCATCCGTATTCCACTCCGCGCCATCTCGATCAAGAGCAGAAACAAAGGTTGGCTCTCCTCCCATCGTAAGTCGAACGTCCTGCGCCACTAGTCGCGCATCCACCTGTGCGCCCAGCGCATCAATGCTCTCCCACTGTGCATCGTTGTATGGTTTTGTGACACGGGGGGTCTCAAACACTCGCTGTGCCGTCATTTGGTGCGCAAACTTTACTTCGCACTCCTCTAATGCACCAGAAATGGGCGCGGCCGATGAGGGTTCAGGTGTACAAGCGATAGGAATATGCCCCTCGCCAGCTAGCAAACCAGAGGTTGGATCCAAGCCCACCCAGCCTGCCCCTGGCAAATACACCTCGCACCACGCATGCAAGTCTGTAAAGTCCTTTGTTGCACCAGACGGACCATCCACTGCCTCGACATCCGGCTTCAGTTGAACGAGATAACCCGAAACAAAACGTGCCGCTAAACCAAAATTGCGTAACAACTGAACCAACAGCCAACCTGAGTCACGGCAAGAACCAGAAGCAAGCGCCAGCGTTTGTTCAGGAGTTTGAACACCAGGTTCCATCCGGACGGTATAGCTCACCTTGCGATGCACGCGGCTATTGAGCTCAACTAAAAAGTCAATACTTCGACGTTCGCGGCGCGGTACATTTTTGAAAAAAGTCGTCAGCTGCGGCCCCATTGGCGCGGCGTTCAAGTAAGGCGCAAGCTCTGCCTTGAGCTCTGGTGAGTAGCTAAAGGGAAAGTGCTCAGATCCCGGTTCGAGAAAAAAATCAAACGGGTTGTAAACCGCCATCTCCGCGACGAGGTCCACCACCACTTCAAATGTTCGCGTCTTCTCCGGGATCACGACACGGGCGAGATAATTGGCAAAGGGGTCTTGCTGCCAATTTAAAAAATGCGCGGCAGGCTCTATCCGCAACGCATAAGAAAGAATGCGTGTCCGGCAGTGCGGCGCAGGTCGCAGCCGAATCACCTGAGGACCCAGTGTGATCAGCTGATCGTAGTGATACGTCGTAACGTGATGAAGTGCGACATGGATAGACATAGTCCTTTCAAAGCAATATCCGTGCCAGTCTATTTATTTTTTAGGTCTCGCCAAACGCTCACTTGCTTATACAAATAGACGTGGCATGGATATTGCTTTGAAACGTGTGTAGCCCGCGCTAAAGGTTGCGCGCATACCAAGCGAACACAGACGGACATCCTGACATGCGGCAAGCCACGCAAACCCTGCTTTTGAACCATATTTTTGACGAAATGCTGGAGACCTCTGAAGAGCCCGCCTCTTCCTCACCTGTAACCCGGGGACACTACCAGAGCTTTGCACACTGGCTCGCACAGCAGCCCGCGCAACTGATTGCCGCCCGCCGCGAAGAAGCGGAGTTGATTTTTCGTCGCGTCGGCATCACCTTTGCCGTATATGGAGATACCGACGGCGCGGAACGCACCATCCCCTTCGATATTGTGCCGCGGATCTTTCCTGCATCAGAGTGGGAGCACCTTGAGCGCGGCCTCAGGCAACGCGTACAAGCCCTGAACATGTTTCTACACGATGTGTACCACGACCAGCACATTCTAAAAGCCGGCATCATTCCCGCCGAGCAAGTACTCAATAACGCCCAATATCGGCCTCAGATGAAAGGCATCAAAGTGCCGCTCGGTATTTACGCGCACATTGCAGGGATTGATATCGTTCGCGCGAATCACGGCGCACAAACAGGTGAACTTTTTGTCCTCGAGGACAATTTGCGTGTGCCCTCAGGCGTTTCATACATGCTTGAAAATAGAAAGATGATGATGCGCCTCTTTCCAGAGCTCTTTGCCAACCATCGCGTTGAGCCTGTTGATCACTACCCTGACTTGCTACTTGAAACCCTGCGCGACACATTCAGAACCTCAACACTTCGCCCTAACGTTGTTGTCTTGACACCAGGCATGTACAACTCCGCCTATTTTGAGCATGCATTTTTAGCGCAGCAAATGGGTGTCGAACTCGTCGAAGGGCAAGATCTTTTTGTCAAAGACGATTACGTGTTCATGCGTACGACCCAAGGCCCCAGAAGAATTGATGTGATTTATCGGCGGGTGGATGATGATTTTTTAGACCCTGACGTCTTTAGAAACGACTCAACGCTAGGTCCCCCAGGCTTGCTTCGCGCTTATCGCGCGGGCAACGTCGCAATCTGTAATGCCATGGGCACAGGTGTCGCAGACGATAAGTCTATCTACCCTTATGTACCGGACATGATTCGGTTTTACCTCAGCGAAGAACCCCTCATCGCAAACGTTCCCACCTTTCAGTGTCGCAAGCCTGACGAACTGTCGTATGTGATTCAAAACATGGCCGAGCTCGTCGTGAAAGAAGTCCACGGTGCAGGCGGCTACGGGATGTTGGTGGGACCCGCGTCGAGCCTGAGCGAGATTGATGACTTTAAAGCACGGGTTCTAGCCAACCCCAACAACTACATCGCGCAGCCAACACTCGCCTTGTCGACCTGTCCAACCTATGTTGAATCAGGTATTGCTCCGAGACACATCGACTTACGTCCCTTTGTCCTCTCTGGCGCGCACGTCCGCATGGTGCCTGGCGGACTGACACGCGTGGCGCTCAAGGAAGGCTCTCTGGTTGTGAACTCTTCGCAAGGTGGCGGCACCAAAGACACCTGGATTCTGGAACGTTAGGATGACAAACATGCTTTCACGAACCGCCGATCATCTCTACTGGATGTCACGTTACACAGAACGTGCCGAAAATACTGCGCGCATGCTGGACGTCAACTATCAGATGTCTCTCTTTCCGCAGTCCACACAGACCATCGAGAATGCTTGGCGAGCGATGCTCGATATTTCTGAATTAACGGACGACTACGCTTCCCGACATGACGCAGTGACGCCGACGGGCGTGATGCATTTTATGGTCAGTGACGTCAATAACCTTTCTTCAATTATGCGCTGCTTGCAAGCCGCGCGAGAAAATGCGCGAGCAGTCCGTGGCGCTATCACCACAGAACTTTGGGAAACCATCAATACAACCTGGCTTGATGCGCAACGTATGCTGCACAGTGGCATGATGCAACGTTCTCCCGCCGAGTTTTTTGAATGGGTCAAGTTTCGATCACACCTGACACGTGGCGTCAATAACGGCACGATGATGCGTGGCGAGGTATATGACTTTATCCAGCTTGGTACCTTTCTTGAACGCGCGGACAACACCGCTCGCTTGCTCGATGTCAAATTTCTTGCCGCAGCCGCTTCGCAAGGTGAGCGTCTTGATGCAGTCGACGAATTTTATTACTGGGCTGCAATCTTGCGCTCCGTTTCCGCGTTTGAAAACTACCGCAAAGTCTACCGTGACGTCATCACCCCAGAGCGCATCGCCGAGCTTTTGATACTTCGCGGCAACATGCCCAGATCACTCGTCGCTTGCCTGCAAGAAATCGTCGACACACTGACACGGGTGCGCAACATTTATTCCGGCAGTACACATCATGCTGCGCTCAGCCTGCTGGCGACCTTGAGGGACCAGACCATCGAGGAAATTCTTACAATCGGTCTTCATGCGTACCTGACTGAATTTTTAAGCCAAATCAACCTTGTTGGTATTGGCATCAGCAAAGATTTTCTCGTGCCACTGACCGACGCTCCAGACGAAGGAGCCTGAAAGAACTAAAAATTATCCCGTCACTGATTCGCTTAGCGTACAATACTGCCACGGTACAACGTTCCAGTCCTCGTACCTCGCTAAGCCCAAACTCTGTGGGCGCTCGCCTCCAAGGCGTTTTTACTCCCTGTTCGTCTGCCCCGATTGGAGTCCACATTTAGTTGCGGACCGGCACGACGATGGAGCTGTTCTCTTGTCTACTTCTGTTACTTTTGCTGACCTCGGGTTGGCTGATCCTCTTTTGCGTGCGATTGCTGATGCTGGCTACACCGCACCCACTCCTATTCAAGCCCAAGCTATTCCCCGTGTTTTAGCGGGCGGTGACTTACTCGCTGCAGCCCAAACCGGTACCGGCAAAACTGCGGGCTTTACGCTTCCTATTTTGCACATGTTGCTCGCCAAACCGCTTGAGCTGCGCAAACCTGGCCGCCCACGTGTACTGATTCTCACGCCTACCCGCGAATTAACCGCGCAGGTCGAAGAGTCCGTCAAAACCTACGGTATTCACACCAAAATTTCCTCTATGGTGATTTTTGGTGGCGTCAATATCAACCCCCAGACTAACGCCTTGCGCAAACCCATCGACATCCTGGTGGCAACACCTGGGCGCTTGCTGGATCATTGCCAGCAGCGCAACGTCGACTTATCAGGTGTTGAGATTCTCGTCCTGGACGAAGCCGACCGCATGCTGGACATGGGCTTTATCCGTGACATCCGCAAGATCCTTGCCTTGCTGCCCCGTCAACGTCAAAACCTACTCTTTTCAGCGACGTTCTCGGACGAAATCCGTGAACTTTCCAAGGGCGTTCTGAACAACGCTTCTGAAGTTTCTGTTGCCGCACGCAACACCACAGCCGAGCGCGTCGATCAGACGGTTCACATGGTGCCCC
The DNA here is from genome assembly GCF_049655405.1 of Zwartia sp. Classification (GTDB taxonomy): domain Bacteria; phylum Pseudomonadota; class Gammaproteobacteria; order Burkholderiales; family Burkholderiaceae_B; genus Zwartia. The sequence goes on from NZ_JBASJR010000009.1 coordinate 342,568, forward strand.
AGGCGCACAAACGTGACATCCTTAGCCACATCATTCGCGAAAGCGGCTGGCACCAAGTGTTGGTTTTTACGCGCACCAAACACGGTGCGAACCGCTTAGCCGAAAAGCTCGTCAAAGATGGCTTGTCAGCCTCAGCGATTCACGGCAACAAGAGCCAAGCGGCACGTACTCGTGCACTGGATGACTTTAAAAAGGGCAAAGTTGCCGTTTTAGTCGCCACTGACATCGCCGCCCGCGGTCTCGATATTGACCAACTTCCACAGGTTGTGAATTTCGAGTTGCCAAACGTACCCGAAGACTACGTTCACCGCATTGGCCGTACAGGCCGTGCGGGTGCCGCTGGCTCAGCGGTTTCCTTAGTCGACTCGAGCGAAATCAAGTACCTCAAAGCGATTGAACGCATTATCAAAAAGCAGATTCCCCAGCTTCCGGCACCGACTGGCTGGACCGCTTCACCAGTATCCACCCACGATGCGGACGACGATGCACGTTCCGAAGGTCGTCGCGACGGTCCACGCCGGCCCCAACAACGCTCATCCCGCCCTGCCGGTCCCGCCGGTTCGGGCGCGCCTCGTCCGGCACGTGCCGGCCAAGGTACGGGTCAAGCGCCTCGCCGCGAAGGTCAAGGCAGCGGTCGCGCCCCCTCAGGTCACGCCCCCGCTCGCACAGGCACCGGCGGTCCGGTTCGCGCTGGCTCAGGCCCAAATGGCCCCAGCCCAGCCAATCGCCCTCGTCGCCCAGCCCTTTTTAACAAGTAATTAGCCCGAAAACAGGCTGGTTCGTCCAGCCTGTAAAATGCCTCACCATGAGTATTCAAGCTGAAGTTGCGCGACGCAGAACGTTCGCCATTATTTCTCACCCTGACGCCGGTAAAACGACACTCACCGAAAAGCTGTTGCTTTTCGCGGGTGCGATCCAGATCGCCGGCAGCGTCAAGGCACGCAAGGCCTCCCGCCATGCGTCCTCGGACTGGATGGAGATTGAAAAACAACGCGGCATTTCTGTTGCCTCCTCAGTGATGCAGATGGAATATCGCGATTGCGTGATCAATTTGCTCGATACCCCGGGCCACCAGGACTTCTCCGAAGACACCTACCGAGTTCTGACCGCCGTTGATGCCGCACTCATGGTGATTGATGCCGCAAACGGTGTCGAACCACAAACGATTCGCTTGCTACAAGTCTGCCGAGCCCGCAATACACCCATCATCACCTTTATCAACAAGATGGACCGAGAGGTTCGCGATCCGCTTGAGCTGCTGTCCGAGATCGAACAGCACATCGGCATGGATGCCGTTCCCTTCTCTTGGCCTGTTGGTATGGGCAAAGCCTTCGGTGGTGTATTCGATATTCAGCGTGACCGTATGCGACTCTTCCGTCCAGGACAAGAGCGCCGTAACGACAGCACGGATGACTTTATTGACGGTCTAGACAACCCTGAAATTGCCAAGCGCTTTGGTTCTGCCTTTGAACAAGCCAAAGGCGAGATTGAGCTCATTCAAGCTGCCGCACCAACCTTTGACCACGATGCTTTTTTAGCCGGCAAACAAACCCCAATCTTTTTCGGTTCTGCCATCAATAACTTTGGCGTTCAAGAGGTATTGGATGCCTTGGTCGACCAAGCACCACCACCTGGCTCACGCCAAGCGCTGGAGCGAGTCGTCCACCCCGAAGAGCCCAAATTTACCGGTGTCGTATTTAAAGTCCAAGCCAACATGGATCCTGCGCACCGCGATCGCGTCGCGTTCGTCCGCGTGAGTTCAGGCAAATTTGAACGCGGTATGCGCCTTAAAGTCTCTCGCAATGGTAAAGAAATTCGCCCAAACAACGTTGTGTCTTTTCTGTCACAACGCCGTGAACTCGTCGACGAGGCCTATGCAGGCGATGTGATTGGTATCCCAAACCATGGGATTTTGCATTTGGGAGATGTCTTAACCGAAGGCGAGGCCCTGCATTTCACAGGCCTTCCATTTTTTGCTCCTGAGCTTTTCCAGGCCGTTGAAACCAAAGATCCGCTGCGCATCAAACAACTGCGCACGGGTCTGCTCCAGCTCGGCGAAGAGGGTGCTATCCAGGTTTTTAAACCTATTGCTGCAGGTGGCGCGATGCTGCTTGGTGCAGTCGGCCAACTTCAGTTTGAAGTCGTGGCACACCGCCTACAGGCCGAATATGGTGCCGAAGCACGACTGATGCCTTCACGCTACAACATGGCTCGCTGGATAACAGCCGAAGATCCAAAAGAACTACGCAAATTCATTGATGCCAACGCCTCTCATATCGCCTATGATGTGGTCGAAGCACCAGCCTTCCTTGTCTCGTCAACCGCGCAACTTCGGGTCGCCGAAGAGCGTCATCCGGCGATACGATTTCATGCGATGCGTGAACACGGTGGTCAAGTGTTTTCTGACAAAGTCTGACACCCCGCAACTCAGAGATCCCTATGTCTTGGCGCGCCCTCACACTCTTTTTGTTGTTAGCCATCGTCGCCTCCTGGCAAGGCGGCCGACAACTTGGGCTCTGGCTTGTTGAGCAAGCACCCGAGTCTATCGCCTCTGCCTTTACCCCAAAAAATGAAAATGGTGAGGTCCTCGATGCGGACGGCAAACCTCTCGCGCCACAGCCCCCTCAACCCCGTATTGACGGTACGCTTGGTGTTCCAAAAGAAATGGCCCCGGTTGAGTGGACCATTGCACCCGTGATTGCCTCACGTGCAGATGCGAACTCCTACAAAAAAGATGGCGAAGAAGACGATGAGAGCGAAAATGATGAGGATAAAGAAACATCCTCTGACTCCGTGCGCACAATCGATGCACGCACCCCCGGCACAGACTCTGCAACGACGCGGCCCAATACACCCCCACCTCCTCAAGTACTGAGCTGGCAAGACTCCTTAAAGAAAGAACTCGCTCAATGCAACAGCGTTGGTTTTTTTAGGCGCCCTGGTTGTATCGATGCGGCGCAATCTAAATACTGCGGACCGAACAGAGCTTGGGGCAAAATTGCAGAGTGCCCTGAGCGAACTAACACCTTTAATCCAGGCGGCTAAGCCGCACCTGCTTGCGACTTGCGTAACGGTGCGGTGGGGATTCTCATTTGCTCGCGGTACTTGGCAACCGTTCTACGCGCGATCGTAATGCCATCCTTGTCCAATAACGTGACGAGCTGACTGTCTGACAGGGGACGGGCCCGATCTTCTTGACGAATCAACGCCTGAATCCGCGTCTGGACAGCCGTCGAAGAGGTCGCCTCGCCCCCCTCGGTCGATAAACCTGTGCTGAAAAAGCGCTTGAGCTCCAACGTACCGTATGGCGTCACCATATATTTTTGCGTCGTTGCGCGCGAAATCGTTGACTCATGCATGCCAAGCTCAAGCGCAATGTCTTTAAGCGTGAGGGGACGTACCGCCTCCCAACCTTTCGTAAAGAAACTTTGTTGATGCGCCACGATCACTTGGGATACGCGCAAAATCGTCTCAAACCGCTGTGCGACATTACGTATCATCCAGCGTGCCTCTTGCAACTGCCCATGAAGCGCACTATTCGCACCACCTCGTGGACTTCCAAGCGCCTCGGCATACATCGCGTTGACACGCAGCTTTGGCATCACAGCCTCGTTCAGATGGGCCTCCCAACCCTTACGTGTTTTTCGCACAATCACATCCGGAACAGCAAAGTCTGCCGCGGGCTTATTCCAACGACTTCCAGGGCGGGGGTTCAAGCGAACGATCAGCGCGTGCGCTCGGCGCAACAACTCAGCCTCACACCCTAATGCCTCTCGCAACTTACTCATATTGCCTGTTGCCAAGATATGGAGGTGCTGTTGACACACTCTTCGCGCTAACGTCAGCACGTCTGCATTGTTGACCTCAGGTAAGTGCTCAGGGTCTGCATATTGCAATTGCAAATCTAAACACTCTCCAAGATCACGGGCACCCACACCAGGCGGATCCAGTGACTGCAAAAATGTGAGTCCCAGGCGAAAATCATCAAGCTCTAATCCCAATTCTGGACTCATCCATCCGACGATTTCCTCAAGCGGCGAAGCTAATAACCCGTCTTCGTTGAGTTCCTCGATCAACAAGCCCACGATGGCAGCATCCCGCTCACTGAGTCGCGTTGTACCAAGCTGACCAAGCAAATATTCACGCAAATTACTTTCACGGGCCGCTTCGGGACGCTCCGTGAACTCATCATCTCTAGAATGACGTGACTCAGCTGAAAACTCCGAACGCTCGCGCTCAAAGGGCAAGTCACTCTCCGAAGAGGAGGTTGTCGACCCCTCCACGTCCGTCTGAGGGCCTTCAGCAGGGTCTGCAGGGCCTTCGAACGCCTGGTCCACCCTCACAGTAGAGCCTAAGGCCCCAGGGTCTTGCAGGCCTTCACCTTCTTGTTCTAACAGAGGGTTTTCAGCGAGCGCCTTCGCAACTTCCGCCTCTAAGTCGAGGGTCGACAACTGCAAAAGTCGGATGGACTGTTGCAGTGCCGGGGTCAGTGTCAGGCTCTGACCAAGACGAAGTTCGAGAAAATTGCGAGTCATAGGTACAATATTTTGCATGATGATCACACCAAACACCGCAAATATCCGAAAAGATGTCTATCTTCTGGGCAATACCTTGTTGCGTTTAGGGCTGCCGCGACTAATTATTCGCTTAGTTGTGACCTTAAGTGTGCTGGCCTTGCTGCTTTATTGCGTGCAAGGCATTTTGGCACGCGGCAAAGGCTGGCTAGAGTTTAGTCTGCATATCTCTGGTCTCAACGAGATCCTTGGCAAGACGGTGATCGATTTCGTCATGCAATACCAAAAATTCTTTTGGTGGCTGATTGCCGCGCTTCTGGTACTTTTTGTACTGAGTGGCCTCATGAGCTGGCTCAAAAGTAGCGTTAAACGCGGACGTGCTGCGCTTGTTCCGCTTGGCGAGATGCGCAAACTGTGTACTGGCCTGAGCCAAGAAGCACTCGATGTGCTGGATTGGGTCTGGCGTGACAAGTCAAATCCTGTCACGATCGGCAACATTCAGTCCACGCTCGCACAGCTGCGCTCAGGTCGTCAGCGCAAGTTAGATTTAGCTCGCGCGCAGAAGCTTGAACTTGAAATGGCCCTCACGCCTAAAACAGTGACGCCAACAACCGACCCGTCAGACACCCCCCACGCTCCCGACGGCCAGCGTGAGCCAACCCTTCTCGCCTAAAGTAAACCGTTGCTTAAAAGTGTCCGACTAGGCCGTCAAAGTGAAGCTGCGCTTGCTTTTGGACTGCTTTTATGTTTGACTTATGGTTATGTACGCGCACATCTCAGGCACTGCCTGCCCTCGTTTAAACCTCATCGCCTCACAGGGCGATGGTGCGATGTTGCGTATCGGACGCGTGTCCCCCTTAGCCAAGCCTACTGCCACACCCAGCCTACTACCGCTGCTACTAGCGATCGGTTGCCGGACCTAGCGTCCCGTGGCAGTCCGGCAGCCCTTGGCCACTCCGCATTACCCCACCAGATTCCTTGTATTAATCCCGGTTCTACCGGGCGCTGGTCAGAAACCAGCAGCAGATGATTGCGATGCCCCTGAAACGCAACATCGAACAAATAGACTTGAGGTTAAACATGCTTTCGAATCCCGCCACAAAATACATTCCGTTCAAACCCTTCGAACGAGATTTTTCTGAACGCACCTGGCCAACCAAGCGGATTACCCATCCGCCTATCTGGATGAGCACGGATCTGCGCGATGGCAACCAGTCCTTGATCGAACCGATGAGCGTCGAACGCAAGCTGCGTTTTTTCGACATGCTCATCAAAATTGGTTTCAAAGAAATCGAGGTGGGATTCCCCTCCGCATCACAAACTGACTTCGACTTTGTGCGCAAGCTCGTCGACGACAAGCTCATCCCCGATGATGTCACGATCATCGCCTTGACGCAGGCACGCCCTGAACTCATCGAACGCACGGTCGAGGCTGCTGCCGGTGCCAAGCGCGCCATGATCCACTTGTACAACGCATGCGCGCCAGGTTTTCGCCGCATTGTATTCAACATGAATCGCGAAGAGGTCAAGCAAGTCGCCGTCGAAGGCACCAAGTGCGTGATGGCCTGCATGGCAAAATACCCTCAGACAGAGTGGTTGTACGAATACTCGCCAGAAGTTTTTAGCACCACTGAGCCAGACTTCGCGCTCGAAGTGTGTAATGCCGTGACTGATACGTGGAAACCCACGCCTCAGCGCAAAATCATTTACAACTTGCCCGCGACCATTGAGGCCACTACGCCCAACATGTATGCCGACCAAATCGAATACATGCACAACAATCTCAACAAGCGCGACAGCGTCATCATCAGCTTGCACCCGCACAACGATCGCGGCACTGCCGTCGCCGCAGCTGAGCTTGGTTTGATGGCGGGTGCCGATCGCGTTGAAGGCTGTTTGTTTGGCAACGGCGAGCGCACCGGCAACGTTGACCTCGTGACCTTAGCCTTAAACCTCTACACACAAGGCATCCACCCCGGTTTAGATTTCTCAGACATCGACGAAGTCCGACGCTGTGTTGAGTTTTGTAATCAGTTACCTGTGCATCCCCGCCATCCCTATGCGGGAGACTTGGTCTTTACCGCCTTCTCGGGCTCGCACCAAGATGCCATTAAAAAGGGCTTTGCAGTACAAAAAGCGGATGCAATTTGGGAGGTTCCTTATTTGCCAATTGACCCCGCCGACCTCGGTCGCAGCTACGATGCCGTGATCCGTGTCAACAGTCAGTCAGGTAAAGGAGGCGTCTCATATTTGCTTGAGCAGGAACACGGCCTCGCCTTGCCACGTCGTTTGCAAATTGAATTTAGCCGCGCGATTCAGCGCGTGACAGATGAAACAGGCCGCGAAGTGACCGCCACGGATGTTTACAGTATTTTCAACAAAGAATATTTAACTCAGACCGAGCCATGGAAGCTGATTAAACACAGCATTACCGGTGACCCAAGCGCTGCCGAAGGCAAGCTGTTCACGATCGAAGCCGAGTTTGATGTCGGAGGATCGCGACGCAAATTGACGGGTTCCGGCGATGGTGCAATTTCAGCGTTTGTCGACTGCTTGGGCATTCCTGTTCGTATCATGGACTATCACGAGCATGCGATCGGTATAGGCACAGACACACGTGCAGCGTGCTATGTCGAGGCGCGTATCGAAGAAGGCGCCACAGGATTTGGCGTGGGCGTCGACCGAGACATCGTGACAGCATCCTTTAAAGCCGTCCTGAGCGCACTGAATCGACACATCAATGCGGCTTAATTAGGACACCAAGCGCTCCCAAAGGAGCACTCTTGATGTAATTTAAACGGGCGTTTCTTGTAGACGCCCGTTTGCCTTTTGTAATGCAGCAATTTCCGCCGGTTCAAAACCGGCTGCCAAGCGCGCCTCAATATTAAAAGGCCCCTTGAGCGTTGGCGCTCGATACTGCATTGCAAGGTCGGCATACGTTTGAATTGGCTCAAGACCACGCTCGGCGCACAGCCAGCGGTACCAGAAGTTACCAATTGCCACGTGGCCGATCTCCTCACGCAAAATAATATCCACAATCGCCGCAGCCTGAGGATCGCCCCCACTCGCAAGTTTGTGACGCACAGCAGGCGATGCATCCAAACCTCGCGCCTCCAAGGTACGAGGCACCAATGCCAAACGTGCCAACACATCATCCTTCGTGCGCTCAGCCATCTCCCAAAGACCGTCATGCGCCGGAAAATCACCATATTTGAAACCAAGCGTGTTCAGGTGTGCGTCCAGCATTTGAAAATGTGCGGCCTCCTCGATCGCGACCCCAATCCACTGCCGATAAAATGCTTCGGACATCTGGCTAAAACGCCACACCACATCAAGCGCTAAATTAATCGCGTTGAATTCAATGTGTGCCAAAGCGTGGATCAACACCGCACGCCCCTCAAGCGTATGTACGCTTCGCAAACGCAGTCCAGCCGGAGGAACCAACTCAACCAAAGGACGCCCAGGAATCGGAGCGTATGCCTTTAGAGCGCGAACGGAGTCAATCGGTGTGTCCTCGCAAACCTTGGCTAAAAGATCCGCTTTTTCTTGCCAAGTGGTTTGACTCAGGGCACAGAGTGCAAGTTCTCGAAGTTCAGCCACGTTTTTACTCAACAGTTTTAAGTTCAATTGGTAATATTGCAATTATGTCTGATCTTTTGAACGCCACACATCCTGCCCTGCCTGCCAGCATTCCTGCCGCAGCACTCATTCCCGGCTTGCTAGGACTCTTGCCCTTTTGGGGGCTTGCCCTCTCGACACAGCTCTCAAGCGGGCTTGATCCATTGCTCGCGCTGATGGCGCTGATTATGTATGGCGCGATTATCCTCAGCTTTATTGGTGCACTCTGGTGGGGCTTAGCCGTCCATGCCAAAGCGCCCGCACCACGTGTAGCAATGTTTCTCTGGAGTGTGGTGCCTGCATTGATCGGTTGGGCATCCATCATGACAGAGCCTGCCATCGGCTTACGCATGTTGATCGCGGGCTTGGCGCTTCAATGGGTATTCGACGGGCTACTGATGCGCAGGGTTCCCGACTTGATTCCGCGGTGGGTCTTTAGATTGAGAACCATCCTCACGTTAGGCGCGACCAGTGCGCTAGGCTTCGCTTGGTGGCAGTTGGTTTAATGTCAAGCAGACCCGCAAGCCTGCTTAACATCCATCATGCCTCAGATTTCTTTTTAGACGTCTTTTTCTTTGGCACTGCCAACATCGTCAAACGGCAACTTGGTGCGCCACAACGACACTCGTACTGCGCCTTAAGCTTTTTGGTCAGCTTTTCATCATCAATCACGAGTCCGTAGTCGTAATTCAACTCTTCGCCGCGCTTGATATCGCGCTTAGCAACGATGTGTACCCGCTTCCCGCCTTTTCCTTCGCTACTCTCACAGTTTGGTTCGCAGGCGTGATTAATCCAGCGTGCGTCATTACCTTCGTCATTGCCATCAATGACTTTACCTGTACTGAGTGAAAAGAAAAAAGTGTGGAACGGATCCTCAGGATTCGTGGGATGACGACGGTCAGCCTCTTTAGCACTAATCGTCTTGCCCCCATATTCAATGATACGGGTGCCCTCAGGAATATTGCGCGCAGCAAACACGCCGTTGCCGTGAACTTTGGATCGCCTGACAATGTGCCAGGGCTTTTCAGTTGTTGTCATCAATCAAACTTGAAAAAATCAGGTGCGTTTCACACCAAAACAGTGCTGTGCCTCGGGAAACTTTCCGCCCCGCACTTCATCGGCATACTGCTGGACAGCATTACGCATGATCGAGTCCAGATCCGCATAACGTTTGACGAACTTAGGCACACGATTACCGCTGAGTCCAAGCATGTCATCTGTCACCAGAATCTGACCGTCGCAAGAGGGAGAGGCTCCGATACCAATCGTGGGGATGCTGAGCTGAGCAGTGATCTCTGCACCCAATGCTTCCGTCACGCCTTCAAGGACGACACCAAAGGCGCCTGCTTTTTCGAGCACCCGCGCATCCGCCAGAATACGCGCTGCCGAGTCGGGCGTCTTGCCTTGCGCCAAATAGCCACCCATGGTGTTGACATACTGAGGCATCAAGCCAACGTGTGCCAGTACTGGAATGCCTCGGCTGACGAGGTACTCGACAGTCTCGGCCATTACCTCACCGCCTTCTAGCTTAACGGCATCCGCACCCTGACTCAACAAATAACCGGCGCTACGAAAAGCTTGACCCAAAGACTCCTGATAGCTGCCGAACGGAAGGTCAGCAACAATACATGAACGTTTTGTTCCGCGCACAACCGCTGCAGTGTGATGACCAATTTGCTCAAGTGAAATGGACAGCGTGTTAGGCAAGCCGTAAGCCACCATTGCAGTCGAATCACCGATCAAAATGAAATCGACATAATCATCAATCACTCTTGCAGTTGGCACACTGTAAGCCGTTAACGCGACAATCTTGCGCTGACCTTTACAAGCCAACAATTGCGGGACTGTCATCCGCTTAACTTCTGCGTGCGCACTCATTTTAGTTTCCCGATCATTCATCTAAAACCACGTTATCCGTAGATTTTTTTACTGCTTTTTTCGCCACTTTTTTGACGGCTTTTTTCACCGTTTTTTTCACCGCTTTTTTTGCGGCAGTTTTTGTCGGCGCCTTTTTTGCTGCGGACTTAGTGGCCGTTTTTGCTGTCTTTTTAGCGGCTGTCTTTCCAGCCGTTTTTGTCGCTGTTTTCGCGGGTGTTTTCGTCGGCGTTTTGCGTCCAGGCTTCTCTGGACGCGCTTCAAACTCAAAGCTGACTTTGCCGTCCTCACCGCGCGCAAGATATGCCTTGAATTTTCGATTGGTCCGACTCGAAACAAAGCCTTCTAGCAAATCAGTCTTGCCACTTTCTAACAGCTTGACCATTTGATCCGCACCAATCTCTTGCTGCAAAATCACTTTACCCGAACGGAAATCACAGTTACGTTCTGGTCCAACCGACTTCTCGCAGATATAGCTCATGCCGTGCTCAAACACACGCGCAGAGCATTTAGGACAATGACCCAATGGTGCATGTCCTGAAAAATCAACCGGTTCGTTTGACTCTTCATCGCGCTGACCAAAATCAAATTCCAACTTTGAATCAGGATCCAACTTTAAGATCGCGGCAAATGGACGGCCCATTTTGCTGATGAATCCCTGCATCGGACCAATGCGCTTATCCGTGATCAGCGTCTCAACTTCTTCAGGCTCAAAGGTTCTTCCACCGGGATGTTTACCGATTGAAAAGTCGCAGCTCGTACATGCATAGCGACGATAGTTTTCTTTTACAACAGACCCGCATTTTGGACATGGGGTTGTCAGCGTGACATAGTCGCCTGGCACGGTATCGCGATCGTATTCTTTGGCGCGCTTGACAATGACTTGGGTCATTTGCGCAATTTCGCGCATGAACGCATCACGCTCCAGTTCGCCATGCTCAATCTGCTGAAGCTTATGCTCCCACTCGCCCGTTAACTCTGGCGACGTCAATTCCTTAACATCCAAACCGTTTAGCAAGGTCATTAACTGGCGCGTCTTGGCTGTTGGGACAAGATCGCGGCCATCACGTCGCAGGTAAGTCTCGTTTAGCAAGCCTTCGATAATTGAAGCCCGCGTCGCTGGCGTACCAAGGCCGCGTGCCGCCATCGCCTGCGCGAACTCGTCATCATCCACCAGCTTGCCGGCATGCTCCATCGCCGACAACAAGGTGCCCTCGTTATAGCGCGCGGGTGGCTTAGTGACCAAAGCGATCGCATTCACCTCTTCTGTACGAACAGACTCGCCCTCCACCACGGCCACCAAGGTCTCGTCGTCTTCTTGCGCTTCGCGACCATATACCGCCAACCATCCTGGCGAGACCAATACCTTGCCTTCAGTTTTAAACTGATGGGACTGAACGGTCGTCGTGCGCGTCGTCATGCGGTATTCGGCCGACGGGAAAAATATGGCCAAAAAGCGCTTGACCACCAAGTCATATAGCTTTGCTTCGGCTTCGCTGAGTTCTTTAGGAATTTGCAATGTCGGGATAATCGCAAAGTGATCCGACACTTTCTTGTTGTCGAAAATTCTTTTATTTGGCTTGATCCAACCACTCTTACTAATCGTCTTGGCATGAGGCGCTAGGTTTCTTGTGACGCCCCCCCCCTCGGCAATACCCTCAATCGTGGCGCGTACCGTGTTGATGTAGTCTTCAGGCAAATGCTTGGAGTCCGTACGCGGATAGGTCAATGCTTTGTGCCGCTCGTACAAACTCTGCGCCAAGGACAAGGTCGCTTTGGCCGAAAACCCAAACCGCCCGTTCGCCTCACGCTGTAAAGAGGTTAAATCAAACAAAGCAGGCGCAGCTTCTGTCTTGGGTTTTGCAACTTCGGTCACAACACCTGGTTGTTCGCGACATGCAGCGACCACGCTTTTTGCCGCGGCTTCTACCCAAAGGCGAGACTCATGCTTGCTTGGGTCTTCTGCATCTTTCTTAAACTGAGGATCAAACCATCGGCCTTCATACAGACCCGAGGCTGCGACAAAGGTCGCGCGGACTTCCCAATAATTGCGTGGCTCAAAGCGCCGGATTTTTTCTTCACGCTCAAACACAATGGCGAGCGTTGGTGTTTGTACACGTCCAACGGGTGTTTTGAAAAAACCACCATCTTTGCTGTTAAAGGCCGTCATGGCCCGCGTACCGTTGATACCCACCAGCCAGTCAGCCTCCGCGCGGGAACGTGCGGCAGCCTCCAGAGGCTTCATCGTCGTATCGGCACGTAAATTGGCGAACGCCTCTTTAATCGCGTCTTGTGTCATCGACTGCAACCAAAGCCGCTGAACAGGCTTTTTCTGACCTGCATATTGCTCGATGTAGCGGAAAATCAGTTCTCCCTCGCGGCCGGCGTCACATGCATTAATGAGGGCCGTTACATCCTTGCGCTTGATCAAGCGCACGAGCATTTTCAGGCGTTCAGCAGATTTTTTATCGCTCGGATTCAACTCGAACTGAGGCGGAATGACAGGCAAGTGAGTAAAGCTCCACTTTCCTTTGACCGGATCGTTCGGTGCCACGAGACTTAACAGGTGACCGACGCTTGAGGACAAAACGAAATTGTCACTTTCAAAATAGTCGCCCTCACGCGTAAAACCACCTAATGCCCGCGATATATCGAGGGCAACAGATGGTTTCTCAGCAATAATTAGTGTCTTAGTCATTCTTTTCCAAATACGGCTCTTGTACTCAACACGCTCAACCCTGGCGCTTTTCTGACTTCAGTCTAGCGCGGATCATAAATGCGGCGATTAATGCCGTGCAAGTTAGCACGACTCAGCCCTTGCACCCAAACGGGGATTGCAGCCGCCCAAAATTGGCTTACGTCCGCAACAGGCAAAGGATCAAAGCCCAATGCCAACCACGCCCGCTGCAAAACACCCAATGCATCACTCAAATCTATCGCAGCCGCGCCATTTTGTTTCGATAGTTTTTGGCCTGCCTCATCCGTCACAACGGGGACGTGCAAATATGTCGGTGGGGACAAGCCCAGTAAATTAAACAACACTAACTGACGTGCCGTGCTGCTGAGCAAATCTTCACCGCGCACCACGTGCGTCACACCTTGATGCGCATCGTCCACCACCACAGCTAATTGATACGCCCAAATACCGTCAGCACGACGCAAAACAAAATCACCCACGACTTGACCCACTTCCTGCGCCATAGCGCCCATCCAGCGATCTTTAAAGCTTGTCCGACCCTCTGGCACACGCAAACGCCAAGAGTGCGCCTGACGCCCTTCTGGTCGCCCAGAGCGACAGGTACCAGGATAGGGGCGCTCACCCTCCGGAAAGTGTCCTTGCATGCGCAAGACAGAGTCGGCGATCTCCCGGCGAGTGCAGCCGCACGGATAAGTGAGATTTAACGACAAAAGAGCATTATAAGACTGCTGATAGGCATCTAATCGGCGAGATTGATATAAGACCTCACCATCCCACCGCATCCCCAACGTCTGAAGTTGTTGCAAAATGACCTCGTCAGCGCCGTGGACATTTCGAGGCGCGTCGAGATCCTCCATCCGCACCAACCAAGATCCACCATGCGCACGCGCATCCAAATAGCTCGCGAGAGCGGCTACAACTGAACCTGCGTGCAAGGGCCCGCTCGGACTCGGCGCAAAGCGACCAACGTATGGGAAGTGAGCCGAGGGCTGTTCAGTGCAACAGACGGTCACCATCGTCGCGCAACAACTCTTCAAGAATCAAATGATCCACCTCAGACTCCTGACTCCAAAGGACCATCAAGGCAATGATTTTGATCTTTTCCAGAGAGACTGGGCCGTCAGTCGCTGCCATGGCACGGTCAATGACAATTTCGCGCAATACTGGCGACAAAGCCTCCGTTGCCTCAAGGAACGTAATAAAACCAATCGCTTGGGCACCGAGGTGTTGCTGCTCATTCTCGGCGTACACACGAAAACCATCACCAGGCGTGTGCGCAAGATCCACACACTGTTCAGTGGTTTCAGCTAAACCAACAAGCCAGCCAAGCGCCTCATCAATGTCCGTATGCTCGAAGCCTGCAGCGGCAAGCCGCTTGGCAAGGACCTCCGCCGACGGACAGGCCTCGGGGGTGTAGTAATTCTCAAACAGGTAAACCAGGATATCGAACATGGCAGCTACGGCTCCTGTTTTAACCGGGGTCTGTCAGACCCCTCATGTGAAATAACTTTACCCTTAAACATAGAAAACAACAAACGCTATCTGCAATACCCCTTAGGTCGCCCCGCAGATGACCCCGCGCCAATTACGCGGAAACAGTCGCCGGTGGTGTCGCGCGTCGAGCAAACTGCGTCAGTGTCGCAGGGAGTGCCAGCACCAATCCTGCCAAACCACTTTCCCAACCTGGCGCAATAAACAACAATGCTGCGGCTGCAAACGTCCAACGTTCCCAAGCTTTCATGTGCGTGAGAAAGTATGCGGAAAATGAAGCGGACAACAATACCAGGCCAACCATCGCGCCACTGAGGGTCACAAAAAACTCCGACCACGTAAATCCTTTCAATACCAAGAGCAAGGAAGGTGAAAAGATAAACACAAAAGGCACCAGCAACTTGCTGATTCCCAGCATAAAAGCTGTGTTGCCCGTTTTGAAAGGGTCGCTTCCTGCCATCCCAGCCGCCGCATAGGCCGCCAAGGCAACGGGCGGTGTCAGATCAGCCAAAATCCCAAAGTAAAAAACAAACATATGCGCAGCAAGCGGCTGAACACCGAGCTGCACCAAGGTTGGTGCCGCAACAGCCACCATGATGATGTAGTTTGCCGTCGTCGGGATGCCACATCCCATCAAAATACAAACAAGACCCGTGATCGCCAACGCAGCAATTAAAGTCAAGGTCTGCATATTGACTAAAAACTCAGGCAGAACGGCGGCCGCTGCACCCGCAATCGCTTGCGAAGCCGCAATCACAATGAACGACACCTTAAAGCCGACACCTGTGAGTGTGACCACCCCAATCACAATACCCACCGTGCCCGCTGCGGCACCTACTGCCAGCGCATATTTAGCACCCGTTTCAAAGGCATCGTACAGATCCTTCCAGCGCAACCGCTGAACAGGATTGAGTAGACCCACCACGATACATGCGGTAATGCCTGCGAATGCTGCGAGATAGGGGGTACGGCCACTCACCAACACGCCGATCAAAATCACCAACGGAATCAACGTTGGCCAGCGCTTGCGAAAGGACTCTTTTAACTTCGGCATTTCTTCTTCAGTCAAGCCACGCAAATTTTGACGCTTGGCCTCAAAGTGCACCTGCATGAACATGCCAAAGAAATATAAAAAAGCAGGAAACGTTGCTGCCAGGGCAATATCCCGGTAAGGAATATTTAAAAACTCAATCATTAAAAAGGCAGCCGCCCCCATGATTGGAGGTGTAATTTGACCACCTGTGCTGGATGCCGCCTCGACGCCGGCGGCAAAGTGACGTGGATAACCTACTCGGATCATTGCAGGGATCGTCAATGAACCCACCGTTACGGCATTTGCGATCGAGGACCCTGACAACATGCCAAACATCGCCGAACCAAAAACCGAAACCTTGGCCGGCCCCCCTGCATAACGCCCCGCAACAGCAGAGGCCACGTCAAGAAACAATTGCCCTAATCCAATCCGTGTGGCCAACACCCCAAACAATACGAAGTGAAAAACATACGTCGCCACAACACCAATCGCAACACCATAGACTCCTTGACTCGTCAAATAAAGGTGATTGACCACTTGCGGCCACGTGTTGCCAGCATGCTTTAGCAGCCCTGGAAAATCCTGACCGAACATCGCATACACAATAAAGACAATCGCGATGATAGGCAGCGGCCAGCCCATTGCTCGACGCGTTCCCTCAAGAAGTCCTAACAACAGGATCGTTCCCATCACGACATCAATGGTGTCGGGGTTGCCAACCTTGAAGGCTAATTCTTCAAAAATGTAAGGGATATACAACACTGTCAGCGCAAGCGCTAAGGCGATCGCCCAGTCAAAGAGCGGTACGCCCCCCGGCGAGAACCATGTTGATTTGGGGTCGCGCTTGTACGCCCGTTTATTAAAACCAAACACCAAAAAAATCAGGCTTAAAACAAAGGCAAGATGCACGCCACGATGCGTGGACTCACGCAATAAACCAAAGCCCGCCGTGTAATAGTGAAAGATCGACAAAGAAACCAATAAGATCGAAACAATCCAGGTTGCTCCCGCCGCGAGGGGACGAAACCGAATTTCAGGATCAAATTTTTCAGTTAGTGCTTGGGCTTTGACTTCGTCAATTTGCATGGCGGACTCTTAATAAACTGTTGACCATTTCGATCAAAAATAAAGGCGGTGCTGCGCTTACGCGTTCACCGCCTTGCTACTCACATCATCACTTAAGGCGCCCCGAGCGATAGACTCTCAACGCCTTGAACCATTACTTCAACAAACCTTTTTCTTTATAAAACTTCTCTGCACCTGGGTGAAAGGGGATACCTGCCCCCACCACTGCGTTGGAGAGTGTGATTAATTTGCCTTTTGAATGGCCAGCGGCCAAGGCTTTTTGAGCAGCATCCGAATACACTGCTTTCACGATCTCGTACACCACGGCTTCGGGCTGCTTGGCAGAAGTGACCCACTGCGCATTCACCGCGATGGTCTTGACCTCGCCGACACCTTGATACGTACCTGCGGGAATGACGTCAGGCGTAAAAAAGCGTTGTGACGCGCGCAACTTATCAATCTCGGGCCCAGCGATCGACACAAGCTCCACGCCTGCGCCACTAGAAACAAGCTCAGCAACAGCCGCAACTGGCGCGCCTGCGACGATAAAGAACGCATCCAAACCACCATCCTTCATTTTTTCGCCGGCTTGGTTAGGCTTCATGTACTCAGCTTTGACGTCTTTATCTGTCATGCCGTATGCGCCCATGATCAGGCGAACGTCAACCAACGTACCCGAACCAGGCTCGTCCATCGAAACACGCTTACCGCGCAAGTCAGCGACTGATTTGATACCAGAACCTTTGCGTGCGACTAAGTGAATGCTTTCTGGATAGAGCGTGGCAATCAGTCTTAAGTCCGCTGCCTTGGGCTTGCCTGCAAACGTCCCCGTGCCGGTGTATGCCCAATACGCCACATCCGACTGACTAAAACCGGACTCAAGAGATCCGCCCATGATGCCGTTGACGTTCGCCACCGAACCATTGCTCGCCACGGCGGATGCAATCAGCTTGCCTGGCTGGGTCACCAAGTTGGCGATCATGCCCCCCACCGGGTAGTAAGTACCCGCCGTTCCGCCCGTACCAATGCGGAAAAACTGCTGCGCTTGCGCGGGAGCGGCAACAGCTGCGACAAGCGCTGTAGCACCTAACACTTTAACTAAAGATTTTAAAAACATGAATGGACTCCTGATTAAATAATCGGACGACAACCTTGTCATTTTAACTGGTAGTTTTGCGTACTGATTGTAAATGTCTGCAACATTCGTAACTTCATACCAACTCAAGTAATGGCAGGCCTTCACTCACCTGCTCACCTAGGCCGAAAAATACCTCTTTCACCACACCTTCGGACGGGGCAAACACAACGTGCTCCATCTTCATTGCTTCCATGACAATCAGCGCATCGCCTTTTTTAACCCGCTGTCCTGCCTTGACATGTAAAGCAATGATCTTGCCAGGCATCGGTGCGTTGAGTCCACCTGCGGCATTGGTCTCGCCGCTCGCAAATTGCTTGAGAGGGTCTTGCATACTCAACACGACATGCTGGCCTTGAGCAAAGATATCCACCCGATCATCTTGTTTGATGACTGTTGCCGCTTGCTGACCACCCATCCACCTCAAGACAAGTTGATGCACACCCGTTGCCCTGCGCTGACTTTGCCATGAAACTTCATGTCGTCGCCCCTCTATCTCTAGGAGTTTTGACTGACCTGCCATCAACAAGCTCGCCTTTCTCTGCGACTCTGCGTCTAACCATAGAAAAGGTCGACAGTAGTCACCATTCAATCTCCAGCCATCCAACATGCCCCACGGGTCGTTTGCATGTCCAACCTGAGATCCGTCTGATTCACGCTCAGCATACTCCTCGGATACAACCGCCACAATCGCACACGCCAATTCAAAATCTGATGCAGGCATTCGCTCAGGCAACAACTTAGAGCGCCTGCGCTCAATAAAGCCAGTATCAAGGTCTGCGGATGCAAACGCTTCATCGTCCATCACTCTCGACAAGAAATCCACATTGGTATGCACCCCCACAATTTGTGTCTGCGAGAGAGCCTGCTGCATCCTAATACGTGCTTGCTCGCGGGTTGCACCCCACACGATCAACTTTGCAATCATTGGATCGTAATACGTCGAGATCTCATCGCCGTCCCGCACTCCTGCATCCAGACGCACCTCGCCATGCGTAAACTCGACATGCTTGGGCCACTCGACATGCGTCAGTCGACCAATCGATGGCAAAAAACCTTTTTCTGTATTTTCAGCATAAATACGCGCTTCGATGGCATGGCCTGTCAGCTGCAATTGTTCTTGTGTCAGCGGCAATGGTTCTCCAGCGGCGACACGTAATTGCCACTCCACCAAATCCAACCCCGTGATCATTTCAGTCACAGGATGCTCAACCTGCAGTCGCGTATTCATCTCCATAAAATAGAAACGCCCATTGGGCTCGACGATAAACTCAACGGTTCCCGCGCCTACATAGTTCACAGCTTGGGCAGCAGCGACTGCAGCCTCCCCCATCGCCCGCCGCATGTCAACACTCAGCTCAGGCGCTGGCGCTTCTTCGATGATTTTTTGGTGACGTCTTTGTATGGAGCAGTCGCGCTCAAACAAATATATACATTGCCCATGCTTATCAGCAAACACCTGAATCTCGATATGACGTGGCTTGTGTAAATAGCGCTCGATCAATACACGATCATCACCAAAGCTTGCGCGAGATTCTCTTTGACACGATGCGAGCGCCGCTTCAAAGTCTAGACTCGCCTCCACCACGCGCATGCCCTTTCCTCCACCGCCTGCACTCGCTTTGATCAACACGGGATAGCCCATTGCGTCAGCCTGCTTTCGCAAAAATTCAGGCTCCTGCTTTTCTCCGTGATAACCAGGCACAAGCGGGACACCCGCTTTTTCCATCAGACTTTTTGCTGCAGCCTTACTGCCCATCGCAGCAATTGCGGCAGCAGGTGGGCCAACAAATGTCAATCCTGCTTTTTCGCAGTCAAGTGCAAACCCTTCGTTTTCTGACAAAAAACCATACCCAGGATGAATGGCTTGCGCGCCATAACGCTTTGCAACGTCTAGTATCACTTCACCCTTTAAATAACTGTCGCTCGCTGCTGCAGGTCCAATTCGCACCGCGACATCACAACTCACAACATGCTTGGACTGCGCATCTGCATCCGAATACACTGCAATGGTTTTAATACCCAGCTTACGCGCTGTTGCTGCAACCCGGCATGCAATTTCACCGCGATTAGCAATCAATATCGTTTTAAACATAGTTTGTCTCCGCCTGCCGTTACATGCGGAACACGCCAAAGCGTGTCTCCGGAATTTCGGCATTTAATGCCGCTGACAAACTTAAGCCTAATATCCGACGCGTGTCCGCGGGCTTGATCACACCATCATCCCAAAGCCGAGCGCTCGCATAAAAGGGATGACCCTCTCGTTCAAATTGTTCAAGAATAGGCTGTTTAAATGCTTGCTCTTGTTCCGCAGTCCATGTGGCACCTTTTGCTTCAATGCCCTCTCGCCTGATCGTCGCAAGTACACTGGCCGCTTGCTCACCACCCATGACAGAGATGCGCGCATTGGGCCACATAAAGAGAAAGCGCGGAGAATAGGCGCGTCCGCACATTCCATAATTCCCCGCACCAAATGAGCCACCAATAATGATTGTGATTTTTGGCACAGCCGCCGTGGCGACCGCTGTCACAAGCTTTGCACCATGTCTTGCGATTCCTTCATTTTCATATTTGCGTCCCACCATAAAACCCGTGATGTTCTGCAAGAAAATTAAGGGTATTTTTCGCTGTGCACAGAGTTCAATAAAGTGCGCTCCTTTTTGTGCGGACTCAGAAAATAAGATCCCATTGTTTGCAACAATCCCAATCGGCATTCCATAAAGATGTGCAAACCCTGTAATCAACGTTGTGCCAAAACGCGCTTTAAATTCATCAAACTCGGAGCCATCCACAAGCCGCGCAATAATTTCGCGCACATCATAGGACTTGCGTGTATCTGCAGGAATAATTCCGTTTAATTCTTCGACTTGATAAAGCGGCTCTCGAGAGTCGCGCTGTGTGAATTGCTGTGGTTTTTGTCGATTGAGATGACTGACTATTTTGCGCGCAAGATGCAACGCATGGTGATCATCGATTGCCAAATGATCGGCAACGCCTGAAAGTCTAGTATGTACGTCACCTCCTCCCAGGTCCTCTGCTGAGACTTGCTCGCCTGTCGCAGCCTTGACTAAGGGCGGCCCCCCTAAAAAGATGGTCCCCTGTTCACGCACAATAATCGACTCATCGCTCATCGCGGGCACATAGGCACCGCCCGCCGTGCATGACCCCATCACCACAGCGATCTGCGCAATGCCCTGCGCGGACATGTTCGCCTGATTAAAAAATATGCGGCCAAAATGTTCACGGTCTGCAAAAACATCCTCTTGCTGAGGCAAGTTTGCACCACCAGAGTCAACCAGATAAATGCACGGCAAATGATTTTGAGCCGCAATTTCTTGTGCTCTTAAGTGCTTCTTGACAGTCATTGGGTAATACGTGCCCCCCTTCACTGTCGCATCATTACAAACAATGACGCACTCAATACCTGATACACGCCCTATTCCAGTAATAATTCCAGCAGCTGGCGCATCACCGTCATACATCTCGTAGGCCGCGAGAGGTGACAACTCCAAAAATGGCGTCCCTGGGTCCAGAAGTTTCTCTACTCGCTCGCGAGGCAGGAGTTTTCCTCGCGCGATATGTTTTTGTCTGGCTGCTTCAGGTCCACCCATTCCGATTTTTTCTAGCGCGGCCGTCAGCGCTGCGATTTTTTCCTGCATCGCGCTTTCGTTGGCCGCAAATTCAGCTGTGCGAGGGTTGGTTTTTGTCTCAATAATCGGCATCACTATGCTCTCAATTAGTTTACGTTTACGTAAACGTTAATATAAATATAGTGCACAGGGCTCAAATAGTCACTTTTTTGACTTAAGTAAGATTTCACATTGCCGCTGCTGCTGCGCAATTTCAGCCAGCGTTTCCTCAAGATCCACGCGCTGCTGCGCCAGACTGGCGCGCTGAGTTTCCAAAATAGATAAATAATGCTTAAGTTGAGGCACAGTATCGCGTGGCCCCTCATACATATCGACTAACTCGCGTATCGCCGACAGCGTAAAACCCAACCGCTTCCCGCGTAAGGCCAATCTTAAGCGCGTGCGATCTCGCGCCACATAGATGCGCTTATTGCCGTCACGGGCTGGATTCAAAATTCCATGATCCTCATAAAATCGAATCGTGCGAGGGGTGATGTCAAACTCTTTGGATAAATCCGAAATCGTCCAGGTCGCTTTAGTCATCATATTCATCATGGCAGTTTACGTAAACGTAAATTATGATGGACCGCAACAACCGTCAAGTTTGGAGACAAAAAAATGAATCCCCTCGAGCATCAACTGCAATACCCCTTTGCAGACACAATGCCCGGACCCGGCCTATCCATGGAGCTCGCACCTGGCGTGCGCTGGATTCGCATGCCGCTGCCTTTTGCGCTCGATCACATCAACCTCTGGCTTCTGCGCGACAAAATCGACGGAGTAGAAGGCTGGACCATTGTCGACTGTGGCATCAGTCGAGACGAGGTGAAAGCACTTTGGGAAGATATTTTCGCGACTCAGCTCGAAGGGCTCCCCGTACTTCGCGTCCTGGTGACACATATGCATCCAGACCACGTCGGTTTAGCGAGCTGGTTATGTAAAAAATGGAATGTCCCGCTCTACATGAGTATGACGGACTATATGACCGCCAAGCTCTGGTCCATCGGCCAAGGCACCGGTGCGACGGGAGGGGAAAGCGCGGCCCAACACTTAGGTCGCCACGGCATGACGGACCCCGATTCACTTGAGCAAATTCGGGCACGTGCCTCCTACTATCCTAATCTCGTACCAGATATGCCCGCATCCTATGCACGCATACTGGATGGTCAATCCCTAAACATCGGTGGACATGCATGGCAAGCGATTGTGGGGTATGGCCATGCACCCGAACATATTTCTTTGTTCTGTCCAGATAAAAATGTCCTGATCTCCGGAGATATGGTGCTGCCACGCATCTCAACCAATGTCAGCGTCTTTGACTACGAGCCAATGGGTAACCCACTCCCGCTCTATTTAAATTCCCTGAACAATTTTGAGCACCTCCCCGCTGACACGCTCATTTTGCCGTCTCACGGAAAACCTTTTAAAGGCTTGCACGAACGCATTGCTCAACAACACACGCATCACGCAGAGCGACTCGCCGAGGTGCTCGAGGCTTGCGCAACGCCGCAATCGACCACCGATATCCTGCCTGTGCTTTTTAAACGTAAGCTAGACTTACATCAAACAACGTTTGCAATGGGCGAAGCCATCGCGCATCTTCATGCTCTATATTTTGAAGACAAACTCTCGCGTGAGCTCTGCGCAGATGGCATTATTCGCTTTGTCAGAAAATAAAGGACTCGCTTTGACCACACATCACCTTGATACCCGATTACTCCATATCGGAAGCGCACCCTTCGATCCAGAAACAGGCACCGCCCCTGTTAGCCTGCCATCCATGCGTACCAGCACCGTTCGCTTCGAAAACTTGGCGGCGCTTGATCGGGCAATGACTCGTCGACTTGCTGGGGAAAGAGCGATTACGTATGGTCGCTCAGGGATGGATACCCATAGAGCGCTCGAAGATGTCTTTATGCAGCTCGAAGGCGGCACGTATTGCGTGCTCGCACCTTCCGGCATGGCCGCCATCAATATCGCCTTTCTTGGTCTGCTCAAAACAGGGGACCATGTTCTCGTCGCAGATTGTGTATACGGTCCGGTACGCAATCTCGACCGTGCTTTGCTCCAAGGTTTTGGAATCTCCGTGACCTACTTTTCCGCTGAGCGCGACGACATCACCCAGCTTGTTCAACCCAATACCAAAATGATTTATGTCGAATCACCCGGTTCATTGTTATACGAAATGCTGGATATGCCCGCTCTTGCATCCAAAGCGAAAGAGCATGGCTTGATCCTCGCCACCGACAACACCTGGGGTTCAGGCTACATTTATCGACCCTTAATGCTCGGCGCTGACGTATCAATCGTAGCGGGTACAAAATATATTGCCGGGCATTCCGATGTAATGCTTGGTGCAGTGATTGTGAAAGATCAAAAGCTTGCCTCTCGTATTCATTCTGCACAATACGCCATGGGTAATTCTGTGAGCGCAGACGACGCCTGGCTTGCCTTACGCGGTGTGAAAACCATGGCCGTCCGCATGCCCCAACATGCACGCAACGCCCTTGAGGTCTGCACCTTTCTTGACGCGCAACCAGAGGTTCTTCAGGTCTACCATCCGGCTTGGCACAAAGACGCAGGTCATGCACTCTGGCTACGTGACTGCACGGGCTCCAACGGCATGCTGTCCATTGAGCTCAATTGCACGCCTGAGGCGGCTAAACCCTTCGTCGATGCACTCGAACTTTTTGGCATCGGCTTTTCTTGGGGTGGTTTTGAAAGCTTGGTTCAATGGGTCGAACCTGGCAGCTTGTCTTCACACCAATATTGGAAGCACCACCAACATGCATTGATTCGCTTGCACATCGGTCTTGAGTCCGTAGACGACTTGATTGCCGACCTCAAGCAAGCACTAACGAAAATAAAAAAATAAGAGGAAAATTGATATGTCTAAAGACAAAGGTTATGTCTTTGTGGAACTTGAAGTGCATGACATGGACAACTTCAAAGCACATTACCAACCCCGATCCACGGCAGCCGTGGCTGCTTTTAATGGCCGTTTTGTGATGCGCGGCGGTGAAGTCACTGTCAAATCAGGACCTGAAGATGCACGTCGACGCGTGCTGTTAGAGTTTGATCGTTACAAAGATGCGCTCGCATTTTACGACTCGCCACTGTACCAAGAGGCAAAACTTCATCGCGATCGCTATGCACATGTCCACGCGTTTTACATCATGCGTGGCACATAAAAAAACCGCTACTTCTTTCAAGTAGCGGTTCGGGTCCTGTCAGAGACAAGTCGGACGAATGGTCGCCTTACTTTCCTCTGACCTGACGGATCAAATCACTCGCCACATCCAGAGTTTGCTGATAACCACCCGCCTCTGAGGGTGACGTGACAAAGCGTCCGCCAACCGCTACGGTCGGTGTTCCTTGGATTCTGTAGGCCGTCACAAGTTGATCCGCACGACTTGCCTTAGATGACACACCAAAGGACTCATAGGCCACATCAAATTTTTCTGCATCCACGCCTTGCGATCCAATCCAACTTTTAATTTCAGCTTTTGTAAACAAGCGCTTTTTTTCCTGATGGATGGCAATGAAAACTTTTGGATGCATGTCCAAACGGTTTAACGCCTCAAGGGTGTAATACAAGCGTTGCAAAGGTTTCATGCTGGCGTTGAATGCAACAGGCACTCCGCGCACGACCACATCAGCAGGTTGAGCTTTGGTCCACTTTTCTAACAAGGGCTCGATCGCTGCGCAATGACCGCATCCATAAGAGAAAAACTCCAACACCTCAACCTTGCCTGGTTCTGTTGCCTGAGCAGGAGTCAGTTCAATAAACTTTCCTTTCGCAGCAGGCCCGCCTTGTGAAAAGCTCGCCGTTGCAAACAACAGCGCTGTCGTCGCAAACAACATCACGAAGAAACGTGAAAAAATATTTTGTGTCATAACAATTCATCCCAAGTAACTAAATCCAATTATTGACGCACGACTGCGGTTGGGATTTTTTCCTGACCCAGACGAATACGCGTTTGATTCATATCGTCAATTTTTGCAAAAGGTCCAACACGCACGCGATTAACTTGTAAGCCATTGACTTCAGCGCGCTGAATTTCGACAGGCATACCCATCAAGATAATTTTTGCCCGTAACGCTTCCGCATCCTCAAGCACTCTAAATGAGCCAACTTGTAAATAATAAGGTCCCCCAGTTTTAGGAGGAGAAGTTGACTCTGGGCGAGTCGGGGTCGATGGTGCATTCACTATAGCGGATTGCGAATTGCGTGACGAGGCATTTGGTGCAGGGGTCAAGGTCGCGATCAATGAACCCAAAGCATCGGCGCCTTGCTGTTTCGATGCCCCCGTTGCAGGCGGCTGAGAGCCTTGCCCTAAGCCGGAGAGGTCTGCTTGACCTGTTGGCTGATCTGGCGAACTTGGAGCGGTGACAGGTCCAACATCCCGGTTTCCTAAGGCCGCATTGGGATCAGGTGCATTCCGGGGATCAGGCACACCCTGTGAGTCGGGCGAGCGACTCGCTTTATCCATAAAAGGCATAGGCGCTTTGATGACGTAATACGCCACGCCTGCCGCCAAACCCAAGCCTAGCAGCAGCCCCGCAAGCACACCATAAACCGTGCTACCACCCGATGATTTACTTTTAGCCATAGTGATGATCTTACATCCGTTCCGGAGCCGACACACCCAGTAACTCAAGGCCATTGGCAATCACCTGCCGCGTGGCATCTGCCAGACGCAGACGCGCATGCTTAAGCGAAACATCATCCACCAACACGCGTTCCGCGTTATACCAAGCATGAAAGTCAGAAGCACAATCGCGCAGCCAAAACGCCACTAAGTGGGGTGACAGCTCAGTCGCAGCCTCTTTCACTAAAGTAGGAAACTCAGCCAACCGTTGCATCAACGCTAACTCTGAAGGCGCAGTCAACAGCTCCGCAGAGGCTGCATGCAACGCTGTCGCATTCAAGCCCGCTGTTGCCAGCATGGAACAAATTCGTGCGTGTGCATACTGTATGTAATAAACAGGATTTTCTTCACTCTGCGAACGCGCCAAATCCACATCAAATACAAACTCAGTATCGGCACGACGCTGGATCAAAAAGAAACGTACTGCATCACGCCCAACCCATTCGATCAAATCCCGCAAGGTCACATAACTTCCGGCACGCTTGGAAATTTTGACCTCTTCTCCGCCCCTCACAACTTTCACCATTTTGTGCAAGATATAAGACGGGTAGTCTGCAGGAATTCCCATTGACAACGCTTGTAAGCCAGCACGCACGCGCGCAACCGTCCCGTGATGATCACTTCCTTGAATATTGATGGCGCGTGCATAGCCGCGCTGCCATTTCGTGACGTGATACGCCACATCCGGCACAAAATACGTATAACCGCCTTCCGATTTACGCATCACACGATCTTTATCGTCGCCTGTTCCCAGCTCAGTCGTGCGCAACCATAACGCACCTTCGCTTTCATACGTATGGCCGCTTGCGATCAGTTGATTGACTGTGTCCTCTACGCGTCCTGAGGTGTACAGAGAACTCTCTAAATAGTAATGATCGAACGCAAGGCTAAAAGCCTGTAAATCCAAGTCTTGCTCGCGGCGCAAATATGTCACCGCAAAGCGACGAATATTATCTAAGTCATTCAGATCACCGTTAGCCAAAACCGGCTCACCATCACTTGCACTGACTGTCGCTTTGGCCAAAAAGTCTCGTGCGATATCCGCAATGTAATCGCCACGATAACCGTCTGCAGGGTAGTCATCCGTACCTGGCTCAATCCCATGCCCCCGCGCCTGAACACTAATCGCTAAGTTATGAATCTGATTGCCAGCATCGTTGTAATAAAACTCTCGACTTACCTCAAAACCACTCGCATCAAACAAGCGACACAACGCGTCACCCAGCGCGGCCTGGCGTGCATGCCCCACATGCAAAGGTCCCGTTGGGTTCGCAGAAACAAACTCCACCAATACCTTTTGTGCCTGACGTGGTGCGCGACCAAACGCCTCCCCCTGCTGAGCAATCGACGCCATCACAGCGGTACGTGCAGCATGGGTCAATCTAAAATTAATAAATCCTGGGCCAGCAAGCTCAGCCTCAGCAATCAATTGCCGCGCCTCAGGATCAGCCATCAGCACGTCCAAAATAGACTGTGCAAGCTCGCGCGGATTACGCTTGGCGGGTTTGGCCAACTGCATCGCAACGTTCGTTGCCAGATCACCGTGTGCGGCGACCTTTGGGCGCTCTAAAAGAACCGTTGGGATCGCGTCGGGCAAAACGGCTGACACGGCAGCGTGAATGCGGGAAATAAGTGTGTTTTGTTGCTCGAGGAGCATGGGCGTTGACTGTAGCGATGAGAAGAACAAATCATAGCCTGAATTGGCCACTGACCGAGCGCTCTCGCCTCCAAAGTCACTGCACAAAATTCTGAGCTGAAGGGGGTACTATGACTAAAGGCGATCCAATCAAGGGTCTATCAGGGAGACTTTCATGCTTGTGACTTTTAGCAGTAAAGCCGGTGCAGACATTCTGATGCTTGCACCGCACGCCAAACCGCTACTCACCCTTATTGGCAAGGTAGACGATAAAGACTTGCTCACGCGAGGTGTGGTGATGCCCGAACACCTTCAAGAAGCGATTTCACGCCTTGAACAAGCCATCGCCGCAGAGCCCAAACAAGGACTAGATGAGGATCCAGACTCTGATCATCCAAAGGATGCGCTCACCTTACCCGTCGGATTGCGCCAGCGCGCCTTCCCTCTTCTTGATTTACTAAAGCGCGCAAAAGGACTTAACGTCCCCGTCATGTGGGAAGCAGGTTCTGGCTGGTAAAACAGACGACCTTCGGTGCTTGGACATTCAATACGCGCGTTCAAACAACGCACGAAAGTCTGCAACCGTCGTGTGCCGAGGATTCCATCGGTTGTAATTCGCAGCCAGACATTGCTCTGACATTTCGGCAAATGTATCTTGTGTCGCGCCCACATCACGCAATCTGGCTGGAATCCCGAGGTCCTCACACATCTTGCGTATCGCCTCGACTGCTGCCTCTGCTGCATCAATCACTGGCATATGTTGAACAGGACGGCCCATTGCAATCGCCACGCGAGCAAACTTTTCAGGACAGGCCGCAAGATTAAAACGCGCCACATGGGGCAGACACACCGCATTGGACAAACCATGCGATAAGTGAAAACGTGCCCCCACAAACCGAGCCATACAGTGAACGTTTCCTAAACCTGTCTGACCAAAAGTAATTCCGGCCAACGCGGAGCCGACCAACATATTGAGTCCCGCATCGAGATTTTCACGATTGGCGACAAACTGTCTGATATTGCCAGCTAGCAACTCCATCGCCTGCAGATTGATGGCATCTGTCATGAGATTCGACTGGCGTGAAACATAGGACTCAAAAGCATGCACAAACGCATCAATACCGGAATGTGCGGCAACATGCCCAGGCACAGTACGTAATGCGAGAGGATCCAAAATGGCGAACGCGGCCGGATTGAGTGCCGCATGCCGTATCGACATTTTGAGATTTTTTTCCGTATCTGAAATCACGCAGGATCCAGATACTTCAGAACCCGTACCCGCGGTCGTCGGTATTGCGATTAAAGGCAAAGGAGCCACAGCAAACTTTTCGATGCCTTCATAGTCGTGTATCCGACCACCGTTTGTCGCCAAAATACCGACTGCCTTCGCCACATCTATCGTGCTACCACCACCGATCGCCAACAGCACTGTCGCGTTGTGCGCCTGACATACAGCAAACGCTTTTTCTACAGTGTGCGCGCTCGGATCAGGCTCAATCTCTGTATACGTCGCAATCTCTACGCCCTCAGCCGCAAGCAACTTTTTGATTTGGGCAAAGAAGTCACTGGCAACCAACGCACCATCCAACGCGACGAACACACGCTTGCATTGAAGTTTGCAGACGATTTCAGAGATTTTTTTAAAAGACCCCTCGCCCATAAAAATAGTCGTGGGACATAAAAAACTTGAAATCGTCATAAAAACCTAACCTCTAGTTACACATCTAAATTCGCGGCTTGCAACGCATGTGTCTCAATGAACGCACGCCGTGGCTCAACATTGTCACCCATGAGTGTGGTGAAAATTTCATCCGCAGCTAACGCGTCTTCGATTTGCACGCGCAACAAACGTCGCACTTTAGGATCCATCGTGGTTTCCCACAATTGCTCCGGGTTCATCTCGCCCAGACCCTTATAGCGTTGCTTGCTGACGTTACGATCCGCTTCGCTACGCAAC
The DNA here is from genome assembly GCF_049655405.1 of Zwartia sp. Lineage (GTDB taxonomy): Bacteria > Pseudomonadota > Gammaproteobacteria > Burkholderiales > Burkholderiaceae_B > Zwartia. The sequence goes on from NZ_JBASJR010000009.1 coordinate 371,871, forward strand.
CATTGCATGGCTTCACGGAAATCTGCCACCATCGACTCTTTGCGCTTCTCGCCTTCACCGCGCGCAACCATTGCACCTTTTCCAACCAGGCCCTGGAAGGTAGCAGCCGCACGCGCCAAAATGCCATAGTCTGCGCCGTTTACAAAGTCCGGATCCAACACAGTGACACGAACGTTGCCGTGATGTTTACGTCGGACAATCAAACGGAATCTTTCTGAACCTTGGTGGTATTCGGAAACCACATCGACTTGATTCGGCAACAAAGGATCTTCGAGGGCTGCCTGCAAACGTTTGGCGGAGGCCGCTGCATTTTCCGTTGAGTCGAGCTCAACAGTTGCTCCACCCACAATCGCCGATAGCGTCGACTCGTCCATAAATCGGCTGAGTCTGGCAATCACACTATCTGCCATTACATACTGTTTAGCCAACTCAGCTAACGCATCGCCCGAAATTGCGGCAGCGCCTGCTTGAGGAACCAGCGACGCGTCTTTGAGTGACACTTGCAGCATGTAGCTGGACTCTTCCACTTCATCTTTAAGATATCGCTCGTCTTTACCAGACTTCACTTTGTAAAGAGGTGGCTGGGCAATGTAGATATAGCCTCGCTCGACAAGCTCTGGCATCTGACGATACAAAAGTGTCAACAACAGCGTACGAATGTGAGCGCCGTCTACGTCCGCGTCGGTCATGATAATGATGCGGTGATAACGCAACTTGTCCACGTTAAAGTCTGGGCCGATACTCGTTCCCAGAGCAGTAATGAGTGTCGTAATTTGCTCACTTGCAATCAACTTATCAAAGCGCGCTTTCTCAACGTTCAACACCTTGCCACGCAGGGGCAAAATTGCCTGAAACTTTCTATCACGGCCTTGCTTTGCTGAGCCTCCCGCAGAGTCTCCCTCAACGATATACAACTCACAAAGCGCCGGATCCTTTTCCTGACAATCCGCAAGTTTGCCAGGCAGACCAGCACCTTCGAGGACGCTTTTACGGCGTGTCATTTCGCGTGCTTTTCGCGCCGCTTCACGCGCACGCGCTGCCTCTACAACTTTTGCACACAAGGCTTTCGCATCAATCGGGTTTTCAAGCAACCACGTCTCGAGTGTGCGCGCAACGGCCTCTTCTACGGCAGGTCTGACCTCACTCGAAACAAGCTTGTCTTTCGTTTGACTACTGAATTTTGGCTCAGGAACTTTGACGGACAACACGCATGTCAGGCCCTCGCGCATATCATCGCCCGTGGTCTCAACCTTGGCGCGCTTTGCGAGCTCATTATCCGCAATGTACTTATTGAGGATACGGGTCATTGCTGCGCGCAAACCCGTCAAATGCGCACCACCATCTCTTTGCGGAATGTTGTTGGTAAAACACAATACCTGTTCGTTATAACCATCATTCCATTGCATCGCGACATCAACACCCACGAGTGTGCCGCCCGCATTGGACTCAGTGCTGACTGAGAACACATTTGGATGCAACACCGTCTTTGTGCGGTTAATGTATTCAACGAAACCTTTAACACCGCCTGAAAATGCAAAATTCTCTTCTTTGCCTTGACGCTGATCAATCAGTCTGATCTTGACGCCATTATTCAAAAAAGATAACTCTCGCAGACGCTTGGACAGAATCTCGTAGTGATACTCGACGTTGTTAAAAATAGTCGTGTCGGCCAGAAAATGAACTTCTGTTCCGCGCTTTTCTGTTTTGCCTGTGACGGTCAACGGCTGTACACGTTCACCTTGACGGAACTCCATCTCATGAACCTGACCATTTCGACGAATCGTCAAACGCAACCAGGATGACAATGCGTTCACGCAAGAAACGCCTACGCCGTGCAAACCACCCGACACTTTGTATGAGTTTTGGTCAAACTTGCCGCCCGCATGCAACTCAGTCAGAACAATTTCGGCAGCACTACGTCCAAACTCGTCATCCTTATGAATGTCGGTTGGAATACCGCGACCGTTGTCCGTGACTGAAATAGAGTTGTCGCCATGAATCGTGACCACAATGTCATCACAATGTCCTGCCAAGGCCTCGTCGATCGCGTTATCGACGACCTCAAACACCATGTGGTGCAAGCCAGTCCCGTCAGAGGTATCGCCAATATACATGCCTGGGCGCTTGCGCACGGCCTCAAGCCCCTTAAGCATCTTGATAGAGTCGGCACCATACGCATCGCGATCTTCAGGGACTTGATCCGCTACTTGATTGTTATCTGACATGTTTTAAATCCGCATTGGCATGACGACGTATTTAAACGATTCGTCATCGAGCAAAGTAATAAGGGCTGAAGCGTTCGCATCGGGCATAATTGACCAGCGAATCGTTTCTGCTTTGACGTTAGCCAGAAAATCCAGCAAATAGCTCACGTTAAAACCAACATCCAGAGCTTCGTGACCATAATCAATATCGATTTCTTCTTGCGCTTCTTCTTGCTCTGCATTTGTCGAAGAAATCTTCAATAAGTGCTGTCCTAATTGCAATCGGACGCTACGGAACTTGTCCGTTGTCAAAATTGCTGCGCGCTGAAGACTACCCTGCAACACTTCGCGAGACACATCAAAGTGCCTCGTGTAATTTGTCGGGATGACGCGATTAAAGTCAGGAAATTTACCCTCAACAAGCTTTGAAACCAGCTCAACATGACCGAAAGAAAAACGAATTTGTCCTGCTGCAACATCAATTGTGACAGGCTCTTCGCTATCGTCTAAGAGGCGCTGCATTTCAAGAACCGTTTTGCGCGGAACAATCACTTCGTGTTTGACTGACACACCTTCAACAGGTGTTGAGCTATGCGCTAAGCGGTGTCCGTCGGTCGCAACGGCACGCAAAAGTCCCGGCTCAAACACCATCAGCATTCCATTCAAATAATAACGAATGTCCTGTTGTGCCATCGCAAAATGCACCATATTGAACAGGTGCTTCAATGTTTTACGTGTCATTGTGAGTGACACATCCCAGCGATCTGGCTGAGTCATTGTTGGAAACTCGGTCGCCGCAAGAGTCTGCAGAGAAAACCGGCTCTTTCCTGCTTGGATGGCCAGTTTTCCGCTAGCTGTGGAAAGCTTGACGTCTCCTGTGTCAGGTAGTGCGCGCAAAATGTCTACAAACTTGCGCGCAGCGACGGTCAGAGACTCTGTCTCAGGACCGACACCAAAATCAGCATGTGTCGTAATCTGAACTTCGAGATCTGTCGCAATAAATGAAACCCGATCAGCCTCTTTGCGCAACAATATGTTTGCCAAGATTGGCAAGGTATGTCTGCGCTCAACGATTCCGGCTACGGTCGATAACGGCTTTAAAAGCGCGTCACGTGGGGTTTGTACAAGTTGCATGAATTATCCCTTTAAAGTTTGTTCGAGCACATGCAGCGTATGGTTAAGGTCTGCTTGTTTTGCACGCAAGTCAGTTATTTTTCTAACTGCGTGTAAAACGGTTGTGTGATCTCGTCCACCAAACATGTCTCCTATATCTGGCAAACTCTTTTGCGTCAGTTCTTTTGCTAGGTACATTGCAACCTGACGCGGCATTGCAATGTTGGCGGGTCGACGTTTTGAATACATGTCGGCCACCTTAATTTTGTAAAAATCAGCTACTGTTTTCTGTATATTTTCAACAGTCACTTGTCCGCTTGATACGGACAGCAAATCTTTTAACGCATCTTTGCAAATATCGACGTTCGCGACATCTCGCCCGTGAAAGCGCGCGTATGCAACAACTTTTTTCAATGCACCTTCTAGCTCTCTCACATTGCTGCGCAAATGCTTTGCAATAAAAAAAGCAACTTCTTCAGGCATTGTTAGGCCTTCTTGCTCCGCCTTTCTTAGCAAAATTGCGACACGCATTTCAAGCTCAGGGGGTTCAATTGCTACAGTCAAACCAGAATCAAAGCGTGAAATCAAACGGCTATCGATCCCTGCCAATTCTTTTGGATATGTGTCACTCGTTATGATGATTTGCTTGCGTTGCGCCACCATTGCTTCGAATGCATAAAAGAACTCTTCTTGGGTGCGACTTTTCCCAGAGAAAAACTGAATGTCATCTATCAGCAACAAATCAAGTGAGTGGTAATACCGTTTAAAGTCATCAAATGCTTTTCGCTGATAGGCTTTCACCACATCAGAAACATATTGATCCGCGTGAACGTAACGCACACGGACGCCATGCCCTGCTGCCACCATTGCATTACCGATTGCATGGATTAGATGCGTTTTACCAAGTCCGACCCCGCCATACAAGAACAAAGGGTTATAAGAAGTACCTGGATTTTCTGCTACCTGAAGAGCTGCAGCACGCGCGAGTTGATTCGCTTTTCCCGTTACAAAGTTATCAAACGTGAGGTCGACATTGAGTCGTGACTTATCATCGACAGGCGTCATTGAGGCATTTACGCGTGCGGCTTCTGTCGTCGTTTGATTTCTATGTGTTTCCGCATTCCCTGCGGCAACTTGTGCCACACCCGTTACTTCTGTTTTAGCAAATGCGTTTCCTGCATCTGCTGCAGAAGCTCCGCTCTGACTTTCACTTTGGTTTCTATTGGTTTTAGATTCGGTGTTTTGTGAGGAAGAACCAATTTGACTTGCTGGCTTTGACCGTTCTGTTGTTGCCGCAGGTAGTTCAAACATGACTTGTACAGGCTGTTCAAACCATTTGGTTGCAAATGCTTCTATTTGTTGAGCGAAGTTTTTCCTGACCCAATCCAATTTAAATCGATTTGGAGCAGACACACGCAACTGCGCCTTTGTCTCATCAAAGGCGAGAGGTACCAGCGGACGTATCCATGCGCTGATTTGCTGTGGGGGAAAGTCCTGCTCCAAATGCGCGACGCAGGATTGCCAAAACTCGTTCATGTGACTCACTGATCAAACCTCGATTCTACCCTGTGTCGGCCAAGGTTATCCACAGGCTGACTTCGTATTTATACGTGTAGACAGATGTAAACATTTGACTTGTCTCGTGTTTTTTGATGAAATGGAGGGCTTTTCCAGATTTTCTTAAACTCTTTCGCTCTTTGTTGGGCCCTTAATTATGAAACGTACCTACCAACCCTCCGTCACCCGCCGTAAGCGCACGCATGGTTTTCGTGTTCGGATGAAAACTCGTGGTGGCCGTGCCGTCATCAACGCTCGCCGCGCCAAAGGCCGCAAGCGTCTAGCCGTCTAATACGGCTGGTAACGAGAAATCGATTTATTCCTTTTCTCGTTCCTTTGCTTTGTTATGTCTCGCGCCACGTTTCCCGCGGCGGCGCGCTTGCACCGCCCCACCGAATTTGCTGCGGCCCTAGCTGGTCGCCGTATTGCCCGTGGGGCGTTTTTCGTAGTGACCGCTCACTTACGTCAAGCCATCGATTCTGAGCCGACAGCAGAGCCTTGTGCTAGGCTAGGTCTTATTATGGCCAAGCGCTTTGCACATCATGCCAGCACTAGAAATGCTCTAAAACGCGTGGTTCGAGAAGCTTTTCGCTCCAAACGCCTTGAGTTACCTGCTCATGATTTTGTTGTCCGCCTAAACAAACGTATCACTGCTATGTCACTCACCGAACTGAAAAAAACAGCTCGCTTAGAGGCAGACGCACATTTTTTACGGGCGCTTCGATCATGAAGTGGCTAAAAGCACTGTTAATTGCGCCTATTCGCGCTTATCAATATTTACTTAGTCCTTGGTTGGGTCACTGGTGTCGTTTTACTCCCACCTGTTCTAATTACGCTATTGAGGCCATACAAGTCCGAGGACCTTTCATTGGCTTGATGTTAGCGATTCGTCGCATTTCGCGATGCCACCCATGGTGCCAAGGCGGTCATGACCCTGTTCCCCAACGCAACCACTCTGATTAACGCTAAACTGCGAGCCTTCGCTGGTGAGCTTTTTTTTATTTAGGCAAGAATGGATATCCGACGCACCATCCTATTGATGATTTTCTCGTTTTCCTTGCTGATGCTTTGGAACAACTGGCAAGTCCACCAAGGCAACCCTTCTTTGTTGGGTGGGCAACCGCAATCAACTGAATCTACGGCAAAGCCCTCACCAGACTCTGCAAGCACTGCGACACCTGCCGGCGTTCCAACCGCGCCAGTAACGCCTTCGGCTTCAACTGACACAACTTCGGCTAACGTCCCTGGTGTTGCACCTACCGCTGTCAGTCAAGCTCAGCTTGTCAACTTCAAAACTGATGTGTTGTCACTGAGCTTCGACCTTCAGGGTGCTCAATTGGTCCGCGCAGATCTTTTATCATTTCCAAGTCGCGAAGAAAAAAATCAACCATTTGTTTTGTTAAACAACCGTGGTGGTCAGACATATGTTGTGCAGTCAGGTCTTACGGGAGCGCCTGCCGGAAGTCTTTATCCCACTCACCTTGCACAATACACACTCATTACGACTGACCGCGAATTGAATGGCGACAAGTTAGTCATCAAATTTGTTTCTGAATCTAGCGGCGTCAAACTGACGAAAACGTTCACGCTACAAAAATCCAGCTATGAAATTCTGGTTGATCACCAGATCGAAAACTTAACGGCTCAGCCAATCAGTCCTTCCGTTTATCTTCAGATTACACGCGATGGCAAAGATGCTGCGAGCGAAAACTCAACGCCAAGTTTTATGTCTGGGCCTGTTAGTTTTACCGGTCCTGCTATTTATTCTGAACAAGACAAATTTCAAAAAGTTTCTTTTACAGATATTGAAAAACGCAAAGCAACCTACGTCAAAGAAGCTGATAACGGTTGGTTTGCCATGGTGCAACACTACTTCGTGACTGCTTGGGTTCCACCACAAGGTAAAACCCGTAGCTATGAAATGACAGAGCTGCAAAAGAACCTCTTTGCTGTTCGTAGTATCGAACCTGTAGGCGCCATCGCACCGAATAGCCAGCTTAATATTCCTGCCAAACTTTGGGTTGGACCTCAGGATCAAGATGGTCTTGAAAAGGTTGCTCCTGGTCTAGATTTGGTTGTTGATTATGGCTTGTTAACGATTATTGCAAAACCCTTGTTTGCATTGATGACGTGGCTCTACACCATTTTGGGTAACTGGGGCTGGACGATTGTTGTCCTGACTATTCTTATTAAGGCTGCTTTTTATCCGCTTTCCGCCGCAAGCTATCGCTCCATGGCCAAGATGAAATTGGTTGCGCCTAGACTTCAAGCTTTAAAAGAAAAATTTGGTGATGACCGTCAAAAGCTGAATACGGCGATGATGGAAATGTACCGCACTGAAAAAATCAATCCTTTAGGTGGATGCTTACCCATTCTGGTTCAGATCCCTGTATTTATTTCCCTCTATTACGTTCTCGGCTCAAGTGTTGAATTACGCGGAGCACCCTGGATTTGGTGGATCAAGGACTTAGCTGTTCAAGATCCATATTTCATTCTTCCTGTTGTGATGATGGGAACAATGTTTATTCAAATGAAGTTAAATCCAACTCCACCTGATCCAATGCAAGCCAAAGTGATGATGTTTATGCCTTTGGTCTTTGGTGCAATGATGTTCTTTTTCCCGTCAGGTCTCGTATTGTATTGGTGCGTGAACAATATTCTTTCAATTGCTCAGCAGTGGTATGTGATGCGTCAAATCGCAGCTACTGCGGCTATCCCACACCGTTAAATTGTTTGTTCGGATAGATCATGCAACATAAATATCCGATTGTTGCCATTGCTACCGCCCCAGGTCGGGGCGGCATTGGCATCATTCGAATCTCGGGGCCCCTTCTGGGGCCCTTAGCATTTGCGTTACTTGGCCAACAGCTGATAGCACGGCATGCACATTATTGTGTTTTCCGTGGTTCAGACGGTGTTGCTATTGATCAAGGTATTGCCTTGTATTTTTCTGCACCCCATTCATATACGGGTGAAGATGTTCTTGAGTTGCAAGGCCATGGTGGGCCCGCAGTCATGCAAACTTTACTCAAGCAATGTCTGGCTATTGGTTCTGCTTTCGGCTTGCGTATGGCTTCTCCTGGTGAGTTTACGCTGCGTGCTTTTTTAAACGACAAAATCGATCTTGCTCAAGCAGAAGCAGTTGCCGATTTAATTGATGCCTCGTCAGAAGCTGCCGCTCGCGCTGCAATGTCTTCCTTTAGCGGGGCGTTTTCGAAAGAAGTCAATGCGATCTCTGAATCCATCATTCATTTACGAATAATGGTCGAGTCCACGCTTGATTTTCCAGAAGAAGAAATAGAGTTTCTAGAAAAATATCAAGCGCGTGAAAAGCTAAGAACAATACAAAACCAGCTTAAACATGTATTGATACAGTCTCACCAAGGAATGGTTCTTAGAGAAGGTTTACATGTTGTGTTGGCAGGAGAACCAAACGTAGGTAAATCTAGTCTGTTAAATGCTCTAGCCGGTGAAGATCTTGCGATTGTGACGGATATTGCAGGAACTACACGCGATAAAGTCTCACAAGTTATCCACTTGCAAGGTGTTCCTTTAACGATTGTCGATACTGCTGGCTTGAGAGACACGACCGATAAGATCGAGTCGATGGGTATTGAGCGAAGTTGGTCTGAAATTTCTAAGGCTGATGTAGTGATCAACCTAAAAGATGCTGTCTTGGGAGATCAATTTTTAGATGAAAAAATTTCACAGCATCGTTCACCAAAAAGTACCTTATTAACCGTATTCAATAAGGCAGACTTACTTAGTCCAGTACCTGAATCAACTGATCATCATCTTTATATTTCAGCCAAAACAGGTGATGGCCTTGAGGAATTGACCACAAAGTTGCTTGCTTTAGCTGGCTGGAAACCAGGTCAAGAAAGCCCATGGCTCGCCAGACAGCGACATATTGATGCCCTTGAAGCTGCAAGTAATCATTTAATCAACGCTAGTTTTCATGCAGATCAAGATGATCGTGTTTTAGATTTGTTTGCTGAAGAACTCCGGCTTGCACATGATATTTTAGGATCCATTACTGGTCACATGACTCCCGATGACTTGTTGGGGGAAATTTTTTCTCGGTTTTGTATTGGCAAGTAACGTCTGATACACACTAAAAAATTTATATTTTTTCTTTTCAACTGTTGTTTTTAAACGTTGAATACTCATTGTTACAATTTTTTTTTACTGTGGATAACAAGGGCAATGTAAGTGTGGATAGATTGTGTATGGAAAGCGAACAATCACATCACTTTTTCGATTCTAAAAACTTATTCAAGTTGCTCCACAATATTAAACAGAGTGTTTCCACAACTAAAAATCAACATAACACTCTGTTTTATATAGAAATTTTTCAGTTATCCCTATTATCCACAAGGTGTATTATCCATCAGTCTTTATATATAAAACAAAAGATATAAAGCAAAGTACTAAAGGCAAGTGTCGAACCAGTTATCAAAAAAAAACAACACACTACGCTTAACTTCTTCGTGTTTAAATCCATTCTTCGAAAAAATGTTTACTCTTTCAAATTCTTTGTAATCGTTGAATTGCTTCATCAAGAGTGGTGCCTTGTTTAGCAAAACAAAAACGTACAAGTTTGTGATTTGAGTCAATATGGTCAGGATTTGAGTAAAAAGCTGAGACTGGTATGACAACTACTCCATGTGTCTTTGCTAACCAAATTGAAAAATCTGATTCTTTTTGATCTGAAATATTGCTGTAATCAGCAAGCAGGAAAAATGTCCCAGGACTTGTCAGAGGAATAAATTTTGTTTGCTTGAGACCCGCAGTTAAGTAATCTCTTTTTTCTTGATAAAAGTTTGGCAATGACAGATATGTATTCTGATTATTTGTATAGGTAGCCAATGCATGTTGGAAGGGTGATGGAACAGTAAACACAACAAATTGGTGAACTTTTCTCAATTCTTTGGTTAATGATGCTGGTGCGCAACAGTAGCCAACTTTCCAACCTGTTGTATGAGTTGTTTTACCGAAGGATGAAATCACAAAAGTACGTTCTGCTAACGTTTTTCTTGAGGCAAGGCTCTGGTGTTTCAAATGATCGAAAACAATATGTTCATAGACCTCATCAGATAAAACAATAATGTTTGTATTTATGACAATTGATTCCAACGCATCCAAATCAGCAGCATCAAAAATTGCACCAGTGGGATTATGAGGAGAATTCAGTATCAATAGTCGTGTTTTATTTGTGATCGCTTCTTTAACTTTATTCCAGTCAATAGAAAAATTTTGATTTTGCGCGCTTGGCGGAGACATCTGTACAAATTTAGGTATCCCTCCAGCAAGCATAATGGCTGGCACGTAGCAGTCGTAACTTGGTTCAATCACAATGACTTCATCACCAGTTCTTACAGTTGCTAATACTGCAGACATGATGGCTTCAGTGGCACCGCTAGTGATTGTGATTTCTGTCTCAGGGTCGTAATACTTGCCATAAAGAGATTCAACCTTTTGACTGATGACTTGCCTCAGTTCAAGAATACCGCTCATCACTGGATATTGATTTTTTCCATCTAGCATTGCTTTTGAAACAAGAGCTAGTAAGTCAGGTTGAGTGTTGAAATCAGGAAAACCTTGACCTAAGTTGATGGCTTGATAGTCGACAGCCATTTTGCTCATGGTTGTAAAAATTGTAGGCCCTACATTAGGTAGCTTCGAATCAATCTGCATGATATTAAAAAGTGATATTTGAATTTTTTGATAATACGCATTTTTAATGGTTGTTTGTTCGTGACTTTATTTCTTAAGCTTTGTATCGGTTCGATTGCTTCCTTGATTGGTGCGTATTTAGCTCAATATTTGAGCGTACCTCTACCTTGGACTTTGGGACCTTTGTTGGCTGTTGCCGCCCTCAGATTACTCAATGCACCAGTCAGTAGTGCATCGCCTTTGCGTAACTTTGGTCAGTGGGTGATTGGCTTAACGTTAGGCTTGTACTTCACACCTCATGTACTCAGTATTCTTGCAGCCCATTGGTTTGCAATGTTGGCAGGTTTATTGCTCGCTCTTTTACTTGCAGTATATGGAACAGTGCTGTTATTGAAATTAGGGCATGTTGATTTAAAAACAGCATGGTTTTCTTCTGCTATTGGTGGTGCGAATGAAATGGCTGTATTAGCAGAGCGCCACGGTGTAAGGCCAGATTTGGTAGCAAGTGCTCACACAGTAAGGGTTATTTTAGTTGTTTTAGCTGTGCCCTTTGCATGTCAATTATTCAATGTTTCTGGCGTTGATTCAACCGTCTTTGAAACCAAAGAGTTTTCGGTTAAGGGTCTAATTTTGCTTGGTCTCTTAACAGTGATTGGTGGCTACATTGCACACTATTTAAATATTCCTAATGCTTGGGTATTAGGTCCCATGTTTGTAGCAATGCTGTTAACTATTAACCAAATCCATCTTTCTAGCGTTCCACCTGAATTATCTAAAATTGCGCAACTGTGTATTGGTTGGTCCTTAGGCGACCGTTTCCGCCCTGGTTTTTTCAAGAAAGCACCCCAGTTTCTTTTTTATGTTGTGGTGTTTAGTGCAACAGCTTTATTGATCGCTTTCGGTTTTGCACTCCTCCTTGATCGTCTCACTGACTTACCGCTTTCATCCCTTGCAGTCAGTGTTGCACCAGGAGGAATTGCTGAGATGGCGATCACTGCTAAAGTTCTTCAGCTTGGTGTTCCGTTAGTAACAGCTTTTCAAGTTTCTAGAATGGTTGGTGTTGTGTTGTTAACGGGTCCTTTGTATAAACATATTGTCTCTAGATTTGAGTAATCAAATACCGATTGAAGTTATACAGTTTTACTCACAGACTTATACAGTTGTTATCCACAGTTTTAACAACGTAAATATTTTCACCTCTACTTTAATGTTCCACGTGAAACATTAATTTTACTCATTTATATTACTTTAAAAGTATGTTCCACGTGAAACATCCTCTTGTCTTTCATTATCAATTGTTTCTCTATTGAGTATTTGTGTTTCACGTGAAACAGGTGTTCCACGTGAAACACTTGGGCGCTTATAATGAGGGTTACTAGTAAGGCGGAACAAATGAATTATCCAAAAGTTTTTGATGTCATAGTGGTCGGTGGTGGGCATGCTGGTACAGAGGCGGCTTTAGCTTCAGCACGCAGTGGTGCAACGACCCTGCTTTTAACGCATAACATCGAAACTTTAGGACAGATGTCATGCAATCCCTCCATTGGAGGGATTGGAAAAGGACATTTAGTAAAAGAGGTGGATGCCCTTGGCGGTGCAATGGCTATCGCGACAGATGAAGCCGGGATTCAGTTCAAAATACTGAACAGCTCAAAAGGCCCTGCCGTACGAGCGACAAGAGCTCAAGCCGATAGGGTTTTATATAGAAAGGCAATAAGAACAAGATTAGAAAATCAAGAGAACTTGTGGCTTTTTCAACAAGCGGTCGAAGATCTATTATTAGAGGGAAATAAGGTTGTCGGAGCGCTTACGCAAACAGGCGTAGCTTTTAGAGCAAAAGCAGTTGTGCTGACGGCAGGTACCTTTCTTAACGGACTGGTCCATGTAGGTTTAGAAAACTATTCAGCAGGTCGTGCCGGCGATCCCTCTGCTATCTCTTTAGGTCGTAAACTGAAAGAAATGAGCCTACCCCAGGGCCGTCTCAAAACTGGGACCCCGCCTCGCATCGACGGCCGAACGATTAATTATTCCGTATTAGAAGAACAACCAGGTGATCTAGATCCCGTGCCGGTATTTTCATTTTTAGGATCGGCAAATCTGCATCCAAGACAAATACCTTGTTGGGTGACTCATACAAATGAAAAAACGCATGACATTATTCGAGGTGGTTTAGATCGTTCTCCAATGTATAGCGGCGTCATCGAGGGTGTTGGACCAAGATATTGCCCGTCTATCGAGGACAAGGTCCATCGGTTTGCTGATAAAAATGCACATCAAGTTTTTTTAGAGCCAGAGGGATTGGATACACACGAGGTATATCCAAATGGAGTTTCAACCTCTTTACCGTTTGATGTCCAACTAGAGCTCATCAGGTCTCTCAAAGGCCTCGAAGAGGCACACATTGTTCGACCGGGTTATGCAATTGAATATGATTTTTTTGATCCGAAAGAGCTAAAGTCTTCACTAGAAACAAAAACCATAGAAGGGTTGTTTTTTGCCGGTCAAATAAACGGAACAACTGGTTATGAAGAGGCTGCTGCTCAAGGCTTGCTTGCGGGAATAAATGCTGCACAGTATTCACGTGAAAAAGAGCCACTTTTATTAAGACGTGATCAAGCATATATCGGTGTATTAGTTGATGACCTCGTAACAAAGGGTGTAACAGAACCATATCGAATGTTTACCTCAAGAGCGGAGTACCGTTTAAGTTTGAGAGAAGATAATGCAGATTGGCGACTGACAGAGCTAGGTAGACAATTTGGTTTGGTAAATGATCAACGTTGGGAAACGTTTAACGAAAAGCACGAAATTGTTGAAAGAGAAATCCAGCGGTTAAGAAGCACATGGATAAACCCAAGAATGTTAAGCATTACAGAGGCACAAGATGTGTTGGGCAAGGAAATTGGACGTGAGTACTTACTATCGGATTTATTAAAGCGACCTAACGTTTTCTACCGAGATCTAATAAATATTCAATACAACGATCAAGTTGAAATACCAGTTGGACTCCCACCCGGTGAGTGTGCAGAGCAAGTAGAAATACAAATCAAATATGAGGGATATATTTCGAGACAACAAGAAGAAATCGACCGACAGCAATCTTACGAATCACAACAAATACCTGAAACAATTGATTTTGATGCGATAACAAGCCTTTCTTTTGAAGTCAGGCAGAAACTTAGAGCGCACCGGCCAGAAACAGTTGGTCAAGCGTCGAGAATCTCTGGAATAACGCCTGCTGCGATTTCTTTACTACTTATTCACTTAAAGCGACACCTATACGGCCAGGCGAGTAAAACCCACTGATGCAAAAAAATACTTTGAGAACCTTAGAACAACTAGAGCTGGCATGTAAAACATTGTTGTTGGAGCCAACGAATACTCAAAAGGAGCAATTACTAGAGTATTTAAATCAACTATTAAAGTGGAATCAAACATATAACCTCACCGCAATACGTGATCCTGAACAGGCACTTATTCAACATGTGTTTGATAGCTTAGCGGTGGTTAAACCAATAACAGACCATTTTTTAGAGCAAGGCATCACTAAAGGAACGCTTTTAGATGTTGGTTCAGGTGCTGGTTTACCAGCTGTGATTTTGGGAATCATGATTCCAACAAGTCAAATCAGTTGTGTAGATCCGGTTGATAAAAAAATGACTTTTGTCAGACAAGTTGCCGGAATACTCAAGCTTTCAAACGTAGAGGCTGTTCATAATCGTGTAGAAAACTTAGCCTCTGGTCCATACGATGTGGTGATATCCAGAGCATTTGCAAGCTTAGTTGACTTTGCGCAATTAGCAGGTAGCAAAGTGAAAGAAAAGGGATTACTTCTTGCAATGAAAGGAAAACATCCAGAAGAAGAAATAGAAAACTTGGAGAAAAATACAACATGGGTGGCTGAAAAGGTAGAGCAACTAAAGGTTCCTCAATTAGACGCACAGCGCTGCCTAGTATGGATGAAGGATAAGGAAACAAAATGACAACTCAAACACCACAATCGGCGCGCGTATTTTGCATTGCGAATCAGAAAGGCGGGGTGGGTAAAACCACTACCGCCATTAACCTTGCCGCAGGATTGGCAAAACATCAACAGCGTGTATTGCTGATCGATCTTGATCCACAAGGTAACGCTACGATGGGAAGTGGTATAGATAAAAGTACGCTAGCGCACAACTTATATGATGTGTTGATAGGCGAAGCATCAATCAAAGAAGCACGAGTTAAATCTGAAACTGGAGGCTATGACGTTCTACCTGCAAACAGAGAATTATCAGGTGCAGAAATTGATCTTGTTGGTATGGACCAGCGTGAATTGCAACTAAAACAAGCGATTGATCACGTTGGAACAGAATACGATTTTGTACTCATTGACTGCCCTCCTACCCTCTCTCTGTTAACCCTAAATGGGTTGGCAGCAGCACATGGCGTCATTATTCCGATGCAGTGTGAATATTTTGCGCTAGAAGGTTTATCGGACTTAGTTAATACAATTAAACGCGTTCATCGAAACATCAATCCAGAATTAAGTTTAATTGGATTGTTAAGAGTGATGTATGACCCTCGGGTCACATTACAGCAACAGGTGTCAGCACAGCTCGAAGCACACTTCGGGGATAAAGTATTTAAATCTGTTGTTCCACGAAATGTCAGATTAGCCGAGGCACCTAGCCATGGAATGCCCGGCGTCATTTACGACCCGAGTTCTCGAGGTGCACAAGCTTACATCGCGTTTGGTGCTGAAGTCATCGAACGCGTTCGCGCAGAACAAAAATGATTGATACCAAAGAAAATATCTTTGGTATTAATAGTCAATGAAATGTGAAGGCAGAAAAAAACAATGGCAACTAAAAAACCCAAAGGCCTCGGCCGTGGACTCGAAGCGTTACTTGGCGCTGATGCGCCGGGTCTTAGCCAACTGGGTCAGACAGAAACAAGCTTGGCGTTGCCAACTGTCTTACCTGTTTCGAAATTACAAGCAGGAAAATACCAACCAAGAACACGCATGGATGAAGGCGCATTAGCAGAGTTAGCTGACTCTATTCGCACTCAGGGCATCATGCAGCCAATCCTTGTTCGTCCCGTTGATGCGGCAAAAGGACGTTATGAAATTATTGCAGGTGAAAGACGTTTTAGAGCAGCGCAACTTGCAGGATTAACAGAAGTACCCGTGCTGGTAAGAGAGGTCGCCGACGAACATGCGGCGGCAATGGCACTGATAGAAAATATACAGCGTGAAGACTTAAATCCCCTTGAAGAAGCGCAAGGAGTCAAACGTTTATTAGAAGAATTCGGATTGACACACGAACAGGCAGCGACCGCGATCGGACGTTCGCGATCAGCAACGAGTAATTTATTAAGACTTTTAAATTTAGCCGCGCCGATACAAACAATGTTGTTAGCAGGCGATATTGACATGGGGCACGCGCGCGCACTACTTGCGGTTGATAATGCAACGCAAATCCAGCTTGCTAATCAAATTATTGCTAAGAGACTTTCCGTGCGAGAGGCAGAAAAACTTGTTTCTCAAATAGGAACAGAGAGCAAAACAAAGACATCAAAAAAAGACAAGTCGGGATCTAGAGATGTAGTACGGCTTGAAGAAATTTTATCGGATCAATTGGGAACGAAAGTGTTCTTGAAAGCAAACGCAAAAGGACGCGGTCAATTGATTATAGATTTTCATGGTTGGGAACATTGTTCATCCCTTATTGAAAAGATGAATCTAAAAGAAGAGCTAGACAATTAAATTGTCATATACAAAAAAGAGACAACATGAAACAAAGCACTGAGAAAAAAATCACTCCTACGACTCTAAAACAATGGTTACATGATGGTCAGGAAGTTGCTGTCCTGGACATTCGCGAACACGGACAATATGGAGAAGAACATCTTTTTTATATTGTTTCGATACCGTACAGCAAGCTTGAAATAGAAGTTGTTAGACTTGTGCCAAACAAAAATGTGCGGATGGTATTGGTAGGAGATGAACAAGGGGCTTTGTCAAACAAAGCCTTTAAGAGGCTGAGTGCAATGGGTTATCAAAATATCCAGGTACTCGATGGTGGAATGCCCGCATGGAAAAAAGCAGGATTAGAGGTGTTCGCAGGTGTCAATTTGCCCAGCAAAGCTTTTGGTGAACTCGCTGAGCATGCCTTCAATACACCTCGAATCACTGCCTTAGAGCTTAATCAAAAAATAGCAGCAAAAGAAAATATGGTGATCCTTGATGGACGCCCTTTCGTTGAATATAAAAAGATGAGTATTCCTACTGCAGTTTGCTGTCCCAATGGAGAGTTAGCACTTCGAATAGATGAGATTGCCCCTGACCCAGAAACGACCATTGTCATCAATTGCGCGGGAAGAACGAGAAGCATCATTGGCGCACAAACACTCATCAATTTAGGCATCCCGAATAAAGTGCTTGCACTTGAAAATGGAACTCAGGGCTGGTACCTACAGGATCTACCTTTAGATCACGGACAAACAAGAAAATATCCTGAAGAAATAAGCGACGCAGGAATGGACGCGCGTAGATCACGCGCAAAAACGCTAGCTGAAAAACACCAAGTTCAATTTGTTGATCACACCACCGTGCAATCCTGGTTAAAAGATCAAAACAGAACTACTTTTTTATGTGACGTGCGCACACCAGAAGAGTTTGCCAAAGGAACAGTGTCTGGTGCCCAACATACTCCAGGCGGACAATTGGTCCAGGCCACAGATCAATATGTTGGAATAAAAGGTGCCCGACTAGTATTGATAGATGATGAAGGTGTTCGTGCGCCTGCGATGGCATCTTGGCTCGCGATGTTGGGGTGGGAGGTCGCCGTTTGGGTAGATGCGTTTAAGCACGCATCAACAAGCACACAAGACATTAAAGTCGCTGCAACAAACGAGGGCATCACGCAAACAAGAAGCGAAGAAATTGCAGCTCTGATGAATGCAGGTGTAAAAGTAATTGACCTGCGTCCAAGCATGAAATTTAGAGAGTCACATATTTTGGGGGCATCATGGTCAATCCGTCCCAATCTCTCTGAGTTAGCACTGTTACCGCAGCAAAAATCTATTCTTTTGATTTCAGAAGATATAGAAACGGCACAACTCGCATCAATAGACCTACGCGAACTTGGTGTGAATGAGATTTACGTCAATGTGGACGCCCCAAGCACTTGGAAAGCTGCAGAGCTTCCCATGGAGTCCTCGCCAAACTCACCATCTAATGAACAATGTATCGATTATTTGTTTTTTGTTCATGACAGACATGATGGGAACAAGGCTGCAGCAAGGCAATACTTAGCGTGGGAAATGAATTTGCTCGCTCAAATTGATGAGCAGGAAAAAAATACTTATAAGTTGCCACATTAAAGAGATAAAATAAAGGAATTCTTTGTTTTTAAGGAAAAGAAATCAATAGAATTAAGAATTGAAGCCATATTGTCATATAACGGCCCTAAGCTCTTGACAATTAGGAAATCTTCGTTCATAATCGTTGGTTCTCTTGTGGAGAGGTGCCCGAGTGGTTAAAGGGGGCAGACTGTAAATCTGTTGGCCTTGCGCCTACGTTGGTTCGAATCCAACCTTCTCCACCAAGAGGCGACTGTTTAGACGGACGCAAACTCGATACGGGCGGGTGTAGCTCAATGGTAGAGCAGAAGCCTTCCAAGCTTACGACGAGGGTTCGATTCCCTTCACCCGCTCCAGTAGCAAGTGCAGGTACCTAAACTGTTTGAGTGTTTTGAGATAGTGATTGCAGTACCAATTTAGGTTCGTAGGGCATGCCCGGCGAATGCGCCCATGTGGCTCAGTGGTAGAGCACTCCCTTGGTAAGGGAGAGGTCACGCGTTCGATCCGCGTCATGGGCACCAGAAGCCATACCGTATTTAGTTTTACAAGTTCAAGACAGATTTAATTTCACCAATCTTATTAGTGTCAACTCAGGTCAGGAGTCAGCCATGGCAAAAGGTAAATTCGAACGTACCAAACCACACGTTAACGTCGGCACAATCGGCCACGTTGACCACGGCAAAACGACGTTGACTGCAGCGATCACGACTGTTCTGTCCAAGAAGTTTGGTGGCGAAGCAAAAGGCTACGCGCAGATCG
>NZ_JBASJR010000010.1:0-9560 GCF_049655405.1 Zwartia sp.
TGGCTGAAACTAACAAGCTTTGGCCTCAGTGGAGGGTTGAGGGCGACGCACTGCTTCAGGCCAAAGCCGATGCGACCCTGTTGTGGATCAAGGCTCAGGAAGATGCTGGCCTGGACATCGTGAGTGAAGGTGAGCAATCACGCCAACATTTTGTGCACGGATTCCTTGAGCAGATTGATGGCATAGACTTCGAGCATAAAGTGAAGATGGGCATCCGAGATAACCGCTATGACGCGATGGTGCCGCAGGTGGTATCGGCCCTACGATTGAGAGGTCGCGTGCATGCCTTCGAAGCGCAGCTGGCGCGGGCGCATACGAAAAAGAAGTTGAAATTCACATTGCCTGGCCCGATGACTATTGTTGATACCGTGGCAGATCGATTCTATGGCGACAAGGTCAAGATGGCATTTGCGTTTGCAGAATTACTCAATCAGGAGGCGCTCGCATTACAGGCAGATGGTGTGGATATCATCCAGTTCGATGAGCCCGCCTTCAATGTCTACATGAAGGATGCGGCTGATTGGGGGGTGCAGGCGCTGGAGCGCGCTGCGAAGGGCTTGAGCTGTACAACGGCGGTGCACATTTGCTACGGCTATGGCATCAAAGCCAACACCGACTGGAAGAGCACGCTTGGAGACGAATGGCGCCAATACGAAACGGTATTTCCTGCGTTGGCCCGCAGCAGCATCGACCAGGTGAGCCTTGAATGTATTCATTCACATGTACCCCCTGATCTGATGAAACTGCTGGAAGGTAAGGATGTGATGGTAGGCGTCATTGATGTGGCCAGCGACGTGGTCGAGACACCTGAGGAAGTGGCAGATTCCATCGGCCTGGCGCTGCAGTTTGTGCCGAAGGAGCGGTTGTTCCCGTGCACGAATTGTGGCTTGGCGCCGATGGGGCGAGAAGTAGCTTTGCGCAAGCTTCAAGCATTAGCTGAAGGCACGAGGCTGGCAAAGGAGCGGCTTTCCAAAACTTGATCAGCAGGATACGAATCAAGGACGCTATTAGCTTTTCCAAGAAACGTAATCAATCGCTATGCAACTATTCGTCGAAAAATCTTCGGTGAATAGTTCTGGCATGAACTCAGGAAATAATATTAATCGAATAGAAGTCACAATCAGCGGGTACAGCGCCGAAGGTAATTTAATAATGCCTTCTAAATGAGGTGACTGCCAAAGACGTTCAAATCTCCGTTTATTCTGATATTTTCTTGATCAAGATGATAACTACGAATCCGAACGTGATTAGCAGAGAAACCCTATATGAATTGGTATGGTCGATGCCCATGACCAAGATCGCCGAGAAGTTCGAGGTGTCTGGTAGCTATCTCGCCCGAGTGTGTACCGAGTTGAGGGTACCCCGACCAGAGCGAGGCTACTGGGCAAAATTGGCCGTAGGCAAGGCACCACAACGTCCAGCACTCCCAGAGCCCCTGCCAGGCGATCTCGTCGTTTGGTCGCGGACCGAGGGGTTTCCTGCCCCAGCATTGCCAAAGCCACGCCTGATACCTAGCCCCCGAATGCCAAGGCCGACCCGGCCTGTCAGCGGAACGCACGGCATGATTCGAGGTGCGAAGCCGCTCTTTTTGGCGAGTCGCAAGATCGATGATCATGACCATCTTAAGCCGTACAAAAAGTTGTTGGTCGATGTGACCGCTACGCGTGCGGGGCTCGATAAGGCGCTGGACTTTACAAACGAATTGTTTAATGCCTTGGAGTCTGCTGGGCATCGAGTAGTAATTGCGCCACCAGATGCCCCATTTAGTCGCGAACGTATCGACGAAAAGGAGGAGCCACCGAAAAAGGACCGTCGCCAGGAGCTATATAGTTACGGCGGCCTTTGGTCGCCTCATCGACCAACGGTCGTTTACGTAGATTCTGTTGCATTTGGACTTGCCGTCATTGAGATGACCGAGTCGGTTCTGATGCGTTATGTAGATGGCAAGTACATCCGTGAGTCGGCATATGTCCAGTCCAAGAACCGAAGGTATCACGATCACACCTGGACGACGACGAGAAACCTTCCCACCGGCCGATTGCGATTGATTGTCTATGCACCATATCGCAACGTCTCTTGGTCGATGTCATTCCAAGAGACCCCAGCCAAAACCCTTACCAAGGATATTCCACATATCGTCAAGTTGATTGAAAAGGAGGTTGCCCCCGCTATCGAAAAGCTGCAAGAAGCCGAGCGGCAGAGCGAGATCTGGCGGCAAGAGCGACTTGCTGAAGAAGAGCGACGTCGACAAGAGGATGACCGGCGCAACATTGCACAATCAATAAATGAAAGTCGCGATCAACTTGAGCAGGTTATTCAAGCCTGGTCCAAGGTCATCAGCCTGGAGCAGTTCTTCCGGGGGATCGAGGATCGGGCACAGCCGCTTTCAGAGATCGAACGCAAATCTGTGCTTGACCGATTACAACTCGCTCGAGAATTCGTCGGTTCCCAGAACCCTTTGGATTTCTTTCGGGCCTGGCAGACTCCCGTCGAGCGCTACGTACCGTTATCAATGCGCGGTCTGAGTGCCCAATCCAAGTATGCTGACAACGAGGATTAAGAGAGGGAAGGTCTTGATGAAAGAGGTTAGTTATCAATAATCTAACTCTTGACATAGCTAGGCGCTAACCGTGCGGGAGCTGACTTTACAGATTTCGTAGCCGTCACACTTGGCCAAAGCCCTTGTCGCGCCACACATTTCGTACATTTCGCTGATTTAGCATAGGTAACGACGTCATGAATGAATCGTAGTCGGTGCCTCGCCTGGCGATACAGCCGCTGTGTAAAACTCAATGCGATTTCAGTTTCAGACAAATAACAGCCTCTTGGCTAGACAATGTCATAAGACAACGCAAGTCATCCTCAAGATGAGACATTAGCTCATTCTATGAGGGACACCTCTAGCCTGTCAGTTGCCCACTAATGCATGATGTTTATTAATACATTCAGAATACTGAATCACTAGCTTTAGATAGCTCTTCATCAAATCATCCCAAGACGTCGACGTAAAACTATCGACCTCCGGGCAAGGGCTGGCCAGATTTGCTGGTATTGGCGCTCGAGATGGCGGCGTTGAGCTCGCGCAGCCGGTCAGCGTCAATAAGGCAATCAGCAGGCAGAGGTTTTTCAATAACAACACGGTTATACCTTTCAACGATTTTGGGTTGTGCTTCGCGTAAAGCTTTGAGCTGCTCTTCAAAGGATTCCGATAAGCCTTGCAAGCGGATGGATTCCGACTTAAAAGATTCAAGATCGGCTAAGTGGCGAATATTCTCTGCGGCTTGATAGCCAATATGAAATTGATATCTTCCATAGCCCCAGAGGCCAGACATGCCTGCCGCAAGTGCAAGTGCAATCAGGATGTGTCGATTGGCAAGTAAGGAAATCATTTGACCTCCCGCTGCCAGTGATCATCGACGACTGCCCCACCTATGTAGGCCGTCACGACCATGCCAACAAATACATAAAAGGGTGGTGCAATTTGACCAAGTTGATTAGACTCGGTCAGAAGCAAAAGAAGTGGAAATAGCAATCCGGCAAGCATGGATAGCCAGGCCATCTTTCGGCGATTACGCCACCGATCAGAACGATTATTCATTTCAGTTATCCTCGGCCGCAAAAAGAAGATTTTCCGCTCCGCGATTCGTCCACCCACGACCGTAAATGTCAAACTTCTGAAGTGAAGCCCAGAACTTCAGTCGATAAGCAAGAAAGCGCAGCAAAACATCATTGGAATCCATCAGCTGTAAGGCCGCTTGAGATATGACACCCCAGTCGCCATCATCAGCCACTTTCACCGCACGCTGCAAAAAGCGAATGGCGTTACTGCGACCGTGATTAACCGATGCGTCAAAGAGTTGAAATTTAATCGCAGGGTGTGTATCGCCACAGACATCCCAGAAGTCACGCTTATAAATTACCTTTGCGTCTTCAAGAGTCAGATTCTTGATATCCAGATAGCCATATGAGTTTGCAGCGATTCCAAATTTGGTCCCTTTGAGTTGACCAACTCCCTGTGCTGCACCAGTCCAGTTTCCAGAATCTCGAGGGTCATCGCTAAAGCCTCCCTCGTGTGAAATCAGTCGATCAAATGCTTCATCAAAAGTAATCATCTTTTCCAGAACTCATTCCAAAGCAGGGCGATGGCCGAGCAAACGCCTGTTATCCACAGAATCGGTTTGGCAATCTTTCCCAGTACTTCAAGCACAATAAAAGCGCCCTTTGCCGCAGAAAACGCTGCAGTCACCTCTTTAGTGTTCTCATCGATCCGATCGACCTTGTCTTCAACTGAAACAAGTCTGTCGTAGATTTCCTTATGTGTGATTTCTTCGCTCGTGATGCGTTTCATCAGTACCTCCTTCAAAATTGGGTTCTTTGGTTCATCAAAATACGACTGGCATGGGTGTCCACGTGGACTCAGAGTCATCCTCAGGCAACTGAGAGCCCCCGGCATAGCCCGTTTGCCAGACTTGGCCGTCATCCATGAGGAGTGCAATGCCTTGTTGGCTGCCTGTACCCAGTGCGCAGATGTCTGTGACGAGGCGATTGCCTGTCAGCATGGTGTTCACCGAATATCGATTGTTCGTATCACCCATCCCGAGTGCACCGTTGCCGTTATATCCCCAAACCTTGACTAAACCATTGTTCAGAAGCGCAGCACCAAAGTTGTACGATCCCGAGCCTCCTCGAATGGCTTTGACGAGCGTGCCTCCGAGTGGGATTTGAGTAAAGGTGGCAGAAGTAGTACCTGCAGGCGAGACGCCATTGGCCCAATAGTCCCCACATCCACAAGCCCAGAGCGTGTTGTCTGTTTTCTTAATGTAGGTGACCGGATAGTCATAACCGCCCAGATAGGCATCGGCTACACCGGTGCCAACCGCTAAAACGGGAGTCAGTTGAGTTGCGTAGTTGCCGTTGCCAAGCTGTCCATTTGGGTTTGAGCCACAGGCATGAAGATTGCCCAGCGTATCAATTGCCATGGCGTAGTTTTGTCCGGCGAATACTTTGACAATGGTTTTGCCACTGAGCGATCCCCCCGATCGGGGCATGGCAATGGTGGAGTTGGTGGTGGTGCCATCACCTAATTGTCCGTCACCGTTGTAACCCCATGAATAGAGCGTGCCATCGTTTTTCACGGCATAACAGGACTGATACGCCTCGCGGCCAGCGGCAATTTGGGTAATGCCAGAGAGCACGGGCAGTTGCACAAAACGTGAACGATAGGTCGTATCACCGTGACCCAGTTGTCCATAACCGTTGTAGCCACAGGAGTGAACAGAGCCGTCACTACACAGCACCAGAGAGCTATTGGCATTTTGCTCGCCGCACGCAAGCGCCACCTGCGTGACTGTTTTTCCATAAATAGAGTTGGCTGAATCAGCGCTTGCGTTAAACGGCACGCGTTGCACAGCGGTGTTGCCATTGGCACACTGTCCGTAATCGTTGTAGCCCCAGATCCAGAGCTGACCGTTATTGTCGATGCAGTAGGTGTGAGTTTGTGCCGTGTAATAAAGTTTAGATGCCCCGGGAAAGCCCGGTGGAAACGCTGCGCGCGCGGGGTAGGAGCGCGAATACTCGGTTCCGTCTCCAATCCTAAAATTTGAGTTTTGCCCCCAGGCGCGCACGCTCCCATCGGTCATGATGACACCCATCGTGCGGTACAGGTTCGATTGGGTATTGGCCGTGTTTTCTGGAAACCTTAATGCCTTGGTACCGGAGCGGATTTCAGGTGTTGCCCACACAGGCAGGCCCGTTGGACCAACCGTTAAGACTTGCCCAAGTGCGCCCGCAGGCAGTGCCACAAGTCCTGAGCCATTGTTATAGATAATTTGCCCGGAACTATTTGAAATCCCAGTGGTTCCCTGCGCAAAGAGATCCCAGGCAGCCGAAGCGTCCGTGGGTGTCACCCCCATCGTGTTATCCAGCACGCAGACAAAACTGTCTCCGTTATAGGAAACAACATCTTGCTTCATATAGGTGCTACTGGCGTTGTAAGTCGATCGCCACGTGAAGGCGACTTTCCCAAGAGATATGGTTGTCATGTCTCGATTCCTTTAAAAAATGACGGGTGAGGGGGCAAAACGACTTTCCTGATCGTCATCGCCGTCCATGGAGTGCGCGCCGTACCCGTTGACCATGACCTGACCGTCAGAGGTTAGGCAATAAAGGGCACCCGAGCCTGCACCGAAATAGCCTGAGACGCTAAAGTCAACGACCGTTTTGTCCAGAAGCAAAAAGGAGTTCGGCGCGTTCGGCGTGAGGTTATTGCCATTGCCAACCTGACCAGAGCCACCAAAGCCCCAGACCACGACTTTTCCATCGCTTCGCAAAGCCACAGCGGTCTGATAAGTAGAGTAGCCATAGAGGCGCAGTTTTGTGACATTGGTGAGGTAACTTGCACCCAGTGTTTCCCAGGTTGTTCTAGAGATGCCGGAACTGCCACCAATGTATTGACCGTTGTATCCAGTCCACTTCACTGTTCCGTCATTCATGAGTGCAAGACTCATGTGATAACCCGCAGCAACGGCCTGCGCGTCTTTGACGCCATCCAGGCACTTGATTGGAAATATCGTATTTCCCTGAAACGATGCAGGACCGTAGCCAATGCCAAAGCCGTCTCCGACATAACCGCCCTGATCGCCCCACATCCAGAGCTCGCCATTGTCAAGCACTGCACCGTACCGACGGTAGGTGCCAGCACCTTCCCATGTGCCTGGCGTCTCGCAGGAGAAGATCTTTTTAACGGTCTTATTCCAACCCCAAGGCATGACGGGCTGATGGGTAGATGCGTTTGAGGTCAGAAGCGAGGAGTTCGTCTCGCCTGCCGCATACAAAATACCGTTGGTACCAATCAAAAAGGAGGCCGCGTAAATGCCTCCTGTGACATAGATGTCTTTGATTGGGGTGGTGACAGACATGGGGACGAACTTTGGCACGTTTTGGTTCGTGCTGTTGCCATTGCCCAGTTGGCCGTATTGGTTATAGCCCCAGGAGTAGACGCGCCCCTGATTGTCTAGCAACCAGACTGACGGGTATCCCATGAGAGTCCACTATTCAATCTTCAAACATACGGCCAAGGAGGATAAAATTATCAGGCACTAAATTTTAAAGACAGCTCTTGGTCGATTGCGGCCAAAAGCTGAGTATCTCTCGATTGACTATTTTCTTTAAATCAAGCTAGGTTGTTCAGATAAAGGCAAACATCTTTTTTTGCCCCTCCCATTCACGAGGCAGGGCTTCATTGCGCCCCCGAATCGTGTGCAAATTTAAGTGCCTTGGTTGGCTACCATCCAGAATGGCCTCAATGATTTTGGGTGCGAGGTTGGTCATCCGAATAACCTCGGCAACCCATCCTGCTTCAAGCCTGAGCGCTCGTGCTAATTCAATGGTCGAGGCGTATTTCCCTTCATCGAGTAGGCGTTGCCAGTAGAAGGCTTTGCCTAGCGTTCTGATCATTGGCAGATCAAGGCCGCCATAGGCGTCAGCTGATATCCCGGAAGGGGGCGTCAGAAGCTTTCTGTTATGTTTGCGTCGAATCTTCAGTGGCACTACCGTGATGCGTTGACTGCCTGTCGTAAACTGCTGAGACGAGCCATCGATATCCACTCGCACACGTCGCAGCCTTGGGTTGCCTTCGTAAGTTACTTCTGTCATGCGGCTATCTCCTCAACTAAACCCTTAGATTCTTCCACGTAAGGGTGAGCAACGATCATTGGATTTAAGCCGATCCAACCATCTTCTCGCCAAGCAATGTTCATGCTTGATTGGCAAATGTCCACGCGCTCGATCAGGAGTTGAACGATGCGCTGTTGTTCTGCAGGGAAGAGTTGGTTCCAGATTTCTCCAATGCGCCGCATCGAGACGACGAGGTTTGGCTCCTCAAGATCGCAGGACGCAGTTTGTCTCAGATAAGATCTCCAGACTGCAATTAATGGTTCCGGCTCAATGAGTGCCAGCTGAATTTCGTTGATGACTGCTGCTTCGATTTCGGCAGCAGGGATGGGTCCCACTTTTTGCGTTGACTCTTCGAGCGTGCTGCCCGCACCGCGTCGCTTATCCAGATACGGTACGTAGTAGCGATAGGTACGACCATTTTTTTTCTTGGTCGCATGTGGCAACATTTTTTGACCGTCCGGGGCAAACAATAATCCGCTCAGTAAGGCCGAGTTCTCCGTGCTACGCCTTCTGGGGCCTTGCTTGCGCCGGTTGATAATCGTGTGGACCGCATCCCATGTCTCTTGCGAAACAATGGGTTGGTGCTGACCAGGAAAAAACTCGCCCTTGTGGGAGATTTCGCCAAGATACAAACGGTTGCGCAGCAGACAAAAGATGAATTGCTGATCAATGGTGCGCCCCGCTCGGTATTGTCCCTCCTGGGTGATCCATGCCTTGGTGGTGCGCCCCTCGATTGCGAGCTCCCGAACGAGGCGCGCCGCCGAGCCATGCTCGGCATAGCCTCGGAAAATATCCTGAACAAGAATAGCTTCTTGTTCATTGACTATGAGTTTACGTTCAACGACATCGTAGCCAAGTGGGGGGGTGCCACCCATCCACATCCCTTTGGCTTTACTGGCGGCGATCTTGTCCCGAATTCGCTCGCCTGTGACCTCTCGCTCAAATTGTGCAAATGAGAGCAAGATGTTGAGCGTGAGTCGCCCCATCGAAGTGGTCGTGTTGAATTGCTGGGTGACCGAGACAAAGGAGACGTTGTTTCGGTCAAATATTTCAACCAGTTTGGCAAAGTCCGGCAAGCTTCGCGTTAAGCGATCAATTTTGTAGACCATAACGACATCGATGCGCTTGGCTTCGATGTCTTGCATCAAGCGTTTCAAGCCAGGACGTTCAATATTTCCGCCTGAGAAACCGCCATCGTCATAGAAGTCTTGAAGTGCGACCCAGCCCTCGTGACGCTGGCTGTTTACGTATGACAGGCCAGCATCGCGTTGCGCTTCCAGGCTGTTGTACTCCTGCTCCAGACCCTCCTCGGTTGATTTGCGTGTGTAGATCGCGCATCTCTTTTTAGGGATAAAGGTCGCTGCGTTATTTTTTGCTGCAGAATTCTGTTTCATACGGCCTGCCTTTTGGTTGCTTTCAGACCAAAGAAGACGGGACCCGACCAAACACAACCAGTGATCCGGCGAGCGATCGCGGACAAGCTTTTAAAGCGTTGCCCTTGATATTCAAAGTTCCGCACCCCGCGAACGATGACCTTGTGTTCTACATCGTCGTAAAAGCGCGTGAGCGCCGTGCCTGGTAGCAACTGATCGGCTTCGCTCTGGATGCGCTTAGGCAGGATTCCGGTCTCGCCGATATTTTCCAGTTTGCGCCGTGTTGTGGGTTTGAGCCCACCAAAGGCTTTTTCCTGAATCTTGTAGGCAAGACGAGACTCGAGCCAGGTTCGGTGGTGATGCCGTGGCCGATCTTCAAAGTGCTCGTCCCAAAGTGCCCAAATGTTCTGCATGGGCAGAAGTGGGAGTTGAGCAATCTGTGCGGCAATGGAAGTGACTTTTGATTGATGTGCGTGTGTCGACATGGGCAAACTCCTTAAAAGTTATCGGTGT
>NZ_JBASJR010000011.1:0-547551 GCF_049655405.1 Zwartia sp.
CCAGCCTGTTCCCGTTGCGCTTACGCATCGGAAAACTCGACTGGTCCGCGCCCGAAGCACCCGGTCTGGCCTTGAGACAAATCAAGGAAGACCTGCGCGCCCTGCCTGACAAAGGCATCGGCTACGGTGTGTTGCGTCATTTTGATGCACAAAGCAAACAATTGTTCGAGGAATGCCCACAGCCTCAAATCGTCTTAAATTATCTTGGTCAATTTAACGAAGAAAATAAAAACGATCAGTCAGCTCATGCATCACCTCAGCATGAACAGTGGTTGTTTGATCAAGGCGGACTCACAGCCTGCCAAGACGACCCTAATCGTCAACGCATGCAATTACTCGACATCAATGCAATGATTGATCCTCAAGGATGCTTGCGCTTTAGCGTCGCATATTGCAAGCATGCGCATGATGAGTCCTCCGCACAAGCATTGGTTCATGCCTATACACAAGCACTGATTACCCTGACCCGACATTGCCTGGAAGATCCGCTATTCAACCGGTACACACCGTCTGACTTTGAGCTCATGGGTCAAGCGCTCACACAAAGTGCGCTCGATATACTCGTCAGGCAATATCCGGCTCTTGAAGATGTCGTCCCGCTGACGACACTGCAGCAAGGCCTGGCGTTTGAAAGCTTATCGCGCGACGAAAACGCAATCGATCCCTATCATGTTCAGATGGTCTTTACCTTTAGTGGTGACTTCGATCTGGCGGCCATGCAGCGTGCCTATCAACTCTTGATTCAGCGACACAAGATTCTAAGACTCGTGGTTGTTGCACCTGCAACCTTAGAGGCGACAGGCGTCATTTTGAGCGATGCGACGCAAGGATGTTCCATTCTTGCCTTGAGCGGCTCTGCCCAGGAACGACTTGCACAATTGCGTCAAATGGATATGGACACGCCCTTTGACTTAACAAAAGGACCCTTATTCCGGGCGCAACTCACAAAACTTGACGAGCACAATACTGCACTGTTGATATCAAATCATCATATGGTGCTGGATGGATGGTCAACGCCACTCATGCTTCAAGACCTCGCGCGCTTTTACGAGGCAGAACTCTCCGGCGTCGCTGTTCAACTTCCACGACCCTTCGACTGGAATGAGCACCTCTTATGGCTCAAACAACAGCCTGAAGAGGCCGCGCTCGCCTATTGGAAACGGCATCTGGCCACAGCAGAGGATGCAGGCCAACTGATGTTGCCGAGTCCCACTTCGCCCAAACAAGGTATGGGTGACCTCAGGCTGCATCTTGATCAGCAAAGTACACAGGACTTTGAAAAAACTGCCCGAGAACATGGATTGACACCTGCCTCGGCACTTCAAGGCCTGTTTGGTCTATTCATGGCAAAGCTCAGCCGAACAGATAATCTGGTCATTGGAAGCGTCAGAAACGGTCGAGGCAGTCAACTTAACAATATCGATCAAGCCGTAGGACTGTTTATTGAAACACTCCCCCTTTGCCTGACTCTGTCGCCCGCACAGACTCTCTTAGCGTGGCTGCGTCAGCAACAAGATGAGCAAGCGCAACAAGATGCACATGGTCACTTGGGCCTTTCACGCATTCAAAAACTGGCCAGCACAGGTCAAGCAAGCAACATGCCTTTATTTGAGGCACTGTTTATTTTTGAAAATTACAGTTCCGGTAATCTTGATGTCAATCAAGATTCCTCAAAAAGCGGCGCATTGACACAAACTGATTCACAAGGCGTCGATGGTACGCACTACCCAATTTCGCTGATTGCAGTGCCTGGCGAGCAGCTTCTGTTGCGCTTGACCTATGACGAAAATCGACTGGATGAACACAATGCACGCTGGATCCTGGATCGCATTGCCCATCTGGTCAGTCACTTTTCTCAACAACAAGATATTGCTTTAGCCAATATCTCTTTACTCAGTGAAACAGAGAGCCAAGCTTTACTCAAGCGCAGCACGAAAAAAATGGGAGCGGCAGCAAACAACCTGTCAACTCACATCCTCTTTGCAGAACGACTTGCAGATCTTGCTACGCAACACTCAACACGGACTGCCCTGGTCTATCAACACCAAAAAACTCAGGAGCGTTTCACCTATACCGAGCTAATCGGGCAATCCACGCAGCTAGCGCGCGTACTCATCGCACAAGGGATAGGTCCCGGCTCACTGGTAGCAATATTGCTCAATCGCAGCCCACAGATGCTAGTTGCACTGCTCGCAGTCCAACAAACTGGAGCAGCATATTTACCGCTTGATCCAGAGTATCCCGCAGCGCGTTTGCAATACATGCTGACTGACAGCGGTGCCAAATGTTTGCTCAGTACGACTGAACTCACAGCTTCTGATTCATTCAGAAATCATTTGACCTGCCCGCTTACGCTGCTACTGGATCAAGACTCACTTACCACGCAATGTGCTCAACAATCCCTTGCACCCATCATGCAACAAGAGCGCACAGCAGCATTGCAACCAGAGCATCTAGCCTATGTCATCTATACCTCCGGCAGCACAGGCAAACCTAAAGGTGTCGGGCTCACACACCATAACCTAGCGGTCTTTCTGGATGCGGTGCAACACGCCACACCTCTGTCTAAAACCGACAACCTTTTGGCAATCACAACAATTGGCTTTGATATTGCAGCGCTTGAGCTGTATTTACCCTTGCTCAATGGCGCATCAATCACCCTCCTCAGCCCGCAGGAAACAAAAGATCCAGCCTCGCTGCGACACGCCATTCACGCACACGACATCACCGTGATGCAAGCGACTCCCTCACTTTGGGATCTTGTTGTGAGTGACACCGATGAGCAAGCCTCGTCATTACGCATGCTGGTGGGTGGCGAAGCACTGCCTTATCGTCTGGCACAGCAAATGCTCAAGTTTGGATCCTCTGTGACCAATATGTACGGTCCAACTGAAGCCACTGTCTGGGCGAGTACCCAAGCCATTTCGCTGGAAATCTTCAGATCGCAGACCACCCCTGCTCCGATCGGACAACCCATGCAAGATTATGAGATGTTTGTGTTGGACGACAGCCTCTCTTTGGTGCCAGATGGCGTGACTGGAGAGCTTTATATCTCTGGTGCCGCACTCGCTCAAGGTTATGTCAACCGCCCAGGACTCAGCGCAGAACGATTCATCGCGAATCCTTTTGGTCCTGAGGGTGCCCGCATGTACCGAACTGGCGACTTGGCCCGCTGGGGTAGCGATGGCATCATCGAATACATTCGTCGTGCAGATCAGCAAATCAAGATTCGAGGATTCCGAATCGAGCTTGGTGAAATTGAAAATGCACTATCTTCTATTTCTGGCGTGAGTCAAGCCAGCGTTCAAGTCAAAGAGATTTCAGGTGAAAAGCGCTTAGTTGCTTACGTGGTGAAAGGCCATGGCAGCTTGCTTGGCGAAGACATCTTAAAAACAACCCAAGAGCAACTTGAAAATTTCAATACGGTCTGGGATTCGATCTATCAAGATAGAGAGTCAACGCATCCAGGCGAGCCCGATTTCTCAGGGTGGCTCAGTAGCTATACCGGACAACCGATTGCTTCAATCGAAATGCACGATTGGCGCGACATGACGGAGCGCCGAATACGCGAACTCGAACCACGACATATTTTTGAAATTGGTTGCGGTGCAGGACTGCTATTACTCCCTCTCGCCCGCACCATTGGTCACTACACAGCAATCGACTTTTCTGGTGTCACTATTGCAGCACTTCAACAGCAAGCCGAGCATTTAGGCTTAAAGAATGTCTCGTTGCATCACCAAGCGGCTGACACGGCATTTCCTGTATTTAACCAGCCCGTAGACACGGTCGTCATCAACTCAGTCGCTCAATATTTTCCAAATGTTGATTATTTCGTTGAAGTTCTTGGTCGCTGCATTCAACAGCTCAAAAATGGCGGACAAATTTTTGTTGGCGATGTCTGCCTGCTGAATTTGCTTGAGCTCAGAACAGCTTCAATTGAATACGCGAAAGCAGAACCCACCCTTTCCGTTCAGGCATTGCGGGATCAGGTCAAGCGTCGCGTAGAAGCAGAAGAGGAATTATTAGTCGATCCCGAACTCTTTGTAGCACTTCAACAAAAATTTCCTGAAATCAATCAAGTTGAATTCTCTTTAAAACGAAGTGCCTTTGATAATGAAATGTCTCTCTTCCGTTGTGATGTGGTGATTCATGTCAATCGTCAAGCGCCTCACATCAATTTACCGTCAAAGGAACAAGTACTTGACGCACGCACGCATTCCGTTGGACTTCAAGACTTAACGATCCTGCTTCAAGAACATCCTGATCGGCTTTGGATAAAAGGCTTGACGAATGGAAAACTCTGTCGCGATGTGAATATTCTCTCTCGCTTGAATGCGCAACAAGAGCACGATGCCCAAGAGACCGTTTCGCAGCTTGAGGCTATTGCGAAACATCAATCGCAAAACGCAATACGTCCAGAGGATATTTATCAACTTGCTGAAACGCTTGGTTATTGGGTGGGCATGATGTTCTCTGAGGATCATCCCGAGCAGTTTTTTGACGCGTATTTTGTCAAACATAGCCTTGCCAAGAATTATTCAGGCCTTCCTAGCACATTCCTTTATCCAAAAGCGGCTCTTGCGCAACAAAAATGGCCAGATCTCGCCAATCAACCTACAGTTCGAGATATTGATCGGCTATTTATTGCTCAGCTCAAGGACACACTATCTGTCAGTCTTCCAGAGTACATGGTGCCCTCTAATTTTGTCGTCCTTAACCGGATGCCGATGACTCCGAACGGAAAACTTGATGCACGCGCCTTGCCTGACCCGGAAATCGTCGGAGGAGAAACGTACCAAGCGCCTCAGAGTACGACCGAAATCATGTTATGCGAACTGTTTACGCTTTTAACAGGCGCCAATCGAGTTGGCATTAAAGATAACTTTTTTGCTCTAGGTGGCCATTCTCTTTTGGCGATGAGACTTGTCTCGAAAGTCAGAGAAGCTTGTCATTTCGAGTTACCCATGCGAGCACTCTTTGAACATCCCACCCCTGAGCAACTCGCCAAACTCATTGATCAAGGTCATACCCGTCCCTACACCCCGCTCGTCCCCTTGCGTAAAACGGGCACGCAACCCGTATTGTTTTGCGTTCACCCAGCAGGCGGCAGCGCGAGTGTTTATGGCAATCTTTCCAAAGCACTCGGTTCTGATCAACCGGTTTGGGCGCTCCAAGCCAAAGGATTAGAAGCGGGTGAAACTGCGCATACCTCAATGCAGGAGGTTGTTGCTGAATACGTTGCTGCGATCCGTGAGGTCAGTCCACAAGGGCCTTATCGACTGCTGGGCACGTCACTTGGAGGCACTATCGCACACGCCATGGCGGCCGAACTCGAGCGACAAGGTTGCCTGGTTGACAGGCTGATCCTTGTTGATACTGCAACTATTTCGAGAAACAGCCTGAGCGAAGATCCAAAAGAACGCGCCAAGGAAATCATCGAAGCCATCGCGCAGGATGCCGGAATCAAACAAGCTGAGCATGCAGAGGAGGAAGATTTGCTCTTACAAATCCGAGATCATATGGCTTCGGTCAATATGATCCCTGCTGAGATGCCACTGGATTGGTTCAAACGTATGCTTGACCACTCTGTCCAAGCCAGCAATCTAACCGCGCATCACGAACTTTCGGTCGTTCAGGCACCTATTATGCTGGTCAAGGCCACACTTGAAGAAGCGCCGGAGGATCCCTCTATTTATGACTGGTCACCTTACACGTCAGGCCCGACAAAAACGATTCAAGTTGCGGCGAGCCACTCTGACATTTTGTGGCGCAAAGATACGCTTTCATCGTTTGCCAATGCCCTAATGAAATATCTCGCGAGCGCATAAAACACACCGAATCAAACCATCTTTAGGAAAAGGGCTGACACATTCACAAAATGTGTCAGCGGATTGCCCGCAAAGCTTTGTTTTGCAAGTAATTGAGAGGTCTCCAACGTCATAACTCATTAAGCTCTAGGCTCTCGACAACGGATGCCCAAGTGTATGTCCAGCCAGAAAGATTTGATCGCACCCGCCGATCCAGTTAATTTAGAAAATTACCAGCCTGAACGTCCTGATTGGACGATCGATCAAGGTTGGGAGCGTTACACCGAACAAGAGCATGCGACATGGCGCACGCTCTATCAGCGCATGACCAAACTAATGAAAGGTCGCGCTTGCGAACTATTCGAACGAGGTATTCGGGAACTTCCGATGGATTCGGATCAGATCCCCAATTTTGTCGAGCTATCTGAACGTTTGCACAAACACTCAGGCTGGACGGTTGTCGCTGTGCCTGGACTCGTGCCAGATCACATCTTCTTTGAACACTTGGCAAATCGTCGTTTTCCGTCCGGCTGCTATATCCGCAGACCGCACGAGATGGATTATCAAGAATATCCAGATGTCTTTCACGATATCTTTGGACACATCCCTCTGTTGATGTATCCGCTGATGGGAGACTTTATTCAAAGCTGTGGCCAAGCTGCAGTCAAGGCGCACCAGCTCAAACAAGACGACGTGCTAGAGCGCATTGCAAGGTTGTACTGGTACATCGTTGAAGTCGGTTTAGTGCAAGAAGAAGATGGCATCCGTAGTTTTGGTGCAGCCATTGCCTCTTCGGAAAAAGAAATTCTGTTTGCGCTTGAAAACCCCTCGCCTAACCTCGTGAAGTTTGATGCCAAGCGTGTCATGCGTTCAGAGTTTTGGATTTACGACTTGCAGCAGACTTATTTTGTCCTTAAAGACATGAATGAGCTGATTCGCATCGCACACCTCAATCTAGATGCAATGACTGCTGAACTTAAAGGCATCCCTGACATTGAGTTGGGCGATCTAGTCTCCGAAGATCATGTTCTTCAGCGCGGTACGTTGCATTATCACGAACAAAAGCAACCACAGGCGACCGCTGCCTAAGCGCTCACGATAGCAAAGACTGGATAACGCGAACATGACTCTTACCCCCGATCAAATTGCCGCCTATGAGCGTGACGGTTTTTTTGTCCAACATCAGGCACTCAGTCAAGCTGCTGTTGAAAACTTGCTCGCCTGCACGCTTGATTTTGAAACACACGCACACCCTGGTCATGTGCTTGAAAAAGACGGCAAGACTTATCGTGCTTTTCATGGCTGTCATCTTTACGATGAGACCTACAGCGAATTAATTCGTGCCCCTCAGTTTTTGACGCCTGCTCAGCAACTCCTGCGCGATGACGTCTACATCCATCAGCTTAAAGTCAATGTGAAACAAGCGTTTTCGGGCGAGATGTGGCCGTGGCATCAAGACTATGTTTACTGGCGCAACGAAGACAATATTCCAACCGCGAATATCGTGAGCGTCATGATTTTTCTTGACGACATTGACGAGTTCAATGGTCCCCTGTTTTTTATTCCTGGCTCTCACTCGATCGGTTGCGTCGATGCGCCTAAGGCTGAAGATGCGCCGGAAGGCTGGGAAGGCAACGTCAGCGCCTCTCTCACCTATCAGATTGATGCTCCTCTTGTCACGAAACTCGTTGCAAAAGGTGGCTTGTTTTCTGCGACAGGAAAAAAAGGGACAGCCGTCTGGTTTCATGGCAATCTCGTTCATGCCTCGCCCCCAAATATCTCACCCAATAATCGACGTATTGCAATTTTGACCTACAACGCAGTTAGCAATACTCCTATCATTCAGCCCGAAACACTCAGACCGGAGTTTCTGAATGGACGAGATTACCGCCCCCTTGCGACCCTTGATATTGAACAAATCGCTCTACCAGCTTGAGAAAGATGAATCACTCACAACCAAACAGCGCGTCTGCCAGCCATGACTCAATCGAGCGCGTATCCGTTCACTATCTCACGCCAGATCTCTTTCATCACGAATTTCAACGCCATAACAAACCAGTTATTTTGACCGATGCTTTCAGCGATTCAATTCCTGTTGATACTGAAAAACTCATGTCGCATGTTGGCTCAATGGAAGTTCCAGTGCGAGTCTATGGCACTGAACGGTTCACGACACCCAAAGCAGAATGGAAAAGCTATTGCGACATTCGTAAAATGACGGTGAGTGAGTATTGCAACCTGTTGAAAAACGGGAGCGCAAAACGAGACAGCATTTACCTCGCGATGGTTGATATGGGGAAAACACCTTTTCGACGCGTGGTAGGTCCTGGCATTGATCTGATTGCAGAAAAGACTGGTTTGCGTCGACAACTCCCTAACGATGTGAACGTTTGGGTCGGCCCAGGTGGTCATGTCGAGCCCTTACACTATGATGGTCAAGATGGCACACTTTCACAGTTTCGTGGAACAAAACGTATTTCTTTGTTTCCACCAAGCGTCCAAGAAGGGCTCTACCCTTTTGAAATGTCTCACGGCGGACTGACTCCTAACTTTAGTCAGGTCTACATTGATCAGCCAGATTTTGAAAAATTTCCTCGCCTGCGCGCAGCATTGTCCGAACGTCGAACGCTGGACCTTGCCGAAGGCGAGACGCTTTATATGCCCGTAGGCTGGTGGCATGAAATCGAGGCGCTGGGCAATGACTACATTTGCTCGGTCAATCGATTCTGGAAAGTCGATCCAATCTGGCGTTACAGCCAAGCACCACAAGCCGCATATTTGTACGGAATGTCGCACTTGTTCCGGATGAAACACCGGATCAAGCGCTTACTCGGTCGCTAAATATCAAGCCGGTAGCGTCACATCGGCGCTACCAAATAATCGTTCAGCATGTAGGCCCAACCCACGACAGGCCTCTACCAGCTGTCTTGCATTGGTGGCAGGCACCGTATCCTCTGAAGGATCGATACTGGTCACATATTGCAGCCATGGCTCAGCACCCATCGCATACACATAGACCTGTTGACTACCCAAGCTCTTGACGACTTTGAGTCCACGCTCGGCATCTGAGCCATTGAGTCTGCGTGTTTGATCCTTTTTGCGATCAACGGGGACCGGTAGCAAAGGCCCGTAGGTCCAGCTGTAGGGTGCACCCTGACACTCCTGACCAATAAACAATGTCTCAATCGGACCAAAGATCTGCTTGAGATGTTCATAAATCAAGGGCTCCAGATTGTTGCTGTCTGCCGCAAAAAGCAAGTTTTGTGAGCCTGCCTTGACGAGCCACGCCGCCTTGGAACGGATATCCAGATCACCGTGCTCCCCGAGGAATGGCAAGGCAGTAATCAGCATCTCACCTTTTTCCACACTGCCCAGAGGCTCAAGCTCTACTACCTTTTTAAAGCCTATCGACTGCAGCATGAGCTTGAGTGATGGATCGGCTAAGCCACCGCCTGCACTGGGTACCACGATGGTATCGATCTTGTAACGCAAAGCCAACAAGGTCTCCAGCAGTACGTGGTCAGCATGATTATGCGTCAATACGACATAGTCAATCCGTTCGGGCAAATCTGCCATGACAAAACGTTTGATTCCACCATTCGTGTCATACGCCACAATGGGATCTACCAAGACATTTGTACCGTCATTGGCTTCAACCAAGACGCAGGCATGTCCAAAATAGCGCCATCGGGTTCCACCTTTGTGCGTGCGATCGACAATAGCCGGAGGAGTCTCGGTCAGGAAATCACGGAATTTTTCATTGTTTACTCCCGCTTGTGCCAAGCGCTCGAGTACCGCTTGAAGAGGCTGCGGTGTGAGTCGCAATGCCGCCAAATAATCATAAATCTCGTCGTTAAACGGACGCTCTAACTCCACCGCATCTGGACGCCAGAGTCGAGGCGTACTAAAGGCAAAGGCACGGTCATCACCGTTGGCTTGATAAATCAACGCAGACTGAGAAGCGGGGTTGTAAGCCGGACTTTTATAGAGCAACGGCTCAATCACGCGTAAATCTGGATGGCCACCTAGCGTGTAAAACAACTCGACATACCCCCTCACCGGAGCGGGTAAAGTCTCGTAAAACTTTTCAATACTAAAGCCATCCGCCTGTTTTAGAATGGCGCGATAGGCTTCACGCAAACCTTCACCAAAAGCAATCTGTTGTGATTGGCGCTCTTTCGTTTTGGCAATCAGCGCGCGGACCTCATCAACTGATTCCAAAGGAAGATCAACAAAAGGACCTCCTCGCAAACTCGGATTTTGACAAGCGGCCGCATGAATATCAGGTGCGCTGACAAATGATTCCAACAAGGTTAAATGGCGAAATGGCACATTTAAAGAAGCGGTTGCAGGAGAAATCAAATGGGACCACGCGTACCAACGCTCCACCAAAGGTTCGATCACAACATCCGATTTCAAAGTCACTAATCCAGACATACTTTTTTCCATTTATTTATTAGGGTTCTATATCTACCGCAATACAAAGCTGATATCCCACGCCCCATACTGACTTCACAGCGACATCCGCACCGGGTTCAGAAATTTCACCGAGCTTGCGCCGTAAACGGCTGACTAAGCTTTCGAGTGCGCGCTTTCCCATATCCTCAACGCCTGAACGCTGACTCAATATTTCGACAATGACTTCATTTTCAAGCGTGTGATTCGGGGCCTGAATGAGTCCCACTAGCAACACCTTTTCACTATTGGTCAAGACAGCGCGCTGCCATTGAGCTGGGCCGGCGATGGAGCGGTCTTTGAGACATAACTTCCAGCGCGTACTGACGACATCCATATTGAGTCGACGCATCAGGCTATGTAAACCAGCAGTGAGCTCTTCGGGCGACACTGGCTTGTACAGATAGATATCAGCACCTGATTCGTAGCCCTTGACCCGGTCCGCGACCGAACCGCGTGCCGTCATCATGACGATGCCAACCTTGGGGATGCTTTTTCGAATACGACGGGCGATACTCAGTCCGTCTTCACCTGGAAGCGTGAGATCCAATATAAAGATATCAATCGGCTCAGTGATCAACAGTTCATCAAGCGACTTACCGTTTGCAACACCAAAAACCTGGAATCCGGTTTCTTTCAGATGATAGAAAATCTCCTTGCGCAGCAAGGGATCATCTTCAACCAGCGCGATGCGAACATCGTAATTTGCCTGACTCATTGTGTGCGGACAGAGGAGAATTGCAAGTATTGAATTCTAATTGCCGAGGTCACTTTTCCAAGGCAAACCTCTCGCAGAAGCTCTCAGTGCGCCACTAATAACTGAACTGTGATTGCCGCCGCCATCATGATCACTAGGCTGCCACCCACATAGAGACCGTAACGCAGTCCGCCACTCATAAAAGCTAATGCCGCCTTAGCAACCGAGGCCGAGGCCAACACAATGAGCACGCCCCACTGAGCAAAGTCAGGCTCCAGTGAACCCGTCGCGCTCAACTGCGAAATACTTGCCGCGGCAGCTTGCAATTCGACCAGTGCGACCAAGCCTGCGGTGATTAAGGCACCCGCCTCACCCAAGTGTTCACGCAACCAAGCCGTCAAGATGATGACTGTAGCAATGATGACCGCGATCGAGATCGCATGCGTTAATTTAAACGCACGCGTGCTGACTGTTTCAGGCAGCACTACGCGATGTCCATCTTTGAACAAACATAACAATGACGCGGCCAACAACACCCCTGCGCAGGAGAGCAAGACCACCATCATTTCGTGCAATAGGTCGGGTGCAGCAGCACCAATGACCGCTGCCATCAATAACAAGGAAGCCAAATTTGCCAATAATGCACCTGCACTCGCGACCGCCGTCAATACTGGAGCTCCTTTGGCCTGGCTCCCAAAACTCGCGACTGCCAAGGTTGAAGAAACAAAGCCGGAAAAAAAACCCGCAAGTGGCAGGCCTAGTCTGGCACCTGCAGCCCGCTGTGCGATATGACCCAACATGCCTACCGCCATGACCAGCACCACGAGCCGCCAAACCATGTTTAAGTCCAACACACCCCAAGGGTCGAGAGGCTGCGCGGGCAACAAAGGCCAGACGACCACCGCCGCCGCGGCAAGCATCAATACATCCTCTAACTCATGATCACTAATCAAATCATGCGTGAGACGCTGGAGAGGTTTTTTGACATATAGCAAGATTGCCACCACCACACCGAGCGCAGACGCCATCACACGCTGATCGCGTGCCAAACCACCCAGCGCAAATGTGAGCACAATCGCAATTTCACCCGTCATACCCGGGTCAGCATCTGCCGTTTTTAGATAGCCAATCACAGCGAGTGCACCAACCGCAACAAGGGTGGCGACAAATGGCGCTGTGCCAAGCCCCCAAGTGACTGCTCCGAGTACCGCAATCAAGGCATGAGTGCGTGTGCCTGCTTTGGAGACTGTCGCCAGATGCGCACGTTCACGCACGACACCGATGAGCAATCCGATGCCGAGCGCTGTCAATAACCCTCGCAGTGCTTCATCCCAGTCCATGAAAGACCTTTAACGACTACTTTGGATCACAAGCGAAGTTTTTTAAATTTTGTTCAACGCTTCGGGGATTGATGGGTTGCCACTGACTGTAAACTTTTTCTGTCTTGACGATTTGTCCGCCCGCCATACGTTCATCATGAAAATCAATCGTATAGGTGCGAACCCGATTGTCACGACAGTTGTATTGCGCGCGAATCACCACGGAGTGAAACATCATTCCTTGCTGATCACGCATTTTCTGCTTGTAATCCAACATCTCGGCGACATTGACGAAAATATCTGTTCTCAAGATTTCGCCGCGCTCGGTATAAGTCACGAGTGAGGCATCTTCGTGCAAACTCAGCCACTGCGCTTGTGCAGCACAGGTGAGCAACCCCATACTCAGTAATAAAGATTGAATCGTGCGCTTCAAACTTAGTGTGTTGTTCATTTGACACCTGCCCCCTCTGGGCGTTGATCCTAAACCGATTCTTCGATTTGATGTCTTTTTAAGCGCAACCCGGAGATTAACCCCTGTCAAAGAATGGCTTTGCTTAACAATCTTATATCAGAACCCATCTATTTTTAGGTGCGATGAGGCAAAACCATTAAACTTCTTAAAAAATTTGATTTTAATTTGACTGACTGGCTGACATATCAAAATAAACACAGCCAATCGCTTCTGGAGACCTTTTAATGAGTCAAAGTAACCAAAGCAACACCCCTGCAGATGAACAACGCTTCAAGCGTCTTCACCTTGATGAGATGTCGCCTGAGCAAAAGCAGTATTTTGATGGTTTGATGTCTGGACCAGTCTCAGGCACGGGCAGTAAAGGCGTTGTCCAAGGTGCCACCAGTCTTGGTGCACCATTCAATGTGCTGCTTCGTAGCCCGGTCTTGGCCGAACGCTTACGCAAAGTCGGCGAGTACCTTCGTTTTGAAAGCAGCATCCCAAAGCGCTTGAATGAGTTTGCCATCTTGGTCACTGCTCGTACTTGGACCGCGCAATACGAATGGTTTGCGCACCTGCGACTGGCACTTAAAGAAGGGTTAAATCCAGCGCTCGCAGAGGACTTGGCACTCGGCAAGCGTCCACAAAACATGCAGCCAGATGAAGAAGCGGTCTATAACTTCTGTCACGAGTTACACGCCACACATCAAGTGAGCGATGCACATTACAAAGCCGTATATGACCTTTTCGGCGAACAAGGCATCGTGGATCTCA
This sequence comes from Zwartia sp., assembly GCF_049655405.1. Taxonomy (GTDB): domain Bacteria; phylum Pseudomonadota; class Gammaproteobacteria; order Burkholderiales; family Burkholderiaceae_B; genus Zwartia. Next base: position 13,507 of record NZ_JBASJR010000011.1, read on the forward strand.
TGGTGGTCAGTGGTTATTACGTCATGGTTTCCATGGTGCTCAATGTTAATCGCACGCCCCTTCCCGAGGGTGCTGTACCCATTCCCACGCTCTAAAACTCCCTGTCTCTGATACGGGCTTTTAACGCAATCTAGAGGGAAACCTGCATTGAACCACTCGTTAATTTGAGTTATCTTCGAACAACGTGAATCAAGCCGTCAAATGGAACGCATTGCTCCCTTTCGGCTTGATCCTCAAGAAAAATGTCTCGGAGATTGCAATGAAAATATTAAAGACACTTGCCCTGAGTTTGACAGTGCTGTGCGCAAGCGCCGCACACGCTGAAAATTATTCAATCGCCACTGGCGGTACAGGCGGCGTTTACTACCCAATGGGTGGTGGTCTGGCAGCGGTGCTCACCAAAAAAGTACCTGGCATGTCCGCCACTGCAGAAGTCACCGGCGGCTCCGTCGACAACCTCAAACTCATCGGCTCGGGTAAACCTTACCTGGCCTTTACGATGTCAGACGCGGCCAAAGACGCCCTCGACGGTAAGGACAAGTTCTCAGGCCGTAAAGTCGACGTCAAGACACTGCTCGTGCTGTATCCAAACCGCATGCATGTGGTGACGACTGAAGCTAGCGGTATCAAAACCATGAAGGACCTCAAAGGCAAGCGCGTCAGCACAGGTAGCCCAGGAAGCGCCACTGAAGTGATGGCCTTCCGTTTAATCGAAGCCGCTGGTCTGGATAAGGACAAAGATGTGCGTCGCGAGCGACTCGGCGTCGCTGAGTCCGTGAACGCCGTCAAAGACCGTAAGATCGATGCATTCTTTTGGGTTGGTGGTTTGCCAACTGCTGCCGTGACTGATCTGGCCAATACTCCCGGCACCAAGATTGTCATGATCGACCACGCCGATGCGGTGGATGCGATGAATAAGAAATACGGCAATCTGTATTTCAAAGACACCATCCCCAAGGCCACATACTCTGGCATGGCTGGTGATAACAAAAACGCGTCGGTCTCCAATATCTTAGTTGTCAACGGCAAGATGTCTGACGATGAAGCCTACAAAATCACCAAGGCGGTATTCGACAACAAAGAAGAATTAGTGCGTACCCATCGTGAATACGACAGCGTCAAACTGGAAAACCAAAAGGCTGCAGCCACACCGCTGCCTTTTCACCCAGGCGCTTTGAAGTATTTCCAAGAAAAGGGTCAAAACGTTCAGTAAACGAACGCATCTTGACTCTAGCAGCACATTCAGCAAGTGCGTCTTCAAGCGCACTTGCTGTATTTTTTTAATCGCATCATCAATACATTGAAAACCAGGTATCGCTATGAGTGAGTCGTCCATCGATCGCGCCACACAACAAAAACTAGATGAATTAATCCGCCAGGAAGAAGGCGATGCGAATGACTATCGCGGCATATTGGCGGTCTTTTTGACGCTGTGCGCGGTCGGCATGTCGATCTTTCACTTGTACGCAGCCTACGAAATCGTCCCGACACAAATCCTGCGCACGATTCACCTTGCAATCGTGCTCTTCCTTGTCTTTCTGACCTTTCCGCTCACCTCACGTTTTAAAAACCGGTTGATGTGGTGGGATTTGCTCATCGCGTGCTTTTCGATCTTTGTCGCGTTCTATATTTTGAACGGTGGCGATGACTTTACTGATCGCAATACCGACCCCCTTCCATTAGACATCGCCATCGGCGTCGGTCTGATTCTCATGATTCTCGAAGGCCTGCGCCGCACCAATGGCATGATCTTGGTGAGCGTGACCATCCTGTTCATCCTCTACGCACTCTTTGGCAATTATCTGCCTGCACCTTGGACACACAAAGGCTACGAGATCGGCCGCTTTGTCGGGTTTATGTACATGACCCTCGAAGGGATCTACGGCACCGCGCTCGACGTCTCCGCCACACTGATCATCTTGTTTACGATCTTTGGCGCCTTTTTGCAGTTCACCGGCGCAGGCAAGTTTTTCATCGACTTTTCCTTTGCTGCCATGGGCGGAAAGTCCTCTGGCGTGGGCCGCACCATCGTGCTGTCTTCCTTTTTGCTGGGAGGCCCCTCGGGCTCTGGAGTTGCCACCACCGTAACGGTGGGCTCTGTGGCCGCCCCCATGCTCGACAAAGTCGGCTACGAAAAAAATGCTGCAGGCGGTTTGCTGGCTGCGGGTGGCTTGGGTGCCATCATCTCTCCACCAGTACTTGGCGCCGCAGCCTTCCTGATTGCTGATTTTCTAAAAATATCCTACCTCGACGTTTTATTGATGGCGTGCATTCCGACCATTCTGTTCTACCTGGGTTTGTTCATCATGGTAGAGATCGACGTGCGTAAATACGGCATGAAGAAAATGTCGTTCGAAGCCGCGGAAAGCGCCTGGTCGCTCACCAAAAAATACTGGTTTCACTTTTTCTCGCTGATATCGATCGTGGTGTTCATGATGATCGGTTTTTCACCCATCATGTCAGTGTTTTGGGCGACCATCGTCTCGGCCGCGACCAGTATGCTTCGACGCGATACCGCCATCATCTCCTATGACTGGCTGCGTGGTCGTGAACCCTTTTTCAAAGGCCTCTATCAGTCAAACTTGGTTAAGGCTCTCGCCAACGGCTCGAACGGTGTGCTCTCGATTGCCGTCACCTGCGCCGGTGCCGGCCTGATTGTTGGCACGGTGACACTCACCGGTCTGGGCTTGAAATTTAGTTCCATCGTGATCGAGTATGCAGGTGGCTCACTGCTCTTGACTGCGATTTTTACCGGTCTGGTCGTGTGGGTCGTCGGACTGGCGGTTCCCGTCACAGCCTCCTACATTATCTGTGCCGTGATTGCGGCTCCTGCCTTGATCAACCTAGGCGTGCCAGACTTTGCGGCACACATGTTTATCTTTTATTACGCCGTGCTGTCAGAGGTTTCGCCCCCAACCGCGCTGTCACCTTTTGCGGCAGCCGCGATTTGTAAAGGCGATCCTTACAAGACCACCCTTCAAACATGGAAGTACGTCGCACCCGCGATCTTGGTGCCCTTTATGTTTGTGCTGGGCGACGAGGGCACCAGCCTCCTGCTGATGGGCTCAACCAAAGCCCTCGCCAACGCGGACTGGCTCCAAATCGGCTGGATCACCTTTACCGCTGCTATCGGTATAGTGTGTCTGGCAGGTGGCCTGCAAGGCTGGTTTATCGAGAAAACCCATATCCTCGAGCGCACCATCATGGTGATCGCAGGTGTGGCCCTCACCTACCCGGACAACTGGGCAGATGTGGTCGGTTTTGCCGGGTTTACGCTGGTGTTGATCACCCAGTTAATGAGACGCAAGAGAAACATGCAGCCCTCAACAAGTTAAATAACTCAAACTAAACGCTTCAACTCAATCCGAGTGAACGCTCAACGCCCCGGACTAGATTTAATAGCCGGGGCGCAAATTTTTGTATCAATGTATTTTCATCCACTTCATATGTCGCAACAGTCAGATTAAACGCTAGTGGTACACCGTTGTATCGCACGCCCAAAGGAACAGCTACAGCCGCCAGCGTGGGCTGCCACTCGCCAATCACTGTGCAAAATCCCGAAGACTTGATCTGTTTGTAAGCGAGCTCTGTAGGCGCAAGTCTCAACTGATAGTCCTCAGGATGTACTGATTCCAGACCACTGTAGATGTACCCGCGTTCCTGAGGTGTATGTCCATACAGCAATGCCCGTCCCATTGCGGTGCGTAGCAAAGGCCGTGTTGATCCGATTCCTGGTTTTGTGAAATTACTCTCACTTCCCACCACCGTCTCTACATAGACCACCTGTAGACGATCCCTCATTCCCATTGAAACTGGACCATTTGCCAAGCACGCCAGCTCCATCATTTCAGGACCGGCGACTTGGCGGATTGCCATTTGAGATAACAGTGGGTATCCCAGCGAAAGGACTGCCGCCCCAAGCGCGTATTTGCCCGAAGCTTTGTCACGCCTAAGGTAACCCAAGCCCATCAGGGTATAGGTCAATCGCGTCACTGTGGGGCGTGCCAGTAAAAGCCTTTCTGATAACTCTTTGTTGCCCAACAGAGGCTCACCCAGACCAAAACAACCCAGAACAGCTAAACCATTGGCGAGCGTGGAGGCGAACTGCGGCTGCTGTTGAAGCACATTCATGTCCAAAAATCCTGGATCTCGGCTCTCTAGAGCGTCTTTTGGACTTCTCATTTTTACATTTGCCTCTGGCGTTGAATTTTCTAATTGACATTGTAACTTTGTATAAACATAATCAATTACAACTATTCGGTATTAAATTCAACTATTTGGAATTAAAGCATGCATCAGAAAAAAAGACCTTCAGGATCAGCAAAACCGCTGTTTTCGTTTGCAGTGGTCGCTGACACACATGTCAACGAGAGCGACAACATCTCGAGCTCTCCATTCGAAACAAACCATCTTGCCAACGAGCGGGCTCGCTTTGTCTTTGAAGACATTGCGTTGATGGATCCACAACCCAAGTTCGTCATCCATCTCGGTGACATCGTGCACCCGATGCCCGCTCTGCCAACCTTTATGCAAGCGGTTGATCAATTTAAAGAGATCACTCGCCAGCTAAAGTGCCCACTACACGTGCTGCCAGGCAATCATGACGTCGGTGACAAGCGCATCGATTGGATGCCCGCTGATCAGATCTGCGACCCGCATCTCGAGGCCTATAGAAAAGCCTTTGGAAAAGACTATTACAGCGTGGATGTCGACAACATCCGTTGCATCCTGATTAACTCACTCCTGATCAATTCCGGACTGGGCGCTGAAGAAGAACAAAAAACATGGCTTGAGAATCAAATTGATTCGGCAGCAAATAAAAGAGTGTTTTTGTTTATGCATTACCCGCCTTTTGTTTATAGCGAAACTGAACGCGGCAGCTACGACAACCTCGATGAGCCCGGCCGCACATGGCTTGTTGACTTGATGAAACGACCCAATGTCGAAGCCTCCTTTGCCGGCCATGTTCACAACTTTTGGTACGAGCAGCTCAAAGAATCAGATTTTTATATGCTGCCCTCCACTGCCTTTCTCAGGCACGACTACTCTGAGTTTTATCGCGTCAAACCAGAAATTGAATTTGGTCGTGGTGATGTCGCAAAGTTTGGTTATTTCATTGTGGACGTTTTTACAGATGGCCATATCGCCTATCCCATCCGAACGATGGGTGTACGTACCAGCGCCACTCAAAAGAGTCTGAATCGTTCAGTGCAATATCTGACCCATCCAAAATCTTCGGACTTTAATCATGTCGGCGTTGAGCTCAGACATACATGGACTGAGGTGGCACAGATCCCCGCAACAGGTGGCGTACAAGAATTTGGCAGAAAATCGGCGCGCAATGACTATCCCTTGCTAGCGCTTTGGGAAATGGGCGCCAAGCTTTCAAAAGTGACAGATCAAGATGCGCTCGATACTGCCACGCGCCGTCGCATGCAGCTTCTGGCCAATATGGGGCATCGCTTTTTACTCACTTCTTTGGGTGTGCCCAACGCAAACCTGCAAGCAGTCAATCTTGAACAGGCAGGGGTCATGGGAATCGAAACCAATCTCAGCACTAGCCGTTTTCAAGCGAATCTTTCAACACTCCTCAACTTTAAAGCTCAAACACAATTAAAGATATTCTGGTGCAAGATCCATACCTACGATGACTCTCATTACGATGGCAAACACTTCAGTCATTTTGTGAAATCTGGATTTACGACTGAGGACTTGCAGACACAAGCGTCTCTTATTCGCGAAGCGCTTGACTCAAAAGCGATCGATGGCATCACTGTCCGCGTAGAGTCCGATCAAGATCTACTCATCGTTGCCCCTTTGTTAAAGGCCTTTGCAACCACACACAACTGCCAGATTGTTGCCTCCCTCAAACTCAGTGGCCCGAGCATTGCCCAATCCAATGACAATGAAGCCGCATTGATTGAAAAAGTCTGCGCAGCAATGTTGTTTTCAAAAAGTTCGGATTCAGTGCAATACATTTTCGACACCTTTATGGATGTCGACAGAGGCTATTACCCACGCCTCGCTTTTATTGATCGTCAGTTCAATCCCAATCTTGCCGCAAATGTGTTTGCGCATATCAATTCCATTTTTTCACATGTCAAACACATTGATATCGACACCTCACGCTCCCAAGCTGGCTCTCACATGACGTTTTCTGCAGATGGTGTGACCCATCAGATTCATTTCGGAAATGCAGACAGCATCTCCTCCAAACGCAAGCAACTCAGCAACGTCTCAAACATGATTGACCTCACTGCCAACGGTAGAGAACAAACCCCTCTTCATTTGGGCACTTCCATTGCTTCTGATGACATACAAGCACATCCCGAAACCAATGCCATGTTGTTCCGCTTTAACTAATCCACAAGGAGTACAAACATGAAACTACGTCTATCTCTCTTGAATGCGGTCTTTGCAGCGACAACACTGTGCCTCGGCGCGACCGCAGCCGCTGCCTATCCTGACAAGCCAGTCAAACTCTTGGTGGGCTATGGTCCTGGTGGCGCAACAGACATCATCGCCCGTGTTCTGTCCAAGACCCTCACTGAAAAATGGGGCCAAGCTGTTGTTGTGGAAAATAAACCAGGCGCTAGCGGCATGATTGCGGCCAACGATGTTGTCAGAGCTGCACCTGATGGCTACACGCTGCTGTTGGGTTACACGCCAGAGGTCTCGATCAATCAGCTCGTATTTTCAACGATGCGCTACGATCCGATCAAAGACCTCACTCCGATTTCTCTGGCAGCAGAGGCTCCCCTCGTATTGGCTGTCGGTGCCAAACTCCCCGTTAAATCCCTCAAAGAACTGTTAGAAAAAGGCAAGTCATCAACGCCCTTGACCTACGGCTCACCCGGCGTAGGCGGCCAGCAACACATGGCAGGTGAAATGTTGGGCACGGCGACCAATATGTCACTGACGCATGTTCCCTACAAAGGCACGGCACCGGCCGTCGCAGCGCTCGTGGGCGGACAGATTGATTTATTCTTTGCGACAACCCCCCCCCTTTTAGGGCAAATCAGAGCCGGAAAAGTGACACCGATTGCCGTTGCGGGGAGTCAGCGTGAAAAACTCTTGCCTAACGTCCCAACCTTCGTCGAATTAGGCTTCCCCGCCATTCAGCTGACCAATTGGTTTGGCGTATTTGGACCCAAAAACATCCCCCCCTCTGTCCTCAACACCATCACAACCGATGTCACTGCGGCGCTGCGTGACCCAGCCGTGATGAAACAATTGGAGGATCAGGGACTGACACCTCGTCCAATCGCTGGTGCAGAATTTGCGAAATTTATTGCTGCGGAGATGAGCAAGTACGCGCCGATCATCAAAGCGGCAAAGATTCAGGCCGAATAAGCTGCCTTGAGTTGGACTGTAACGCTCGGTTTAGCCTCCAGAACGGCTAAACTGAGCGATATTCGAAAAAAGGCTCCATATGGATGCCTTTTAGCGATCGCCCCACAGAACCACACCCACTGCAGCCTTTTGAAGAATACAACTCTCTCCAGCACGACCGACCTCCACGCCTTGAGTGCCGTCGAACAAGACGAAGCACCCAACTCATTGGAACAAACAGAGTTTGAGCTCCTAATTGAGCAAGGCAAGACGCTCTCAGCCAAACTCGACGCCCTTAAAATACTGATCGATCAGCATCGCCGCTCTTACGCCAGCACCGTTCCTGTTTTGCAAAAGAAACAAGACAGCTTAAGACGCGCAATGGTGTTGTGGCTGGATCAGCGCCTCAAAGGCGAAGGTCTGACTGCACGGCACGAACGCCTGATCAGACGCTTGATCTGTAGCATCGCCATGGAGTTTGCCTTGTCGGGCGACCGTGTCATGCGGGCTCTGCACGACGTTCATAGCGAAGAAAAGCTAGCCGACATTGAGCGCGCACAAGCCGCCGAAGCACAGGCCTATTTAAAAGAGGCCATGGGCGCAGAGTTTGGCGAAGATCAGGTATTTGAAAACCTGGACGACGTTTTGCACGCTAAGTTTGACTTTATGCGCAAAGAGGCTGAGGCCCGTGCGAAAAACAGAGAAGCAAGACGTGCGAAAAAGAAAAAAATGTCCCCTGCCGATCTTCAGGCAGCCGAGGATGTTGAAAGTGCCTTGCGTAGTCTCTACCGAAAGCTCGCCAGTGCCCTGCACCCCGATCGAGAGAGCGACGAAGACATCCGCACCTACAAAACACAACTGATGAGTGAGGCCAATACCGCCTACGAGCGCCGAGACCTGCTCGCCCTGCTCGAGTTGCAAACCAAAGCGCAGCTCCCTGAGTCGACGCTGAGCACAGCCCTCGCACGCAAAAAACTCGTCGCACTGACTGACCTGATGCGTGAGCGCTGCACGGTCTTACATCGTGAGATCCGTGACACCGAGCTGCAAGCCACCGCGGAGTTTGTGTTGCCGGCCTCGATGACCATTCATGAAAACTCACTCAAACACCACCTCAACAGCCGCAAACGCGAGATGCTGCTTGAGCTCAGGCGTTTGAACGAAGAACTCACCAGCGTTAAAACAGATGCGGGTCTCAAGCGCTGGATCAAAGAGCAAACCCTAGACTAAACATCATCCCCAAAAACAGGAGTCGAGACATGTCCTTACGTTTTTATTATGCACCCTTGAGCTGTGCGCTCGCCACCCACATCGTGCTTGAGCACATTGGGGCAGACTACGAGGCCGAGAGACTCAACCTGCGTGAAAACGATCAGAACGCACCGGGTTATTTGGCCATCAACCCAAAAGGTCGTGTGCCCGCACTCGTCACAGAGCAAGGCATCCTGACCGAAACACCTGCGCTGCTCCTGTACCTCGCACAGACTTACCCTCAGGCCAAAATGGCGCCGCTTGACGACCCCTTTGCCTTGGCTCAACTGCAGTCGATCAACAGTTGGTTTTGTTCAACCGTTCACGTGCATCACGCTCACGGCGCGCGGGGCCGTCGCTGGTCAGACGACCTCGAAGCTCAAAAAACCATGAAGGCTAAAGTTGCTCAAAACATGACGGATTGTGCAACGCTCATTGAGCAAGAAATTTTGCGCGGACCGTGGGTGATGGGTGAACAATTTACCGTGGCCGACCCGTACCTGTTTACGATGACAAGCTGGATGCAAGGCGATGGCGTGGACATGAGTCAGTTTCCTAGACTCGCCGACCATCACAAGCGGATGCTAGAAATTCCAGCTGTCAAAAAAGTAGCACCACTGCACGGCATTTAAAGCTTGATGCGGCGTCGGAAACCATAGGGTCAGTTCAATAAACCTGATCTAACAATGCCTCGTACAAATCCACAGTCATCAATCGTGGATTTGTCTTGTTCGCGTTGTCCAGCATCGCTGCTTGAGCAATACCGCTGAGTCTCACGCGTTCTAGTCCAAGATCGCGCAGGCGCAGCGGGATGCCAAGCTCAGCGATCAAGTTGAAAATTTTCTCAGGCATTTCTGATACCGATCTAGCGCCACATAGCTCAGCAATCTTGTTTGCTTTTTCACCCAGAAAATCAAGATTCAAACGCAAAACATGTGGCAATAGAATCGCATTCAAGGTTCCATGGTGATAACCCAGAGCCCCCAAAGGATGCGCGCAAGCATGCACAGCACCCATCCCCTTTTGAAAACATAAAGCCCCCTCAAGAGAGCCCATCATCATGTGCCAGCGCGCTTGCCGATCATGGCCGTGCAAGACCGCCTGACGAATATTCGAAAAAATCCTTTGCATACCATCGACCGCGATCGCATCTGCCGGGGGATTCACTGTCGCAGAGCAATACGTTTCCACACAGTGTGCTAACGCATCCATGCCTGTTGTCGCAGTCACGAGAGGAGGCAATCCTAGAGTTAACTCCGGATCGCACACAGCAGCAGTCACAATCGCGGGACAACGCACCCCTGCCTTGATCCCATTATCAAAAATGATGACCGCAGATCGCCCCACCTCACTGCCAGTTCCAGAGGTCGTCGGCATCAAAATCAGAGGTGGCGTCACACCCAGGGGCAACTCTGCAGGATTACGGTTTGAATAGTTCCACAACGGCGGTGAGTGCGTCGCCAAAATCGCAATCGCTTTGGCCAAGTCGAGCGCCGCGCCGCCACCAATACCCACTACACCGTCACACCCAAACGCATGAAAAGCTTGAGCACCCGCAATCGCCGAGGCCTCGGTGGGATTGGGAGGGACCTCGCTGAACAATGCCTGCGTCAAATCAGAGGACAGCCCCTCTGTTGCCTGTTTAAAGACACCCGCCGCAAGAACACCGCGATCCGTCACAAACAGCGGCTTTGCACAGCGCGCCGAAGCCAAAACCTGAGGTAACAGCTTACGCGCACCAAAATCAAAATGTACGGGAGGGCCAAATAAAATCAGACTCATACGATACGCACAATTTGTTTGCCAACGTTCGCGCCGTTGAGCATGTCGATGAATGCTTGCGGTGCGTTTTCCAGCCCCTCTGCAACCGTCTCAAGATGTTTCAATTTTCCTGCACTGTAGGCGTCTTGAATTTCCTTGGTGGCCTCAGGCCATAAGTCGCGATGATCCGACAAGACAAAGCCATGCAACGAAACACGCTTATTAAAAAACTCACGATAATTTTTAATACCGTACAACTCTGTCGCGTTGTACTGCGAGACCGTGCCACATAAAGCCACACGCGCTTTTAAATTCAGCAAGGTCAACACATAGTCGGTGATCGGACCGCCCACATTATCAAAATAAACATCGACGCCACCGGGAACAGCCTGCGCAAGCTTTTGCTCAAAGTCTGGACTCTTGTAGTCGATACACGCATCGAACCCCAACTCTTTCACAACGATTTCACACTTGCGTGCGCCACCCGCGATACCAACTGCCCTGCAACCGCGCAGCTTGGCCAACTGACCCGCCACACTCCCTACGGCCCCCGACGCCGCCGAAACCAATACAGTTTCTCCGGCGACGGGTTTGCCAAATGCCATCAATCCCACCCAAGCCGTCAAGCCCGTTGAGCCAAGCGCCCCCAAGAACGCACTTAAAGGCTTAAAGCTGGGATCTACCTTCTGCAACTCCTTGACAGGTGCAGCACTGACATCCTCCCAGCTCATCCTACCGACGACCCAGTCACCAACCTGAAGGCTGTCATCCATACTTTGCACCACCTGACCAATGGTGCGACCCACCATCTTTTCACCGATTTTCATCACTGGTGCATAAGAGTCCTTGGCCTCCATGCGCATCCTGATGTAGGGATCGACTGAAAGATAGTGATTACGGATGAGAACTTCGCCTTGCTTGATCGTCGGTATCGGACCGGACTCAAGTTTGAAACAGTCAAGAGTCGGTATACCCTCGGGTCGCTTTGCATAAAGCACTTGACGGTTGACAGCAGGAAGAGATGACATGACTGAATTAGCCTATGGAAATGTTTGCGGTGCGAATGAGTTTTTCAAGTGCGGCTCTTTGCGCCTCAAGCCAGCTGGCAAATTGCGCAGGGGTATTCACCACAAGCACCATGCCGCGCGAATCAATTGTTTTGATCACAGCTGGTGACTTTGCAGCTTTAGTCGTGGCGGCTTGCAAACCATCAATCGCCTGCTTAGGCGTACCCTTGGCTGCAAAAAAACCAAACCAATCATCCATATCAAAGCCAGGATAACCTTGCTCAGCAATTGTAGGAACATCCGGATAACTCTTGGTCCGCTCTAGACTAGTCAAGCCCAGAATACGCGCTTTACCTGCTTGCACAGCACCAATAGCTGTCGATAGTGTCAACAGTGTCGAGTCGATCTGACCACCCATCAAATCTCTAACGGCATCGGCGCCCCCTCGATAAGGGGTATGGATCAACTCAATTCCCGCGACCTGCTGAAACATCGCAATCGCGAGATGGCCCATGCCCCCTGATGGTGGCGTACCACATGTCACTTTCTTTGGATTCGCCTTGGCATAAGCGACAAACTCTTTGAGATTTTTAGCGGGGAAATTTTCCCTGACTGCTAACACCTGAGGAACACGTACGGCAAGAGAGACCGGAACAAATGATGATTTGTAGTCGAAAGCAATATTCTTGAGCAGAATTGGGTTGGTGAGTTGATTCGCCGCATCCCATAAAAATGTATAGCCATCTGCAGGGGCCTGAAGAACGGCTTGTGCGGCAATCATCGCGTTACCGCCAGTACGGTTTTCCACAATAACGGACTGACCGATCGTCTCACCCAATGCGGCACAGATCGCTCTAGCCGACGTGTCAGCGGCACCCCCCGCCGAAAAAGGCACGATCACTCGAATACTTTTGTTGGGCCATGCACTTTGTGCAAAGGCTTGGGCACCGACAAAAGATGCCGCCATGACACCAAGACCCGCCTTTAAGATCGAACGACGCTTAGTCGTCCCCTGAGGAACTAAACCATTAAGGATTTTTTTCATTTTGTCTCCGGATTGAACGATGGCGATCTACCGTCACCTATCTGATCCGGATACTACTACAAGGTATTACCCTAGCACCACCGGTCGATTAGACAACTCATTCTGATCACCGATACTGGCCGGGAAATGCGCCTTTAAGTGCTGTGTCACGCTTTTAATTCCGGCGAGCATGCCGCCTCGAAAATCTTTCTGACGGAAAGCGGCCTCCATCTGGTGACAGATCCGTGCCCATTCCGCCTCGCCGACTGTGGCATGGATCCCCCGATCAGCCACAATCTCCACGGCACGATCGGCTAGCAAGACATAAATCAACAAGCCACAGTTGTGCTCAGTATCCCAGATCCGCAAGCTTGAAAACAAGTCCACAGCGCGCGCCCGTGACGACTCACCCCGAATGATCGCGAGGGGATCTAGCGCAGTCTCCACAGCAAAGCCCAGCTCGCCCGAATGCTCTGACTCACTTGCTTTGATCGCGGCTTCAATGTCACGTAACGTCGATGTTGAAAAAGCTTGTTTCAACTGAGCTCGAGTCGTGAAGACATGTTTGAGTAAACGTTTCATTTGCACGATTACCACCTCCCCGACGCGCCGCCGCCGCCAAAACCGCCACCACCGCCGCCGAAGCCTCCGCCAAAGCCCCCCCCTCCCGAACCACCGAATCCACCCCGGCCGGTATTCGATCCAGAGCCAGATCCTCGCCCACCACCACCGTAATATCCTGACGTCAAACCACCTAGCCCGCCGCTCAGCAAGGTCACAATAAAAGCAATCACCCCGCCTAACAGCGCAGTTATCAATGCCCCGGCAATAAACCAACCAATGATCGCCACCGCCACACCCGTCAGACCTGCAGCCAAGCCACGTCCAAGAATTCTTCGTAAAAAACCACCCAACACTAAACCAAGTACAAACAACCCAGGTAAGGATGACAAAGTACCCTCTTGATCCGTCACGAGTTTCCGAGCAGGTTCGGGCAAGGTTTCACCATCAATCACGCGTCCAATCTGAGTGACTCCCGACAAGATTCCGCCGTAAAAATCCTGTTGTTTGAAAAGCGGAATGATCGCGCCATCAATGATCCGTTTACTGAGCGCGTCCGTGAGTGCGCCCTCCAGGCCATAACCCACCTCGATCCGCACCGCCCGATCATTTTTCGCGATCAGCAAAATGGCCCCATCGTCGACTTTTTTTTGACCGATTTTCCACTTGTCAGCCACTCGAATGGCATACTGCTCGATTTCCTCGGGCTTGGTGGTCGGCACCATCAAGACCACCACCTGACTGCCCTTACGGCCTTCAATTTCTCGCAACTTTTGCTCAAGCGTACGGACTTGCTCAGACGTGAGCGTTTTCGTTTGATCGATCACGCGTGCTGACAGCGCAGGCACCGCGACCTCAGCCGTCGCCTGCCAGGGCAGCGCCATCGTGAACAGCAGCAGCAATACACTCAAACAGCGCATCCAAGTAAGCGTGTATTGAAGCCACAAGTCGCGACGTAGTTCCTTCATGACCATTACTTAGCCGGTGCTTTTTCAAAATTGACTGCAGGCGGTCTTGAAATCTCGGCTTCATTTTCAACCGTAAAACTCGCCTTGGTCTTGTAGCCAAAAATCATCGCCGTGATATTCGAAGGGAAGGAGCGCACCGCGATGTTGTATTCCTGAACAGCTTGAATGAAACGATTACGCGCCACTGTGATGCGGTTTTCTGTGCCCTCTAACTGCGCACGCAGCTCTTGGAAACTTTGATTCGATTTCAGCGTAGGGTAGCTTTCCACCACCACCATCAAGCGACTCAGCGCGCTGGTCAACTGACCTTGTGCTGCCTGAAACTTCTGAAACGCTGCGGGATCGTTGAGCAACTCAGGCGTCGCCTGAATACCGGTTGCGCGAGCACGCGCCTCGACCACGCGGGTGAGCGTGTCCTGCTCAAAACCAGCCTCACCCTTGACCGTATTGACCAAGTTCGGCACCAAATCCGCTCGTCGCTGGTATTGATTCAAAACCTCAGCCCAAGCAGCCTTGACCTTTTCATCGGCTGTTTGAAAGGTGTTGTAGCCGCAGCCCGAGAGGCTAAGCGTGGCGAGCACGAGAAAAAAAAAGAGATATTTGCGCATGATTCATCCTGCTTAAGATATGTAATGATGAACAGTCTAGTCCTTTCCGACGTTTATATCGATCCCTTTAACCTTAATTCCCCCCCTCCTTTAACTCCGCAAACTTCGCCGCCATCGTCGGGTTTCCTTTTGTCAGCTTTTTAATCGTCACATCCTGGGCCTTGTCATTCGCGAGACGCAAATTACGATCCGTGCCGAGCAGGGCTTCCTTGGTCTTTTGCAAATGATCGATTGACTTATCAATTTCATCAATCGCCTTTTGAAAGCGCTGTGACGCTAAGTCATAGTTTCTGGCAAACGCACTTTTAAACGTCTCGAGTTCGTTTTCAAAATTGGTAATGTCGACGCTCTGCGCCTTGACGTACGCGAGTTCAGTTTTATATTTAAGCGAATTCATCGCCGCGTTGCGCAATAGTGTGATGATGGGAATAAAAAACTGAGGGCGCACAATATACATTTTCGGGTAGCGATGAAACATATCCACGATTCCCGTGTTGTAAAACTCGTTGTCGGGCTCCAGTAGCGACACCATCACTGCATACTCACAAGCTTTTTCATTGCGATCCTTATCGAGCTCTTTGAGAAAATCCTCGTTTTTGCTCTTGGTCGCAGTCAAGTCACTTTCGTTTTTCATCTCAAACATGATGGACACGATCTCAGTGCCTGCTTCATCCGCATCACGAAAAATAAAATCACCTTTGCTGCCGGAGCGTGCATCATTGTCTTTCTCAAAATACGCCCTTGGAAAAGCCGTCGCGCGAATTCGGTTGAACTCTGTCTCGCAATGCTGCTCAAGCGTCTCACCCACCATCTTGGTCGATAAACGCGCCTTCATGTCACGCAAGCGCTCAATCGCATCATCACGATCCTTGAGTTGCGTTTCGTATTTATCCTTGAGAGATTTTTCCGCGAGCGCTTTCTCGAGCTGCGCACGTTCAAGGCCGCTCTTTAATGCATCGCGTTCTTTTTCAACACTACTGAGCGCCTGAACAATCGCCAGCTGCTGCGCCATTCCACCCGCCTCAAGCTTTGCCCTAAGGGCCTGTATTTCTGCATCCTTGGCTGCAGCTGCCTGTTGAGACGCATTCGCAAGCTTGGCCTCGGCCAAGGCCACCGCATTACGCTTTTCCTGCTCAGCAAGCTCTAACCGCTCGTGCAGCTGTTGCTCAAATTCGCCATCGCGCACTTGTTTGAGAATGTCGGCGTATCCCGCCTCATCGATTTTGAAGGCTTTGCTGCAATGGGGGCAGATGATTTCATACATGGGAAAGAGAACCTTTAGTTGAGCGATAATTTTGATCATACGAATAGAAAGCATTAGTCGTACACTATTCGAAGACAGAGCACGATCATGCAGTTTTTTAGCATGATTACCTAAAGCACCCCTCCGTGCGCCAACGCACAGACTCCCTCCCTCCAAACACGGATACTCTCAACACCAGATGGAGAGGTCCCTTGCATGAAGACAAACAACGCATTCACTCAGCTCAGCCACCAGCCATCAACCGCGAGCTGTGGCTGCGCTTTCTAACAATCGCCAAACCCTATTGGACGTCAGACAAACGCTGGTCAATCCGAGCAGGCTTAGGCCTACTTATTGTCCTGCTGCTCCTACAAACCATTAGCAGTGTGATGTTCAACCGCGAGTCAGGCGAATTCATTTCCGCCCTGGCCGACCAGGATGGCGAACGCTTTTGGGGTTCCATCTGGCGCTACGGCTATATATTGACTGCGGCGATTCCTGTTTATAGCTATTACTACTTTCTGCAAGACACACTCGCCCTGCGCTGGAGAAAATGGCTCACCGATCAATTTATGCGACGCTATTTTCGCGAACGGGCCTTCTACCAGCTCGGCCAAGGAAAGGTGATCGACAATCCGGATCAACGCATCGCCGAGGACATCAATACTTTTACCGGGCAATCCCTCTTCTTTGCGACGGTCGTCGTGGGCTCCGTCATTCAAATCATTGCGTTTGGTGGCGTGCTGTGGTCGATTTCACCCAATCTCATTTACTTTCTCATCGGCTACTCAGCCTTTAGCTCCTGGTTCACCGCGGCAGTATTTGGTAAACCACTCATCGGTTTAAATTTTTTACAACTCCAACGCGAAGCTGATTTTCGCTTTGGCTTGGTGCGAGTGCGGGAGTATGCCGAGCCGATCGCTTTTTATGACGGTGAAGTTCGGGAGATCTCTTTGCTCCAGCGGATGTTTTCGTTTGTCTTCAACAACCAAAAACGCGTGCTGCGCTGGAAATTCAAACTCAATCTTTTCCAATTTACGCACACATTTCTGACCGCAGTCATCCCAACAGTGATTATTGCCAATGACGTGCTGTCCGGCCGCTTGGAGGTCGGCCTAGCGGTCCAGGCCGCAGGTGCCTTTGCCGCGATGTTGATTGCACTGACCGTGATTGTGAATCACTTTGAAGGCCTCAGCCGCTTTTCTGCCGTGGTGGAGCGGTTGTATACGTTTTCGCAGGCGCTCGGAGCCCAGCCACTGGGGCTGTCTGCCAAGCATGAAAAAGCCATCCAAGAAAACAAAATCGTGACCCAGCAAGGCCCTGAGCTCACCTGCCATCAGTTGTCGATCTGTACCCCGACCGGCGAAAGAACCCTGATTAAGCAACTCAACCTCTCAGTGAGCCCAAACAAAGGCCTCATGATCGTCGGTGAGAGCGGCACCGGCAAAAGCTCATTGCTTCGCGTCATTGCGGGCCTGTGGTCAACGGGCTCGGGAGAGATCGTGCGACCCTCCAGGCATGAGCTGCTGTTTTTACCTCAACAACCCTATCACCCGTTAGGCGATCTGCGTTGCCAACTGACTTACCCACATGTGGGCAAAACGATCTCCGACGAAGAGATCCTGCATTACCTGGACTTGGTCAACCTCTCTTCCCTGACAACACGCTGCGGAGGACTGGGTGGCGAGCTGGATTGGACCAAAGTGCTCTCAATAGGAGAACAGCAACGCTTGTCCTTTGCGCGCGCACTCCTGACCAAGCCCCGCTACTTGTTGCTTGACGAATCAACCAGCGCACTTGATGCCGCCAACGAATCGCGACTATATGCACAACTCAGTGGTTTGGAGATCACGCCGATTAGCGTGAGTCATCGGCAGGCGCTCTTACATCATCACCATGAAGTGTTGGTGATTTTGGGAGATAGTGGGTGGAGAATGGAGCAGGCGAGCGAATTTAAGTGGGATGGTTAATTGAATAGCATTCCCGCACTCTCTTAATTTTCACTCTCAGCTTATGCCTCACGCCTGAGTTCATTTGCGTATTCATCTATGAGTTTGCTTCATGCAAAATAAAGCCTTGAAAATCGTATCCAAGAGGCTACAATCTGGATGTACCGCATTATTGAAACTGAACAATTTTTTGAGTGGCTTATCAGCCTGAAAGACCGTAGAACACGCGCACGTCTTCAACTTCGTCTACGAAAGGCGTCGATTGGTAATTTAGGAGATCACAAGTCTGTCGGTGACAATGTATGGGAAATGCGTGAAGTTTTTGGACCTGGTTGGCGCATGTATTACATCCTGCATGAAAGCACAGTCATCATGATGCTTGGCGGAGGTAGCAAATCCAGCCAAAACAAAGATATTCAACTAGCCAAAGCTTTGGCGCAGGAGTTACGAAATGAGCAAGATCAAAATACGTCCATTTGATGCATCCAATTACCTCAATAATGAGGCAGATATTGCTGCATATCTTCAGGCCGCAATAGAGGATGGCGATCCAGCACTGTTAGCGGCAGCGTTGGGCGACATCGCAAAAGCTCATGGCATGACTCAATTGGCCCGCGATACTGGGCTATCTCGGGAAAGTCTTTATAAAAGCCTTTCAGGGGAACGCGCCCCGAGCTCCGATACGTTGTTCAAAGTGATTCATGCCATGGGATTTAAACTGTCGGTCGAGCCGCTCTCCTCGTCATCCACGACATAACAATACCGCTCCCGCATCTTCTCAATCACTCCTCTCACCTGATCCGGATGCCAGACCTCATTGGCCACCCACTGCGCGCGAAACGGTGCGAACCTGATCTGGTGAGACACCTGCTTGAATCAATCTCAGCACCTGACTACGGCAGATTTTCCACCACCTTCAAACTGAAAACTCACTCCATCAGGCCTGATCGTTGCCTGAACAAGAATAGCCTCGGGTGAGTTTTTAGTGCATTTCAACACGGCACTTGCTTGCTGCGGATTTTCAACCGTCACGCTCATCGTTGTGCACATCATCTCAGACGTCTGCATCACCTCTAGTGCCTTGACCTCAACACCCATGAACTCGCCACCAAAAGCTTGACCCATCTCTCGCGTCTGCTGACAGGTTGGCTATCCTGCGAGTGCATGACAAGCAGCGGGTTGAGCGTGAGCCATGTTTGACAGCACAACAGAAAAAGCAGCAGCGGCGATAGCAGGATCCAAGAGTGGTCTATAGCTTGATTTTATTGTGACGATCACTATCTGGCTTAGGTCTTTCTCCGGAAATATAAGCCTTCGTAGCGTCGAAGACATATTTAAGACCTTGCAGTCCGGAGTTATCCCAATACTCTCCTTCGTGCGCCGTAAATTTAAGTATCGCGATGTTAGGATCAGCTATACCCAATGGAAACCACACTTTCCAAATTTGCTTCCACATTGTTTCGAGCAGAGCTCGGTCATGCTCAATGGTGATTTCACCTTTCACCGAAGCAAATTGCTTCGCGCTTTGAAAAGTCAGCAAGGCGTGGGGATTTTTGCCGATTTCATCCACTTTCACAGAATCAGTGTCTGTGATGAGATAAGCATCCATACCGATATCCAAGCGAGCGATGGCCATGGGTCGGGCATGCATTTCTTTGGATGGAAGGGTTGTCAACATGGCAACATCAAAACTTTTTACCAACTCGTATAAATTATTTTTACCGTTTTCCATTACAACCAACTCCTTAGTGTGAAATGAAGATTTGGCGATTACTGCCTGCAAGTCAGAAAGCAGAAAAACTTCTTGCTTATCGCATCCTCTAATGTCTGCTTGACCATTTCTTTTTAAACTTTAAATCTTGCTTACTTCTTAGCGGGTGACGCAGAAACCTTGTCATTTTGATTTGGTACATTTTTTACGGGCAAAGTCGGACTTGGCACTTCGCTTGGTGCCTGCTCTTTGGCTGGATTTGACGGTTGTTGATTGGGTTGCTGATTTGCTTGTTGATTTGCTTGTTGATTCATAGCATGAACTCCAAAAGATTTGAGAAGACGAATTCGCCTTCTCGATCTCAAGGTAGCATGTGCAAGTGATTCACTATGTCTGTTAGCCAACATAGCAGGCCATTTCTTGAGCGCCCCTTCAGGCACAACCCCAAGCCAGCCGCTGCTGCCGCAAAAACGGACGATCGATCTGCGCGGCGAGTTGCCTCAAATCCGAGCTCGACACACCGGCTGCTTTAAAGTGTGACTCCCAGCCATCCACACAACGTGCGACCCGCGCGATTTCTGCGGTAGCCTCGTCACGCGTTAAGCCAAAAAAACTATGTTCGGAGATGGCGTTATCGAGAGTAGACTCTGTACCCTGTGCGCCAACTCGCATTTGCTGAAAGCCGAGCGCCTGTCCTGTTGGTAACACATCAAAGGCTGGAGAGAGGGAGAAACACCCTGTGTCATCCATCTGAACAACATGATTCTTTTCGTGATCGTCGTTGTTGTCGATCAAAATATTAAAAACCATACGGCGAAATAGTTCTCGCATATCTTGCGCGGCTTGACCTGTTTTAACGGCTCCTTTGCGTCGTAACCAAAGCGCCAGAGCCGGATAGCTCACATCCTCCGCGCAAGCCCGCAATACGACGGCCGCAGAAAGACTATGAATCCGCTTGTCTGCGAGCCGATCAAAACGTCGAACAGCTATCGCATGGCCTTTGCGTAGAGGCAAGGCTTTTGTTTCTGCGACGCTAATCCCGCAACCACGTGCCAGTGTCATGGTCGCATGTTCAATAAGAGGAGTGTCAGTGGACTCGCCCTCTTCGCGAAACTTGAGCACCCATTCATCACCCGCCAACTCGATCAACGCTTTAGGCCTGGCGCCCCCCATGCTGGCCCCGGGTTTTATTAAGCGCATCCATTGATCGTTGACCGGCGCACCAGAAAAAATCTGGGTGATGCTGTCTTCGATTGAGCCCAGGTCAGGAAGCTGAGGCAATGGGCCAGTCATATGTGGCGCGTAGGTATGATCAGAGAGGGAAACACCCAATGCACCGAATCTGTCATCACCCGCGAAATACAAATACTCCATCAAAGATAGACGGACTGGCCGATCAAATGTGCGAATCATGCGCTCCCCCCATCGATCGGGCCGCGCATCGTCTACCGCACCGACAGCAGAGTCCTTTACGATGGGTATAAACAGATGATCGCGCAGTGGCAAGTCTTCACTAAGCGCAAAACCACGGCGCAACCAATCGGCGCCGTAGCGCAAACCAACGCCACGTAGTGTAGATATAAACTCCAGGCGACCGATGAGTCGGGGTGCCTCAGGTTGCCCGAGCCACCAGAGACTCATTGCGTCAGTCTGTTGATACGGCATAGCGGCTGTCATAGCTGTACCTTTTTCTGAAGCCGACTTTCAAGAGAAATTGGCTTGCGCGCAGAGCGTTTTTTGGCGACATCGATACTCACCTCAAGCGCACCCAGATCAAACTCAGGGGAGGCGATTTTGGCCAACTCGCTGGAGCGACCCATTAACCATAGCGCCGAAGCGTAAATCCCCATCGCGACAGAAGGATCGCCCTTTTCCATACGCATGAGGGTTGGCTCTGACACCCCTATTCGTTCTGCCCACAGACGACGAGACTCGCCACGTCGCTTGCGCGCAATGGTCAGGTCCTCGCCAAGCTGGCGCAGGTGCGCCTGCACGAGAGGAGGCAACATTAAAATGGCTTGAGGTATCTTTGGCATACATAGATATTAGCAAATTGTTCATAAAATTTATATCTATATGTGTTTAATTATCGTTTCCAACAACATCAACACCGGATGAGCGACGAGATAACCAGATGGAAAAGTGAACTTATGCATATCCAACAGGTCAACTAACCACTGCTGCATCTTGTTAATTAAGGGATCTGTTGATGAACACTGAGCGCGCCATACTTTCCATTGCCATGCTTGCAGCCTTTGCCGACGGTGCCAAAGATGACAGTGAACGGGAGCATGTCAAACAGTTCGCCGAACAGCTTGGTTCCAGTTCCGTTGAATTAATGGGCGTCTACCAGGATGTTTTATTTAAACGAATCAGTTTGAAGGACGCAGCGGCTGCCCTCACCGACGAAGGTCATAGACGCTACGCCTACGAGTTGGCAGTTTGTGTGTGTGACAGTGATGGTGTGCGCTGCGATGCCGAAAATCAGTTTTTAAGCGAATTACGCAAGCTATTAGGTTTGGGGTCGGACAAGATCGCCGCGGCGTCAGAGCAGCAGGCTGATGCGATCGCTCTTGCCTCTGCGGCTGCGCCTATAGCCATTGCCCAAGATCCACAAGCAAACCCTACCGCCATTGCGACGACAACACAGGCAGCCCCAGCACCACAGGCAGCCGTGGATGAAGCGGCTCAAAACAAAATGATTTTGAATTATTCCATCGTCAATGGTGCGTTGGAGCTTCTCCCCCAGTCCTGGGCCTCTGTGGCGATCATCCCTTTGCAGATCAAAATGGTCTATCGCATCGGCAAGGCCTATGGCCACGAATTGGATCAGGGACATATCCGCGAGTTCCTAGCGACCGTGGGTGTCGGCTTGACCTCACAGTATCTTGAACAATTCGGTCGTAAGCTCGTCGGAGGTTTGCTCGGTGGTTTGCTGGGTAAGACAGGCAAAAAGATGGGCGGCGCAGCCACCAGTATGGTGATGTCTTTTGCCACAACCTATGCGCTCGGTCAGGTGGCAAGCCGCTATTACGCAAGTGGTCGTCAAATGAGCACGGATTTATTAAAACAGACCTTTACCGAGCTCATCGAACCTGCGAAAAATCTTCAGGCTCAATATCTTCCTCAGATTCAGGAAAAGGCGCGCAGCCTCGATGCCACAACGATCATGTCGATGGTAAAGGGTACGGGTTCGCCGATTTGATCTACCAAGCGAGCCACTACCGCCGCAAACCGCAACAAGCTCAAACTACTAGCCAACAAAATAATGAGAGCTAGCTTGCAGGTTGAATCTTGTCTTGCGTTTTTGTGTCAAAGTCGCTGGCGTCATGGCGTTCACGCAGTTGTTCTGAAGGCTCGCCATGCATACGATTGACCATGCGCCCGCGTTTTACAGCGGGCCGACTGTAAACAGTCTCGGCCCAGCGTTGAACATGCTTGTAGTCTTGCACGCTCAAAAACTCGGCTGCCCCATACAACCAACCCTTCACCAACCCGCCGTACCAGGGAAACACCGCAATATCGGCGATCGTATATTGATCGCCACCCAAGTATTCGCTGACGGCAAGGCGACGATCAAGGACGTCAAGCTGGCGCTTGGTTTCCATCGTGAAACGATCAATGGCGTACTGAAACTTAGCTGGCGCATAAGCGTAAAAGTGACCAAATCCGCCGCCCAAATACGGTGCACTTCCCATTTGCCAGAACAGCCAGTTCAAGGCCTCAGTGCGGGCGGGCCCCACTTTAGGCAGAAAAGCCTGAAACTTATCAGACAGGTAAAGCAAGATCGCACCGGATTCAAACACGCGCACCGGCTCCACGCCACTGCGGTCAAACAGCGCTGGGATTTTTGAGTTTGGGTTGATCTCGACGAAACCCGAGCCAAACTGGTCACCGTCACGGATGTTAATGAGCCAAGCATCGTATTCAGCGCCTACGTGCCCCAGCGCCAGCAACTCTTCGAGCAAGATCGTGACCTTGACACCATTAGGCGTGCCCAACGAATACAGTTGCAAAGGATGCTTGCCGATTGGCAGTTCTTTGTCGTGCGTCGACCCTGCGATCGGCCGATTAATGTTCGCAAAGGCGCCGCCGCTGGGTTGATCCCAAGTCCAAACTTTGGGAGGAACGTAATCTTTAGAATCTGTCATGGGGTCTCTTTACTCAAGTCAATTGTCCATCTTTGCGGGTCACAAAGATGGAGTTACTAAGCCATTCGGTACGATCAGAGATCTATCAATCCAACGTGATCTTCGCCTCTTCGATGATCTTTCCCCAGCGGACGCGCTCTTCGGCGGCATATTTTGTAAAGGCCTCTGACGTGCCGCCGATCGTGATGGCGCCTCTGTTCAAGAACTCCTCTTTAAACTGAGGATCGTTCAGGATCTTGACCGTTTCAGCATTGAGCTTGGCCACGATGTCTGGAGGCGTGCCTTTCGGAGCAAACAAACCAAACCAGCCGCTGACATCAAAGCCTGGCAAGCCAGCCTCGGCCAGCGTTGGCACGTCAGGCAAGAGTGGTGAGCGCGTCGCGGACGTGACACCGAGCGCCGTTAATTTGCCCGACTTGATCAAGCTCAAACAGACCGGCAGATTACAAAACATCATTTCCACGCGACCGCCAATAATGTCGTTAATCACAGGCGTTGTGCCCTTGTAGGGGATGTGCACCATCTCTACACCGGCCATCTTTTTATAAATCTCACCGGACAGATGCATACTACCGCCCGCTCCGCTTGAGCCGTAGTTAAAACTTTTCAGTTTCTGGAGTGCCAGCAGCTCTTTGAGGTTCTTGGCAGGCACATGCGATCCCACGACCAGTACGTTCGGTACGCTAATCAGGTTTGTGATGCCGACAAAATCACGTTGCGGATCGTATTTGATATTTTTATGCAGTAAAACGTTGATCGAGCCGATACTCGTTGCCCCCACCAATAGGGTGTAACCATCTGGCGGTGCTGAGGCGACGAAGGCTGCGCCAATGTTGCCGTCTGCGCCTGTCTTGTTTTCTGCGACCACGGGTTGACCCAAGGCGATCGCGAGCTTATTGGCGACCGTACGCGTCAAAATATCAGTGAGCGTCCCTGCTGCAAAAGGCGCCACAATTGTGATGGGTTTGTTTGGGTAGTTCGCGGCTTGCGCTTGCGCAAACGAATGAGGCAGTAAAGCGAGCGCCGTGAGGCTGCTCAATCCTACAGTGCGTAGCGTTGCAAAGAGGTTTTTTTTCATGTTGATCTCCCGTTTAGTTTTTATTAAAGACGAGTGGTCTATTTCCCAAGGCTTTGATGCCTGAGACACCCGCTCCCCGTTCTTTGATCTTACTTCCAAGTCAGGTCGATTTCCTATTCACTAAGATCACGAGCCGATTACCAATTTAAAAAAATGTTTAGCCCGCATGCAAAACCCGATAGATATGGCGTAGGGATTGGTAGGGTTTAGGAAGCGGATTTTGCTATTTTTTAACATTAAACTTGCTTAAAGCACAGCCAGACTCTTTGGCAAACTGCTTTTTCGTCCATTGGAATCAATATGAACTACAAATCAATCCTCAAAACGCTGCCAATTGTTTCGCTCTACTGCCTGTCTAACGTGGCATTAGCGGAAATACAGATTTTGAAGGCTTCAACCATTATTACGATGGACGAAAAGAATCCACGTGCTGAGGCCATTGCCTTTGATACTGTGACAAAAAAGATTACCGCTATTGGGTCGCTCCAAAATGTGCGTGCCAGTGCACCCAACGCAAAAGTACAGGATTTAGGCTCTACCGTACTGATGCCCGGCTTTATTGATCCGCACAATCACCCCATTTTGTCGGGCATTACGACACAAGCACCTGCCTATTGGATTGCACCCTACGTTGGCGCGAAAACCTGGGCAGACGTCCAGGCAACTATTAAAAAGGCGGACGCAGAAGCTCCAGCCGGCCGACCTTTGGTATTTAATGGCCTAGACAGATTATTGCAAGAGGCGCCTCTGCCAACACGGGACATACTGGATAAGTTAACGCCCAGCGGTCGTGCAATCATCATGATTGATAACTCTGGGCATGCGGTTTACTTCAATACTGCAGTCGTCAAAATGTTAGGCTGGAAAGATGACAAGCCGCCTGCCAACCCAGTGGGCGGCAACTATGGTCGATTGCAAGACGGCACCTCCAATGGCGTGGCCAATGAATCGGCTGCTTTAATGGCAGTCGTTGGCCCGATCCTTCCCAAAGCAATCCCCCACATTTTGCTCTCCAGTGCAAAGTGGTATGCGTATATGGCCTCTATGGGCATTACCGCGTCATCGGAGCATACGTACAACACAGGCATGTATAAGGGTTACGAGGCATTAGCAGCCGTCCCAGACAGCCCGCTAAGAATGCATGTCTATCACATGGCCATTGAGCCGGATGCCGCCGCGAAAGTGTCCTGGCCTGATTCCAGCATGGTCCGTAAAAATGGCATCAAGCTGTGGGCGGATGGAAGCCCATGGCTCGGTACTGTTGCACAGAGTTTTGGCTATTTAGATAACGCCCGAACCAAACAGGCGAATATTCTCTTGGGACCGCTGTTCGAAAAGGGCATGAATTACACGCGCCAACAGCTCGACCAATTGCTCGATCAATACGCGCCTATGGGCTATCAGATGGCGTTTCATAATAATGGCGACGTTGGGTTTGATGTGGTGCTCGACGCCTATGAGAATGCTTTAAATAAATACAAGCTGCTTGGCACTGATCACCGCTGGCGTGTTGAGCATTTAGGTGCTGCGCGGGCGGATCAATTTCAGCGCGCAGAACGTCTTGGGGTTACTGTTTCAATGGCGCCCTTTCAGTACATCTATTGGGGTGATCTCTTAGACGGCACCATGTTTGCGTCTGAATACGGGTCTCAATGGCAGCGCGTGGGTGATGCGATGAAAATGAAAACGCGCAGCACATTTCATAACGATGGATCGGTATCTCCTCCAGATACTTTAAGAAACATCCAGCACATGGTGACGCGCACCACTGATTCGGGCAAGGTTCATGGCCCCAATCAAGCAGTCACCCTAGATGAAGCGCTTAAAGCATCGACGATCAATGGCGCCTATCAACTCAAACGCGATAAAGATATTGGTTCGCTTGAAGTGGGTACCGTCCAAGAAACACCAGTCTTACTGACATTGAGTCGTAAGCCGGGAAGGATTTTGATACGTTTTTGAAAGCGGAATGCCATGCTGAGTGATCACCTAGGGTTCGAAAACAATTCACTAATACGTTATTGGTTTTTACAACAGACGCCACAAAGTGCTCGCTACGTTCTTGTTGAAACGCCCGAAAGAATGTTAGTTGAAATGGAAATATCGACGTCTGACGTTGAGGAAATTCTGCCTTCAACGACAGATTTTTTCAGGGACTGCCCATTACCCGCACAACTATCCAAATAAATATGCAGTCAATGCCGTCGCTCCGGCTGCAGGAGTTGCAGCCTTTAGCGCATTAGTGACTACATCAGGGAATGTCCGTTTTCCTTCGATCATTGTTGCGAGATCTCGTATTGAAGAAATACCTGCAGCCATAAAAGCTGATTCCAACGTGCGATCAAGGTCAGAATTTCCAATCATTGATTGGAGATCAGCACCTACACGTGTCGTGAGCTCTTCGTTACTCAAACCGCTATCCGAAACCCTGTCATCATCAAGCTTCTTAGCCACTTCTGATGTAACCAATACCTCAATATCAGGATTGCTTTTTAAATGGCCATAAACAGAGGCAGTTCCTGAAACAGCCTTTAACTGAAACTCTTCAATCACTGTACCTGTTTGAATATCCACAATCTGTACGTCCGCACCTGCATTATTCGTAGAGCCAAATACTTGCGCTCTAGTCTCTTCATTAGATGAGTTGTAATTATGGACATACAACAATTCGTGATAAATGCCTTTTATGTTTGCACTCAGTCCCCTGAGGCTCTCCGTTGGAAAATTGCGCAAGTACTCTCCAAGTTCATTTTCTGTGGCGTCTACGAGTGCAAGGTTAGAGCGTCGCAATGCATCTAATACCAATTGGCTTTCAAGACTTCCGTCAAGCGCAGTTTGTGTCCATAAAGCATAAAAGACACCACTTATGACATATTCAGCCTGAATAAACCCCTTAAAACAATAGCCATCAATGAATGCCTCAAAACCATCGATCACAACGCGCTTGAAGTCATACAAAACATGCTGACGAAATGCGACGGAGTGTGTCCCGTCCAATTTCCTCGTGATCGCCTCACCGTTTGTAATCAATTCTTTATACATTGGCTGTAAGACTGTCATCAATAACTCTTCAGCGCATTGTTCGGAAAATTCATCTGCAGGTTTAGTAAGAAAATCATCAATAACATTGACGGTAACCCAAGCAGCCTGAACAATCTTTTGTTCAACATCGCTGAGTGCCTCAAAGGGCCTTTTAGTAGTACCCAAAGCTTTATAAGCAGCCAGCCCAACTACAACGCTAAGCCCTCCTGTTAAGAGTACGCCTGTAGCCATTCCCCCACCAACTAACCCACCAACCCAAGCTAAAGATGCATTGGTTGCCGCTGCTCCAGACAATGTTCCAATTGCAGTTCCTGTACCAGCCGTACCAAAAGTGGAGACCAGTCCCATAAGGGCACCTGCTGTTCCAATTCCTGAGATCTTGGATAAGACAGCTTTAGCTTCAGTGGTACGAGCTCTGATTCCAGCGCGCTCACCGCACTGCGGCAGTTTCTCTGTAATGAGTTCAAAGTCACGCCCGATCTGCGGGTCTTGGGCGCACAACTGCGTCAGACCACTCTTCGTCTGGCCGATGGTCTGGCGACCTGGGTGCCGCGCATCGATACGCCCTCGGGTGTTTTGAGAATCCAGGCGACGGCGGGCTCGGGTAAGACGCAACTGGCCTTGCGTTTGTTACAAGATGCCGCCGCAGCCTCGCAGCGCAGTCTCTATGTTTGTTACAACCGCGCGTTGGCGGATCACATCACACAACTCGCCCCCACGCGCGCCCAAGTCGCGAGTTTTCATGAGCTCTGTGTGGAGCATCACCGCCGGCATGTGGGTGAGCCGGATTTTGGTGCCTCGGGTTTGTACGATCAGTTGAGTGCAGAGTACAAGAATGCGGTCGAGACGACCCCGGAGATGCAAGGTCGCTATCAATTGATCATCATCGACGAGGGGCAGGATTTTGAACCGGACTGGGTGGCGAGCTTGCTGCCTCAGTTGGCGCCCGAAGGTCGGATTTATTTACTCGAGGATGCGGCGCAACGCCTCTATCCGCGAGACGAGTTTGATCTGTCGGATGTGGTGACAGTCCACTGTCAGGACAATTTCCGCACACCCCGCCAAGTCTGCCAGGTTCTTAACGCCCTCCAGCTCTCGCACGCACCGATCGATGCGCGCTCGGCCTATGAAGGCGAGGTGCCCAATTTTCGCACCTATACGACCGAGGCGCAGCTGCGACGCGAAACCGAAGTCGCGGTGAAACATCTGCTGTCGCTCGGTATCGCGCTCTCCGACATTGCCTTGGTGAGCTGGCGCGGACTGATGAACTCGGTCTTGATTCAAACCCCTGTACTGGGTGACTGGTCGCTCAGGCGCCCCACCGGCAAATACTCAACGGCCGGGGATGCGCTCTGGACAGAGGGCGAGTTATTGGTGGATTCGGTCTATCGCTTCAAAGGCCAAAGTGCTGCCGGGATTGTCTTGACCGAGGTGGATTTTGCAGCGCTCGATGAAGGTGTGAAACGCAAGTTGTTTGTAGGACTGACACGGGCGCATATCGCCGTGGAGGTGGTGCTGACGGAGCGCGCAGCTGGGGAGTTGGTGGGGGTGTTGTAGAGGGAGTGTTGCAGGCGCTGGAGGATGGAAATGGCATTCTCTAGTAACGACCCGATAACTTGTATGGATACAGTGTCAAAATCAACAAGGTCGCATCAAAATTCTTAGATATCTAAAATTTACTGCCAAAAGGGACCTAGCCCGCTAGGGCATCTGGGTTTTAAAAAAGCAAAATGACACGTAGAAACTCACCCAACGCGATCAAAACACTAGATGACCTCAGTGGACTGTCAACTATCGTGGTCGATAAACGCTTTGGCAAACGGGCTTCCGCAAAAAAGAGCAGGCGTAATCGCCATTACGAAAAGCAGTTCATCAGAAATACCCTCGCTCACCCTATAGCCAAAGACGATTCTGAACAACAATCGGACGCATGATGCACTCTCTATGAAAGATCAATTAGAAACACCTGAGGCAATAAAAGATCAAATATGGAGGGAATTGAGCCGTGCTTCACAAGACCGACATCATGCTTGGCGTACACCGGTTTTTGCTTCAACGGGTTTAGACGGTACAGTCAAAGCGCGGACTGTAGTGCTAAGAACGGTTGACAGAGAAGCGAACCTATTAAAAATTTATACAGATTCACGCAGTAGCAAGGCCGAAGAAATCACAAAGCAACAAAATGCGATGTTTGTATTTTGGAGTAAGAAACTAAACTGGCAACTCAGAGTTCGTGTCAGTGTAAATATATCCTCGATCAGTTCACACGCTCAAACCCTATGGCAGCAAGTCAAACAAACGACTTCCGCGTCAGATTACACAGGTACGTCAGCACCAGGAACACCTATTTCCTCTCCGGCTCAAATCGCACAAAATAATGATTTGCATGCCACACACTTTGCTGTCATCACTGCTGAGGTCATGGATATGGATTGGCTAGAGCTTGCAAGCAGTGGGCATCGTCGGGCCAAAATCAGCCTAGATTCGTGGATCTGGTTGACACCTTAATGGATATTCATGCCATTAAGTTTTATGACCTGATGTTTATGTGATCCAGCTATTGCTTTCTTGAGAATCTTATAAATATCTAGATCGAATTCGGCAGGCTCAGACCTAGCTAGCTCATAGAGTTCGTCATGGTCACGGGCAATCCCTAGGTAGCACCATTTATCAACCACCACCATGCAATCCCCATCTTTGATGGCAATCGCTCCGCCGAACGGCCACAACTGAACTTTAAACAGGCTTAGTGCAGTTTCAAGATTCAAATTGTGCACATCTATGGAAACCCCACCTATGCAAGCACCTTGACATTGTTTGACTTGATAGCCAAAACAAGATCTTCCCTCCTCTACTTTCTCTAAGCCCAGCAGGGCCTCGCACAAGCGGTATTTTTTTGCAACAGCGGCCAAATAACCATGCGCTTCTTTTTTGCTGTAAAAAAGTCCAAAAAGGTTTTCTTGTACGCCCGGTTGTAAATTTTTATGCGTCACAAGTGTTGGCTTTTGTACGCCGAAGTTGTCCTTCACTAATTGCCACGCACTCAAATCTTTTGACTTACGCAACTTGATATTCATGCTCGGCATTTGGTCCTTGATCAGCCTTGATTCCATAATCAACGCAGTCAACTCACCGCTCGTCTCAATCCAGTCAATATGGAAAACCTGTAGCGACAACTTCATTTCTTTTCGAACCGTCAGAGCACTTTGAAAGTGACTCATCACGCGGCTACGCATATTGATGCTTTTACCAATATAGAGCGGTGCGTTGTGCTCCCCATAAAAAACATAGCAGCCGCAGGTGTCAGGAATCGCGTCGATGACTGATTGGTTGATATTGGGGGGAAGGCTCACGCTTCCTACCAACTGATTCACTGCGGCAAGTAGACGCTCTTTACCAACAGTCGCTTCACACACACGCCAAAACTGCAAAAGTAAATCTGCATCACCCATGGCGCGATGGCGACTACTGACAACTAGGTTATGCGTAGCGATGATGGTGTCTAGATTGTGACGTGTCTGTTGTGGAAAAAGCAGGCGAGATAGTTTGACAGTGCATAACACCTTTGGACGGAAATCCATATCCATTCTTTTGAACGACGCCTTGATAAAGCCGTAGTCAAACCTGGCATTGTGTGCAACGAAAATCTTTCCGGCGAGTTCATTTTTCAGTTGATTGGCAATTTCATTGAAATTAGGCTTACCCGCCACCATCGTTGGTGAAATGCCCGTCAAGCGCTGGATATTTTGTGGAATGAAGGTCTCTGGGTCTAAAAGACTCTCCCATTCTGTGACTTCATTGTTGACCAGCGTTTTGATTCCAATTTCGGTAATGCGATCGCGCTCGAAATTAGATCCCGTTGTTTCAATATCTATAAAAGCAAGAACGGGAAAGTCGTCCTGTGTATTTTTATTTGAGGTTTTTTTACTTTGAGGAACTGGCATCGCGTCGATATACATGTCGTATTTATGGGATTATGAATGACTCTTCCTGCTAAGGTTAAGTAACATACTGAAGGTCAATATATAAAAATCAAAATGAACGAAGCTAATTTCAAAATCTTATTTGTCTGCATGGGCAATATCTGCCGAAGTCCCGCCGCAGAGGCTATTTTTACTAAAAAGCTTACTGAGCGAGATATCCTGCACAAGGTCAAAATTGACTCTGCAGGTACACACAATTTTCATCCTAACGCACCACCCGATGAACGAAGCCAAAAACATGCTTTTAAGAGAGGATACGATCTTTCAAACTTGAGGGCCAGACCTGTTGTTGAAGGTGATTTCGAAGAATTTGATTTACTGTTGACGATGGATTGGGATAACCGTGCATTGCTTGAGGAAATGTGTCCTGCACCACACCGTCATAAAATCCGGGGTTTGGCTGAGTTTTTGCAAACAACGCAAGCGTCTGTCATACCTGACCCTTACTACGGAGGGGATCAAGGGTTTGAACATGTACTGGATTTGATCGAAGAAGCCAGCGAAGGCCTGATGAAATTCACACTTCAGAAAATAAAAGCATAAAGATAATCAGCGTTCCTCCAACTGCCCAAGGCGGCGGTTCCTTTAGTTACGAGGATCTCATCGAGGATAGCAAACTCCTCTTTGTCTAGCTTTCTAATTGATCTTTTATTTTAGAGATCTGAACGTTCAGGTCACTTAAATGCCTATTTATTGTTACCCAGACAATTTCAAGGTCAACTTTGTGATATCCATGTGCCAACGCATTACGCATTTCGTAAGCAAATAACAAAGGTACGTCTTATTTGGAGATACGTTGAATCGCTTCTTGGATGTGATCAAGATAATCTGCTAAACGGAGCGATTTTTTGCTCATATAGGTAAGGCAGATTCAAGCACGGATTGCCTGAATTTTTCTGGCAAAGCTCTTGGCGTTAAGACATCAACAGAAACACCTAGAAGCTGTTTCAATTTATACCGAATCGCGCCGATATCAAACAACGTTGTATCTGGGGTGGGATCAATCAACACATCGAGGTCACTTTCTTCGGTATCTGTACCTGAAGCAACCGATCCAAATACACGTGCGTTTTTCGCGTGATGCGTCAAAACGATCGCGCGAATTTCATCTCTATGGGCAGCTAAGGCAACTGAAGGTTTCATAGGTATATTGTATTAGCAGTTTTAAATAGAGCCAATTGATATCTAGAACTCAAAGTAAACAGTTGTATCTCTTTGCTAAAGAATCCCCCCTTACTTTCATCAGCAAAGATCAGATGTGTCCACAGCCAAAGCTGTAGCTTGTCAAAACGGCCCTATGTATCTACAATGTATACACTTTCCAGGAGTGCTCGCATGGACGCAGTGATTCGAAAATGGGGCAATAGCCCTGCCCTACGTTTAACAACAGCCGTATTAAAAGAGGCCGGTCTTCAGCTCGAAGAAAGAGTTGAGCTCGTAGTGTCAAAAGGTCAAGTCATCATCACAGCAATTGACAAGGTCGAATACGAGCTAGATACGCTTGTTGATGGCATCAATGCTAAAAATACCCACGGTGAAGTCAGCTTTGGCGCCCCCGTCGGCAAAGAGGCACTCTAATGCCACGCATTTATGTTCCAGATGCGGCCGATGTCGTTTGGTTAGAATTTGATCCACAGGCAGGACATGAACAAGCCGGACACAGACCAGCGCTTGTCATCAGCCCTGCGAGCTACAACAGTAAAACAGGTCTCATGGTCTGCTGCCCTCTGACATCCAAAATCAAAAATAATCCCTTTGAGGTGGTGACTCAGATTGACGGTGTCGATTGCGCAGTCCTCTCTGATCAAGTGAAGTCGCTCGACTGGAAGGTCAGACGCGCCAAAAAGAAAGCCAGCGTTCCTCCAACGGTCATGCTTCATGTCAGAGCGAAAATTAAAGCGCTTTTAATGATCAAGTAAATCCTCAGACAACTGCGGATCTTGAACAGTCGAACACCCAAGATCGGACAACCTAGTACAAACGATAACTTGTTAGAAAGCCGCAAGCGCTCTACTCTTATACTAATATATTAGTTGAAAGTATGCCCAATATCATCAAACTCGACCGCTACAGACAAGCCGCTCCTCAGCTCTATGATCTGCTCAGAGAGCAGATCATTTCTGTTGAGCTCAAGCCTGGAGATTCGCTCTCTCGCAATGAGATCGCGAGTCAATTTGGTGTGAGCCAAACACCGGTGCCTGCGGCAAACGACATCACGCGTGAACCTTGCAGCGCAAGTCACATAAAAGTCGGGCTCGAATGTGGCGGTTCAGATGGTTTTTCTGGCATCACAGCCAACCCGGCCCTGGGTGCTGCGATGGATATTCTTGTGAGGCATGGCGGGACAGCAATTTTGTCCGAAACACCGGAAATTCATGGCGTAGAGCATATGCTGACTCGGCGTGCAGTATCGCCAACTGTGGGTCAAAAGCTTCTTGACCGAATGAGCTGGTGGGAGGAATATACGCGCGGCCATAATGGTCAATTTAATGGTGTGGTCGCGCCAGGAAATATTCAAGGCGGCCTCGCCAACATATTTGAAAAATCCCTTGGATCAGCCATGAAAGGTGGCAGCACTCCTTTGCAAGAAGTCTACCAATATGCTGAACTGATCGAACAATCTGGTTTTGTCTTTATGGACTCACCCGGATATGACCCCTGTGCAGTGACAGGACAAATCGCCAGCGGTGCAAACATCATCTGTTTTACGACTGGACGAGGCTCCATGTTTGGCTCCAAACCTGCCCCCACCATCAAACTCGCAACTAACACGTCCATGTTTAAACGCTTAGAAGAAGATATGGATATCAACTGTGGTCGCATCCTAGATGGTGAGCTGTCTGTTCAGGAAATGGGACAAGTCATTTTTGAACACATTCTGACGACCGCCTCAGGAATGCAATCAAAGAGTGAGCTGTTAGGCCTGGGTGACAATGAGTTTGTCCCCTGGCATTTGGGAATTGTAAGCTAGTGACCTTCGCTCAACTGGACAATCAGAAACGTCGGGATTTGGATCAAACGAATGAAATTCACACTTCAGAAAATAAAACCATAATCAGCGCAGTAGTTGTTACATTGACAAATATTGATGCCTGCTTGTCACAACAGCAATATGTATCTACAATGTATACACTTGCTAGGAGTGCTCGCATGGACGCAGTGATCCGAAAATGGGGAAACAGCCCTGCCCTACGTTTGACAACAGCCGTACTAAAAGAGGCCGGACTTCAGCTCGAAGAAAAAGTTGAGCTTATGGTGTCAAAAGGTCAAGTCATCATCACAGCAATCGACAAGGTCGAATACGATCTAGATACACTTGTTGATGGCATCAATGATAAAAATACCCACGGTGAAGTCAGCTTTGGCGCCCCCGTCGGCAAAGAGGCACTCTAATGCCACGCATTTATGTTCCAGATGCGGCCGATGTTGTATGTCAGAGCGAAAATTAAAGCGTTATTAATGATCAAGTAAATCCTCAGCCCACTGAGGATTCCAAACCGCCTCCCAGAGGTGTCCATCCGGATCCTGGAAATAACCTGAGTACCCGCCCCAAAATGTGTCATGTGCGGGTTTGACGACCGTCGCTCCAGCTGAGGCGGCTCGGGCCATGACTGCATCCACTTCGTCTTTTGAAGATACGTTGTGACCCAAGGTCATCTCGGTGGGGTTGGCAACGCCTTGTGCGAGCCCTGTATCCCTGGAGATGCTCCCCCTTGGCCAGAGCGCAAGGCGAAGACCTGGCTGCATTTCAATAAACACAACAGCACCATGCTCAAACTTTTGGCCAATGATGCCCTGCGTAGGAAACCCGAGCCCGTCGCGGTAAAAGCGCAGCGACACCTCGAGATCCTCGACGCCGAGCGTGATCACTGTGATGCGTGGTTTCATATTAATCATAGGTTTTTTCTCAAGCAATCAGCAACGGCATCATCTTCCTCACATCGCCGTGTAAGGATGTCAACGCATGTTCAAAAGACAAATGAGACATTTGTTCTTTTACGAGGGAAGCAACCGCTTGTGCCTGATCTAGATCGCGAGGCTTTTTAAGTGCCTCGCGCGTTGGCAGACTCGATAACCATGCTTTGTGCAAAGCGAACGCACGTGGATCGGGTACGCGCATGGGCACAGGCCAACCGTCTTCATCAATAGCGATCACATCAAGCTTGGGTGAGTTTAATAGCCACTGTAATCCTGGGACTTCTGCCGCCACGAGATCTGCTTCAGAAAACGTGATGGTTTGATTGTTTAGCATACCGCTTGGTGCAGTGACGAGGTCCACCATAAACTGACCTGCGTTTGCCGCGCGCAAACCATTTTCTCTTACACGCTCAAAGGTTCGATCTGCCTTTTTTAACAGGCCAAGCAAACCATTTCCATCTAGTTTTTCAGACACAACGACTAGTTTTTTTCGCGCATCATAGAGCAAATCCACATCACCTGAGGCGAGTAGTTCAAGTAAAAAATGCGCCCCTCCTGCGGCCTCGTAGGCATACAAAGCCTGTGTGCCAATCACCATAAATTCATCATGTAGGCCCGAGCGATCCAACTCTCGCAACACGCGAGCCACAACGCGCGGCACACGATTCAGTCTTAAGGCTTTATTTAACCTGGCCTGCTCGTCAATTTTTTCCGTAATGAGGCGAAGCCGTTCTTGAGCCGCCTCCCGTCCTGCTGTGAAAGCGGCCAACAAGGCTTCTGTTTTCTCGGATCGCGGTCCGAGAGACTTACCGTTACCGTGCCGATCCCGATCTCTGAAGAGATATTCCGTGTTTCGCACTGTTTTCCAGCGCATGCCATAGGTATAAGACGACGCATGACCGAGCGCTGAGCGATAGTTTTCATAGAGTTGCTCGGAGTTAACCTGGTGCAGTCGTTGCTGATTTGAGAGCGGCTTCATAATGTTTCCGGCAAAAAGTCATTTTTAATCATTATGCCGGAAACATAGCTACATTTTCCATTTTGTTTCCGGCAAAAACAAAATTTTTATGATTTTGCCGGAAACATTTCACAATTAATTTTATTTAAACAGTTATTTATGACAGTTATAGTGTTAATATAAACACATGAACACTGTCAAAACGACCTCCTTTGCTGCCGACGACTCTCCGAGTCAGTCTTTTTCCCTCGACGAGCTCTGTGCCCTCACGGACTTGAGCAAGCGAACGGTGCGCTACTACGTCCAGCTTGGGCTGGTGAGCCGCCCGGAGGGGGAAACCCGTGCCGCGAAATACGCCCTTCAGCATCTTGAACAGCTTCTGCTCATCAAAAAATGGACAGCCGCCGGGGTCTCGCTCGATCGTATCCGCGAGCTGCTCCAAGGCGGTCCCGCCCCCGTGCCCGACCGAGGTCGTCGCCCGGGTTCTCTGGAGGTATGCAGCCACCTGCACATTACCGAAGGCATTGAATTGGTGATCGAACCGACCCGCGCAGGCCTCAGTCCCGAGCAACTGCGCAGCTTTGTACGCAGCGTGATGCAGGCCTACGAGGCGGTTCAGGCGCTGCAAAGCCCACCTAATACCTAATCACAACGAAAAATAACCAATAGGACATTGCCATGATTGGAACTTTAGAGCTGGACGACTCTTTGCACGCAACACTGCGGTCTGACTCCGGTGAGCCCTTGGTGCTGCAACACGTTGCCATCACAGGTGATTTACGGGGTGCGATTTTTGATGCGCATGTACGTCAAACATTTATCAATCCCTCAGCGGAGCATCTTGAGGCGATCTATAGCTTTCCGCTGCCCTGGGGTGCGCAATTGCTTGGGGTGGAGGTCAAGCTCAACGAGCAGCTGCTGCACGGCTCGGTCGTGGAAAAGTCCGAGGCCCAGGAAGGCTATGAGCGCACGCTGGCGGAGGGAGACGCAGCCATCTTGCTCGAGCGGGGCGAGGACGGCAACTACGTGCTAAACCTAGGCAACCTCGCCCCCGGCGAACGTTGCGTGATCGACCTGCATTACG
This sequence comes from Zwartia sp., assembly GCF_049655405.1. Taxonomy (GTDB): domain Bacteria; phylum Pseudomonadota; class Gammaproteobacteria; order Burkholderiales; family Burkholderiaceae_B; genus Zwartia. The sequence continues at coordinate 51,136 of NZ_JBASJR010000011.1, forward strand.
GTCAGCTCTTGCAGTTCGAACAAGGCGGTCTGCGTCTCAAAATCCCCACCGTGATCGCGCCGCGCTATGGTGATTTGATCCAAGATGGAGGACTCCAGCCGCATCAAGTTCCGGAAACGGATCTTCTAAGCGAGTATGGCTTTGACTTGAGCTTGACGCTGCATGGCGCTCTGGCGCAGGCACGGGTGGGCTCACCCAGTCATCCTATCAGTGTGTCGCACGAGCAAACCAGCGAGGCAAGTGGCGAGGCCGTGACTGTCACCTTGGGTCGCGATAGCTATTTAGATCGGGACTTTGTCTTGGTCATGGATCAGTTACAACATTGCTCGCTCGCCACAGTGGCGCATGACTATGTCAAGCCGGAACAATACGTGGTGACAGCCAGTTTCTGCCCCACGTTCAAGGCCACCAACGCACTCGGTCAGCCTGTCTCGCCCAAGCCGCTCAGTCTCAAGATCTTGGTCGACTGCTCGGGCTCAATGGCGGACGACAGTATCCAAGCCGCGCGTCGGGCGCTACACGCCATGGTGGCTCGCCTGGGAAAAGAAGATACTTTTTCTCTCTCCAAGTTCGGTGATACGGTCGAACACCGTTCACGCGCACCTTGGCCCGTGACCGAAGCCACGCAACTCTCCGCCCAGCGTTGGATCGGTAGCCTCAATGGCGATATGGGGGGCACCGAACTCGAGCCTGCCCTCACCTCTACGCTCGCCCTGTCAAGCAAAGACGAAGGCGCTGTCATGTTGATTACCGACGGTCACGTCAGCGCCGTTGAAGCCATCATCAAGCGCGCAAAAAGTTCCAAGCAGCGCATTTTTGTCATTGGTATCGGCAGTAGCGCCTCGGAAGGTCTGCTCAGACGCCTCGCCATTGCAACCAAAGGTGCTTGTGATTTTGTCGCGCCTGGCGAAGCTGTCGAGCCCGCAATTTTGCGAATGTTCAATCGCATGCGCACACCCAATGTCACTGATGTCACGATCGAATGGCCCGAAGGCATCGAGCCACGCGACATCACCGCGCTCGATTCAGCCGCCTTTGAAGGTGATACCTTACATGTCAGCGCATGGTTTGAAAGCGCCCCCACTGGAACTGTCACACTCAAAGCGCGCCTTGCGGGTGACACCCGCCCACAGATTCTGGGTCAAGTAGAACTCAAGGCCGAAGCAGCAGCGCTTTCAAGCACCACGCTCTCGCGCCTCGCGGCTGCCAAACGTCTCTCCGAGGATCTTGCGCACGCGATCCACTCCAAAATAGCGCTCGACTATCAATTGGTCAGCCAGTACACCAGCTTTCTGTTGATCCACCAACGCGAAGAACAAGAACGCGCGCTCGATATGCCACGTCTGCACAAAATCAAACAGATGTTGCCAGCGGGATATGGAGGCAGCTCACAAGTGCTCATGATGTCGTGCTCAATGGTCTCATATACAGACCACGCGGATCTCGGCACTCCAAGTCTGTTACGCAACCCTCGTCAAAGTACAGATTCGGCTCTCGCTGAAGATCTTTCAGAGTTATCAGAAAATTACTCGATCCCAGCATTCCTCAGACGTGGCCTGGACGACACCCAATCCTCTTATCACGATGGCGAGATCATCAAGCTCAACCGCACACGAATCTGGAGCCGCATTGATAGCAACGGCAAACGTGAGCGCGCGATCATTAACAAAAGCCCGACAGGTGTGGGAGTTCGCGTCTGGTACTTTAATGACCTCGACCAAATCTATAGTTTTGTGGATTACAGCTTTAAACACGTCGCTGAGGGGGTACTGCTGTCGCTGGGCTTTGTGAAAATGCCCAAACAGCTGAGCGAGCTGTCGCCCTGGGCGCGTATAAAGTTGACGTGGAAAGCTAGAGAATAGATGTGTCGCATCGCGCATTTCCCGCGCGAAAGGCGCGAACCTCACATTGACAAGAACTTGCCATAAAGTAAAATGCACGGGAGTTCAAAGTTTAAATATTTTGGATCTATCGAGGTTTCGGCCGCTGAACCCGCGTAGCGAATCAGCGGCCTTTTTATTTCATAAATGATACGGGCTGATTAATCTGATAAATAATCACTCCGAGACCACTTTGGTGATGATCTTATCTTGCTAATACTGTTATCTGCTTGGTAGCAGGTTACAAAGTTAGCTTTTAAAGATCCGTCAAGTTTCTTCCACAAAGAAACAACCACAACAAATTGCTCATAAACAACAGCGACTCTTCTTACTGGGTCGTGGCGACGAGCATTCTTAATCCATCCTTGATACAAATCTGCATGGGGATGCGCCAAGGTATATTTGATCCAGTCAATACGCTGAGCACGCACAATTGAAAAAACGTCTTTTCTTCCATCGCGCGCAGAGCTTTCATAAAACATATGTCCAAACTTATCAATATGAAAATAGACTCTGATTTCGTCAAATGTATATATACGGCCGCGACAATACACTCGCTGGTAATGTTTTAAGTACTCATCGACTGAGGCATATTTCACCAGAGGGGGTAAACACATCACTCCCAGCCCTGCATGCAATATTTACAAATATCTAACTTCTGTTTATGTAATGCGGAATTTTTCATTCCATCATGATGGAATGGCACTCGTTAAACTTCTATTCGGAAATATGCGTGTCAGTCACACAATATTCATCTAACGGTAACCCAACGTTCATCTAGCTCCCCTAGAGTGGATTCCAGTGCTCTCAACTGGAATCCACTATGACCATCCCCTTCTCCCGTTTAGCCAAATACCTGACGCTGGCGTTTGCCGGTGTCACGATGACTACACAGCTTGCGTACGCGCAAACTCCTGCAACTGACAATCGTCCTGTTGTGCGTGTCGCCGTCCAACAGATCTCCAACAGCGGTGCCCTTGATCCGCTGCGTGAGCAAAGCAACGTCGGTACGCGCGTGCTGCCGATGATTTATGCAGGTCTCATCGAGCTCGACACCACCGGCGACTTAAAACCCAAGGCCGGCATCGCCGAATCGTGGAAGCGCATCGACGATCGTACGCTTGAGTTCAAACTGCGCCCAGGCGTCAAGTTTCACAACGGTGATCCTGTTACGGTCGAAGACATCGCCTTTAGCTTTAGTCCACAGCGTATGTTTGGCAATACTCAGCCCAACACTGGTGCGACTACAGCCAAGCCTGCTGCCGCCAATGATGCGACCTTTGCCACAGGCCCCACGCCGCCTGCCGAAGTCGTCGCCGTCGCACGCAATATCTGGCCTTCGCTAATTGGTGTCGAAATTGTCGATGACAAAACAGTCCGCTTGGTCAATGCCTTGCCCGACGTCACGCTCGAAGGTCGTCTGGCCCGTCTGGGATCGGAGATCATTTCCAAAAAGGCCTACTTAGCGGCTAAAGACTGGAACACTTGGGCACAAAACCCTGTGAGTGCCGGTCCCTTTAAGGTCAAAGAGCTCAAGCAGGATCAGTCTCTGGTGTTGGTTGCCAATGATGACTATTTTGCTGGCAAGCCCAACGTGCGCGAGATTCGCTACACCGTTGTGCCTGAGGTGTCCTCACGTATCAACGGTCTGATCTCGGGCCAGTATGACTTTGTGACCGATATCCCACCCGATCAATTCAAACTGATTCAGAACAATCCAAAGTTTGAAATCACCGGCGGTCCGGTTCTGAATCACCGCTTGGTGGTGTTTGATAAAACAAACGCGATCTTGGCGAACCCTAAGATTCGCCAAGCGATGACACACGCGATTGACCGTAAGGCCATCGTTGACGCGCTCTGGGCAGGCAAAACCTCCATCCCCGCTGGTTTGCAGTGGGAATACTACGGAGACATGTACATCAAGGACTGGGAAGTCCCCAAGTACGACCCCGCGCTGGCTAAAAAGCTGTTGAAAGAAGCCGGCTACAAAGGCGAGCCGATTCCTTTTCGCACCATGAACAACTACTACACCAATCAGACACAGACCGATCAGATCATGCTCGAAATGTGGAAAGCGGTGGGTTTGAATGTGCAGATGCAGATGGCTGAAAACTGGTCGCAGATTTTTGAAAAGGGGCCAACACGTGGTGTACGCGGCTGGTCCAATTCAGCGCCCTTTAGTGATCCGGTCAGTTCGATGGTCAACCAGCACGGACCCAAGGGTCAGCAGCAGCGCATGGGCGAGTGGAGCAACGACGAGTTCAACAAGCTCTCCGATGTGCTGATGACTTCTGTCAATCCTCAGGAGCGTCGGGAAACGTTTGCCCGTATGTTGGTGATCGCCGAGCGTGAAGATCCAGCCTACACGGTCTTGCATCGTACGGCGGTGTTTTACGCCAAGCGCAAGGACTTTGAGTGGAAACCTTCGCAGACGTTCTTGATGGACTTCCGCGCTGACAACCTTCAGCCACCAAAATGAACCTCGATCGTCATCCGGTGAAAAAGCAAGCACCCGAGACGCTTTTGAGCGTCAAGGGACTGACCGTGGCCTTCGCCAGCGACACCGACGTGCGCAGAGTTGTGCACAGCGTGGACCTCGACATCAAAAAGGGGACCGCGCTCGGTATCGTGGGCGAGTCGGGTTGCGGCAAAAGTGTGACGTGGATGGCAATGCTGGGTTTATTAGGTCCAAAAGCTCGAGTCTCGGGGAGTGCCAAGCTCTCCGGACAGGAGCTGATCGGAATGGACGACCGTGGGCTCTCAAAGATCCGGGGCGGCAAAATCGCCATGATTTTTCAGGATCCTGCGTCTTGTCTCAATCCCGTTCACAAAATTGAAAAGCAATTGGCAGAGAGTCTGGCGCTGCACCGGGGCCTGTTTGGTGCCCAGGCGCGTCAGGTTTCTCTGGATTTACTGGATCGGGTGCAGATGCCCAATGCGACACAACGCTTGAGCGCCTACCCGCATGAATTATCCGGTGGCATGAATCAGCGCGTCATGATCGCGATGGCCTTGGCGGGCGAGCCTGACTTATTGGTCGCCGATGAGCCGACCACGGCCCTTGATGCCACGGTACAGGCACAAATTTTGGATTTACTGAATCAACTGCGCAAAGACTCCGATATGGCGCTGGTACTGATTTCTCATGATCTGGGTGTCATCGCCGAGGCCAGCGAGCGCGTTGCCGTCATGTATGGCGGCAGGATTGTCGAACTCTTGCCCACGGATGATTTATTTACGCGGGGCAATCACCCCTATACCAACGGACTCTTGGCGGCCATGCCCTCGATCGAGTCCGAACACACCTTGCTCAAGGCGATTCCGGGCCAGGTCCCCACCGCGGGGACGGCTTTTAAGGGTTGCAGCTTTGCGCCACGCTGCGAGTTCACCCGTGACGACTGTCACAGCATCCTGCCCGCGCTACGCAGGGTGCATGCCGAACATCGTGTGGCGTGTCACGTGGAGAGAGCAGCATGACGATCCTACTCAAGGCAACGCAGGTCAGCCGCAACTTTAACGTCAAAGCCTCTAAAACCTGGTTTGCCAAACCGCGTATTTTGCGTGCGGTGAACCAGATCTCACTGGAGCTCAAGACCGGTCAAACGCTGGGGCTGGTCGGTGAATCCGGCTGTGGCAAGTCCACGCTTGCCCGCATGCTGATTGGTTTACTCCCCGCGTCGAGTGGTGAGATCACCTTTGCAGGACAGCCGATTCAGGCCAAGCGCAATGCCCATTGGCGCGCGCAACGTCGAGACATGCAGATGGTGTATCAAGATCCTCTCGCTGCGCTGGATCGCCGCCTCAAGATTATCGATCAAGTCCAAGAGCCTTTGGTCATTCAAAACATCGGCGATCGCGCGGCGCAATTGGCAGCGACCCGCGAGGCGCTTGACTCAGTGGGTATTGGCGAGGACCTCTATGGTCGCTACCCGCACGAACTCTCGGGTGGTCAACGTCAGCGCGTCGTGATGGCGCGCGCACTCGTCCTTAAGCCTCAGCTGCTGGTCTGTGACGAGCCCGTCTCCGCATTGGACCTTTCGATTCAGGCGCAGGTCATTAATTTGTTATCTGCATTACAAAAAAGTCGCAACCTCGCGATGCTGTTTATCAGTCATGACTTGCGGGTCGTACGTCACATCTGTGATGACGTTGCCGTCATGTATCTCGGCAAAATCATCGAGCAAGGCCCTGCGGAAAAGATTTTGTCGCAACCGGCCCATCCCTACACCGCCGCGCTAATTTCTGCGGTGTCACATCCAAATGGGGGAAAGGGAGAAAGCGGAGAAAAAGCGCCACGCAAACGGATTTTGCTGACAGGCGAACCCCCCAATCCGATTGATGTACCTACTGGCTGCGCCTTTCATCCACGCTGCCCAAGTGTGATGGCACGTTGCAAAACAGAAACGCCTGCCAAAACCATGCTCCAAGGCAGACACTCGGTCGCCTGTCATCTCCACAAGGGAACGGCTCCGCTGGTCTATGTTCCTTTGACAAATGAAACCTTACTGGCCACCCCTAATCGAGCCGCTGCCTGATGAACTATTTACTGACACGCAGTGCCCGCTCTGGTCTGACCGTTTTGTTAGTGGTCACCTTTACCTTTTTTATCCTACGAATGTCCGGCGATCCGGCGATGATGATTCTGTCTGCCGATGCACCGCCCGAGGCCATCGAAGCATTTCGCCAGAGCTGGGGACTCGACGCGCCACTCTCTCATCAGTACTTTGGCTACCTCGGTAATATCCTGGCAGGTAATTTTGGCGTATCGATGCGCAATGGTGCTTCGGCCATGTCACTGGTCCTCGAAGCCATTCCCGCCACTCTCGCGATCACCCTGCCCGCCTTTGTGTTGAAACTTTTGCTCGGTATACCGGCAGGCGTGTTTGCGGCGTTTCACCGCAACACCTGGGTCGACCGCTTGATCATGAGTTTTTCCGTCGCAGGCCATTCGATGCCGAGCTTTGTGCTGGGGGTCTTACTGGTCCTGATTTTCGCCGTGTCCTTGGGCTGGTTGCCTAGCGGGGGCTATGCCTCTTGGGGACATGCGATTTTGCCTATCATTACGCTATCGATTGGTGGTGCGGCGGTGCTGGCTCGCTACACCCGCTCCGCGATGCTCGAGGTGCTGGGTCAGCCTTATATTCGAGCGGCTTCAGCCAAAGGTCTCAGTTGGCGCCTTGTCGTCATCCGTCATGCCTTACCCAATGCGGCAGCGCCAATTTTGACCATCACTGGCTTGATGCTGGGTGCGCTGATCGCAGGCGCGGTGGTAGTCGAAAGCGTGTTCTCTTGGCCTGGAGTGGGACGTCTGATCGTCTCGGCTGTCGCCAATCGTGACCTCGCTGTCGTTCAGGCCGCCTTGCTGTTAGTGACCTTTAGCATGGTGGGTGCCAATTTATTGGTCGATGCGCTCAACGTCATGATCGACCCCAAGATCCGGTCTTCTAAATAGGCGCCTCGCATGAACACTATCACCACAAAAAAAACTGAAGCGCCTACGACCACCCTATCGACTTTCGCTTTAAAACTTTCCTCCCTGCGCGACAATCTAGTGCGCTGTCCGGCCATCGTTTTAATCGGTTGGATCTGGCTCGCCGTGATGCTCTTTGTCGCCCTCTTTGCCGAAGTCCTGACACCTTATGCCTATACAGCGCTCGACTTATCGGCACGCCTGCAGCCGCCTGTAGGCTTTGGGGGGCTGCCCAATCATTTGTTAGGGACCGACGAGCTGGGTCGGGACGTGATGTCGCGGCTGGTGACTTCGATCCAGATGAGCTTGCTGATTGCCTTTGCCAGCACCTTGATTTCCGCAGCGATTGGCTTGACACTGGGCTTTCTGGCGGCGCGCTTTAGAGGCTGGATCGAGCAAGCCGTCATGGTGGCGATTGATTTCCAGGCCTCGATCCCTTTTATGATTATCGCCCTCGCGGTGTTAGCCTTCTTTGGCAACACGCTGGTGCTGTTTATCTGTCTAATGGGCTGCCACGGCTGGGAGCGCACCGCCCGCATCACGCGCAACCTCACCGTCGCCGCAGTCGAGCAAGGCTATGCCAATGCCGTGCAGGCCCTCGGCGCAAGCACCTGGCGAATTTACTTTCGTCACATCTTGCCCAACATCGCCAGCACCTTGATCGTCAGCATGACACTGACCTTTCCAGAAGTGATTTTGCTCGAATCCGGTTTGTCCTTTTTAGGCCTGGGTGTCCAAGCGCCACTGACCAGCCTCGGCAACATGGTGGGCTATGGACGCGAATACCTGCAATCCGCCCCCTGGATCCTGCTGGCACCGGCCACGATCATCGTCCTCACCACACTTTCAATTTCCCTAGTCGGCGATTGGGTCCGCGACAAACTCGACCCCACGCTGCAATAAACACTTTTTTGGAACTGAACTCATGACACGCGCTAGAAAGAACGTACTGATGATTGTGGTGGACCAGTGGCGAGGCGATACCCTCGGCAAGCTCGGTCACCCGGTCGTCAAAACACCCAACATCGACGCCCTCGCCAACGAAGGCGTGACGTTTGCCAAGCACTACACCCAAGCCGTACCTTGCGGTCCAGGTCGAGCCTCAATGCTGACCGGCCTCTACATGATGACGCACCGCGCGGTGCAAAACACCATCCCACTGGACGCACGGCACACCAATATCGCCTTCGAAGTCCGCAAAGCTGGCTACGAGCCTGCCCTCGTCGGCTACACCACTACCACTCCCGACCCGCGCGAAACGGCTCACCAGGATCCACGCTTTAAAGTCCTAGGGGCCGACATGGAAGGCTGGAAGCCCGTGGGTTCCTGGGGCTTGAAAATGGAAGCCTACTTTGCCTGGGTCAAGGCGCAAGGTTATCCCGTCCCCAAGATCCCTACCAATATCTGGCTCCCACAAGGTCAAGACGAAGACGACATCGGTGCCACTGCCAAGCCGAGCTCGGTCCCGGCTCACCTCTCGGACACCTCTTTCTTTACCGACCGCGCACTTGAGTACCTCAAAGGTACGGAAAACAAACCTTGGTTTCTCCACCTTGGTTACTACCGTCCACACCCGCCTTTTATTGCGCCAGAGCCCTACAACGCCATGTACAAGCCCGAGGACTGCCCCGCTCCGATTCGTGCAGAATCAGTGGATGCCGAAGCCTCACAACACCCCATGCTAGAGTTTTATCTCAAGTCGATTGAACGCAAAAAGTTTTTTGAGCATGGCCAGGGCATGGGTGCAGACATGAGCGAGCAAGAAGTCTTGCAGATGCGTGCGACCTACTACGGCTTGATGTCTGAGGTCGACGATCATGTCGGTCGCGTCTGTGACTACCTCAAGCAATCCGGTCAGTGGGACAACACCTTGGTGATCCTGACGAGCGATCATGGTGAACAGCTCGGCGACCATCATCTGCTGGGCAAGCTCGGCTATTTTGACCAGAGCTTTCATATTCCCATGATCGTGCGTGATCCAAGCGAAAGCGCTAATCTCACCCGCGGCAAGATCGTGCGTGAGTTCACCGAAACCGTCGACACCATGCCCACCATCCTCGAGTGGCTAGGCCTGCCCGTGCCACGCACGTGCGACGGAGAGTCGCTGCTGCCCTTTGTCCACCACGCCGAAGCACCGGCTGACTGGCGCACCGAGGTGCACTACGAATTCGACTTTAGAAATATTTTTTATTCCAAACCAGAGGATTATTTGGGCCTCGGCATGGATGAATGCTCGTTATCCGTGATCCAAAATGATCGCTACAAATACGTGCACTTTGCGGCCTTGCCACCCTTGTTCTTTGATCTGGAAAATGATCCGGGTCAACTGCATAATCTCGCCAACAATCCTGCGTATGCCGGACAAATGCTAGACATGGCACAGAAAATGCTGAATTGGCGACTCAAACATGCGGACAGAACTCTCACAGGTTATGCAGCGACTCCTGAAGGCTTGGTATCTAGACTATGAATCATCTCGCCCCACTTTTATTGACAAAAGATGCCATCGTGTTTGATCTCGATGGCACACTCCTGCACACCGAGCCAGATATTCGCATGGCGATCAATGCTGCGTTGGCTGAATACGGGCATCGAACCATCGACCCCAGCCTTGAACTCCCCAATTTACATGGGCCTTCACGAGAGTTGATCGGGAGCGCCGTCGCCCTTGTCGACTTTCCACAAGAAGACTTAGATACATTAATTCCGCACTTTCAACGCCATTACAAACAACAGGCTCACGCCCATTCACATCTCTACCCAGGTGTAAGGGAATTACTGGAGCACCTGCGGGACCGAGACTACAAACTTGCGATTTGTACCAATAAAGTTGAAGTCAATGCGCGTCATGCCTTACAAAAAACAGGCATCATCGATTTTTTCCAAGTCATTACCGGGTCAGATACAACAGCCTTTCCAAAGCCCCATCCCCTGCCCTTGTCGCACACGCTCAAGGAACTAGATGTCGTGCACGAAAAAGCAGTGCTGATTGGGGATACCCATGTCGATGGACGCTGTGCGGCACGTTGCAACGTCGACTTTATCTTGCACCAAAATGGCTATGGCAGGCCCCACGAAGCCGAGATTCGGATCGCGGGGCAGTTCAAAACATATGGCGGCGTGTTTGCTGAGTGAGTGATCGCGTGCAATATCAAAATGGCAAGCTCAGTCGATCAGCTTGCCATTTTCACGAAAGGGATACGGACCATCATAAGGACCCACAAAGGCGAGGTGCGTGACCAAGCCTTCAGGTGGCGACCAACCAAAAACTCGATAGGCAGGCGGCTCTAACATCCAAGTCGATTCCGCTTCTTGTGTCAGATTTAGTGTGACTTGATGGGCCGGCGATGGGGTAGTACTGGCAATCGTTCCAGCAAAACGCACATCAATGGCACGATGCAAGTGGCCGCAAATAACACGCTCGACATTGGGATGACGACTAATGATTTCTTTGAGACGTGGCACACCACCTTGCATACCAATTTTGTCCATATGGCCAATCATGGTCGTAAACGGCGGATGATGCATCGCGACGATGACAGGTTTACCACTATTTTTTGAAAGCTTGTGCTCTAGCCAATCCAGCCGCTCATCACACAGCATTCCCCCGCTCTCGCCCGGAATGCATGTATCCAGGGTCAGCAAAGTCAAAGGTCCGATTTCCACTTCATACTGGATAAAACCTGCTGTGCCTAAATACGTATGTTCAGGAAACGCCGCACGCAATCCCTCACGTGCATCATGATTACCTGGCATCAAATACACGGGTATATCCAGAGGCGCGATCAACTCCGCCAAATGTTGATACTCCAGCTCACGACCAAAATCCGTCAAATCACCGGTCATGACCACCGCCAAGGGCTTTTGCTTTAAAGCCATGACAGACCGAACGGCATGACGCAAATATGGCGCAGTGTCTAACTTGCCGTAGGCCAAGCGGCCAGGCTCTCGAATGTGGGTATCGGATAACTGGACAAAAGAAATAGTCATACTTAAGACTCCTTGGCACGCATAAAAGAAGCAGGCGAAAATGCAACAGATACCGTATCGCCCTGTTGAAAAAGTGCATCGCGTGAGACATCGACGATCAGTGGATCCTGCTCCTCCATGCGCACACGAAGCTGAATGTGGTCTCCCCGAAAACTACGCTGCTCAATCACGCCTGTTACATAATCGGGGCGTGGATAGTCAATCACAATATCCTCAGGCCGCACTAACAGCTCTTGACCGAGATGACTCGGCACACGAAAAATCGATGTTCCGAGCACGAGGACGCCCTCTTGGGTATGCGCAATATCGCGGCGCAAAATATTGACCCGACCTAAAAAATTCGCCACAAAGGCATGCGTGGGCTGTCGATATAGCGTCTCGGGGTCACCCACCTGAATGATCTCTCCCGCGCGCATCACGGCCATGCGATCTGCAATCGCCATGGCCTCTTGCTGATCATGCGTCACATAAACCGCAGTGATGCCCAAGCGACGCAATAACTCTGCCAACTCATCGCGCAGCGCATCTTTCAATTTGCTGTCGAGCGCAGTCAGCGGTTCGTCCAGCAGCAAAACTCTGGGCCCCGCCGCGACGGCACGTGCGAGTGCGACACGCTGCTTTTGTCCGCCTGAAAGCTCGGCAGGACGCTTGTGCTCCAGACCACCGAGTCGAACTAGGTCAATCAGCTCACCGACTGTTTTTTGACGAGTGCTCGCGTCGACACCCCTGACTTTTAAACCATATTCAATATTCCGTTGTACGGACATATGAGGAAACAAGGCGTAATGTTGAAACACCATCCCCACTCGACGCTGCTCAATGGGACGAGCGGTCACATCCTGATCTCCAAACAATATCTGGCCACCAGCGTCTGTCATTTCCAGTCCAGCCAAAATGCGCAGCAGAGTTGTTTTGCCACAACCTGAGGGTCCAAGCAGCGCCATAATCTCGCCAGGCTCTACCTTTAAGTTCGTGGACTTTAAACCTTGCGTACCATCCGGGTAGGTCTTCGCGCACGCCAACGCAGTCAAAGCAATTTGTTCAAGTTCCATAGCGTTTTTGTGTAAGATTGGCGACAATATTGAGCAGCCACAACAGTGGCAAGACCACAATAAAAAACATCAAGGTATAGGCAGAACCGATCTCAATACGCATGGAGGCGTAACTGTCTGCCAAGCCAACGGGCAGCGTGCGGGTCAACGGTGTGTGCAACAGCCAAGTCAAATTAAATTCGCCGATGGAAAGCGTAAATACCATCAAACCACCCGCGACAATAGAGGGCAACACAACAGGAACGAGCACGGTCAGGAAACGCATCACAAAACCTGCTCCTAAAGATCGGGCCGCCTCTTCGATGGAGGCGATCTCGGCTCGCTGAAAGGCCGCACTCACAGTGCGCACCATGAAGGGCAAAGTAAATACCATATGTCCGACTAAGATAAATACATAACTTTGACGAAAATCACGCCACTCACCATAGGTCAAGATCAACGCCAACCCAGTCGCCAGACCCGGCACAGCCACTGGTAACGTCAGTATTTCCTCAAAGCTTCGCGCCCACCGACCACGTGCGCGCGCCAAGGCATAGGCGCAAGGCACGCCAATCAAGGCGTTACCAATCACACAACTCGTCGCAATCAGGATCGAAGCCGTGACCGTGGATCCATACTGACTGAAGACATGGACAACCCATTCCAGCGTCAAGCCACCCGAGAGGCCGCGACTATATTGTTGAAGAAATGCTGCGGTGATAGATATCACCATCGGACTGATCATAAAAATCAGCACAATTATCGTCAGAGTCGCCAAAACAGGCGAACGGGTCTTCATGGCAGAACACAAACCCTATTCATAGCGCGACTCGCCCGCCCGTCCAACGCCCCATCAAAAACAATGACAGCCACGTTAACAAGCCAAGGGATAAGGACAGTGATGCTGCCAGGGGAAAGTTCGCGTAATTGGTAAATTCGTTATAGATCGTAATGGGGAGGACTTCAAATTTGCTGGCAAGTGTAAAAGCTGTACCAAAGGCCCCCATTGAGGTGGCAAAGACAATTGCCGCACAGGCTGCAGTCGTGGGCAACAATTGTGGTAACCAAGCGTCCCACAGCACTTGAAAACGATTTGCACCCAGCGAACGAGCGGCTTCTTCTATCGAGCGATCCATGCTTTGCGCAGCGGCGGTGTAGCTCGCGATGACTCTGGGTAAGGAGAAATACAAATACGCTAAAAACAAACCAGTCAAACCGTAGGCAAAGGTCACACGCCCTAAACCGAGGCTTTCAAATAAATCTGCGACAGCACCCTGACGACCTCCCAATAAAATAATAAAAAATCCCACCACCACGCCTGGAAAAGACAGTGGCAAAGTCAATAGTGAGAGAAGAAATCGTCTGCCCATAACCTTGGGTTTCGCGAGGTACAACCCAACTGCCAAACCCAATATAAGCGTAGCAGCCGTCACGACCAAAGACAACAGAAGGGTATTGATCAGGCTCGTCGCATAGCGCGGATCCGTCAGAATCGCGAAATATGTTTCCCAGCCTTTAGCCGCCGGCAACGCGATCAAACGCGTAACCGGCAACAACCAAAAGGCGACGAAAAATATCGCAACGGGCATCAGACACACAGTAAGTATGCGCTGTGCAGCTGAGCCCGAAGACATGATTAACGTACTTGTTTCAGGTAAGAATCAGAAAATGCTTTCTGAACGCTCGCCATTTTGGCGTAATCCACCGCGACCGCACGCTTGTACTCGGCTTCTGGCAAAAATCTCGATTGTGCTTCGGCAGACATGGCCGAAGGACGTACCGGGCGCAAGAATGCATTGGCCCACAATGCCTGCCCCGCATCGGACAACACGAAATCTAAGACCTTTTTGCCATTTTCTGCGTTAGGTCCTTTATTGACCAAGCTCATGACATAAGGAACGACCACAGTGCCCTCTTTTGGAATAACAATGTTGGCTTTGTCTTTGTACTTGGCACGATAAGCGTTAAAGTCGTAATCGAGCAAAATTGCAATTTCACCAGACAAGACTCGCGCATACGATGTTTGCTTGGGAACAATCGGTTCGTTCTTTTGTAAAGCTTTAAAATAATCGATCCCTGGACCAAAGTTTTCTAAATTACCACCCATGGCCTGGTTAATAGCCACTGCACCGACATAGCCCACAAATGCAGAGGCTGGATCCAGATAGCCAATCAAACCTTTGTATTCAGGCTTGAGCAAATCAGCCCATGACTGTGGCACAGGTTTGCCTTTAAGAGCATCCTTGTTGACCATGAAACCAAGCGTACCGGAGTGAATCGTGACCCAGTTGCCGGCCGGATCTTTCAAGGCCTCAGGCACTTGCTCCCAACCGGCGGGACGATATGCGGTCACCACGCCGTCTTTAGCGGCCTGAATACCAAACGTCACTCCCAGGTATGTCACATCAGCAACTGGGCTATTTTTTTCAGCAATCAGCTGAGAAAGTGACTGACCAGAGTTTTTGTTGTCGGGAGGCACTGTAATGCCAGTTTTTTCTTTAATCGCCTTGATCTGTGTGCCCCAGTCCGCCCACTCTGGTGGGCAGTTGTAGCAAATGGCGGTCTGGGCAGTTGCCACAACGCTCGAAAGGCCAGTTGCCGCAAAGGCGACAGCCGCCAAAGCATGACGTAAAGTTAAGAATCGCGTGTTCAGCATTAAATTCCTCTTTCGTTGAGTAAAAATTGGGGATTAATGGCGACTGTCGAGAGAAAAAACTCAATCCACACGCACGTTGGCGCGCTGTATGACCTCGGCCCAACGGGCTCGATCAGCCGCAATAAGCGACACAAATTCAGGATTCGTGTTGAAACGGGCTTCAGCACCGCTTTTAATGAAAGAGTTTTGAAGCGTTTGATCACTCAACGCGCGAGCGGTTGCTTTTTCTAAAAGTTGAATCGTTGAAGCCGACACGCCTTTGGGCGCCATCAAGCCATACCAGGACTCCACCACAAAATCCTTAACTCCGGCTTGAAGCATCGTTGGAACCTCAGGCAATAAGATGCTTCGCTCATTACTTGTAATCGCGAGCGCCTTTAACTTTCCAGCTTGAACTTGAGCTAGCGCAAGCGGCATGTTGACAAAAGCAAAGTCAATTTGACAGCCCAATAGGTCAGTGACTGCCTGGGTAGCGCTCTTGTAGGGAATATGAACGGCGTGAAAGTCCCCCTGCATTTTCAGCAACTCACCCGAAAGATGATTAGAGGTCCCGTTACCAAAGGAGGCATAGGAGAGTTTAAAGGTCGAGCGCTTCGCGACTTCAATCAACTCTTGCAAACTTTTAACCTGAAGCTTTGGCCCGATGACGAGCAAATTAGGGACAGCGGCAATCAGGGAGATAGGAATAAAGTCTTCTTTTGCATCAAAGGGCAAAGTAGGAAACAAGACTGGATTGATTGCGTGCGTGCCTGTTGTGGCAACAAGAAGCGTGTAACCATCCGGCTTGGACTTTGCGACAGCATCTGAGCCAATATTACCGCCCGCACCGACTCGATTTTCGACTACAAAACTCTGCTTGAGATCACTACTAAATTTTTCGGCCAAGACGCGAGTCAGTATGTCAACGCCCCCCCCTGCAGCGAAGGGAACCACTAACTTGACTGGACGATCAGGGTAGTCTTGGCTGAAGGCCAAGCTCGAGAAAAGGATACTACTCAGCGCGAGAGTCAGGTATTTTGAAAAAGAAGTCATCCAACGCATGCTCACACCAAATCTTTATAGAAGTGAGAGCATATTGAGCGTTCATCATGACAAAACTGTGCGACTTTGATGGCATTTTGATGACATTAAAAAACTAGCCTAGGCATGAGCATATTTAAAAGAATCCATGCCCAGGGTGATATTGATTACTTTTTAGGACGACCGGCGCTGAGTTTTGTCAGGGCAGCACGTGCCTTGTCCAACTGAACAACCGTAAGGTTTTTCAACATCCCAACGCCAATACGGAGCAACTCACTCTTTTTAAGCTCCATTCCGGCTTTCAATGCTGCTTTTTTAATATCTTGCAACACTTGGTATTCATTGCCTGGCATCGTAAAGCTGTCACGAACAAGCTTGACCTTTTTAGCTTTTGGCTCAGGCTTAACTACAACAGGTGCTGGTTTAGCCGCAGTTGCAACGAGAGATTTTTTAGTCGTCGCTTTTTTGGCAACGGGTTTCTTGGCTGTCACGTTCTTGGCAGCGGGTTTCTTGGCCACTGCTTTCTTTGCGACTGCTTTTTTAGCGACTACTTTCTTGGCGACAGCTTTTTTTGCGACTGCTTTCTTAGCAACCGGTTTCTTGGCGACAGCTTTCTTTACAACCGCTTTCTTTGCTGTGGCTTTCTTGGCAACCGCTTTTTTAGCGGGTGATTTTTTAGCAGGCGCTTTTTTTGCGGGCGCTACGACTGCGACCACTACCTCTGTAGGTGCTACTGAATCAGCAATCACTGCAGGCACATTCACTGGATCTTTGACATCAATTTCCATGAGTCACTCCTTTTTCGTTAAAAATAGAACAATCAATTTATATGATTTATATCATTTATGCAATTAATTTATACTATTTTTTCAAATAAATTATTCGCCCAGTCTTCGTAATGCCTGGCCGCGCATCACGTTGTTTTCAATTTTTTCTAAAGACACGCGTCGCGTCTCCGGCACATACAACACACTGATCACCAAAGAAAGCACACAAACGATCATAAAAAATGTCATCGACCATGTGAGCCCGAGTTGTTCGATCGCAGAGAGAAAGGTAAAGGCGATGAGTGCGTTAAACAACCAACTGACCGAAGATGCGACAGCAATACCAGTCTCGCGAATCGCGGTGGGAAACAACTCCGACATCATCACGTAGGGCAAAGGTCCGAGGCTGACGGCAAACGCCATGATAAAAAGACTTAAGCCCAGCAAGCCTACCCATCCGGACCATGCTTGCAAATCACTCCAATACGCTCCCTCTTGCAAGATGATCGAAGCGGCAATCACCATGACCATCCCTATCGCCATCGCACCCGAACCCCAGATCAATAAAGCCCGGCGCCCTGCACTATCGACCAGACGCAGCGCCACGAGTGTTGAAAGAAAATTGACTAGACCCAAACCAAACGTTGCGGCAAGTGATGCTGTTCCTGGCGCAAAACCGAGAGTTTGAAAAATATGCGGAGCGTAATAAATAATCCCATCGATGCCACTGAGGTTTTGCAAAACAAACAAGCCGCCACAAAGTGCGAGCACAGCGAAGATAGAGTTTTTTGTTAGAGGTTCGATGCGGTCCGTACCGGGTTGAATGGCAACTTGAATTGGTGGAGGACTTTCAACATACTTTTCGCGCGTTGTCAGCCAAGTCTGACTTTCCGGCAAGGTCACTAACAACACTCCCGCAACAAGCGCGGGCACTAAACCGATCGCCAAAATACTTTGCCATGACCAGGTGTCAATGAACAGCAATGCAACGGTGTAGGCGAGCAAAATTCCACCTGTGATTGCCAACTGAAACAAGGACACCACTGCGCCTCGTTGCGCGGCAGGTGTGGACTCGGCCGCATACATCGGCACCACCACAGAAGACAATCCAACAGAGAGACCCAGCACGATTCTGATGAGCAATAAAGACGAATAACTAGTCGCAAACAACAAGGCTGCATAGCCCATCAATGCTAGTGTTATCGCGATCCACATAGTAGGTTTGCGTCCCAGTTTTAATGACAAAGGACTAGCAAATATCGCCCCAAAAAAACTTGCCACAATAAGTGTAGACACGAGCCACTCTTGACCGCTAGCATCCAAAGCAAATGTCATAGAGAGCCTCTGTAAAACACCTGCGATAGACGAAATGCCAAAGCCAAATAACAGGCCAAAGCAGAGCACTAGGCAAGCGATACGAGTAGTTTGTGTCAGCATTTTTTGAATGTAATGCAGAAACGTGTGGAGACAATATGAAATCAGAAAACAAACCCACAAAAAAATCTAGTGAGACAGCCGCTTTGTTAGCGATCGAAGGTGGCGTGCCGGTCCGCACCACACCCTTGCCCTGGGAGTTTCCGGGCGCGAGTTTCATCGGCGAAGAAGAGCTCGAACTCGTGACCAGTGTGGTGAGAGCGCACAGTCCGTTTCGTTTTTATGGACCGCAGGCACAACATATGGTTGATATGCTCGAGCACGAATGGTGCGTGGCTTTTGGTCATAAGCATGCGCTCGGTGTTGCCTCGGGTACGGCAGCCCTGACAATTGCGATCTCCGCACTCAACCTCGGACCAGGCGACGAGGTCTTGGTCCCTGGCTATATGTGGGTGAGTTGTGTATCTGCGGTCGTGCGCGCGGGAGCGATTCCGAGACTCGTCGATATTGATGACACCTTTTGTATGTCGCCGGCGGACTTGAAAGCCAAGATCACACCGAGAACGCGTGCCGTGTTGTGCGTCCACATGAGTGGCGCGCCTGGACACATCAAAGAGATCGCCGCACTCTGCAAGAAAAAAGGTCTGTTCCTGATTGAGGACTGTGCACAAGCCGCCGGGGCGAGGGTGGACGGCACACCGGTTGGACGGTTTGGAGATATTGCGACCTTTAGCTTTCAGCTCAATAAAAACATGACCTCCGGCGAAGGTGGCATGGTGGTCTGCCAGGATGAGTCACTCTTTCGTCGCATCGTCGCCCTCCATGACTTAGGCTACCCTCGCACCGCTACCGGTCGTCTCGATACCTCCAGCGAAAAAGATCAACTCTGGGGCATGGGTGCGCGTATGGCTGAATTACCAGGGGCGCTTGCGCTTGCACAGTTACGCAAGCTGCCTGCAATCACAGGTGCGATGCGCAAGGCCAAATGGACGATTCGCAACGCGTTGGCTCAAACACCCGGCCTCACGTTTAGAAACATTGTTGATCCAGCAGGCGATACAGGTCCATTTTTATTGATGTTACTGCCCGATGCCCACAAAGCACGTCGCTTTATTGACGCCTTGCGTGCAGAGGGTATCGCAGGTCCACCAGGCAGCCTAGCTTGTCTGACCCTCAGCGAATGGGGCATGCACTGGTATAGCAATATTCCGAGTCTCGTGCATAAACGCTCCAATAGCCGCGATGGTTTTCCATGGACACATCCGGACAATGCCTTTGCACTGGATTACGACTTTGGCAAGGGCGCGTTGCCAGTGTGTGATGAGTATCAGGATCGTGGTGCCCTACTGACCATTGCCTCGACATTGACCATCGAAGACGTGTTGGACATCATCGCAGCCGTTCGTAAAGTCGCCCGTGTTGTGTTGGCCTCATGATTTACTTTGTCGCCCTGATTGTTGGTTTGGCAGGCTTGTTGTTTGGCTTTGATGAGGGTGTCATCGCCGGAGCCCTGCAGGCATTGCGGGCACAGTTCGATCTTTCGGCTTTTGACGAAGGTTTGATGACGTCGGCCGTGCCGCTCGGTGCCCTATTTGGTGCGCTAGTAGGTGGCCCCTTGTCTGGTCGTATCGGTCGGCGCGGCGCACTACTGGCTGCCGCCTCGCTTTTTACCGTGGGTGCGCTGCTTGCAGGACTTGCGACCGAAGTCTGGATGCTGACTGCCTGTCGTTTAGGTTTAGGGTTCGCAGTTGGTGTCGCGGCCATGGTGGCGCCGCTCTATATCTCAGAGATCGCGCCTGCCAACCGTCGTGGCATGTTGGTATCGGTGTATCAGCTGGCGATTACCCTGGGGATTTTGTCGGCCTACCTGGTGAACTATGCGTTTGACGATCGCTGGCGCACCATGTTCATGCTGGGAGCCGTACCTGGCATCGCGCTCTTGCTCGGCATGTGGATGCTGACTGACACCCCACGTTGGTATCTCATGCAAGGACGTGAGGCTGAAGCAGCAGATGCACTACGTCGCTTGCATCAAGGCAGCGACGCCGAGCTACCTCTTATTCGCGCCTCTTTGGCGGAGCAAACAACACCTGCGTCTTGGTCAGAGCTGTTATCACCCGTCATCCGCCCTGCATTCATCGTCGGCATCGGCTTATTTTTCTTGCAACAACTCAGCGGTATCAATGCGGTCATTTACTATGCACCAACGGTTTTTCAAGAAGCTGGCTTTGATTTAGGCTCCACGCAGTTGATGGCCACCATCGGCGTGGGTGTCGTCAATGTGTTGATGACTTTGGTCGGCATGGCCTTGATTGATCGCATCGGTCGGCGCAAACTGTTGTATCTTGGATTTCTGGGCACGTCTCTCAGCCTAAGCTTAATCGCGATCGGCGCGGCGACCGGCTCGAAATCTTTAGATATTTTGGCTGTCCTCGGCCTGATCGGCTATATCGCCTCTTTTGCCGCCAGTATCGGTCCTCTCCCCTGGGTCATGATGGCCGAAGTATTTCCCGCCAGAGTGCGTGGTCTGGCCATGAGTGTGACGACGCTCAGCAACTGGGCGTTCAACTTCCTAGTGGTATTCTCCTTTCCGCTCTTGGTGTCGACCTTTGGCCTGGGAGCGGTGTTCGGACTATATGCCTTGGTCTGTGCAGCCGGTTTGGTGTTTACCTGGCGCTATGTTCCTGAGACTAACGGGGTGACACTCGAGGTCATTGAACAATATTTGCTTTCTGGAAAACCCCTCCACACACTCAGGCCGACCCCGCACATTCAAATACACACAGACAAGCCGGAGATATCCTTGCAGGTCAGCATTGAGCTGATGACCAGTGTGCTTAGGCTCTCACCCTACGCGTCTTCGCTGATGCCAGAATATGCACATCTCGGTCAAGTCGCGCATCAAAACCAACAAATCAACACCGCACTCAGAGAGCTGCACGCCAGACTCCTCATGGAAAATGGGACATGGAATGCTAGCCCCTTAAGCCTGCATGCACTCGGACCGCAACGCGAGGTGTTGATGACATTTATCGAACACCTTCGTTTCGCTTCGAGCGGGTTTTTAGCCTCGGTGGGAGAAGGCCCCGCCGATCACGTAGCGCGACGAATAGACAGAGAACGCCAATGAATCAGCTGAGCTTTGATTGTGACGTTTGTATCGTAGGCACAGGCGCGGGTGGCGGCATCCTCGCTCATCATCTCGCGAAAGCAGGTCTCAACGTGATCTCCCTGGAACAAGGGCCTGCGCTTCCGGACGGGCAATTTAAAACCATCACGCCCCCGGGACTCGGTTCAAACTATGGCGTCTCACCCACCACCGTCTGGCCCAGCGATCCGCACGACAGTCTCTTTATTCACCCCTTGTTTGCACGTCCCGACGAGGGTTCGACCGCCTTACCCAAAGACGGCTTTCGACATTTTCAGGTACTGGCCGTCAATGGCCTGCAAAATCTCTGGAATGGCGTGAGTGTCCGCTTTTCCGCAGAAGACCTTGGAGACTGGCCGGTCACAGCACGCGACTTATCGCGCCATTACAGTGCGGTAGAAAAACTCATTACCGTTTGCGGGACCAAAGAAGGACTCGAGGCTTTGCCCGATGGCGAGTTTATCGAACCCAAGCCCCTGAGGCGTGCCGATCATCTCGTGATCAACGCAGTCAAGTCCTTGGGCGAACCACATTCGCATGCCATCCCCAATCGGAAAGCCATCAACACTCGCGCCAACACCCCGACTTCCTGCGTATCGATTGGTGTCTGTACTTCAGGGTGTCCAGTCGGCGCCGTGTACAAGTTCTCCACACGCTTATTGCCGGAAATCAAGGGCCTACCCAACTATCACTTGATCCCCAATGCCAAGGTCGTCAAACTCTTGCGCTACGGTGACTCAAACAGTATCGAAGCCGTGCAATACCTCGATACCCGGACAGGCGCCCACCGAACTATCAAAGCGAGAAAATTTGTCTTGGCGACCGGTGCTGTCGAAACGCCCCGCATTTTGTTTAACTCCGCTGATGCAAAAGCCCCGAGCGGGATGGGCAATATTTTTGGACAGCTTGGTCAAGGCTTGCAAGACAATCCCAAGGTGGTGCTCTCTACCTCCCTCATGAAATTATGGGGGAACGGACCCGAGCCTGACATCGGCTACGGCGATTTGCTAATTCTGCTCTCGCGCGGCAAGACCTCCGACGGCCAGACTTTTCCTTTCATTGGTCACGCCATACACGGGATTCCGGACTATCCCTATTATCTGGAGCAGATGCCCAAGCTACCTGCCAAGATGAAAGAGTATCTGGCACGCAAACTCTTTCACAGCTATGTGACGCTGGGTTTGTTTTGTGCCGGCGAACGAATCGCCACCAACCGCGTGCGCCCGGCCGATAGTGTGGATCGCTATGGCGTGCGCCAAGTCGCGATCGACTTCACCATCCCTGAACGCGCCCGCTTGCAAATGGATGCGATGATGATCTGGGGTCGTCGTATTCTGCGTCGCGCTTCAAGCACCCTCGTCTACACCAGCCGTGACAACAGCGGCACCGGTATCCACTATGCCGGCACCACAGCCCTCTCAGACAAACCCGAGCACGGCGTGGTCGATGAGAATCTCAAGGTATATGGTTACGACAATCTCTACATTTGCGATGGCGGCGTGATCCCGACGCTTCCAGATAAACACCTCACGCTCACGATTATGGCGTTGGCGCATCGGCTAGGGGAAAGATTGAGCGCACGACTAAAAGAGCGCATAGTAGAGCGCTCTGCGGAACGTGCAGTCGCAGATTTACATCAACTCTGACATCCAATGGCGCGCAATCTCGGTCCGCGTCGCGATCCAGATCCGTGGATCACTTTTGATAAACCGCAAAATATCGCGCAATGCTTTGATGCGTCCGGGACGACCGACAATCCTGAGGTGCAAACCAATGGTCAGCATGGATTTCGACTCCCAACGCTCACCCTCCTCCAGCAATCGTTGGACCGTCTCAATGACATAGTTTGAAAAGTCCTTGGCCTGCACAAATGCAGGGGACTCTCCGAAAAACCGCATGTCATTGGTATCAAACTGGTAGGGCAATATAAGTGTCCGCCCCTGTTCACCCGTCTCCCAATACGGCAACTCGTCGTTATAGGCATCGCTGTCATACAACAGACCGAGCTTCGCAGCGAGTGCGCGTGTGTGTAATGTCGGTGTGGATTTGCAATGCCAACCCGAAGGGCGCTGACCCGTTGCGGCCTCGATCGCCTCGAGCGTCCGAAGCATCATCGCCTCTTCGTCACGAGGTGACATGCCCGCAGGAGATTGCCATAACCAGCCATGGGCGCACAGATCATGTCCTCGACCGACTGCGTCTTTTAGCAGCTCAGGCGTACGTTCTGCGGCACGACCACACGCGTTCAGCGTGACCTTGACACCCGCCTCGTCGAGCTCGCGCATGACGCGCCAATACCCCAAGCGCGAACCGAACTCGAAATGTGACTCTCGGCAAAGATCGGGTTGAGAGACGACCTTACTCGTGACCTCGTGCATGGGCTCATTCGAAGAATCGCCATCCGCGAGACTGAGCTCGGCGCCCTCTTCGATGTTCACCACGAGATTGATCGCCACGGTAGCGCCGCCTGGCCATTTTGGATCGGGGCGTTGATCTCTGTAGCCATATAAATCTCTGCGGTCCATCTCAAACTCCCGATTTAGGTCACTGATACAAGCGTGCAATGTTGGCGTCGACACTGTTTAGGATGCGACCTTTGGGACGGGCAAAACTGCCTGACTGCTGTTTCGAAGGTTGCATGCGCGCGACTGTCAGAGCCTGCAGAACTGCCGCTTGCATCGGATCGACCACGGGCACACCCACCGCAGCAGAAACCTGCCTCGCATAACCGGCGAGCACTGCGCCACACAACACGATGACGTCCGAGCCATCTTGTTGCACCAACTGTTCACTAGCCTCGATCAGGGCTCTGGCCACCTGAGGATCGGCATCGGTCACTCTAAAAGCACTCGGCATCTCAATCGCCCGCCATTTCGAGACGCGTTGCGCGAACCCGTAGGAGGCGGTCAGCTCTTCGTAAACTGACACCATCGAGGCGCCGAGTGTCAAACAACCAATCTTGCCACCGAGCATACTTGCCGTCACTAACGCCGCCTCGGCCATCCCAACCACGGGAATATCCAGCATCTCCCGTAGCGCCATCAAGCCTGTATCAATCGAGACGCCCAGCACCAATACATCATGTCCGTTCTGGTGCTTCGCCGCGAGGCGCAGCATTTCTGCCAGTGCGATCGCGTTTTCAGAACGGCTGCTGATAATGGCAGGGCCGGTCTCGGCCGTATATGCATGAATAGTTACAGACTCGCCCGCCACAAGCTTGGCTTGCGTCAACAGCCGATGCGTCACATGCTCACTGGTGTTCGGGTTGATCAGCAGAATATTCATCGTGTTCGTTTCATTCTTCGGAGAAAATTTTCGCGAGATCAACCTCGGAGTCCGCGGGCTCAAGGTTGAGGCTGCCCTCGATATGATTGAGGTGTTCGAGCATCAGTCGCTGTCCACCTTCGACATCGCGTTTCGCGATCGCATCGACAATCAAGCTGTGCTCATCGGCCAGACAGCTCGAGGCAGTCGGTGCGTCATACAAAATAATAATCAGACAGGTCAAGGTCGAGAGCTCGCGCATCGTCCGCGCCAAGGCCTGATTGCCGGCGAGTTCAGCCATCAGCGTATGAAACTCACCCGATAGACGCACGATGAGTCGTTTATCCTCGCGGCGCCGGGCCTCTAGCTCTAGCGCGCAGTGTTGGCGCAAGCGCTCGATCCGCTCGGGTGTCAGATTTTCAATCAGACGCCGAACCAATTCGGGCTCGATCAAGCGTCTTGCTTCAAACACATGCAAGGCTTGCTCGATCGTGGGTCGCGCGACATATGCTCCGCGTTGAGGATACAGGTCCACAACCTGCTCGTGCGCAAGACGGGCCAAGACCTCTCGCACACGCGCGCGGCTGACTTTAAAGATTTCGGCTAGCCGCTCTTCGACCAGCTTTGTACCGGGATGCAGCCGATGCTCCAAGATGGCGACGTAAATCTTTTCATACATTTCGTCTTGCGTGTTTTCACGCTTTAACCGAGCAGAAACCTTTGACTGCATCTAAATCCCTTTCGTTTTTATTAAAAATGGACCACTAGGCCCAACTAAACAACTTTCCCCAGCCTTTGATTTCAGAAGGATCAACGCCCACCTTGCGCAGCGCCCCCCACACGGTGGTACTCACCGTATCGAGTAGTACCACCGGACGCTTCTGTTCAAAACGGTCGGCCAGGTGAGCTGCGCGCAAATTCGTACAGTAGGTCACGATGGCCTCAGGTTGAGCTTGACTGACGGTGTCTAAATCTTTCTCAATCGTCTCAGGCTCAACCAGCGCGAAATCATAATTCACCGAAATATCGTGATGGACTTCGCTCACGACCTCAATGTTGGCAGCGGCATATTGTCTAACAATTTTCTGCTGCACATCATCGGTATAGGGGCTCACAATCCCCAAGCGCTTAATCTGCTTGAGCGCAAGCAATTCATTTAACGCCAGCACCGCTGTCGATGCGGGAATACCCGTGCGAGCCGTAATTCTCTCGCATAGCGAAATATCTTTTTCAAAGCCCATCCAGCCTGCCGATGTGCCGCTCCAAGTAATCACATCGGGTTTGGCATCCGCCAACATCTCGGCTGCAGCAAGGATATTGCTGTCATCAAATTGACCAAGCGCTTGATCTGAAAGAGAAATATTCGTCACACGAAAGCGTGCAAAGTGAGCATGCACATTGGGCAATTCACTCAATATGGCATTCGTGAGAGGCTCAAGCGCGGTATTGGATGAGGGTGTGAGTACACCGATTCGAATCACCTTTTGCATACCTGTCCTTTTTTTGATGTTGACTTTATTGTCTACGTTATTGTAAACATTATGTCAGTACCAATAAATCAATAACGATAAATGCTGGCACGTGTCTTGCTAGAGACTACACAAGCAAGTGATGTGCCAGAAGAGACAACAATGATCCTTCTATAGAGGGAATGTATGACAGCGCACTATGGTGTGATGTATGCACTAATGTTGACAATCTACTGCCCCACTTTGGGGCAATTTGCACAGAACGCAATGAATTTGGAGCACGTTTGACATGAGTAACACCCTCGACTTAGTCATCAAGAACGCAAAAGTCGCTACGGCCTCCGATGTGTTTACGGCCGATATCGGCATCAAGGATGGCACGATTGTCATGCTGGGCAGTCATTTGCCGGACGCACACAAAACGATTGATGCAGCAGGTCGCGTGGTCACCCCGGGTGGGGTGGATGCGCACTGCCATCTGGATCAACCCATGCCAGCTCCCATGAAAATGGTCGACAACTTTGAGACCGGCACGCGTTCAGCCGCTTGTGGTGGCACCACGACCGTCATTCCTTTTGCCGCCCAGGCAAAAGGACAGTCCCTACGTGACGCAGTCAAAGACTATCACCAGCGCTCGGATGGTCGTGCCCATGTGGATTACACCTTTCACCTGATTGTGAGTGACCCAACGCCCACCGTTCTCAATGAAGAGCTACCCGCACTGATCGCCGAGGGTTATACGTCCTTCAAGATCTACATGACCTATGACGATCTCAAGCTCAATGACGGGCAGATCCTCGATGTGCTGTCGGTCGCCAAGCAACACGGCGCGATGGCGATGATTCATGCGGAAAATGCCGACTGTATCGAATGGCTGACCCGAAGACTTGAGGCCGCTGGCCAGACGGCCCCGCGCTTTCATGCGCATTCCAGACCTATGCTGGTCGAGCGTGAAGCCACGCACCGTGCGATTGCGCTCTCCGAGCTGGTGGACGTCCCTATTCTGATCGTCCATGTGTCGGGTCGCGAGGCTGTCGAACAAATTCGTTGGGCACGCAGCCATGGCTTACAAATTTTTGCTGAAACATGCCCTCAGTATCTATTCCTCACAGCTGAAGATCTGGGTATTGATAACAGCTACCTAGGCGCAAAATGCATTTGCAGCCCGCCGCCAAGAGATCGGAAAAATCAGGAAGTCATCTGGAACGCCTTGAGCGATGGCTTGTTCTCGGTGTTTTCCTCGGATCATGCGCCGTTTAGCTACGAAAGCCCCGAGGGCAAAAAGCCGGGGGGTCAAGAAGTGGCCTTCAGACATATTCCAAATGGCATCCCAGGACTGGAGACGCGTATGCCCCTGTTGTATTCAGAGGGTGTGCTGGGCGGTCGCATTTCGCTGACCAAGTTTGTCGAGTTGACCTCGACCAATCCCGCCAAAGCTTACGGACTGCACCCCCTCAAGGGCACCATCGCCCCAGGCTCGCACGCAGACCTGGTGATCTGGGATGAAAAGCCTGTCACGATTCAAAACAGTGCATTGCACCATGCGGTCGATTACACGCCCTACGAAGGGATTGAACTCAAAGCTTGGCCTGCGATGACCTTGAGTCGAGGTGAGATCGTCTGGGATGGTCAGCATTTCATCCCTCGTCTGGGGAAAGGACAGTTTTTGTCCTGCGGCAAACCCACCTTGATGACAACAGGTCGCTAGGAGATTCAGATGCGGATCCTGCTCATCAATCCAAACATTTCTCAGAGCGTCTCAGAGCTGATTGATACCGAGGCCAAGCGCACGGCTAGTCCTGATACTCAGATCCAGACGGTCACCGCTGCCTTTGGTGTCGCCTATATCGAGACCCGCTTCGAAGCCATGATCGGCGCTTACGCAGCCGCCCAACTGGCCGGTGATCACGCAGGTCAATACGATGCTGTCATCGTTGCCGCCTTTGGTGATCCCGGCTTACAAGGTCTCAAGGAAGTGCTGCCCTGCCCAGTCGTGGGCTTGACCCAAGCCGCACTAGCAAGCGCCTTCCTGCTCGGCAACAAAATCTCCATCGTCGCGATTTCAAAGCGCATCAAGGCGTGGTATGCCGAGACCGTTGACGCCTATGGCTTAAGCGACCGGCTAGTCAGCATTCGCAGCCTCGAAGAACCCCTCCCGAACATCGGCTCCGTTCAACAAGACAAAGCAGCCAGTCTGATGGCGGCCGCCAACCTGTGTGTCAGCGAAGACGGTGCGGATGTGATTATTTTGGCGGGCGCTCCGCTGGCTGGACTGGCCCGCAGCTTAGCCGGCCAGCTCCCGGTCCCTGTCGTGGATGGTGTCTCAAGCGCCGTCAGACATGCGGAGTCTTTGATTCGCCTCAATGCCGGACAAACTCGCGCGGGTAGCTTTGCGCCGCCACCGCTCAAACCCAATGCAGGACTCCCTCAGTCAATCGCGACACTGCTCGCGAATGGTCATCAACGCATTTAACCCCTCAAAAGGACGCATCATGAACCAGAGAACACCACGCACCCTCCTCAGTACTGCAATTGGCACACTACTCCTAGCGGCAACCTGCTTGCAGGCCCACGCGCAAGACAAACTGCAGATCGCGGGCAACTTTGCCACCTCGCACCCCAGTAGTGTTGCCGTCGATAAAGTATTTAAAGATGAGCTCGCGCGCCTGACTGACAACAAACTGCAAGTGGATGTATTTCCAGCGATGCAGCTGGGTGGCGCCAAGGAAAACGTCGATGGCGTGCGCGCCGGCACACTGGGTATGACCTGGGTAGGTGCTTCTTTCATGTCGCGTATCGCGCCTGAAATCGAAGCCGTAAGCTTGCCGTTTGTATTTAAAAATCGTGAATCGGCCTACCGAGTCATTGATGGCCCCGTCGGCAAGGCAATCGATCAAAAGTTGCTGGACAAAGGCTTTGTTGTGCTCGGATGGATGGAACTCGGGATGCGCAACATCACCAATAGTAAAGGCCCAATCAAAACAGTCGACGATCTCAAGGGCATGAAAATCCGCATGCAACCTAACGAGACGCACTTGGCCTCTTTCCGGGCACTGGGCGCAAACCCAGTCGCGATGGATGTCAAAGAGCTCTACTCCGCACTCGAGCAGAAAGTCGTCGATGGTCAGGAAAATCCCTACACCGTGATCGATGCCAACCGCTACTCCGAGGTGCAAAAGTATCTGTCGAACTCCTCGCATTTCTTTGACTTCATCGTCGTCGTCGCCAGCAAGCGCGTGTTTGACAAGATGAGTCCTGCCAATCAAAAGGCTGTCCGTGAAGCCATGACCAAGACGGTCGCTTATCAGCGCAGTCTGGCGGCAGAAAACGATCTCAAAGCCCTGAACAATCTCAAAGCAAAAATGACCTATACGGAAATTCCACCAGAGACGTTTGAGCAAATGCGCAAACTCACTGCCCCTGTCATTGAAAGCGTCAAAAAACGCGCAGGTGCCGACTTGGTCAATCAAGTAATTGCCGAAACATCCAAGTAATCCTTTTACGCTCTGGACTGCCCAATGATGAATTCAATCCCAGCCACCTACGACACCTCAACCCCGTTGGGTAAGTGTTTTCGCGGTTTAGATCTGATCTTGATTTGGGCAGTTGTCCTGATATTTATCTTCATGGTCGGCATTGTCTCCGCACAAGTGGTCATGCGCTACGGCTTTAACGTATCGATTGACTGGGCCGAAGAGTCCGGCCGACTCGCCTTTGTGTGGGTCGTATTTCTGGCGATTCCGCTGGCGGCGTCACAAGGCGCGCACATCGGCATCAATCTGTTTGTAGACAAATTCTCAACCGAACACCAACGCCTCATCCAGAGAACCTCTGCGGCATTATGTGCCGCACTTTCTTTTGCAATCGCCTGGTCATGCATTGAGTTGTGTAAAGACCAATGGGACGAACAAATGGCAACGATTGATATCAGCGTGGCCTACTTTTTTGTCGCTGTCGGACTCGGGATGCTGTGTACGGGTTTGCATATGGCGCGTATCGCCATCACTGGCGAGATGCACAAACAATCAGGTGACGCAGAATGAGTACCTTAGTGGTTATTGGCTTTATGCTCATCGCCTTAATGGGCCTCCCCATCGCTTTTGCAATGGGCCTGAGCGCAATCGTCGCGATTTGGCTGTCAGGCATCGATATTTCCATCATTCCTCAGCGCATGATGTACTCGGTCAACTCTTTCCCCTTGATGGCGATTCCATTTTTTATGCTGTCGGGCGAGTTGATGATTAAAGCCGGGATCATCGAACGTCTCATTTCTTTTGCAAACGCTTTAGTGGGACGCGTTCGCGGTGGCCTAGCCCATGTCACCATGTTGTCGGGCGCAGGCCTGGCGACGGTTTCAGGTACCGCAGTGTCTGACGCAAGTGCGTTGTCCGCGATTTTGGTGCCCTCGCTTTCCAAAATCTATGATAAGGGCTTCGCCACAGCGATTGTCGCAGCGGCGGCCAACCTCGGCCCGATTATTCCACCATCTGCGGCCATGATTGTCTATGCCTTCATGGCTGGCCCCTCCGTCTCAGTCGGCGGTATGTTCATGGCAGGCGTGGTGCCAGGCTTGTTAATCACCGTTGGTTTTATGCTGCTGTGCAGCTGGATCACCACTAAACGCGGTTGGAGCACTACCGGCGAACCGTTTCAATTCAAAAGACTCTTCATCGAACTTCGCCGCTCTGCAATCGTTTTGTTGATGCCTCTCATTATTATTGGCGGAATCATCGGAGGAGCATTTACTGCCACTGAGGGCTCAGCGATATCTGTTGTCTACGCCCTAATCCTTGGCTTTTTCATTACCCGCACACTCAAGCTTAGTGATCTACCGCGCATTTTGGTGCGTGCGGCCATCACAACGGCCGTAGTAGGCGCTCTCATCGCATTTGCCTCAGTCATTACTTATTTAATGACTGTGGATTTGATGCCTCAAAAACTTTCTCAGTTGCTGTTTGCGCTGACGAAAGACCCGCTTGTTTACCTGATTCTTGTGGCCTTATTGCTCTTTGTGGTTGGCATGTTTCTGGAGTCCAACTCAGCCTACATCATGCTTGTGCCACTCCTTCATCCAATCGCCCTTCAATACGGCATTGATCCTCTTCACTTTGGATTTTTGTTCGTCCTGAATCTCGTGATAGGAATGTTGACGCCACCAGTCGGTGTGGTCCTGTTTGTTGTATGTGGTGTCACAGGTGTTCGCATGCGCGAGCTCGTTGCCAATATCTGGCCCTTTGTAGCCTTGATGTATGCAGTCCTTTTCCTTTGTATGTTTTTCCCCGCCATTGTCACGACCCTACCTCGATCCATGGGTTACTGACAATCATTTCTATTCACTCCGGAGCTTCTGATGTCCTCAATTAAGCGCTATCTCGCCCCTTATCTGGCACCTTTGGCACTCGGTGCCCTGATGCTATCCGCTCCTGTCGTTCAGGCGCAAAACATCACGCTTAAGGTGATTGGCCAACCTTTAGCGACAGGCAATATTCAAAAGAATCGTGAACAACCTTTCTTTGAGCAACTTGCGGCTAAAACAGGTCTGCCGATTACTGTCGAATACAAACCACTCGACACACTTGGCATCAAGGACACCGAACAATTGCGCATCATGAAAGCCGGTTTGTTTGATATGGTTTCACTGCGTTTTTCACAAAACTCGCGTGACGAGCCCGCCCTCATCGGTATGGACTTGGTGGGCGGCAGCCCCGACTATGAAAAGAGCCGTAAAGTGGTCGACGCTTGGTTACCCACTCTGGATGCCCGTTTACAAAAACAATTTGGCATTAAGTTGCTTGGTCACTGGCCCTTTGGCCCGCAAATGATTTTCTGTAAAAAGCCGATTACGCAACTGTCCGATGTAAAAGGCATGAAAATCCGCGTTGCCGACCAGAGCATGGCCAAGTTTTTAGAATTAGTGGGTGCCACACCAGTCCCAATGGCATTTAGTGAAGTGCATCAGGCGTTATCCCTTGGTGTGCTTGACTGTGCTGTGACCGGACCCAGCTCGGCCAACTCTGCGGCCTGGACCGAGATCGTGACACATCAATTTCCACTTGGCTTTCAGATGAGCATGAACGGCTATGCGATTTCACTCAAAACATGGAACCGCATGACACCCGACCAGCAAGTCAAGTTGCAAGCAGCCTTTACCGAGCTGACCAATGACATCTGGAAATATTCGAAAGAACTTTCCGATGACGCATTGCGTTGCAACGAAGGCTCTGATCCCTGCACCACTGGCAAGAAATTCAAAGTCAAAACTGTGCCAGTCTCAAAAGCTGACTTGAAGCTTGTCGCCACAGCCATCGACAAAGTGTCCTTTCCGGCTTGGGCACCTGTCTGCGACAAAACCAATCCAACCTGTTCTGCGGACTGGAAAAAAACAGTTGGACCGATTGTCGGTGTGAAATAAGTTAAGGCAACATCATGAAAACACGGCTTGAAAATATTCTAGGCATTCTGTTTGGAACCATCTTTATGACACTCGTCGCGCTCGTCACCGTCGAGACGATCGTACGAAAGTTATTTAATGTTTCCCTACAGGGCGTAGATGAACTAGGAGGTTATGCCTTGGCCATTGGGTCAACCATCTCTTTTAGTCTAGCCGTGTTCGGACGCAATCACATTCGTGTGGATGTGTTGCATCAACATTATCCAGACTGGCTGAAAGCCGTCATGAACTGGCTTTCAGCCTTCAGTCTGGCAGCATTTGCAGTATTTTTGTGCTGGGTCGCCATACAAGTTTTACTCGACTCAGTGACCTATGGCAGTACGGCACAAACCCCGTGGGCCACGCCCCTCATTTATCCCCAATCGCTTTGGTATGCGGGCCTGGTGATGTTTGCCATTGTCTCCGTGTGTTTTGCTGCCTGGGCAACGTATCTCTTGTTTACTGGAAAGGAAAAAGAGCTCATTCGTGAATTCCAACCTAAAAGTGCAAAGGAAGAGCTCAAAGAAGAGCTCGATGATTTGGCGCAACGTTCTAACCTTGACGAGATCGTGAAGAAAGTATGAATCCCACCCTAATCACACTTGCGTTTTTAGTCATGGTTTTCATGATGATTGCCGGCATTCCCATCGCAGTCTCAATGGCGCTTGTCGGCATCGTCGGTGGCATTGCCGTGTACGGTTTGCCCTTTATGAATTCGATCGCACCTGTTCTTTGGGGCGTCCAGAATGAAAATCTATTAACCTCCATTCCTCTTTTTGTCCTATTAGGTGAGTTACTCCTGCGCTCCGGCATTGCTGATCGTATGTATCTCGCACTCTCAGCCTGGTTTGGTCGCCTGCCTGGTGGTCTGTTGCATACCAATATTGGCAGCTGTGCCTTATTTGCGGCAACCTCAGGCTCTTCGGTCGCGACCGCCGCGACGATTTCCACGGTAGCACTCCCCTCGTTGATGAAACGTGGCTATCCGATTCGCCCATCACTTGGGTCAATCGCTGCAGGTGGCACACTCGGCATTTTGATTCCACCCAGTGTCAACATGATCATCTATGGCTCACTGACCAACAACTCCATTGGAAAACTATTTGTCGCAGGTATTATTCCTGGGCTGTTATTGACGGCGTCTTTCATGCTTTACATCGCCATCACTAGCATCCTGAGTGGTAACGACTTACGTGAAGAAAAAGTCAGCTTCAAAGATAAACTCATCGTTTCTCAGCACCTCATTGCTCCATTGATCGTCTTTGGTGTCGTGATGGGTAGCTTGTATTTTGGCATTGCGACTGCGACTGAAAGCGCCGCGCTAGGCGTCACGACCGTTCTCTTTTTTGTCGTAAAGTCAGGTCGTTTAAGCTGGCCGCTTTTACGTGGCTGCTTTATTTCCACAGCCCGTGTCTCCGGCATGATCCTGCTGATCATCGCGGCAGCCTTTATCTTAAATCTCACCATCAGTCTGACCGGTGTCGCTGAGGTCATGACAAAGTGGGTCACTAGCCTTGGGCTGTCCCCTGCAGGACTGATTCTGGGCTTGATTGTGTTTTATCTGCTGCTGGGTATGTTCATGGATGTGTTGTCCATGATGGTGGCGACCATTCCTGTCACATATCCGATTGCGATCGCACTCGGAATTGATCCAATCTGGTTCGGAATCTTTGTCATCTTGATGTGCGAACTTGGACTCATCACACCACCCGTTGGCATGAATTTATTTGTTGTTCACGGAATTCGTTCAGACTCGGGTACGATCAGCGATGTGATGTGGGGAGCACTACCCTATGCCATCATCATCATCCTGTTCACAGTCTTATTGATGGTGTTCCCACAAATCGTGACATGGCTGCCAGGCAAGATGTAGCAAAAAGTAAAGAAGCCAAACTTCGACTAGTTTGGCTTCTTATGATGACGAACTAAATCAAGCCACCATTCGGCTGAATGATCTGACCGTGGATCCAGGAGGCGCGACTCGAAGCCAGATAGGCCACTACATCACCCACCTCATGCGGCAGTCCGATTCGGTTAAACGGACTTGCAGCCGCCGCGCGCTGCTTGGCTTCGTCTGTTTTACCTGAATGAAACAGGTCAGTATCGACCGCGCCAGGGGCCACCGCATTGACGCGCACCCCACGCACAGCAAGTTCCTTGGCCATGGAGCGCAACAGTCCCTCAACCGCCGCTTTGGTCGCCGTATAAGCACCACCACCCGGCACGGCATTCCGTACCATCGAGGTCGTGATCCCGATGATCGTGCCACCGTCGAGCACTTCACGGGCGGCTTCGGTCAGCACGTTAAACGTACCAAACACGTTGACCTCCATCAGCTCACGGAAATTGTCGTGGCTGAACTGGCCGATCGGCAAATAGGGTTTATTGATGCCGGCGTTGGCCACGACGACTTGGGGACGTGTGCCAAAGTCTCGGGCAGCCTCGTCAAACACTTTTTTCACAGCAGAAGGATCTCGAACGTCTGCGGCATAGGCCTTGATCTGCCCCGCTTTTTCCAACGCCCGTGCCTCGTCTGGCTTGGTCACATAGGTAAAGGCCACACGAAAACCCTCGCGCGCGAGAGCCTCGACGCAAGCCGCACCAATACCGCGCGAACCGCCAAAAATAATGGCCAAGGGCTGGGTCATTTTTAATTCCTGAATGAAAATCTGTAACAGATAAACTTAATCATTTGATGATAACTTAGTCACACAGAAACTTTCTTTGAACCATTTTATTTAATGAGCTGATCAACCAAGTACTTTCCTAAAAAGCCTAGGACGGTTAGCAAACCCGCACAATAGGAAGTGAAAAGCCAAAGAAATTTACGATCAAACGATTTATGAAGCTCAGCGAGGTGTTGTCCGACTTCCTTTCGAAGCTCAGTATGTCCTTGCAACATTTCGACACGCAAATCGTTCACGGACAGACTCAAATCGCCTACTCTGCGCTCCAATCGTTCGAGGAGCTTAGTATTTTGTTCAACTGCCAATTCGAGGGTAAGCACGCGTTTTTCCATCCCATAATGATGGAAGAGAGTTTGCCAAAATTCTATAAGGAATTGTGCCTGTTAAGCGTCTTTTTAGTTACGCAATTGTTACTGCTTAAACCTCTCGCAAATGACAGGCCACCATGCGCCCGGAGGGCAGGATGGTTTGCTTAGGCTCTTTGGTTTTGCAGATGTCGATCGCCTCGGGGCAGCGCGTATGGAAATGGCAACCACTTGGACGCTTGACAGGGCTCGGCACATCGCCTTGCAACACGATACGGGTCGTCTTTTTTTCCGGATCGGGCACGGGGACAGCAGACAGCAGCGCCGACGTATAAGGATGCTTGGGATCGGAAAACAACTCTGTGCGGGTCGCCAACTCAACAATACGACCGAGATACATCACGGCCACGCGATGCGTCATGTGTTCCACGATCGCCAAGTCATGGCTAATAAACAGCAAGGCCAAGCCGAGTTCTTTTTGCAGGTCCTGCAACAGGTTCACGATCTGAGCTTTGACTGACACGTCGAGTGCCGAAACGGCTTCGTCGCAAATGATCAGTTCAGGCTCAGCAGCCAAGGCCCGCGCGATACAGATACGCTGGCGCTGACCACCTGAAAACTCATGGGGCCAACGCTCGCCGGCATCTTTAGACAGGCGCACCTTGTCCAGCAGATACGCCACACGCTCTTTGATTTTGGCTTCGTCGCTTTCAAGCCCAAAGTTACGGATCGGCTCGGCAATGATATCGTGCACGCGCATGCGTGGGTTCAGGCTGGAGAATGGATCCTGAAAAATCACCTGGATACGTTTGCGCAGCGGACGCAAGGCACTGGCGGAGAGATTATCGATACGCGTACCGTCGAGGATCACCTCGCCAGAGGTCAGCTCGAACAAACGCAAAATCGAGCGACCGACGGTGGACTTACCACAGCCAGACTCACCCACCAAGGCGAGCGTCTCGCCTTTTTCAATGGAAAAAGACACGCCATCGACGGCGTGAACGTGACCCGTGACCTTACTCAGCAAACCGGTTTTAATCGGAAAGAATTTTTGAATCTGACGGACTTCAAGCAAGGGCACTGTAGCGGACGTAGACATTCGGTTAACCTAATTCGTGTGAGTCAAGAGCAAACTTAGTCATTGGCAAAAGCCACTTCACCAGCAAAATGACAGGCGACTTGATGGCCGCCCTCTCTCATTTGCATCGCGGGGGCAATCTCATGACATGGTCCTTTAGCCAAAGGACAACGGGAAGCAAAGACGCAACCTTGAATCTTATTTTTAAGACTCGGAACCAAACCCGGGATCTCTTTCAAACGCGTTGAATGACCTTCGATCGAAGCACCCAGCTTTGGCACTGCACCCAACAAGCCCTGAGTGTAGGGATGCAAAGGGTTGGCAAACAACTCCTTGACGGGTGCTTCTTCGACTTTGCGACCGGCATACATCACCATCACGCGTTCGGCAACTTCGGCGACCACACCCAGATCGTGTGTGATCAAAACAATCGCAGCACCGATCTTATTTTTAAGATCCGCCATCAAATCCAGAATCTGCGCCTGAATCGTCACGTCCAGTGCGGTCGTGGGTTCATCTGCAATCAAAAGTTTCGGATTACAGGCAAGCGCCATCGCAATCATCACGCGCTGACGCATACCGCCTGACAGCTGGTGGGGATACTCGTCCAAACGACGCTCGGGCTCGGCGATCCCGACGAGATTCATCAGCTCGAGGGCACGCGCATTGGCTTGCTCATCAGTAATTTTCTGATGCAGACGCAGTGTCTCGGTCAATTGACGTCGAATCTTGAGTACGGGATTCAGACTGGTCATCGGCTCCTGAAAAATCATCGAAATCGCATCACCACGAATGGCGCGCATTTCTTTGTCCGACATTTTGAGCAAGTCCTTGCCCATAAATTTGATCGAACCGGCAATCTTTCCGGGAGGCTCAGGAATCAAACGCAAAATCGACATCGCTGTCACGGATTTACCGCAACCGGATTCGCCCACGATGGCGAGTGTCTCGCCCTCGTTTACGACAAAGCTCACGCCATCTACCGCACGGTTGATACCGTCTGGTGTACGAAAGTGCGTCTGAAGGTTTTCAACTTCTAATAAGGCCAAGAGATATCTCCAATCAGCTTGTTTTCGACTTGCGAGGATCGAGCACGTCACGGAAACCGTCACCCATCAGGTTGACAGCCAGCACGGTGAGCGACAAGAAAACCGCTGGGAAAAAGATGATGTACGGCAAGATCTGGAACAACGTACGGCCATCGGCCATGATGTTGCCCCATGAAGGAATGATGGGAGGCACACCCGCGCCGATAAACGACAGGATGGACTCGGTGATCATCGCAGAAGCGCAAATATAGGTCGCCTGTACAGTCAGAGGTGCCAAGGTGTTTGGCAGGATGTGACGCCAGATCAGCATCGGCATGCGGCAACCGCAGGAAATCGCGGCATCGACATACGCTTGCTCTCTGAGCGACAACACCACGCCTCGCACCAGACGCGACACACGCGGAATCTCGGCGATCGTAATCGCGATGACCACGTTTTCCACGCTCGCACGTGTCAGTGCCATCAATGCAATCGCCAAGAGGATCGGAGGAATCGACATCAGTCCGTCCATCACGCGCATGATGATGGCATCTGCGCGGCGGAACGTTCCTGAGATCAAACCGATTAACAGGCCGATCGCCGAAGCCAGAAAGGCCACAGCAAAACCAATGGTCAGCGATACGCGGGCGCCGTACATGACACGCGAGTAAATATCGCGTCCAAATGCGTCGGTACCAAACCAGTGCTTGGCGGAGGGTTCAAGGTTACGATTACGCGGCGCCAGCTCAGTCGGATCAACCGTACCGAGCCAAGGAGCAAACACCGCAATAATCAACATCACAAGCAATAAGCCTGCACCAAAAGCGATCGTCGGATTATTGAGCAAGAAACCAAAGAAGCCTTTACGCTGGCGTCGGGGTTTGAGCAAATCCGGTAGTGGGGGAGCAGCAGCAAATTGAGTCATCAGTAACGAATCCTGGGATCAACGATTGTGTAGATTATGTCGACCGCGAGGTTGACCAACACATAAACAAAGCTGAACACAACGACCAAGCCCTGAATAAGCGGATAGTCGCGGCGCACAATCGCATCGATAGTCAAACGTCCCAAACCGGGAATCGCAAATACACTTTCTGTCACCACCGCACCGCCGATCAGTAAAGCGATACCAATACCAATCACAGTGACTACGGGCACAGCGGCATTCTTGAGTGCGTGAATAAACAAAATACCCGGCTGACTCATGCCCTTGGCGCGAGCGGTCCGGATGTAATCCTGTGACAACACTTCGAGCATAGTGGCGCGCGTGATTCGGGCGATCAGTGCGATGTACACAAAGCCCAACGCAATCGCGGGCAAGATCAAATGTTCGAGCCAGACACCAAAGCCCTTGGTGTAAGACACATAACCCTGCACCGGAAACCAGTCGAGCTCGAGTGAAAAGAAAAAGCTCAGCAAATAGCCGACCACGAACACGGGGACGGAAAATCCGACCACCGAAATCGCCATCACGCCACGATCGATCCATGTACCGGCTTTCCAAGCGGCCAACACACCGATAGGCACGGCGATCCCAATTGCCAGCACCAGCGTCAAGACCATCAACGACAATGTCGGTTCGATCCGCTGAGCAATCAGCTCGCTGACCGGGATGTTCGTAAACATGGAGACACCGAGGTCACCACGTAGGAGATTAAAAAACCACTCGGAGAAACGGACCAGAAAAGGCCTGTCCAGACCCAAACCCGCTCTGATTTTTTCAACGTCTGCCGGACTGGCTTGATCGCCAGCAATCACGACAGCCGGATCGCCTGGGGCGATATAGAGCAGGCTGAACACAAACAGGGCGACGATTAGCATGACCGGTATGGTCGCCAATACCCTGCGAACAATATAACTAAACATAGTGTTGAGACTTCCGTGCTACTAGGTTGAATCCAAAACTACAGCAGATCAACGGGGTCGATACGCAAGCAAACTGAGCACGCGTATCGACCTGTGATCGACTCAAACCAGAGTTAGGTTTTCTTCACACCGTTAAACCAGGGCAATGGGCCACCGACGATACCGGTGACGTTCTTGCGCCAAGCTTGATAGGTATAAAAGAAGCCCGTAGGAATGTAGACCACTTCTTCCATCGCAGACTTATTGATCTTGGCGAAAGATGCTTTCTCAGCATCAAGAGTCGATGCATCGAACCACTCATCAACACCCTTTTCGACAGCAGGCACGTTCGGCCAACCAAACCAAGCCTTGTCGCCATTCGCACGTACGCCAATGTTACCGGCGATAGTCGCTGTATCTGCACCAGCGTGCCAAGTATGGAACATGCCCCAACCGCCTTTACTAGGCTCATTCTTGGAGGCACGACGCTGACCAACAGTACCCCAGTCGGTTGCAACGAAGTCGACGTTCATGCCCAACCGCTTGAGCAAGTCAGCCGTAATTTCGCCCTGACCTTTGGTGATGGCGTTGTCTTGTGCAACCAGACAGACAACAGGCTCGCCCTTGTAGCCGGATTCGGCCAACATCTTTTTCGCGAGTTCCATCTTAGGACCGTTCTTGAGCACGTCACCGCCATTCTCGGTATACAGAGATGTACCTGGGGTAAAGAAGCTAGCAGAGTTTTTCCAGAGCTTAGTGTCCGAACCCACCACTGCACGCATGTAATCTTCTTGGCTCACCGCCATTTGAACTGCGCGACGGACCTTTGGATTGTCAAAAGGAGCATGCAAGTGATTCATACGGAACGAACCGACGTTGCCGAGCGGATCAGCGATATCGAGAGCGATATTCTTATTGCGCTTGAGCAATGGAACCAGATCTGGCAGAGGTGTTTCCCACCAATCGACTTCGCCACTCTGCAATGCAGCCGAGGCTGTCGCGGGGTCAGGCATGATGATCCATTCGATACGGTCGAAATTGATCTGCTTGCCACCGGCCATCCAATTGCCTGGCTCTTTGCGTGAGTTGTAGCCATCAAAACGCTCAAACACAGCCAAAGCGCCTGGCTTGAACTCTTTGCGCGAGAATTTCATTGGACCCGAACCGATGTAGTCATCGATTTGTTTGAAAGGATCGGTCTTGGCAAAGCGCTCTGGCATGATGAAGCAAATCGGCGTACCGACCTTGCCCAGTGCCAAAAGCATCTTTGGAAAGGGTTTCGAGAGGACCCACTTAAAGGTTGAGTCGTTCACCACCGAAAGTTCTTTTTGAACGGCACGAATCATCAAACCCATTGGGTCACGTTGTGACCAGCGGTTGATACTGGCCACAGCGTCCACAGCGCGCACAAGCTCGCCGTCATGGAATTTCATGCCGGGACGCAGCTTGAACGTCCAGGTCAATCCATCGCTGGAGACCTCCTCGCTCTCAATCATCTGGCGCTGGGGTTGCAGTTTGTTGTCCATGCCATAAAGTGTGTCCCACACCAGCTGGGCGCCGTTACGCACCACATACTGCGTGCCCCAAATTGGGTCAAAGTTCGCCAAGTTGGACTGAGGAACAAATTTCAGAATGCGCGAAGATGATTGAGAAAACGCAGGTGCGCCAACCATGCCTGTCGCAGCCAAACCCAAGCCAGCTGCGCCCTTCAGTAAATCACGTCGATTTAGATTCATATAAGACTCCAGATAAATAGAAACGTGCAATATCTCTGAAAGCAATTACCGTGCCATATGGGGTAATTGGCTTTAGACCAATCTTCAGACCAACAACTAAGAATTCGTATATCCACAAATTACTTAATGAATAACTGACGAACTTGTACCATAATGGTGCGACTTACAACACTCCAGTTATCCCTTATGAAATGTGATCTCCTCCTCAAGAATGGCGTCGTCATTGATGGTTCGGGTAATCCCCGATATCGCGCGGATGTGGCGATTAGCAACGGCCGGATCAGCGCGGTCGGACTCAACCTCCAAGTCCAAGCCAGTACCGTCGTGGATGTGGATGGCTTAACAATTTCCCCGGGATTTATCGACGTCCACACGCACGACGATCGTTTGGTGCTGGCCGACCCCTCGATGCAACCCAAGGTAAGTCAGGGCGCAACGACCGTGATTACCGGTAACTGTGGCATCAGTTTGGCGCCACTTGGACGCACCAATCCGGTGCCTCCGTTAAATCTAGTCGCCGATGCATCCGCCCAGCGCTACGAATCGTTCAAAGAATATTTTCAAGCGCTGGAGAAAACTCCCTCTGCGATTAATGTCGCCTCGTTGGCGGGTCACACTACCTTGCGCGCGGTCACCATGCAGGACTTGGAGCGCCCGGCCAACGACGCTGAAATCGCAAAAATGCAACAACTCGTCCAGGAGGCGCTTGATGCAGGAGTTGTCGGTGTCTCGACCGGTCTTTATTACGCTCCGGCACAGGCTGCGACTGCGCAGGAAATTCAAGCAGTGTTCGAGCCCCTGCGCGGCACCAACGCCCTGATCGCTTCGCATATCCGTAACGAAGCGGAAAATGTGCTCGAAGCCATGACTGAAGCCATGTCCATCGCCAACGCACTGGGTGTGCGTCAGGTGATCTCTCATCACAAGGTCAACGGTCGCGCCAACCATGGTCGTTCGACCGAAACACTGGCACTGATCGATGAAGCCCGTACACGCGGCGATGTGTGCATGGATTGCTATCCCTACATCGCTTCTTCGACTGTTTTGCGTCAAGACGCGGTTGAACAAGCCGCGCGTACTCTGATCGCTTGGTCAAAAGCCAAGCCAGAAACAGCCGGTCGCTATGTCGACGACCTTATGAAAGAGCAGAGTCTGGAGCTCACCGAGTTTCTGGCCACGCTGCAACCCGCCGGCGCGATTTATTTTTCGATGGACGAAGGCGACGTCGAGCGCATCATGGCGCACCCTGAGACCATGATCGGTTCTGATGGCTTGCCTCATGACACCTTTCCGCACCCTCGCCTGTGGGGCGCCTTTCCTCGCGTGCTGGGTCACTACTCCCGCGATCGCAAAATCTTTTCTCTAGAGACTGCGGTCTACAAAATGACGGGCATGCCCGCCGCCAAATTCGGCCTCAAAGACCGCGGCCTGATCTCGCCTGGCTATGCGGCGGACATCGTCGTGTTCGATCCACAAGAGGTGCGCGACTTGGCGACGTTTGCCGACCCAATGCGACCCGCTGCCGGCATTCAGCGTGTCTACGTCAACGGCGTGGCCAGCTGGAGAAATGGTGCCTCAACCGGTGCGCGTGCAGGTCAGGTACTGCGCCGAGCCGTAGCATAAAAAAACCCGTGCTCAGTCTGACTGAACACGGGCGTTGAGACCACCCTAGCGATAGGCTGGGACTCAGGCCAGCAAAATTTCCTGCGTCATGCGCTCGCGCAGACGGTCCATAAAGCCCAGACACTCTTCGAGCTGACTAATCTCGATGTACTCGTTTGGCTTGTGAGCGACGTCGATGTCGCCTGGGCCAATCACCACGCAAGGGATGCCTGCTCGGTTTAACCATCCCGCATCGGTAGCAAACGACACACGACCGAGCATGTTGTTACGCGCGAGGCTGGTTCCCAGATAAGTAATCGCCGCTTCCTTGTCAGTCGCTAACGGTGCTGAGTTGGAAATCGTTTCAAACGTGATGTCTGCCTCGGCTGAAATCTTGCGCATTTCGACTTTAAGCGTCTCGGCATACTCTTGGACCTGACGAATCAACTCGTCGGAATTCCCTTGTGGCAAGGTGCGGCAATCGAAAATGAACTCGCAATCCTTGGCCACGATGTTAGGTGCAGTGCCACCGTGAATCACACCCGTCTGCATTGTGCCGTGCGGGGTCTTGAACATCGGATCAAACGGGCCTTCCTTCTGAATCTGCAACGCCATACCGCGGATTTTTTCTACCAGACGGGCGGCATATTCGATCGCGCTAACGGCATCCGGCGCCATCGAGGAATGCGCCTCCAGACCACGCACACGGCAACGCGTCACGCGCATTCCCTTGTGCCCTGTCATCACCTGCATACGAGTCGGTTCGCCCACAAAACAACCGGCAGGATGGATGCCCGCCTCGGCCAAATCTTTAATCAAGGTCTGCACACCAATACAACCCACCTCTTCGTCGTAGGTCAGGCCGATATGCAAAGGCTGTTTTAAGTCGCTATTCATGAACGCAGGCAACATCGCCATGGAGGCCGCGATATAGCCCTTCATGTCGACCGCGCCGCGACCATAAATCTTGCCATCCGCGATGTGGGCTTTGAAGGGGTTGGTATTCCACGCTTGGCCATCCACGGGCACCACATCAGTGTGGCCGCACAGCACAATGCCTCTCGCCTTAGGATCGCCAAACGTCGCAAACAAGTTAGCCTTGCGTTTGTCCGCATCATAGGAGAGACGCACCGACAACCCTAAAGACTGCAAATGATCGCGCACGTATTCAATCAAGCCTAGATTGGACTCACGGCTGGTGGTGTCGAAGCCGACAAGTGTTTCTAACAGGCTGATGGTTTTTTGGACGGTAGGTGAATAGGTCATAAGTTGCTCGATTGCAAAGCTAAATGAGGGATCAAATAGCGAATGGTATTGCTAACAAAGGTTTTTATACCACTGTATGAATGCTGATGATCATACTGCTTTGCACCATTCAGAAAAAATTGAAGAGATCGTCTATTCTAGGAATGATGGATTTTGCTTCATTGATGTAGATTTATACGTCATCTAGGCAAAACAGCACCAAACATTAATAACTTTTAGGCAGGTTCACAATGAAAGCCCCGATTTTGAAAGGCAATGGCGTCGCGCTCTACAACAACCCTGTTGCCAGTGTGGACAACGACGCTTATGGGCAATTCAGAGCGACTATTCTGCATACGCTCGGCTTTGATGCCGCTGAAAAAGAAATTTCGGGCTGGCCCGGCTATGCCAGTACTGCCCTGCACACTCTGCCCGCGCTGGCTAAAAAGCTCGGTATCGCAGCACTCTACTACAAAGACGAAAGCACGCGCTTTGGCTTAAAAAGCTTTAAAGCGCTCGGCGGCGCTTATGCGGTATTTCGCCTGATTCAGAAAAACATCGCCGCCCAACATAATGGCCACCTCGCCTCACCAGAGGAAATATTGTCCGGCAAATATGCTGACATCATTTCCAAGATGACTGTCACCTGTGCAACGGATGGCAACCATGGCCGCTCA
The DNA here is from genome assembly GCF_049655405.1 of Zwartia sp. GTDB lineage: Bacteria > Pseudomonadota > Gammaproteobacteria > Burkholderiales > Burkholderiaceae_B > Zwartia. The sequence continues at coordinate 95,838 of NZ_JBASJR010000011.1, forward strand.
GTCGCCTGGGGCGCGCAGCTGTTTGGCTGTCGTTGCGTCATCTATATTCACGCCACGGTCAGTGAAGGTCGTCGTGCCGCCATCGCGTTTTATGGTGCCGAGGTCATTCGCGTACAAGGTAATTATGACGACTCCGTGCATCATGCCGCGCAACAAGCCGCCGAGCATGGCTGGACGGTTGTCTCCGACACAACTTACGAAGGCTATCGCGACATTCCGATAGACGTCATGCACGGTTATGGCGTGATGTCACGAGAAATCGTCAACGAATTGCGTGACAACCCACCCACACATGTACTGGTGCAAGCCGGTGTCGGCGCACTCGCGGCCTCGGTCTGCGCAACCTTCTGGCAAGCTTGGGGCGCTAAACGTCCTCAGTTCGTCATCATCGAACCCGAACGCGCGGATTGTTTCTTTCAAAGCGGCCAAGTCGGTCACCCAGTCGTTGTCACGGGCGACCTGGACACCGTCATGGCTGGACTGGCCTGCGGAGAGGTCTCGCCTGTCGCTTGGGATATTTTGAAAAACGGTATTAATTGCTATGCCACGATCGCGGATGAGTTTGCACTCGAAGGCATGCGCGTGTTTGCCAATCCAATTGGAAATGATCCAAAAATTGTCTCCGGTGAGACAGGCAGTACAGGTTTGGGATTACTGATGGCAGCCCAAGGCAATGCCCCCCTTTGGGATGCACTCGGCTTAGACGCCAACTCTCGCGTGCTCTTAATTGGCAGCGAAGGCGACACCGACCCCACGATCTACAAAGAAGTGGTGGGCAAGACAGCCCAAGAGGTTTTGGCTGAGTGATTCAACCAGTTTCCTACCGATTCTCTGGCATCGTCACTTGAACAAATATTGGCATCACATATGTACATTAACGGCCCACGTCTATTAGCTCAACTTGAAACTCTTGCCGACATCGGTCGCACAGAAACCAATGCGTGTTGTCGTCTTGCTCTGACAGACGAAGACAAAGCGGGACGAGATCTGGTCGTAGGCTGGATGAAAGAGCTCGGCATGTCGGTTTGCGTCGATCCCATCGGGAATATTTTTGGCATACGCGCAGGCATGCGTCCCGAGCTCGCCCCAGTGATGACAGGCTCTCACACCGATACCGTACGGACCGGTGGCGCTTACGATGGTAATTACGGCGTACTGGCGGGTCTCGAAGTCGTCGCCACGCTCAACGATGCTCAGGTCACCACAGAACGCTCAATCGTCGTTGGCATCTTTACCAACGAAGAAGGCGCTCGTTTCGCGCCCGACATGCTGGGCTCCCTTGTCTACGTAGGTGGCATGCCCCTCGACGAGGCCTTAGCCGTCAAAGCAATTGATGGCGCGATCTTAGGTGACGAACTCAAACGCATCGGTTATCACGGTACCGCGCCACTGGGCATGCACAAGCCCCACGCGTTTGTAGAGCTGCACATTGAACAAGGCCCTCTGCTCGATGCGGATGGCATCAAGATTGGCGCCGTTGAAAATCTTCAAGGCATCTCCTGGCAAGAGCTCACCATCGTCGGCCAGTCCAACCACGCGGGAACCACACCCATGCGCCTGCGCCACGACGCAGGCTATGCCGCAAGTGCAGTCTCCACCTTTGTGCGTGAGCTCACCCGCAAAATGGGCGGCAATCAAGTCGGCACCGTCGGTCACGTGGTGTTAACACCCAACCTCATCAACGTGATCGCCGCGCGCGCCACGATCACCGTCGACTTGCGCAATACCGACGAGCTCTTGCTGCAACAAGCCGAGCAAGCGCTCAAGGATTTCCTGCAGTCACTCTCCGAGTCCGAGGGCGTCACAATCACCTATCGTCGCCTCGCACGCTTTGAACCGGTGATCTTTGATGCGGCACTGACCGATCGCATCGCCCACCATGCAGAGTCCTTGGGGCTTTCACATCAGCGCATGACCTCAGGTGCCGGACACGATGCGCAAATGATGGCGCGTATTTGTCCAACTTCCATGATTTTTGTCCCCAGTGTTGGGGGCATCAGCCACAACCCGGCTGAGCATACTGAGCCCGCCGATCTCATCGCCGGAGCCAATGTTCTGCTTGCCACCCTTACTGAACTTGCCCAATAGGAGTCCACCCCCATGACCCGCATCGTGACCGTCGGCGCAGCGCAGCTCGGCCCCATTCAACGCACACACACCCGCAAAGAAATGGTGACGCGCCTGATCACCCTGCTTGAACAAGGTGCGCGCCACGGCTGCGACCTCGTGGTGTTTCCAGAGCTGGCACTCACCACCTTTTTCCCGCGGTGGTTCATTGAGTCACAAACTGAACTGGATGCTTACTTTGAAGCACAAATGCCCGGCCCAGAAACGCAGGCGCTGTTTGATGCCGCACGCAAACTCAAAGTCGGGTTTTATCTGGGATATGCCGAACTCACCGAAGAAGAGGGACGCACACGTCGCTTCAACACTTCGATTCTGGTCGATCAGACTGGCAGCATCGTCGGCAAATACCGCAAAATCCATTTGCCCGGTCATGCCGAACACGAACCCTGGCGTCAATTTCAGCATCTTGAAAAACGTTATTTTGAAACCGGCAATCTCGGCTTTCCCGTGTTTCGCGCCTTTGGCGGGATTATCGGCATGGCGGTCTGCAACGACCGTCGCTGGCCAGAAACCTATCGCGTCATGGGCCTGCAGGGTGTTGAGATGATTTTGATCGGCTACAACACGCCCGTCCATAATCCTCCTGCCCCTGAGCACGACAACCTCTCGCACTTTCACAACGAGCTGGTCATGCAAGCCGGTGCCTATCAAAACGGTACGTGGGTCGTGGGCGTGGGCAAAGGTGGATGCGAAGAAGGCGTGGATCAAATCGGCAACTCCATCATCGTCGCCCCCTCCGGCGAGATCGTGGGTGCATGCAGCACGCTTGGCGACGAGCTGGCCATTGCCCGTTGTGATCTGGATCTGACCTTGTCTTACAAAAACTCGGTATTTAACTTTGCCAAGCATAGAGAACCGCACGCCTACGGCATGATTGTCGAACGCAAAGGCGCGATCATCGATGTTTAAAGAATCACAAGGTTCACTTTTTTAATGTTCAAAGCCGGCGCGCTGCGCCACCGCAATTTTCGGATGCTCTGGATCGCCACCTTGCTGTCTTCGACAGCGCGGTGGGCAGATCTTGTTGTCGTGGGTTGGCTCACGCTTGTATTGACGGACTCACCCTTGATGGTCGGTATCGTCACAGGCTGCAAGATGGCCGGCTATCTCCTAGCCCCCATGATGGGCGTGCTGGCCGACCGCATGGATCGTCGCAAGCTCCTGATCATGGCCTCCCTAATCAGCAGTGGCGTGACACTCACCATGCTGGTGCTATTGCTGACCGACACCTTGAACATCGGCCATCTCATTGTCCTGTCACTCATCAGCAGCCTCACGTGGGCACTCGATCATCCTACCCGCCAAGCCTTTATTCCCGATCTGGTGGGTAAAGACGACCTGACCAACGCCGTGGCGATGAATGCCGTCGCGACCGAAATGACTGTCGTCATCGGACCCGCCTTTGGAGGACTTCTCATCCCCGCTTTTGGGATGAGCGGTGCCTATGCGCTGATCGCACTCATCTATGTCTTGGATCTCGGTGCGCTGCTACGTCTTAAAAATGCAAAACATCCTATTGAGCAAGCACCGCCCCGCAAGCACGAGCCCCCTCTTAAAAGCCTGGTGGCGGGCTTTCAATATGCGTGGAGCCATCAAACGGTCTTTGTGCTGCTGCTGATTGCCTTCATGCTCAACTTTTTTGTAGCGCCCTATCGGTATTCGTTTCTGCCGCTCTTTTCCCGCTATGTACTGGATGCTGGCCCCACGGGCTATGGCATGCTCACCGCCACGGCAGGACTCGGTGCCTTGACAGCAGGATTGCTCGTCGTCTCGCTGGGTAACTTCAAACGCCGTGGTTTGTTTGTGGTCATAGGCGGCTTGCTCTGGCCCGCTACTTTGTTTTTATTTTCTTTGTCAGACTCCTACTACCTGTCGCTCGGCATTGTGTTTTTTGCAGGTCTCGCCCAAGCCATCACGTGGACGCTGATCGCAACCTTGATCCTGAGTAACACCGCCCCCGAAATGCGCGGCCGCGTCATGGGACTGCGTACGGGTGTTGTCATCAGCCTCCCCTTTGGCAACCTCTTTGCCGGTGCGGTTGCTGAAAGCTTCGGCGTCCAGATTGCCCTCGGTGCCTACGGCGTCTGCGCCGCCGCGCTCATGCTGCTGATCATTCTGAAAGTGCCTGCTTTACGGAAATTGCAGTAAAGTTCTTGAAAAATTGATTATTAATAAGGTAATTAAAAATGAAGTCATATTGGATGCAAACAGTTGGCAACAAGACTGTGTTGGAGATGCGTGACATTGAGCGACCCACACCCGCCCCGACACAGGTTCTCGTGCGTCTGCACGCAGCCAGCCTCAACCGCGGTGAATTCGTCATCGGTCACGGCCTGCACAAAGGCGGCCAGGCGAGCGCGATCGGCATGGAAGGCGCTGGCGTGATCGAGGCTCTCGGCTCAGAAGTCAAAGGCCTTAAAGTCGGCGATAAAGTCATGGGCCGTTGCCGTGGAGCATTTGCTGAATACGCAGCGATGGACGAAGTCGAGGCCATGCCCATTCCCGCAACACTCACTTTTGAACAAGCGGCCAGCGTCCCACTGACCTATCTCGTCGTGCACGATATGCTGTCACTACAAGGCAAACTCCTGCCCAACGAATGGCTGCTCATTCATGGCGTGTCCTCAGGCGTGGGCGTTGCAGCCTTGCAAACTGCCAAAGCCATGGGCGCAAAAGTCATTGGCACCTCCGGTTCACCAGAGAAACTGGCACGCTTGAAAGAACACGGCCTCGATGTACCGTTGTGCCTCAGAGGTTCTGGCTTCGAGGAAACAGTGATGAAAGTCACGGACGGCAAAGGTGCGAACCTCGTCGTCGATACTGTCGGTGGCTCGGTCTTTGCTGAAAGCATCCGCTGCATGGCTTTTGAGGCTCGCTTTGCCATGGTAGGTTATGTGGATGGTGTGCTGTCTGCAGAGCTCGATTTGCTCGCACTGCATTCCAAGCGTCTCAGATTGTTTGGTGTATCGAACAAACTCCGCTCAGCCGCACAACGCGCAGAGTTCCTGCCTGAGTTTAAAGCTGAGGTTATTCCTGCAATTGCTGACGGCCGCATCAGACCGCTCGTCGATCAAGCTTTTGCTTTTGATCAGCTCGAGCAGGCCAAAGCAATGATGGAAACGAACCAACACGTCGGCAAGATCGTGTTGCGCATGCCTGTTTAAAGGAAAACACTTCAAACGACCTATAGCGATTAGTAACTAAATACTGCAGCAAAAAAAATGGGACGATTGATGTCCCATTTTTTTTTACAACTCATACAATCGTTGAAGCACTGCCCAATCATAATGATTCAAAAATGAGGCTGACATGAAAATATTCGCTCCAACATTTTCTCGAAAAATTTACATCGGTTTAGGCTTAGCTTTTGCTTGTGCATCTTTGACTGCAACAGCTCAAACCACCGCAAACTATCCAACCAAGACTGTTCGACTCATCGTTCCCTTCCCTGCTGGTCAAGCCACAGATATTATTGCGCGCTTGCTCGCAGAGCGATTAACTCAAAAATGGGGGCAACCAGTTTTTGTCGATAATCGCGGCGGCGGCGCAAGCATTCCTGGAATGACGGCTGGAAAAGATGCTGCGCCGGATGGCTACACCATTACCTTTGCGAGCAGTACGACTACGGCCGTCAATGAGGCGCTCTACCCAAAACTTCCCTACAACATGAAGCGTGACTTTGTCCCGGTCGGCGGCGTCTTTACACAACCGTGGTTGATTTTGGCCAATCCAGCCGCACCCTACAACAACCTCAAAGAGCTCGTTGATGCTGCAAAACAGGCACCAGGAAAACTGACTTGGGGCTATGGCGCTAACGCGCTTGAACTGGCGGCAGAGCTCTTTAAACAACGCGCTCAAATTGACATTAGTGGTGTGGCTTACAAAGGAAGCGGTCCAGCTATGAATGATCTGATGGGCGGACACATCATGTTAGCGGTTGACACCATGGCGTCATCGCTCCCGCATATTCAGTCAGGCAAACTCAAAGCCATTGCATCACTATCTAGTGAACGCGCACCTCAACTCCCTGAGGTTTTAACAATCGCCGAGCAAGGCTATCCTGGTTTTGTTGGAGTGGGCTGGGCGGGACTATTCATGCCTGCAGGCACACCACCCGCAATTGTAAAAAAAGTTTCGGATGATGTGCATGCAATTATGAAAGAGCCTGCGATGCAAAACGTGCTGATACAACGCGGCTCTACGCCCGATTTGCGTCAGTTACCTGAATGGTCAGCCTTTGTGACTGCTGAAACAATTAAATGGGCAGACGTCATTAAAAAGGGCAATATCAAACTGGCTCAATAATGAAGGGCTCAGTGCAATGAATAATATTGTCGTAAAAAAATTGGTGGCGACGTTCGCTTAAAACATTTATTTTTTCAAAAAAATACGAGGTGGTTGTGTCTTTTTGCAGAAAAATGAAATAGTCATAAACGTAGTATTACGAATACTAATGACAACTTTATGATGAAATAATCAGTCATAGATTTGTCCTTATTTCGTTTAATACTACTTCTATGAAATTTCAAAAATGCCCAAAAAGACACATTCCTCTACGGAAATTTCCATAGAAATTCAAGAGCACGTCAGAATGTGGGGGAGCGCAGTCAAAAATCAACGTATTAGTCAACGACAAACGGCGGCACAACTCGCCGAACAAATAAAGGTATCAAAACCCACCGTTAGCCGCCTTGAAAAAGGGGATGCAGGCATCAGCGTTGGCATCTACCTCAGCGCATTATTTGCCTTAGGTTTACGGACTGAAGCAACCCCGCCCCTCAAACAGTCACTCTGGCAAAATGAATCCCGCCAGCGAATGCGTCCAACTTTCGACGAGTGGGGCGAAACAAAACCTCTACCCGACATCTGGTGAGACTTTACTCTTGCGAAAAAGCTGCGATGCAGTCCTCATACGCAGGATCGCAAGAAATAAAGCCTCCGTTTCGCATACTGAGTTTTAAACGCTCAAAACCCACGCGCGAAACTGTTTTATTACAAAACCACAGCCCCGCCTTTTTATATCGCTCCATGGCTTGCACCAAAATATCAGGCGCGACATGCGGATAAAAGGGCGAGATAAGCGAGGCTAACTCTTGGCCACTATGCGCGGCAATCCAGGGCCCCATTTTTTCAATCGCGCGAATCATCGCCTCAAACGCCGCTTGCTTTTGCGCAATGATCTTTCGGGTAGAAATAAAAGTCGTATACGCAGTCGGTCCGCGGCTATTTGCAGCATGTAACACCTGCCCGGCTCCCGACGCAACCGTCTGAGAAACGAACGGTTCGAAATATTGCGCGTAATCAATCTCGCCTGCTTTCAAGGCTTCGAGATTTTGTCCCATCGAGTTTTTTTCGTTGACGATTAAAGAGTCAATGGCGACACCTTCATCTCGCAAATCTTGCTGCAAACACAGCCAAGGAGTCGGCACCTCAGTCACCACACCAATTTTTTTACCGGCAAAGTCACTCAAACGAAATGATGACTGGCCCTCACGACCCACGATAAAAAATGGATCTTTTCCGACCACTTCACAAAAGGCGAGCAAAGCGTTCTCTGAGTCAGCCTCTTGATCACGCTGTTTAATCACACGCAAAGGCCCCCCCCACACCACATCAATATTGCCGGCCAACATATCGGCAATCCCGCTTCCGGGAGAGGGAGAATCAATCAGCTCGATTTCAATGCCCTCTTGCTTAAACAACCCAAGCGCATGGGTCGCATAAAAAGGTGCGTAAAAGACAGCTCTAAAATTTTCAGCCAATTTGATTTTCATGGATTTTCCGTAGGATTTGGAGATACTATCAATCGGATTACATCATTTTTTAAAGTTTTTGGGAGTCACGTTCAGATGTTGAAATCTCACAATCGTTATGAATACTCCGCGATTACAGATCGCCCAGACTATAGTTGGCCGGGCGGCAAACGCCTAGCGATCCACTTTAGCTTAAACGTCGAGCACTTTTCTTTTGGAGAAGGCTTGGGTAACGATTATGCCGCCCCACACCCTGAACCGAACTCCCGTAGTTTCGCTTGGCGCGATTACGGCAACCGCGTCGGTGCTTGGCGTCTGCTAGAGCTCGCCAACGACCTGAACTTCCCCTACGCCTTGCTCGTCAACACAGAACTGTATGACTATTGCCCTGAAATGATCGAGGCCTTTAGCAAGCGCGGGGATGAGATTGTGGGTCATGGCCGCACAAATGGTGAGCGTCAAGCCGATATGAACCTCGAGCAAGAGCGCGCCTGCATTAGAGAGGCAGCCCAAACTATCCTGAAGCACGAGGGCGTTGCCCCCAAAGGCTGGCTTGCCCCCTATATCTCGCAGACCTACGATTCGCCGGATTTATTGAAAGAGCAAGGTTTTAAATACATGATGGATTGGCCCCTTGATGACCAGCCTGTCTGGTTTCGGACTCAACACGGAAGAATCCTCGCAATTCCTTACTCTCATGATCTGAACGACTCAATTGAGTGCGTGTCGCGACGCACGCCCGCGCAGCTCTTTTGTGAAAACCTGATCGATCAGTTTGATGAAATGCTCGAAGAATCCGCCAAACGGCCGCTTGTCATGAGCGTTGTGCTCCACAGCTTTATTTTGGGACAGCCCTATCGTCTCAGGCAGTTTCGCCGAGTCATGCAACACATTTTGGCGCACCGAGACCAAATCTGGCTAGCACGTCCAGGAGAGATTTACGATCATATCAACAGCCTACCTGACGGGGTTGTGCCAGGCAGCACGGTCAAGTAATCTTTTCTCATATGTTTTAAGCAGACCTCACGTACCTCATCAAGGGATTTTTACTATGCAAAGCCGTTCGTTCTTCAAGACAGTGGCAGGCATCGCCTGTGCAGTGATTGCTCCCCTCGCTTCATTTTCTGCAAATAGTCAGACAAACTATCCAGAAAAGCCCATCAACTACGTGGTCACAGTTCCTCCGGGTGGTGCGGCTGACTTTGCGGGCCGTACGATTGCTGAGGCACTATCCAAGCAAGTAGGTCAGACCGTAGTGATCGAAAATAAAGCTGGCGCAAGCGGTACCATTGCAACCGCCTACGTCGCAAAAGCACCCGCAGACGGCTACACCATTCTTCAAGGCGCGATTTCTACTCACGGCATTGGTCCGCATTTCTATACCAAGACACCTTACGATCCCTTTAAAGACTTTATGTCTTTGGGTGTCGTGGTTGAGTTTCCGCTAGTACTTGCAATCAACGCAAACCTCCCAGTTAAAAATTTGGAGGAACTGATCGCCTTGGTCAAAAAGAAAGATGGCACGATGAGTTTCGCCACACCTGGTCCAGGTAGTGCCCCACACCTCACCGCAGAACTCTTCCTGACTGAAGCAGGCGTCAAAATGCTGCACGTCCCCTACAAGGGTTCTGCCCCCGCAGTCGTAGACGTTGCAAGCGGCCAAGTCGACATCATGTTTGATGGCTTTCCCTCGCTAGCGCCACACATCAAGAGCGGCAAACTGCGTGCAATCGCGGCAGTCAGCCCAACACGTAACGCCTTGGCACCAGACCTGCCCACCTTTACAGAACTAGGCTATCCAAAAATGGTGACCTCGCTTTGGTACATGCCCATGGTACCTGCCAAAACTCCACAAGCCATTGTTGACCGCCTCAATCAAGCAATGATCAAAGGCCTGAAAGATACCGATGCACAAAAGCGCCTTGAAGCAGGTGGTGCACAGTTGGTCTACACAACGCCTGCAAACACACAAAAATATATCAAAGACGAATACGATCGTTGGGGCGTTGTCATCAAAAATGCCAAGATACCGACCTCGAATTAATTGACACGATCACTTCGACACAGCCGCTGAGCATAAAAAAATGAAACTCCCTTGCCTTCGTCAATTTCTATGCGCAGCCTGGCTGCTGTCAATGTTGATCCTGCCTGTCGCGTATGCGCAATCAAGTCAATGTGGCTTTATTCAAAACTCAGACCAACAAGCGTATTGCCGTGCCATCAATGGCGGTGGCTCCAGTCAATGTGGCTTTATTCAAGACAATGACCTGCAAGCGCGTTGCCGCGCCGAAACTGGAGGTGGCTCATCACAATGCGGGTTTATCAGAAATCCCGATATGCAAGCCGCCTGCCGCGCCAGTGCTGACAACAGAGGTCGCTCCTCAAGCGCTTCAAGTCAATGTGGTTTTATTCAAGATCCTGACAGACAAGCATACTGTCGCGCGACCACTGGGGGTGGGTCATCACAATGCGGCTTTATTCAAAACAATGATCTACAAGCGATGTGCCGCGCTGAAGCAGGTGGTGGCTCGAGTCAGTGCGGATTTATCCGAGACCCAGATATGCAAGCCGCTTGCCGCGCTAAAGCACGATAAAAATATTCATTATTGTTGGAGACAAAATATGATTAGCTTTCAAAAAAATATCCCTATTGTTGCAGCACTCGCACTGACTGCATGCATCCCCCTTTCATCAGTCGCGCAATCAAGTGACTATCCAAACAAACCCATCAAACTGATTGTTGGGTTTACGCCAGGTGGCAGCACCGATGCGGTGGGCCGTCAGCTCGCCAACTCCTTTACCAAAATTTTAGGGCAGTCGGTCATTGTCGAAAACAAACCTGGTGCAAATGCGAACTTAGCGACTGACTTTGTGCGTCGAGCGGCGCCTGATGGCTACACAATTTTCTACACCTCCATCGGGCATGTCACAAACCCCTTGATCTACAAAGAGGCCAAATACGATCCAGTGAAAGATTTCACTCCGATTGGTCAGGTCCTCGCGGGTCCCAATGCCTTGGTCGTACCTGCAAACTCCAAATTTAAAACGGTCCAAGATCTGATTGCCTATGGCAAGGCAAATCCTGGGAAAATCAATTTTGCCTCCTCAGGTATTGGTTCCTCGCTTCATCTGTCCGGAGAGCTTTTCAAACAGCTTTCAGGTGTTGACATGGTGCACATTCCCTATAAGGGTGCTGGTGCCTTGATGCCCCACTTGATGTCCGGACAAGTCGATCTGGCGTTTCCAAATCTTCCCACTGCTTTGCCCTTGATTGAACAAGGTCAACTGAGATCGCTTGGCGTTACCACCAGCACACGTTCTAATGCCGCACCAGCCATTCCAACTATCGCCGAAGGTGGTTTGCCGACTTACGATATGTCCACATGGTATGGCTTAGTCGCGCCCGCCAACCTTCCCCCCGAGGTGCAAAAGAAACTCAGCGATGCTTTGATGAAAACGCTGAATGATCCAGAGTTCAGAGGTCGGCTTGTCGCATTAGGCATGGATCCAAGACCCTCAAATCCACAAGACTTTGCCAAGTTTATCCAAGGTGAATCTGCAAAGTGGGGCTCTATTCTTAAAAATATGAAGTTCGATACAAACTAATCGTTCTACTTTTTAAAAGCCCTCTTCTTTTTAAAAAGATTGCCCAATAAAAAAAGCCTGCTGAATGAGTTCAACTCATCAGCAGGCTTTTTATTGCATCGTGTAAAAAATTAATTCAATTTCACGCCAGACTCTTTAATGAGACGACCCCAATTGGCATAATCTTTAGCCACAAAAGCTCCGAATGCAGCCGCAGTACCGCCGCCTGGATCCACACCGCCCGCTTTCATTTTTGCAATCACATCAGGTGAAGCCAGCACGCGGTTCAGCTCTTTATTCAAGATTGCAATGTTAGCCGGTGGCGTACCAGCCGGTGCAAAAAGACCTGTCCAGATACTGAAGTCCATTCCTTTGGCAACGGTTTCATCCAGTGTTGGCACATTGGGAAACTCTGACGAGCGCTTTGCAGAAGAAACCGCCACGGCGACAAGCTTGCCACTTTTAGCATGAGGCGCGAGAGAAGCCAGCGTGCCAATATAAATATCAACTTGACCACCCATCACATCCACAATGGCTGGACCCGCACCCTTGTAGGGAACTTGCAATAAATTGATATTGGCGCGCTTTTTAAAATCTTCGCCAATGATATGTCCGAGGGTACCCAACCCCGCCGTACCCCAACGCAAGCCTTCGGTTGTCTTGCCCTTAGCGACCAAGTCTTGTGGGGTTTTGATGCCAGAGGTCGGTGCAGTGCCAATACCTGCGGGTGTCACAGAGACTTGAATGACAGGCGCAAAGCTCTTGACGCTGTCATACGTGAGGTTGTTATAAAGCCAGGGACCCAACATCATATTGTCGGTCTGTCCCATGACTAAGGTGTAGCCATCCGCCGGTGCTTTCGAGGCAAACTCGATCGCCAAGTTGCCACCTGCGCCAGGCTTGTTTTCAACGACCACAGTCCAGCCTGTCAACTCTCCAAGCTTTGCGCCCACAATGCGAGAGACGAAGTCAGTGCCACCACCTGGTGGAAATGGCACCACAATTTTAATGGGCTTGTCTGGAAACTTTTGCGCCGACGCCACCAAAGGAATCGCCGATAGGGATAGTGCCACGACTAGAGCCGATTTGATAAATCGATTCATTAATTTCATTGTCTTCTCCGTATTTTTATCTGCTCTTGCCTGCGCAAAAAGCTTGAGTCAACCTTAGGGCAGTCCCTCTAATGTGTCAAGCTTTGTGGCAAGCCATCTGCTTAGAAAATCCGCAAATCAAGGGTTAACGTTGATCACTATTTCAGTGTTGCGCCTGATACGCGGATAATTTCGGCCCAGCGGTCAGACTCTTTATCAATAAAGACTTTGAATGCCTCAGGACTATTTGAAACTGGAATTAAACCCAGACCGCTAAAGCGAGATTGCACCTCTTCAGATCGAAGCGCCTTAATCAAGGCAACATTAAGCTTGCTGACAATTGCTGGAGGCGTGCCTGCTGCAACGACGACGCCGTACCAATTATTGATGTCGTAATCTTTTACTCCTGCCTCAGAGATCGTCGGTACATCAGGAAACAAGGGATAGCGTTCTTTGTTCAAAATCGCCAAGGGTCTAATGCGTCCTGACTGAATATGACCAATGCTTGCCGGGATTGTCATAAATTGCATCTGCGTGCGACCTGCGACAAGATCCGCCAAGGCAGGCGCACCGCCTTTGTAGGGGACGTGCGTAATGTTCGCACCCGTGCGCATTTTAAAAAGCTCCCCTGCCAGATGGTCTGCACCACCATTGCCCGAAGAACCAAAAAATAATTTATCTGGATTTGCTTTGGCATAGGCAATTAACTCATCCACTGTTTTGACAGGAATCGAAGGATGAACACCGAGTATCTGCGGTGCCTGCGCCAACAAAGTCACAGGTGCGAAATCCTGCCTTGGCTTGAAGGGTAGCGTGTCATAAAGAGACGGATTAATCGCCATTGGACCTGTATAAGCCAATAGCATTGTGTAGCCATCAGGAGCAGATTTCGCGACGTAATCCGTTCCGATATTTCCGCCAGCACCGGCTTTGTTTTCTACAATAACGGGTTGACCAAGCAAAGCCGTCAACTCCTTAGAAATCAATCTCGCTGTGGTATCGGTCGCCCCACCCGCCGCATAAGGCACCACAAATTTAATAGGGCGAGTTGGAAAAACCTCGGACGCGTTCGCTGTTGTGATGACACTGCATAAAAAAACTGCGACAACAGAAAGTACTGCCCTAATTAGGTGCATCCAATGCATCAAAATCTGCTTCATGTCTCGTCCTTTTAATTTTATCGTTTTAAAACAGCAAACCCATACTAACCCTATGAAATAAATCTTATATCAATAATAGAATATGTCACCACCTGGGAAGGTCAACATCATAATTTCTGAAGGATACTAAGTGAAACATCGACTTTTAATTACCGCGCTTTCATTGCTATCGACTTTAGCTTTTTCCGCACACGCGCAAACAGCTCAGCCAGCCACTTGGCCGACCCAACCGATTCGCTTGATTGTTCCCTTTCCCGGTGGCGCCAGCACTCTGGATGCCGTCGTTCGTCTCCTTGGGGTCGAAGTCGGCCGCGACCTCGCCACTCCAGTTATCGTGGAAAACAAACCTGGCGCTGGAACTGTGATCGGCGTGGATGCAGTTGCCAAAGCCACAGATCGTCACACCTTTGGCGGTGTGGCCAATAGTTTTACGGTCAACCAAACGCTTGTTAAAAATCTTCCCTACAAAACCCTTGAAGATCTTGCCCCCGTTATCTTGCTTGCAAAAACTGCCAACGTCCTGGCGGTCAAACCAAGCTTAGGTATCAACAACCTTCAAGAGCTAATCGCTTACGCCAAGAAAAATCCTGGCAAACTTTCCTACGGTTCCTTCGGTAATGGCACGACGCCGCACTTCGCGGGTGAAATGCTCAAAACCATGGCGGGGATCGACATGGTCCATGTACCCTACAAAGCACAAGGTCCCGCACTGACAGACTTGCTCGCAGGCAATATTGATTTGATGTTTGGTAATTTGCCAGATTTCATGCCACACATTAAAAGTGGCAAAATCAAAGCGCTTGGTACGACTTATCTGACGCGTGCGCCGCTAGCCCCTGAAATCCCAACGATCGCTGAACAAGGACTGCCAAAGTTCGAAACAGACTCGTGGTACGGGATCATCGCGCCTGTTTCAACGCCGAAAATCGCCATTGACAAGATGAATGCCTCATTTAACAAGGCACTTCAGGATCCGGCCGTCAAACGTAACTTAGCCGAACGTGGCATTGAAATTATTGGTGGCACGCCTGCAGAGTTCGGTAAACACTTGAACACCGAGGTGGCCAAATACGCGGAGATCGTGAAAACATCCAATATGAAGATTGATTAATCATTCTTCTTTATGTGAGCTAACAGACAGACATCGCATGGCATGACAGTTAACTTGAGCCTGTTCAGATCAACTCGATTTGAAAAGACAAAAGGAACTGTCATGACATCGAAAAAATACTTTTTACTCCCCCTCCTCGCAGTCGCCGCGCTCAGCGCATGCTCGGGAATGTCTGAGCAGGGCAAAAGCACCGCAGTGGGTGCTGGGATCGGCGCAGTTGGCGGTGCAGTCCTAACAGGCGGAAGCGCAGTGGGAACTGTCGGTGGGGCGGTCGTGGGTGGAGTTGTCGGTCACGAGGTCGCAAAGTAAAGCTTACCTCGGTTCAAACTTACAGTTTGCCCAACAACAAAAGCACAAGCAAAATAATCAACACTGTGCCAAGCACTCCGCTTGGCGCATAGCCCCAGTTTGCGCTGTGCGGCCAAGTGGGAAGCACCCCCACCAACATCAATACAACCACAATTAAAATCAAGGTGCCTAAAGACATGGTGGTTCTCCTTTTCTGAAATCACACTTTAAAGATCAATCAATACATCGTCTGTTCGGCACCGCACAGATTTACTTTAAAAAACAAACGTGAATTTATTGAATGAATTTCACGAGAGTCATTCCGCAGCACAATTAGAATTAACCCTTGCTGATACTAAAGTTAGGGCGTAACCTGCGCTTGTTCTGGTCATTTTGAAATTTCAACATGGTCTGCCTCCAAAACTGCAGCAATACACGTTGCATTTGAATGGGCCTTGGAACGCTGGCAGTTTTAACTGAAGCATTCCTTTCGGAGATCATCCAAATGCAACTGACCTTTGGGCAGTACGAGCTGATATACAACGCCTTTTCCTTTGGCGTCGCAACTTTTTTCGCAGCAACAATTTTCTTTTGGCTGGGACTCTCACAAGTTTCCCAAAAATATAAAACAGCACTTGTTATTACTGGCTTGGTGACATTCATTGCCGGCTACCACTACCTCCGAATCTTCTCTAGCTTTGGCGAAGCCTACACGGCAGTCAATGGCGTTGTAAAAGCAACCGGAGTCACCTTTAACGTTGCATACCGTTACGTCGATTGGCTCTTAACTGTGCCATTACTCTTGATCGAGTTGATTTTGGTCATGGGTCTGAGTCGTTCGGAAACCGTCAGCAAGAGCGTCAAGCTCGGTGGTGCGGCTGCTTTGATGATCGTGTTGGGTTACCCAGGTGAAGTCTCTGGCGGCATCGATAGCACACGCCTGCTGTGGGGCGCGTTGTCCATGATTCCTTTCCTGTATATCGTCATTAACCTGTTCTCAGGTTTGTCGGAATCCATCCAAAAGCAACCTGCTGACGTCCGTGGCTTGATTGGTGCGGCCCGCTGGGTTGTCGTCATTTCTTGGTCTTTCTATCCGATTGTCTACTTTGCACCTTTCGTGATGTCCTTGAGTGGCGGCGCTGCGACCACCGTGATCGAAGTGGGTTACACCATTTCTGATATCGTGGCTAAAGCAGTGTTCGGCGTCATGATTTTCATGATTGCCGTGCGCAAGTCACAAGGTGCGACCAACTAAGTTTGTCCACACGCCACCTTACGGTGACTCTGGCACGATCCAATCCCTGGTCAGCACAATTGACCAGGGATTGTTTTTTCAGGATGTGCAAATGACGACAGACGAAATAATTTCGGATGCGAGAGTGGACACGCTATTGGAAACAATGGATGCGTTGATTCTTGGCAAACTTTGTCGCAAAGATGCAAAAAAACTCAATGAACTCATTATTTATCACTTAGATGGGCAAGCTAGCCGTACGCGTGCAAAACTCGCGCTCACCGCAGGCCTTGCACTAGAACTGAATGAAAATGTCTGCATCGCGATCGCAGCGAGCTGCGAGCTCATTCACAATGCCTCGCTCTTACATGACGACATTCAAGATGGCGACACCGAACGCCGCGGCAAAGAAGCAGCATGGTCTCGCTTTGATCCGAGTACTGCGATGTGCGCAGGGACCTTGATGCTCTCTGCCGCCTTTGAATGCATCAACCAGACTCAGTCCCATGCTCAACAACTCGTCTCTCATCTGCATCGCTGCACCTCAAACTTGATCTGCGGTCAGACCCTTGACTTGTCCTATGCCACACAGCCCGTCAATCTAGAGGGTTATCTAAATGTCGCATCCCTTAAGTCTGGAAGCCTGTTAGCCTTACCGCTTGAACTAGTCATGATGGCCAGCCATCAAACAGCTGCGTTTCTTGATGCGAGCGCTGCAGGCCACTCCTTTGCTGTGGCCTATCAGATTGCAGATGATCTCAATGACGTCTCTGTCGACCAAGATCGTGGCACTTGCAACATTATTAGTGTTTTAGAGCATTCCCAGCTAAACCAAACCCAAGCCCTCTCAGAAGCGATGAGCTTGATGCAGTCTCACCTGCACAAGGCCGAAAGCCATGCGGCCCAATTACCCGCACACAGTGGTGATTTTCTCATCCGTCTGTGCAGCAAACTAAGTGTCGTAGAAGCATGAGCCAAGTTGTTGTCGTTGGTGGTGGTTTTGGTGGCATCGCGGCGGCGCTCCGTGCCCGCAAAAAAGGCTATGCAGTAACCTTGATCGATCGTTGTCCACGTCTGGGCGGTCGGGCACAAGTCTTTGAACGTGCTGGCTTCAAGCATGATGCAGGTCCGACCGTTTTAACTGCTCCTTTCCTGTTTGAAGAGCTTTTCGCACTGTTCGGCCAATCCCTGCATGATCATGTCAAACTTGTTCCGCTCAAACCTTGGTATCGCTTTGAGTTTGCGGACGGCAATCATTTTGATTACGGCGGCACGCTCGAAGACACTCTCGCTGAAATCAGACGTATCAACCCTGATGACGTAGAAGGCTACCGGCGCTTGCTTGAACAGTCTAAAAAGCTATACGACATCGGTTTTACAAAACTCTCAGACCACCCCTTTCACAGCATTGCTTTCATGTTTGCCCAGCTCCCCCACCTAGCAAGGCTGGGCGCATGGAGAACTGTCTGGCAAATGGTGTGCCGCTATCTTAAAAGCGATTATTTACGCCAAGCGTTTTCGATTCAGCCTTTACTAGTGGGTGGCAATCCTTTTGACACCACTTGTATCTATGGATTGATTCATTTTCTAGAGCAAGCACATGGCGTGCACTTCGCAATGGGGGGCACGGGCGCTTTAGTCGATGCGCTAGGCACACTCATGGTTGAGCAAGGGATAGAGATCAAATTAAACACGACGGTCACCTCCTTAACGAATCAAAACGGTCAGATTAAAAGTGTCGAAATAGAGTCCGAAGATGGTCATCAGAAAAGCCTGCGCTGCGATTACGTGATTTCCAACGCAGATCCCGTCCATCTCTATAAAGATCTTCTACCCAAACAAGCCACCAAATGGACGGCTCGCTTTAAAGCGGATCGTTGGCGCAAATCAATGGGATTGTTTGTACTATTTTTTGGCACAGATACTCAATATCCAAAGGTCGCTCACCACACGATTTGGATGGGACCGAGATACAAAGAATTGCTCGATGACATTTTTAATCGCAAAGTCTTAGCGGATGATTTTTCGATTTATCTCCATCGACCGACAGCAACTGACCCAAGTTTTGCGCCTGAGGGTGGCGATAGTTTTTATGCGCTCGTGCCTGTCCCCAATCTACAAGCCGATATTGACTGGGAAAAAACGGGTCCGATCCTAGCGGATCGCGTCATTGATGCACTGGGCCAACGCACCCTTCCCGGCTTGCGCGAACACATCGTCGATCAGTTCTTTATGACACCCGTGGACTTTAAAGAGCGCTATCTCTCACCTGACGGTGCCGGTTTTTCTGTATCACCGATCTTTAGCCAATCCGCTTGGTTCCGCTTTCATAACAGAGGCGAAGGTCCCACCAACTTATTTCTTGTGGGTGCGGGTACACACCCAGGTGCAGGACTTCCTGGTGTTGTATCTTCAGCGAAAGTTGTAGACCGACTTCTTCCAGAGGTTGAACTGAGTCAGCGCCTATGACGCCTGCCAAGGATCAAGCCCTGGCAGTTCTTAAATCGCACGGGCGGAGCTTTTACTTCGCGAGCCATTTACTTGCACCAGAATATCGCTCGCGTGCAGCGCGTCTATATGCTTTTTGCCGTTACGTCGATGATGTGGCAGATGAAGCAATTGTTCCAGACTTCGCCATCCAAGAGTTAGATTGCATCAAGCGTTCTGTACAAAGCGGTTGCTCCGACAATCCTTGCGTGATAGACATGATCGCCTTGATGCAAGAACTGGCCATGCCGCATGCCCCCGTATTATTTCTGATCGAGGGCATTCAGTCTGATTTGACGATGCAACAAATCAAGGACGAGACACATTTGCTGCGGTATGCCTATCAAGTTGCGGGAACTGTAGGCCTGATGATGTGCGAATTGTTAGATGTCCAACAAAAGCAAGCATGGCCTTTTGCGATTGACTTGGGTATTGCGATGCAACTGACGAATATCGCGCGTGATGTGGGGCAAGATGCAGGACTCGGCCGAATCTATTTACCTGCAACATGGCTCGACAGCATGACTGCACAAGAGATCCTATCCCCAAGCGCACAACAAGCACTCAGCCTGCAAGCGTCGACTAAAAGACTGTTAGCTTTAGCAAACGATTACTATCTCAGTGGCCTAAGTGGTTTGATCTATCTGCCACCAGCTGCCCGCTATGGCATTCTTGTTGCAGCTCATGTTTATAGCGAGATTGGTCAAAAAGTCGCACAGTCAGGCTATCGCTCGTGGGATCGACGCGCAGTTGTTTCTCAATCACGTAAAGCGGTATGTGCAGCCTCAGCATTGATGCGTTACGCTTTACATCCCAGCTTGCGCCAATCGAATCCCCGCCATGACAGCGCCTTACACCAACATTTACAAGACTGCTTTGGAACCGACCAGACGCGTTGATCTTGCGATCATTGGCGGTGGATGCGCAGGTCTTTCCCTCGCACGAGAGCTTGCTGCGCGTCAAACACTCGATTCTGTCGTCATTTTAGAGCCACGCCTTCAGTACCAAGACGACCGAAGCTGGTGCTTCTGGTCGACACCACACCATGCACTCGCACACCTTGTCAGCCATACTTGGTCTTCTTGGATGTTCGGGAAACAGGGCGAACAATCTAAAACGAGAGGCTGTACAAACAATCCTTACCAGTACATCCGCTCTGCAGATTTTTATCGCGACTGTCTAGATCGCATCTCCGAATGTCCGTCCATCGAACTCAAGCTCGGTTTCACTGTCACCACCATCAACCGACAAAACGACGCTTGGCACATCGAAACGGGCCAAGGGAGTTTTCTGGCCAAACAAGTGATCGACACCCGACCGCCCAGTCCAAATCAGCTTTCCCAAGCAAACTTGTATCAATGCTTTTTAGGGGCAGAGATTCAATTCGATCACGGCATCCATACAAATCTTTCTGCTGTTGAACTCATGACCGATATGAGGATGCTGGAGGGTGAGTTTTGTTTTACCTATGTTCTGCCGCTTGCGCAAGATCGTCTGCTGATTGAACTGACTCTCTTTGCGACCCGCCCCTATTCCGCAGAGGATCTTGCAGAAGATTTTCACCAATTACTGGTTGAAAGAGGCTTGGCTCAGTCAACCATCATCCGCACAGAATATGGCAATCTGCCCATGGGCTTGCCGACGTCCCAGAATGAACATCCCCGTGCCGGCATAGGCGGTGGTGCCTTACGTCCGTCTTCAGGCTATGGCTTCATGAGGATTCAACGCTGGGCAGCGCTGTGCGCTGAACAGTACTGTAAGCAAGGAAACGTCCTTGCACAAACAGCAAGCGGCTTTTGGCTTCAAAAGATGGATCAGCTTTTTCTTTCCGTGATCCAGCGTCAACCAACACTGGCCCCTATTCTTTTTGACAAGCTCTTAGGTCAACCTCAGACCGAGCGCTTCATCCGTTTTATGAATGATCGCGCGAACCTATTGGATTACCTTTACATCGTAGTCAGCTTACCAAAAACACCGTTTATTCAAGCGCTTATTTCTAATTTTCTTCGGCGCCACGTATGAACAGTCCGCGCACGCCATTACTCAACAGACTCAACGCCATTGATCGCTTTCTTTTCCCCCTTGCTGCCTTAGTCAGCTTGGTGCTGATTCATCTTGTTCCTGACGTGCTTTCTTTAACGACTCAGCTTGCTCTACTGGGCATTGTCATTGTGCTCTTGGGCTTACCGCACGGAGCGCTTGACCCCTGGATCGCAGAAAATATAGGTATTCAAAATACTCGCAGGCAGGTTTTGTTGTTGACCATCAGCTATCTTGCGATCGCCGTTCTGGTTGTCTGTGTTTGGTATTGGCTACCTGTGCTGAGTCTCCTGATATTTTTAGTAATCAGCGCATGGCACTTTTCGGGTGACTGGAAAAACAATATCCAACAGCCCTTGCGGATTTGCGCCGGAGCGTTGCTGCTACTCATGCCGATCGGGTTTCACACAGAAATTGTCCGCACCATTTTTGAACAGCTGTCTGGTGAGAGTGGGGGCAATCTTGCGTATGCTTTAGCCCTACCTGGTTGGCTACTAGTGGGTGCAGTGGTGCTGCTGTCAGGATGGGCGGCTTTTAAACAGCAATGGAAAACCACACTCGAATTTCTGACCTTGCTGACTCTAGCGTTTCTGACAACGCCTTTAGTCTATTTCACGCTGTACTTTTGCTTGCTGCACAGTCCACGTCATCTTTTAGGCTTATTTTCTGAGGCACCGGTTGTGCAACATCCGCGCTTACTTAAAATGATGTTTGTTTACACACTAGCAACCTTGCTGCTTGTCAGTGTATTGTGGTGGTTCTGGTCCGACTTGCCTGCTGATACGCTGATATTAAGACTGATATTTATCAGTCTTGCTGCAGTCACCGTACCCCACATGATTCTCATTGCAATGGCTTATTTAGTCAAAAACCGCTCAGCCCCTTCAGTTTGACAGACAAGATGATGCCTCATTGGCCCTACCCTCAATGGATCGCGCACCGTGGCGCAGGTCTAGCGGCGCCAGAAAACACGATGGCCGCGTTTCAGCTCGGTTTAAAATCCGGCTTTACTATGTTCGAATGCGACGCCAAGCTGAGTGCCGATGGTGTCGTCTTTTTATTACACGATGCGACACTCGACCGAACCACAAACACCCATGGTATGGCGCAGACCCATACTTGGGACGAGCTATGCACCCTTGATGCGGGGAGTTGGCATAGTGAAAAGTTTGGCCAAGAAAAGCTCCCTACTCTCGAACAGCTCGCAAGTTTCTGTATAGATCATGCTTGCCACCTCAACATTGAAATCAAACCCTCTCCTGGTTTTGAACGTTTGACCGGTGAGCGCGTCGCCCGCGAAGCGCAACGCCTTTGGGCGGATCAAGCTATTCCTCCGTTGCTGACCTCTTTTAAGTCTGAGGCACTGCAAGGCGCAATGGTTGTTGCGCCCGAGCTTCCGCGTGGACTTCTGATGCATGAACTGGCCTCAGACTGGCATGAGACAGTTAGTGCGCTACAGTGCCAAGCACTAGCGTGTCACTTCCCTCTATACAACCCACTATTGATCGATGAAATCAAGCGTCTGGGTCTGTATAGCTTGGCTTATACCGTCAATGATGTCGGAACCGCTCACGCTCTGTTAAAGATGGGGGTAGACAGTATCATTAGTGACACCATGGATATCGCTAAGGTTTAATAAACTCTGTACTGAAAACCTTTTCTTTTTCCAGATCGACAGTGACCTTGACGGCGCGCACATCAGAGGCGCCAGGCACCTCGAGTCGCGTCACGTTTGAGAGCACTTGACCTTTGATTTTATAAGGCTGGTCAAAACGGTATTGATGTCCATCACCGTGAATCAACAACACAGGTTTTGCCCAATCCTTTGCAAGCGGCAGGAGTGTCTGACCAATACTATTGCGAAATCCCGACCAAGTAGGAAAATCCTCCGATATCGAGCGGCTCAGCAATACACTAGCCTGAAAGGCAAAGACGATCGCTTTGTATTTCTTTTGCTGCGCAAGATCAAACGCATCTCGGATCCAGGCAATATTGGCTGCCTCGCGCTCAAAAAACTCCTTGATTACAGCTGGATCACGCGATTCGAAATTGTTGTTACTGCCCACAATATGCAAGGTAACGAACAATACCTCGTCTACGACCCAACGCTGATTCTCAACATATTCCTCAAAATCAGACTGAAGCTGCGCCTGACTCACGAGTCGAATAGGCTGTTTACCCAGAGATACCTCGGGCTTGAAAAACTCATCGCGCAAGGTGCTGAGTCTTTCAAACGGGTCATAGCCGCCATTATTTAACCGATAGCAATCGGTCCAGTCATTATCGCCAGGGGTATAAACAACGCCCTCTTCAAACATGGAAAAATGCTTGAGTTGCTCCGCGTACTCGCGATCCGAGCACAAACTTGAGCCACTCTTGAAGTCACCCACGTGGATAGAGAATTTTGGTTGTGAACGATTAATCGCCTCAATCAAGCTCCGATAAGTGAGATATGTTTGATTTTGGTTACCATAGGGCATATCACCCAATGCGACAAAGTTAAAGCTTTGAGCCGCGCAGACCCCCAAACCCACGTGTGACAGGATATACACCACGGTCATTCGTTTTAGACCATACGACACTCTTTGAAATATCCAAATGAGTTTTTGCCTGACCGACATATTAGTAAGCATTTTGGATAGGGTTTTAACTGGCATGGGACTGGGCTCCGTTCACGATATTGTCACACTGCGACATAAAAAAAGCATGTCATAAAATGGTGTCAATATCATGACGTAGTTGCACGGATAACGGCGTTCTATAAATGTAATACTTGAAATCTTTGTAAATTAGCGACTCTCACGAACGCGTGAATTAAATCGTAGGCGGGGCCACATGCTAGGTAAATTTTCTTTAAAAAATCTTGATGCGAACAACGCCAATCAGTTACGCAAAGTAACACTTGCCTTCATCGCTTTTCATGCGATATTTTGGTTTGTCATCGCGATTCTGAGCCATACTGCCCCTCATAAGGACAGCATCGAAGAGCTCAACTGGTTGCAATACTTCGACTGGGGTTACCCTAAATTTGGCCCCATCGGGACGTGGTGGGTGCATCTCTTTGTCGTGATATTTGGACGTGCAGTCTGGGTGACTTACCTAGCGGGTGTGGTCAACGTGGCCCTAATGCTCTTGGTGGTATGGCGCATTGCCCTACTGGTCACGACTCCCTCGCGCGCATTGATGACAGTCGTCTTGACGAGCTTGGTCGCCTACCACAACGTCAATGGCTTACAAGTCAGCTCTAACCTCATGCAGTTATTCCCAACAGCCTTATTTCTATGGGCTGTTTTACTCGCTGTGCGACACCAAGACTGGTGGCGCTGGGTACTGTTAGGCGTGGCGGGTGCCATCTGTTTGCTGACCAAATACGCTGGAGGTATATGGTTTGCAGTCATGGGCATGTGGTTATTGCTTGATAAACGCTCACACAACCGTCGCGCAATTTTTGGGGTTGGGATTGCGATTGTGGCGGGTGGCATTGCCATGCTTCCACATTTTGAATGGTTGATCCGAGCAGACGCGCCGCCCATCCGCTACATGCAACGCCAATTCGGCGCCGAGGTCAATCACTTTTCAGAGGTCGGTAAATTTTTACTCAGCCAGTTGGGTAAGCTTTCTCCCCTCCTGATTGCGCTCATCGTGATTAATGTGCAATTTAAACGCGATGGCGTGCCAGCCCTACCGCTTCGTGGCGGCTCCAATGCGACGAACGAAGAGCGCTACGTATCATTTACTGCCTTTGGTCCCATGCTCGTCACCTGCGCACTGGGTGCCATCTGGATTGATTTAAATGCAAACTGGGCAACCGCGTACTTTGTTGTGATTGGGCTTTTTGCGATCCGATACATTCCAAAATTCGACACTTCGATCGCGCTCCAGCGAGTGGTTGGTGTCGGACTCGCGATCAACATCGCCTTTGCTTGCTCAGTCGGCCTCTACTACGGCGTACTGATTGACATCATTGGTAAAGTCGGACGTGCAAACTATCCAGCAAAATTGCAAGGTGAGTTGCTGGACCAAGTCTGGGATGCCAAAAAGCGCGGCCCACTCAAGGTGGTCATTGGTGAAACATGGGTGGCAGGTGTCACTTCGGTCATGTCACGTGACCAACCCTTAGTGATGCCCTACGGGATTGCAGCTCAGGCACCCGCCATCACACCCGAACTCATTCAAAAATGTGGCGCGCTGATTGTGCTGGATACCGCAGAAGCCCACCGCCCCTTAACAGACGGCATGAAGGGCTTTCTAGAGCGTGCGACAGAGAAAGGATCGATTCACATGTATTGGAATCGCTATAAAAAGGTTCGCCCCATCGAAATTCAATGGGCCATCATTGAGCCCCAATCACCCGGGGCCTGCAAACCTTAAGTCTTGGGCCTTTGTGCTTTATCGACCGTAGAACTGTTTGACCGTATCCCAAGCCACTTGTTGTAGAAACAAGCGTGTCTTGGGATCAACTTCACCGAAGGCATCAAAAGTATTTCCGACTGGCGATCGATGATAGAGCGCAGCATAAACCGTGGCAGCAGCTAAATAAGTACCTGCTTTTGAAGGGTGACTGCCATCGTAGGCTTTATGCAGCTGCAGGCCAGGATCGCGTTTATAGGCCTCAGCAAACGCCAATCCGACCGGGATGACCAAAGCATTCAGCTCATTTCCCAGCTTGACGTAATAGTCATTATTTTTTTGGACATTCTCTGGCGCCGCCTGTTTGTGTGGTGCGACATAGGAATGCGGCATATACAGCGCGACCTTACCGCCACGCTCAGCAATCAAAGCTGCCGCTGCTTTGGCGGCTTTGATGTGGGTCTCACCTTGCTTGGCGTCGATCGCCGCGCCGCTGTGACCCTGCAAAATCACCAGTTCAAAAGGCTCTTTCACGCCAATTTGTCCCGGTTTGGTTAACCAGTCGATGTTGTGATGATCGAGGCTTGAACCACCAATTGTTGCAGATTTATATTGCAAGGCTTTTGCAAGACCTGGTTGATCAGCGATCACCATATTGCGCAAAAGATTGTGCAGACTGTCGCCGTAATAAAGATAACTATTCCCAATCAACAATAAGCGCTTGGGTGTATCAACCTGAGGACTTTTGACGACTGGCTCCAGGGCCCAAGCCATAGAGCTGAAAATGAAGGCACAAAAAAGAATGAAGGTTTTATGTAAGTAAGGTGCATGGTGTCGCATGTCTATGTCTCCAGATTAGTATTCAAAGCTTAACGCAAACTACACTAAACCGTTGAAATAGTGAGCAATTTCTTTGGGCGGCTGCACGTTGCACACCACTCCCGCATGAAGCGCGACCGCAGGCATGCCATAAATAATGCTGGATTCTTCGTCTTGCGCGATCGTGTCACCCCCACAGTCAAAAATTGACTTCATCCCTGCCGCACCATCTCTCCCCATACCACTCAGCAAGACACCCAGCACCGCACTATCAAAGACTTTTGCTGCAGAGCGAAATAACAGATCAATGCTTGGACAATACGTATCGCTCACCTCAGGAAGCGACAATACAAAAGACCCATTGTTTGCAAACGTCAGATGCTGACCCTCTGGCGGAAAGTATAAGTGTCCTGGCAAAGGAAACTCTCCTGCTTTGCCTATGCCAATCACCAAAGAAGTCAGACTAGACAGCCAAGTGATCATGCCATTTAAAAACCCCTGGCTAATATGCTGAATGCATACGATTGGGATAGGAAAGTGACTTTTAAGCCTAGGCAATAAAACCTCCAAAGCCTGAGGGCCTCCAGTCGATGCACCCATCACAATCATCTTGGGTGCGCTGGTATTACCTAACCTTCGAGAAGTACCAGCATAAAAGGATGGATGTTTGTTTGCTTTCCTGATGTAACGAACTCCGTTAAGAATACGAATCCGTTCAACTAGTTTTTTGCCATCCTCATTGCCGATCAACCCGCCATTGACACGAGGTTTGGCCATCACGTCGATCGCACCTGCAGACAATAATTTGAAAATATTATCAACTTGATCCGGTTGGACAGAAATACTGAGCACCAAGATAGGACATGGATAAAGCTTAATCGCCCTCTCAATAAACTCTAAGCCGTCCATCACTGGCATATGATAATCAGTACAAATCACGTCGGGCTTTAAAACCGGTAATACGTTGAGCGCCTCGACACCATTGAGAGCCGTGCCAACCACTGCTGTGTGAGGATCAGCATCTAAGACCGATCGAATGATCCGCAATTGCAACAAGGAGTCCTCCACAAGCAGAACTCGAATGGGCGACGCTTCATGATTGTTTGGCATCGCTTTAGGCTCTCAATTTCAATCTGATAAGCGAGCCAAGTCACTCTTTAACGTGTCGACAGACACGACATGGCCTTGATGAATACTTTTCGCAAGATCGGTCGCATTGAGTACTGCGCACACCAAACCCGAATCTAAAATAGTGACACCCGACACGTATCGAAGTCTTTTCATAGGAAGCGGCAAAACCTTGATCACGATATCTTCTTCTCTGTGAATCTCGTCAACCAGCAAGCCCACCTTCCAATCACCAAATTTAATCATGACGCAAATCATCGAGGTATCTGACTCATATGTCCGTGGCCTTTTGCCAAGCACAACACCCAACCGACAGACTGTAATGACTTCGTCGCCATGATAAAAATAATGTCGGTCTTCGCGGACCAATAAATCACGCGACTTCACAATTTTTGAAAAGTAGATGGCTTCACAAGGAAAGGCGTAAATCTCACCCCACTCCTTAAAAATCATGACACGTGTAGAGGTCAGCGATACAGGTAGTGTCAGTGTAAACACCATACCCCTTCCAGCATGCGAATCCATATCCAAGGATCCACGCATTTGTTCAACAGAAGCACGGACGACATCTAACCCAACACCGCGGCCTGATATTTCGGTAATCCGCTGACTAGTTGAAAAACCGGGTGTCATCAATACATTTTTTAACTGAGCCTCATCCAACGCTGAGGCCTGCGCATCTGAAAACAAATGACGTTTCACACTTTGTTGACGAATCGCTTCCATATCCAAACCACGTCCATCATCACTCAGTTCGATACGAACATGGCTGACGTCTTGACTGATTTTGATTAATATTTTTCCCACGGAAGATTTTCCAGCCCGAAGACGAATCTCTGGGTCTTCTATGCCGTGGTCGATGGCATTACGCAGCATATGCATCAAAGGAGACTTCATTTCTTCTATGATTCTTTTGTCCGCAACGGTCGTCTCTCCCTCGAATAAAAGTTCGACCTGCTTGCCTTGGGCGGCCGCAAGATCATGAACCATGCGTGGAAACTGCTCGAGCAGCGTCGAAATCGGCAATAAGCGAAGACCTCTGATTCCACCTTCAATTTCCTCAGTGATGACGCTGAGTCGACTGGCATCCTCAAGCAACTTAACCCGCAACTGCTGAGCCTCGAAGATCAATTGATCTTTTGAAATATCGCCACCAGAAAAACGTTGGATACTTACCTCAAAATCTCTATGCCATTTCAACAGACGACTTCGACTCACAACCAGCTCCCCCGCTTGACTCAAAAGGAAATCTAGTTTTTTGGCATCTACCCTGAGTGTATCGATATGAAATTCTTGGGAACTATACGGCTCTACATGAATGGCTACTTCAGCCGAGACAGTCGATGGCACAATCGGGGCAGGAGTGGGTACGGACACTTCGCAAGGAACATCAACCACCTCAGCGACACGATGACGGATGAGATCTAGGATGGCCAATTGTGGCTTGATCACTTCGGCTGTGATGAGAAGCTGACCACTTCGGGCAGCACCGAGCATATCCTCTACGCCGTTTGCGAGCCCCTGAATATCAATCAAGCCAAGCATTCTAGCTGCACCCTTCAAACTATGTGCCTCTCGAAATACTTCTTGAATCATCAACGGATCATCAGGCTTTTTTTCCAAACTGAGTAAACCAGCATCCAGTTTTTGTAGGTGCTCAGCACTCTCAATGCGAAAAAGATTCCGAAGTTCAACATCCTCGATGATTGGCATGATGCGAGCTAAACAATTGACCGAAGCCGATTCGCCACTTGAGTGAGCGCATCGACACCCGCTCTGGCCTGAGAAGTGCCCAGTACCATTTCTCTTGAACCATTATTGATGTTTTGCATCGCCTCATTGATTTGCACTAAGGCGGCCGCCTGTTGCTTACTATTGAAAAGCACTTGCTGAGCGTTCTGGAAAACGCCCTCAGAGATGAGGCGTAACACCTCAAAAGCTTTCGCTGCTTTGATCACACTATCAGACACCAGGAGCGTTGTTTTAGAACCCTCTTCAGCCGTCATCACCATGGCGTTAGTCGCTTTTTGAATATCCGAGACAATTTGTCCGGATTTTTCAGCAGACTGTTTACTTTGGTCTGCAAGCTTACGAATTTCGCTGGCCACTACGGCAAAACCCCTGCCGTGCTCACCGGCCCTTGCAGCTTCAACGGCAGCATTGAGTGCCAACATATTAGTCTCACCCGCGAGCTCACCGACTAGTTTTGAAATATTTCCGATTTGTCCCGCTTGATCAGACAAATTCAATATTTGCTTTGCGATTGCACTCATTTTTTCTTCGAGCTGCAACATATCTGCTTGGCTCCGACTGACTAGCTCCAATCCCATTAAGGTTGTTTCCTGAGCCGATTTTGCCGCCTTTGCGGCGGACTCAGCCTGCTCAGAAGACAAACGCGCAGAAGAGACCAACTCCTCAACCGTGCTTGTCGTCTGAGAAACCGAAGAGCCTTGTTGTGTCACGGCTTTTTCATGTTGCGCGAGCGTGGTCGCGATTGACGTTGCAGAGGCGGAAACTTGACTTGAATTATTAAAAATATCTTTACTGAGAAAAATCGAAATCATCAAACCAAATAAAATCAATATCAAAATAGCCGAAAGTGATCCAACCAGCACAATTGTCTTGGCGTTTTCAATATTCGCTGTGATTTGATCGCGCAGATCATCGCGATCTTCTAAATCTAAATTGGCAAAGTTTGCGGCCAATAAATCTCCATCTCGTCCAATTCTGACACTTTTCCCCGTTTTAAAAACGTCAAGTGCTTCTTGCGCTTTACCTTCATCAACCAATCGGATAATCAAACCATTACTCTCCTTAACAGAGAGATATAGACTATGCAGGACTTTTAATTTTTCATTGAATTCAGGTGAATAACTACCTTGCTTGAGTTGAGCAAATAAAATATCAACTTGCTCCTGAGCATCATCGTAAGCCTTCCGTGCATAGGCATCGCGGGTTTCGCCAAACAAAAGATAGCTATATGAGCCTCTCTGCATGCGCGTGATATTTTCACTAATTTTAAAAATATCAGGGGTGAAGTTCGCTGTCGCATTCAACGTATGCGATTTCTCCAACGCTTCACTCATCTTGTATTGGTTGAGCCCCACAATCAATAAGAGAACCAGTAACGGGATTGAGTAACTCAGCAACATCCGCCAGCGAAGTGTGATTTTATTAAACATGATGTTCCTTTAACTTCTCAATGGCTTGATGACTGCGTCATGACTCGCTTATACATGCTCATCAATTTCAAGTAGACCTTTAGTAAAAAATGCTTCGACATCGAGTATTCCAGCGATCCCCTGGTTCACTTTCAGTAGAGATTTACACCGCACGTGCTGGTCCTCAACATTTTGAACAGCCGTAACAAATATTTTTTCAAAGTATTGAAAGCAAATGATTTTTTGAACAGCTAATGCCAATTTCAAAGATTGAAAACTTAAAATAACAAGATCCTTTTGTTCCTCAATATTCTCAGTAATCAAAAAGTCAGTCATATCAATGACAGACAATATCTCTCCACGCAGATTTATCACGCCCATTAGGTAGGCAGGGCAACAAGGCAATACAGCAAATTGCTTTAAATGAGTCAACTCAGCAATGTATTGAACTTCGATTGCATATTGAACTCCGCCAATGAAGACCAGCACAAATCCCAATTTATTTTCATTCTGATCATGTGTAACAGGCGTTGAAAATTGACACAGCCTTGTACTTGATGTCTTACCATCATGCGTACTTGATTTTTCACTGACGGCATTGTGGGATTGAATACCTGGTTGAAATATTTCCTGTCCAACTTCAAACGACAATACATTCTGCAAATTGAGTAATTGATAAATCTCACCGTCTTGCTTGATTTCCCCTTCTATCATTGCAGAGTATGAAGTGTTGAAATCTTTAGGTATCGTCATCTTGCGCTTGAGCACAGAGGTCTCGACTACCTCAATCAAATCTAAGACTGCATCTACCAAAATGCCACAACGCATTTCAGGCATACTTACCACAATGAGCTGCGTTAAGTGGTCGTAGTCTCTAGCCGGATGCTTAAACCGCAATCCCAAATCCAGCACATGAACAATCTCCCCATGCCAATTCACACTACCGACAAACCATGGCGGTGCCGCTTCGACGGGAGACAGTTGAGGCAACCAGTAAACACCTTCCACATGAACAACCGCGATGGCGTAACGCACGGACACTGACTCACAGATGAGATAGCTGCGCATCAACGCTCTACGCTTAAAAAAGTAAAAGATGCTTACTTGTACTTTTTTTAAACATTATTCTCTGTGTGGTATCGCACATACAAATAAAAACATCCAACGCATAGTGACCAGAATTATCTTTGGATAATATTTTTTATTCTCATCAAAAAATTTTTTTAGTTCAACTTTTTGTAATGACACCCCATGCCTAATGCGTTGAGTCATTTCGACATCCTGATTGTCGAAGACAGTCCGATACAGGCTGAGATGCTGCGTCGATTTCTTGTCAGCAATTCACTGACATGCCTCATTGCGACCGATGGAGAGGCGGGTCTACTTGCAATTAAAAATATCAAACCTGATTTGATTATTAGCGATGTACAAATGCCTGTACTTGATGGCTATCAAATGTGTGAAAGAATCAAATCAGATCCTGACACACAGAATATTCCAATTATTTTATTGACTGCCTTGTCAGATCCTATTGACGTCATCCGCGGATTGAACGCAGGAGCACAAGCCTATCTCACTAAACCTTATGACAATGAAAGATTATTGATACAGGTCCGGAGACTCCTTAACGCTCTTCCTCAAGAGAGTCATTTGCTCGATGATTCGCCCCTTGATGTTGAAATCAATCAAACACACTACAGCGTTCATGCCGGCCGTGAACAAATTTTACAAATGCTTGTTTCCACGTATGACAACGCTGCGTATCAAAATCAGCTTTTACGTAAACTCGAAGAAGATCTCAACACTCTTAATCAACAGCTAGAGAATAAAGTTGCTGAAAGAACCGCTTTACTGACAGAGCAAGAAAAACGGGCGCGAGATGCCGAAGCACGATACCGCACTCTTTTTGCTCTTTTACCTGAGGGTGCTGGACTGATTACAACAGATCAGTGGACATTCATTGAGTTTAATGATGTCGCTTGTGGTCAGCTTGGATATTTGCGTCATGAGTTTGAAAATCTCTCTTTTCTAGATCTGATTGCGCCTATCGAAAAGAGTGTTGTGACAGAACGCTTGAAACAAGCATTAACGTATCCTCAGTTTACGTTCACCACAAAACTTTTATCCAGGGATGGTCTCCTCATTGATGCGGATATTCGTACACGCCAAATAGAAATCGAAGGTCAGATTTTATTGAACTGTATTTTGCGCGATATGTCGGATATCAATCGAGCGAGGCAAATGGAAAGGGATTTGGAACACAATGCCACGCATGACCTCATCACCGACCTCCCTAGCAAAACAATTTTGCTTGAAACGCTTGTGCAATCTATTCATTTGGCCAAAAAGAAAAATAGTGAAATTACACTTTTTGCCATTGATCTGAGTCGCTTAAATATGATTACCGCAAGCCTTGGACACTCCGCTGCAGAGGCCATTCAAGTTGAGCTTGCAGATCGTCTGAGGTCTATCCAGCCAAAGGCTAGTTTGGTCGCTAGAGTGCACAATCAAAATTATATATTGATCGTGGATGGATCAATTGACCCCAGTCCGCTTAAAGAGTTATTACTTCGCATTTCCAAAGCAACGAACTCTCCCTTTTTATGGAATGGTTCAAGTTTGGAGTTAGAACCTTATATGGGCATCAGTATTTATCCCAAGGATGCTCAAGATGCTGAATCTCTCCTCCAGGCTGCGGAGGCTGCACTTTTTGAGGCGAAAAAGAGTACTAGAAAGTCAATCGTACTCGCCTCACCTGAGTTGAACGAACAAGTTGAAAACATGATCCGCAAGGAAAATGTATTACGTAGTGCCTTTGCCAGCGGTTGGATGGAAATGTTTTATCAACCCCGAATTGATTTAAAAACGGGGAAAATCTCAGGTGCAGAAGCCTTAATTCGATGCCGCGATCCTGAAAGAGGCATTATTCCCCCAAAAGACTTTATCCCGCTTGCCGAAGAGATTGGACTGATTGGTCCAATCACCATATGGGCTCTCGACCATGTCTGCCAACAACAAAAGAAATGGCTAGATGCCGGCATCCAGATTGTTCCAGTCTCAGTCAACCTCGTCGCAGAACAATTTCTTGATGACCAAATCGTCACGATTCTTAAACAAAATTTAGAGAAATATCATCTATCTCCCCATTATCTTGAAATAGAACTTACTGAATCTGCTGCGATGCAAAATCCAGAAAAAACTGCTGATTTGTTGAATCAAATACAAGCGCTTGGCATCTTGATTGCAATTGATGACTTTGGTACTGGCTATTCTTCACTCGCCTATTTAGAAAAATTTCCAATCAATATCTTGAAAATTGACATTTCCTTTGTTCAAGGCGTCACCACTGACCCACATTCGGCAGCGATCACAAGTGCCATTATTGCCATGAGCAAAGCGCTGCAATTTTTAATTGTGGCCGAAGGCGTTGAAACGGACGGACAGCGACAGTTTCTCAGCCAACATCAATGCGAAGAAGGACAAGGTTATCTTTTCTCAAAACCATTGCCCGTCAATGATTTTGAGAGTCTTTTAGTCAGTGACATCACGTATTAACGGTAATTCCATCTAGCCATGCGCACGTGATGTGCTCAGCCTATTTACTGTAGTGTGATTTTGTTGGCCTTGACCACCTCTCTCCACTGCTCAAGATCTGAGGCGATTGTCTTTCCAAAAGCTGAAGCCGTGGTCCCCTCGGGCTCGAGTCCACTCTCGCGTAATTTTGTTGCAATAGACGGAATCTGAAGAATTCGAATCATTTCCTTTTCAATCCGTGCCACCACCTCAGGAGAGGTTCCCGCTGGCGCCATCAAGCCCCACCATGGGTTCACTTCAAATCCTGGCACGACCTCAGCCACCGCTGGCACGTTTGGCAAAATGCTCGATCGCTTCACTGTCGTGACGGCAATCGGGATCAATCGTCCTGCATCAATGTGAGGTTTAGCGAGTGAAATATTGACGATGCCAATATCCACTTGCTTTCCTAACAGATTAGTAATGACAGGTGCTGCCCCTTTAAATGGGACATGCAACAAATCCACTTTACCCTTGAGCGCAAGTAACTCACCCGCTAGGTGTGTCGTACTACCTGGTCCAACCGAGCCGTAGGACACTTTTCCAGGATTGTTGCGTGCATATTGCATCAGCTCAGGTAACGTTTTTGCTGCAAACTCTGGATGCGTCAAGATGACCAGCGGTCCCGAAACCAGCTGTGTAATGGGCACAAAGGCCTTGAGTGGATCTAAGGTTGTCGCGGGATATAGGACAGGATTCATCGCAATCGGACCCAAATTTGCAATCAGCAGCGTATAGCCATCGGGGTTCGCTTTTGCGACGACATTCGAGGCAATCGTCCCGTTTGCACCCGCATGACTTTCAACTATGATGGGTTGTCCAAGGGATTGTCCAAGCTGGTCGAACATTGGTCTCGCAATCGTGTCACCAAAGCCACCCGCCGCATAGGGATTAATCATGCGGATTGGTTTTGTAGGCCAGTTTTGTGCAACCGAAGTGTTCAACAACAAAGCCCCGATCATTGCAGCTGCGTAACGTATTGTTTTGTTCATAGTGAGAGTCTCCAAAATGCCTGATTTAACTGATGAAGTCGAATATGGTGCACGTGGAACACTAGGTTTGCTCGTCCCTCAGGCAAACACAACAGCAGAGCCTGAGGTGCAGGCGATGCTTGATACAGATATTGCACTATTGACGGGTCGCCTGACAAGCCCACAGCCTGAAATGAAAGAACGTCTGGTTGATTTTCTAACTGGAATCGATGGCTTTATTTCTACGTTTGCCAATGCGCCCTTAAATGGTATCGGGTTTCTGATCACCGGCTCAACCTACCACCTCACCCCCGAACAAGAGGACGCACACTTTGATCTCTTGGGCGCACGCTATGGTTATCCAATCGTGTCTGCGGCTCAATCCATACGCCGTGCCTTTCAATGTCTGGGTGTGGAACGCATCGCACTCGTCAGTCCCTATCCAGACTGGCTCACTCAAAAAAGTATCGCATATTGGAAACGCTGTGGTGTCGAAATCTGTGCCGTCGAAGCGCCAGACACCCCGGGTGGGTTTCACAATATCTACATGATGCGCAATGATTCGGTTCTCTCAGCAGCCAAACGACTGTTAGTGCACAAACCAGATTTAATTTTGCTTGCGGGCGCTGGTATGCCAACACTTGGACCTATCATGGCGCTCGCAGATTTAGGTATGTCAGCGATTTCGTCCAATTTTTGTATGGCCTGGCAAATCAATCAAATGGCAAAGGGCGCACCAGATGAAACCGCGGCGTTAAAAAAGTTACTTCAGAGTGACGCAATGTGGCGCAATCGGCTGCTCGAACGTTTTCCGACTGTTCGAACCGTTTAAATAAAATATATCAACAAAAATCAGGAGACAAACAATGCTTTCACGTCCTACTTTTAAGCAATTTGCAATCAAGCTCGGAATTATGAGTTCGTTTTTTTTAAGTACTGCAGCCATACTTTCCGCTCACGCCCAAGACTACCCAAACCGCCCCATCACCTTGCTCGTGGGTTTTTCCGCAGGCGGACCAACAGACAGCGCTGCAAGAGCCGTTGCAGACCAGATGAGTAAGCAATTAGGTCAGCCTGTGCTGATCTCTAATAAACCAGGCGTAGGTGGACTAATCGCTGCCAAAGAAATGATGGCCTCCAAGCCAGATGGCTATACGCTCTTTTTAGCTTCCAATTCATTTTTCAGCCATGGTCCGGCGCGCTACGAGTCAGTCAGCTATGACTATGACAAGGACTTCACACCTGTAGGTGGGGTCTCCGGATACCCCCATGTGCTGATTGTCTCTGCCAACAGCCCATTCAACAGTGCCAAAGAGCTATTCGCCTTTGCAAAAGCGAACCCTGGCAAACTCAATGCTGCGAGTGTCGGCTTTGGGAATGAAATCGCTCTAGCGTGGATGAGTAGTCTGGGAAAAATGGATCTCACATCAATCCCCTACAAAGGTGCCGCTGGCGTGATCAATGATTTAAGTGCAGGCAGACTAGATATGGCTTTGGTTGCGCCATCACTCGCCTTTCCCTTGGCCGACAATAGCAAAGTGAAAGTGTTGGCCACTACACGCAAGACTCCCATCACGGATCAGCGCAAACTCATGAGTATCAGTGAATCAGGACTCAATGGCTTTGACTTTTATGTATGGAACGGCATCGTCGCACCAGCTGGTACACCTAAACCTATCTTGCAAAAGCTAGGCGCAGCTTTGGAAAAATCTCTCCAACAGCCCTCTTTGATTCGCCAATTCGAAACTGCGTTTTTGAATGCAGAGCCCATGAACGATCAACAACTCACTAAAGCTTTCCGGACGGAATTGGCGGTCTCGAAAAAAGTATTGAAGGATGCCAATATTCCTCCTCTTAAACAGTAAATACAACATCAGTCATTTCGAAAATCCATCAGCACACGTTTCAATACCTTATCGGTGTTGCAACGTGTGCTGAGTTATTTGGGTTCTATAAAAATAGGACTTTTTTGTCATATTGCACCTTTCGAACCTCCCAATGCAGAATATGAGCTTAGCCAGTACTTATAGGCTGACACATTGTATTTAATGGGGGTACAATAAATAAGTGGAAATTCAATTCGACCAAGAAAAACAAAAAATTACTTTTCTTGAGCGTGGTTTAGATTTTGCGCGAGCCCTAGAAATATTCGAGGGTTTACATTTCACGGCTCAAGATATGAGATTTGCATACGAAGAAGACAGATTCATCACAGTAGGTTTGTTAGATAGCCGCTTAGTGGTTTTGGTCTGGACACCTCGCGGCGAGGCCCGCCGTATTATCAGCATGAGGAAAGGAAATGACCGCGAAAAAGCGCTCTACACCCGCCACTTGGAAAGATCCTGATGATGCACCGGAGTTGACTGAGGTTTTTTTCAAGTCAGCCGATCTGTACAAAGGCACTAAGTTAAAAACGCGTGGCAGACCTAAGTCCGTCACACCTAAAGAACCCGTAAAACTTCGCTTAGATGCGGATGTACTTGCAGCACTTCGTGCGAGTGGTGAGGGATGGCAAACACGTATTAATGATGCATTGCGTGCATCACTCGTATTAGCCGGTCAACTGAAGACGAACTAAAAAAATAAACATTTCCAAAAAAATAGCAGCCAGTGGCTGCTATTTTCATATCGTGAGCATCTGTTCCGCTTTACTTAGGTACCCTGAACATCGCGCAGATTTTGTTCCCGATCGGGTCGCGCAAATAAGCGAGATACATTTTCCCAGCGGGTCCTTCACGATAGCCTGGAGGATCTTCACAGGTGACGCCACCATTCGTAACGCCAGCCGCATGGAAAGCATCGACTTGCTCAGCTGTTTTTGCCATAAAACCGATCGTGCCACCATTGGCAGGCGTCGCAGGCTTGTTATCCAAAGGCAAGGTAAACGCAAAGACACCTGTCGGACTTCTGTAGAAATAACGAATATCGCGATTGAGCACACCTGGGGCGATCCCTAACGCGCCAAGGGCCGCATCGTAAAACTTTCTTGATGCTTCTAAATCATTCGCACCAACCATCACGTGACTAAACATAATATCTCCAGAATAATGAATTAATTAATAAACAATAGCCCTCGCTTCAAGAATAATACTGTTTAATGAGTGCAGTTTTGTCATTTTTCTTGCTGTAAAAAATACTCACTCGAGCACCTTCATGTTCAATTTGATTTTAAATGCACTGACACCTGTCGCCTTTGTGATCGCACTAGGTTATTTAGCGGGAAAAAATAAACTCATCAGCCAGGATGGGGCAAAAAGCTTGTCTACCGTAGTGGTCAACTTTGCATTGCCTTGCACACTTTTTGTATCTATTTTTTCTTTTAATCCCTCTCAGTTTGAGAACATCCCCTATGTCCTCACACTGACCATCGGCATTGCCTTGCCCTTTCTGATCGCGATCTTTCTTTCGCTCATGATGTGGAAAAAACCAGCCGGTGAAGCGGCCCTCTTTGGCAGCAACAGCGGTTTTCCAGACATGGCATACTTTGGACTCCCTGTCGTCATGACCGTGCTCGGACAGCAAGGCATGTTGCCCATCATCATTGGCAATATCATCACAAGTATCATCGTGATTCCAATCGTGATGGCAATGATCAACAAAGTCCAGAGTCATGGGTCTTCGGCCAGCATCTCGGCAATCTTGCTCGATACGCTCAAACAACCAGTCGTCTGGGCGCCTCTCATCGGACTCGCGATGGTCTTGCTAGGTTTTAAATTACCCGAACTTGCGACTGACTCACTGAAACTGATTGGAAATATTGCTGGGGGGCTCGCTCTGTTCACCCTGGGTGTATTGCTGTCATTTTTAACACCTAGGATTGATAGTCAAGTGATCACCGTGGTGATCCTTAAAAACCTTGCGATGCCAGCACTTGTGGCTGGACTGGCATTATTGTTTAAGCTTGATTCAACGCTCGCTAAAGGTGTTGTCATTATCGCCGCGTGTCCAGCAGCGACGATGGGAGCGATGCTGAGTTCGCAACATAGTGTTGCGACAGAAAAGATACCGGGTCAAATTTTGGCCAGCAATGTCGCTGCGATTTTCACCATGGCTCTATGGATTTATATCGCAGAAACACTCTTCTGAACCAGACAAGGGATCAACCAAACGCTTTTTGACCGGCTACCCAAGTTTCTGACACTTTGATGGCGCTCATCGCGCTCATTTCTGTCTGGAATGGATCTTTCTCCAGGATGGTGAGGTCTGCTTCCTTGCCAACTTCCAAGGAGCCAAGCATATGCTCCATCCCAATATGCCGTGACGGGTTGATGGTGACTGCGCGCAGGGCAGTATCAAGGTCGACTCTCTGATCTGGCCCCACAATAGAACCATCCGCAATACATTGCCGCATGAGCTGAATCTGAACATGACGCAATGGGTTCATTGGCATACCTGCAGCAGGGTTATCTGAATGAACGGAGTATTGCAGTCCTGCTTTGTGAGCGGCTGCGCAAGGCACCATAAAGGCTGCACGTTCTGGCCCAAAAATAGAATCTCTGTATGCCGCGCCATAGAGATAGACAAAATCAGTCATGAAAGTGGGCTCATAACCTAGCTTTTTCATTCTTTCAATTTGGTCCTGACGCAACATCGTCGCATGCTCAACGCGCATGAGACCCGCAGAGGGATTCGCGCCATACACTGTTTCGAGTGCATTGAGATATTCATCAATGGCGGCATCCCCTTGGCAATGCGCCAGCATCGTCCAATCAGCAGCCTTGGCCTTTTTGCATATTTCGGTCATTTGAATTTGTGTATAACTCAAAGTACCCTTTTTGTCGGAATGCAAATAGGGCTGAGTTTGCGCCGCTGTTTCTGCTTGGTTAGATCCATCGGTCCAACATTTCATTCCAAACAGGGAAAAGCGACTATTTGGCAAAATACGCGCTTTATTCGATGGACCAAGCGACGTGTATTTTTTACTCTCCTCGACTGCGTCTGAGCTGAAACTTGCGCTAAATCGAATGGGCAAATAGTTGGAAAGCTTTGCGAGAGGCTCCACCCATTGCGGCTTGACTGTACCTGGCTCGTGCAGTGTGGTCAGACCCGACGCTGCAGCTTGTTTCGCATACTGCACAACAGCCTTTTCCAGCAATTCCGGCGATGGTTTAGGCACAGCGAGATCGGCAAATTTCATCAAGGCAGGCTCGTTATAAATCAAGCCATTGAACTGACCATCACGATCGCGTCCAAAATAACCGCCACCTGTGAGCATACCGACATTTTGAGGAATATCAGCCTTTGAAAAAGCCAACGAATTGGCAGCACCGACGTGACCATTGACGTAAAAAATAAATATGGGGTGGCTCGTCGAAATATCGTTGATCTCAGCCATCGACCAATCCCCACCTTGCAGAAGATTGTCATAAAAGCCGAACGCTAACCACTGACCCGCAGGCGTTTTAGCTGCGGTTGTTTTCATGAACGACTTGACTTGATCTTTGGTTTTGTACTTTGCAAAACCCACATTGATGAGCAATTGATCAAACAAGCTACTGAGCACGACATGATTATGTGGATCGATAAAGCCAGGAAAGACAGTCCGTCCTTCGAGATTGACGATGGTCGGTTTATTTTTGGTCAAACTCATGACCTGATCAACAGAACCCGTACCTAAAATCTTTCCGTTCCGGATAGCCAGGGCCTCAACTTTTTGAGAGTTGCCAGACATCGTATAAATGGAACCATTACGAAAAACGGTATCAGGACGATCTACATCCTGAGCGCTTAAACCGGCATGAAAGGCAGCGGTAATCGAACCTGCTCCGGTAAAAAGCATGAGCTTGCGGCGTTTTCCTGAAAAGTTAGCGGTCAAATGTTCGGAAAACTCAGATTTTCTACACCACATGCACATAGCTTTAACTCTCGCTTAATTTTGATTGACCAGCAGGATCTACAAAGCAATACAGATTACGTAATGTTAATTCATCGTGACAAATGCATAAAAGAGATTCCCTACGAATTCCTACACATTCAGGCTGATCTTCTGCCCTAAAATGCATAGGATGACTGCATAAACCATCCTGCTTACAATTCGCCAGACATGCTCAAGACCATAACAATAATTTTAATATTTCTGATGAACTCTCTGGGCTCATCAGTCATTTATGCAGGGCAACCGGATCAATATCTGCTGAGTCAATCCTACTTTGAGGATAAAAGTAATGCGATGTCAATCACCCAGATTGAGCAGCAAGCTTTTATCCCCTACCAAAAGACTCTGACTGGTGGTTACAAGAACGGCACCTATTGGATCAAATTAAAAATCGCCGCCAGCACTCAGCCTCTGATACTCAAAATCAGGCCCGTTTTTACTGAGGAAATCGAACTTTTCGACTCTGCGGCCCCACAGGGCAAGCCTTTGATCGGAAATAAGTATGCCTGGCAAGATTCAGATATCGATGCGGTCAGCTACAACTTTTCACTCACGCCCATGCAGACAGAACGAAATGTTTACCTAAGAATCAAGTCTGTCCGGAGTTATTTAATTAATGCAGAAGTCATGAGCTTGGCTGAGTTTCAAAAAAAAGATCGTCAAGAACTTTTAATCTATGCAGGATATTCGGCCTTTACCTTTTTGATCGCGTTATGGCTACTAGTCAGTTGGTTGCTGCATCGCGAGTTAGTCCTAGGCGCCTTCACAGTTCAGCAGATCTTCGCGTTTCTTCACACACTGTTTCACGGCGGGATCGTCAAAATTATTTTTGATGATTCTTTTGAGCCAGCCTCTTTAAATAGTTTTTTTAGCACGCTCGTCGTCTTCTATCCATTTTTTGCCATCTTGGCGAACCGACTCCTATTACAGGAATATGGTTTAAAAAAATCCTATCGCCTGACCTTTGATTTTCTTCTCATTCTTTCAGCAAGTGTGATCGCCCTAAATTTCACGTCTGATATACCTTTGACCTTCAGTTTAAACACCATCCTTGTTTTTATCATCATCACATTTTTTTTAGTCGCCTCCCTATTAGGAGTCGATCTCAATCAGTCAAAATTTCAATCCAATGCATTGCCCATTCATACTTTACGTATTTTTTATATTTTCAACTTAGCGCTTTGGACACTTGCCATCTTTCCGTTACTAGGTTTGCTTCCCGCTGGTGAACTTGCTCTTCATTCACTCCACATTTACAACATGGTGAGTGGACTGGTATTTTTCTTTTTGCTCCAGTATCGTTCAAGAACATTATTGAAATTAGAATCAAATCGCGCAATCATCCTAAAGGCTGAGGCCGATCACGAGAGGCAGCAACGCGAGGAGCAATCCATGCTCATGACAATGCTGTCTCACGAAATCAAGACCCCCCTTTCAGTTCTTAAGCTTGTGGTGGACGAAAAGGTGTCTGGATCCGAACTCGAGGGGCATGCCAACCGCGCAGTCAACAATATCGACTTTATTATTGAACGATGCCTGCAGCTCGGTCGGATTGATGCAAAAGCAACCCTTACACACACAAGGGCACAGGCTCTTCATGCTTTCTTGAATGCCCTCATCAACGAACACAAAGCTGAAAATCGTGTTGTTTTAAAATGCGATCAAGGTCTGATTGCAAACACTGATGCTGACATCTTGCGAGTCATTACGTCGAATCTGCTTGAGAACGCAATTAAATATTCCCCAGCTGGCTCAACGATTCAGATAGCAGTTGAGCCTCATCTGTACACCAATCAGACTGGTGTTCTAATTCAACTTAGCAATGAAATCGGTTCAATGGGTGCACCAGATCCTGCGCAAGTTTTCAAAAAATATTACAGAAATGCCTCAGCGACCAAAATAAGCGGTTCCGGACTGGGCCTCTATATTGTGTATGAACTAGTAAACATACTCGGTGGATCCATCACGTATCACACACAACCTACACATCAACCTCAACACGTTATTTTTAAGCTATGGATCCCCTCCTGAAAATTGCTTTAATTGAAGATAATGATGATTTGAGAGACCTGCTGGCAAGGGATATCTCCAGGGCAGGCTATGCAGTCCATACAGCAGAATGTGCAGAAGATCTTGATGATCTTGTTATGCATACAAGCATAGACCTCCTGATACTGGATCTTAATTTGCCAGGTGAAGATGGTCTAAGTATTGCCCGTCGCTACAAGCGAGCAAATCCAGACACATACATCATCATGCTGACCGCACGCGGGAGTGAGCACGATCGAATCAGCGGCTACGAGTCTGGCGCAGATGTTTACCTGACCAAACCCATCTCCAGCAACGAACTCATGGCGGCCATCGGAAGTGTTTCACGACGCTTTATCAAGCGACAAGATGTGACCGATGTGTTTCTCGATGTACGTGCGATGACCTTAACAGGACGCATGACTGTAGCGCTCAATCGGCAGGAAGTGGTGATGTTGAAAGCGCTGAATGAGTCGCCGAATGGCAATCTTCCTTATTTCAGATTGTTAGAACTCCAAGGCGAACTAGAGATCAACGACTATGCCAAAGCCGCACTCGAGGTCCGTGTCGTTCGACTTCGGAAAAAACTTGCTGAAGCCGGCATTGAAGGCAAAACCATTCGTGCAATTAGAGGCGAAGGCTACCATTTGCTCTCACGAATCAAGGTCATCTGACTGCAACAATCTGTAGGTTTTGGTAGGTAAATAAGCACTCAGTGGTTTAACGTTTGCTCCTATCACCACGCGAAAACGCCATTTAATCAATATTCTGGCCGACATTTTGCTCTGTCCAATTGAATGGCGTTCGTACACGTGGCACTTGCGTAAATCGCCCTTTTTTCAGATATTTTCAAATCATGAATACTCGTGTTTTTGCTTCAAGTATTTTGTGCAGCTTAATGTCCTTTTCTGCTTATGCGCAGCCCGCAAGCACATCCACGAGCGATCTCGCTAAAAAGCTGACCAACCCTGTCGCTTCGTTGATATCCGTTCCTTTTCAATACAACTACGATGCAAATATTGGGCTAGACAAAAAAGGAACGAGTAATACCTTGCTCGTTCAGCCGGTCATCCCGCTTAAGCTCAACAACAACTGGAACTACATTGTTAGACCAATAGTGACCTTCGAATCACTCAACAATGTCAATGGATTCAGCGGGACCGGAACCGGTCCTATTGTTGTAGAAACTTTTTTCTCACCCAACTCTGCTTCCAATGGATTTATATGGGGCGTTGGTCCTATTGTCAGCACCCCATCGCTTTCCGGTTCAAATTTCGGAACCTCACAAACGGGGGTCGGACTGACCGCGGTTGGTTTAGTGATGAAGTCACCATGGACGGCAGGTTTACTCGCATACAACACATGGAGTGCCGGCGGGAGTTCGGTCAGTGGCACGGCTAATAATCTGTTCTATCAGCCATTTGTTTCTATTGTTACGCCAGGCGCCTGGACCTATTCGCTCAACACCCAGTCTACTTTCAACTGGGATACGCGACGTGCAGAAAACCCCTTAAATGCAACAGTTTCGAAACTGGTCAAAATCGGCGAAGTCCCTGTTTCATTTCTAGTAGGCGCACGTTATTACTTAAGCAGCGTCCCAGGAGGTCCCTCCGGCTGGGGTGCTCGAGCAAGCGTGACCTTCCTTTTTCCTAAATAAATCATTTATCTCCTAAGTCAATCATAGGAACGCAAGCATGACATTACGTACAGCACTTCTTATTGGTGGGATCCTCGCAGCTCAGCTCGCTACGGCACAACCCGTTTCAAGCACGTCAAGCAGCTCCACCTCTTTAAAAGACCAATGGAGCTATAGCATCACTCCTTATATTTGGGCACTTGGTGTGAGGGGATCACTCTCCCATAACAATTTGTCGACAGGTCAAATTAAGCTGACACCGGGCGACCTTATATCCGACATCAAGATGGCTGCCATGATTGTCGCCGAAGCACGTAGCCCAAAGTTTGGTCTCTATCTGGATGTGATGTATGGAGATCTTGGTAAAAACACTTCAACTGTCATTGGACGCGCAGATTTAAACGCGAATACGACCGCCAAGCTTTCAATGATCACCCTCGCGCCAAGTTTCAATCTGTATGCGTCGAAATCCTCATATGTGGATGGATTGATTGGTGCGCGATATCTGTGG
The DNA here is from genome assembly GCF_049655405.1 of Zwartia sp. Lineage (GTDB taxonomy): Bacteria > Pseudomonadota > Gammaproteobacteria > Burkholderiales > Burkholderiaceae_B > Zwartia. Next base: position 140,766 of record NZ_JBASJR010000011.1, read on the forward strand.
CTCAATGCAAGCACGACGATCTCAGATCCTGCTTTAGGCGTGTCCTTCAAGGAAACTAGTACAGAAAACATTACTGCCGCCATTGCGGGTGTAAAGGGAAGATGGAATCTGGGTGATTCCAAGTATTTCGTCCCTTTTTATGTCGATGCTGGTGGTGGTCAAAGCTCAAGCTTTACAAGCCAGGCGTATCTGGGAATTGGTCGCACCTATGACTGGGGTGATGTGTCCCTTGTCGCCAAAAACGTCTACTACCAGTTCAAGCCCAACAACGCGAACGTAGATCTAAACATGTTTGGGGCTGCGGTGGCCGTGACCTTTAGATTTTAAATAATTTGCTGTTGGTACAGTTTGCTGAAATCCCTTTCTCAACACCTGAGAACTAACGTTCCTTTGAGTGATATATGTCATCTTCTTTCGTGGCTGGTTTTATAGGGGTATTTGCCGCCCTATTTCCCATCATCAATCCGCTGGGAGGAGGACCTATTTTTCTTAATATGGTTCAAGGTTGCTCTCAGACTGTTAGGAATAAGCTCGCTCTCGGCGTCAGCATCGGTTCATTTTTTATGTTGCTAGGGTCAATGCTCATTGGCCCTGAGCTTCTTTTGTTTTTCGGTATTTCTTTGCCTGCATTAAAACTCGCAGGCGGTCTGGTTGTGATTGCCATGGGATGGAATTTGCTGAACCAGAAAAGCTCCCCAAAGGACAGTGGGGGTGATTCAGCAGGCATCAATGATGTTAATTCAAAGAGCAACGTCTTTTTCCCGCTCACAATGCCTCTTACCATTGGTCCAGGCTCTATTGCGACTTCCATATCTTTGATGGCGGGTAGTCGGCATAGTCATGACTATAGCTATATCGCAGAACTGCCTGCCTTGGCAGGTGGATTGCTGGGACTAGTAGCGCTCTCAGTCGTGATCTATGTTGTCTACAGTCAAGCCTCGAACGTCCAACGACTTTTGGGTGATAACGGCACAAACGTCCTCATGCGTCTGTTTGCATTTATTTTGCTAGCGATTGGCGTGCAAATTTTCTTGGGCGGTGTAGAGGGATTTAGTGGTGATTTACTGAAATTTCTGAATGCTCGTTAACGTGGAGAAGATCAATATGTCTAGCCCTAAATTTGACCTCGTGATTCAAAATGGTCACATCGTCGATCCCGACTCAGGCTGGGACGGTCCTGGCAATATTGGCGTAACAGCTGGAAAAATTACAGCCGTTTCAAAGGAACCATTACAGGGACACCGAGTGATCGAAGCGAAAGGTCAATATGTCACGCCAGGCTTTATTGATTTACATGCGCACTCAATGGTTCAGATTGCCGGAAACTGGATGCAGGCCTTTGATGGCGTCACGACGGCTCTCGAATTGGAGCTTGGTGATTTGCCCGTCGCACAAACCTATGAACTCTATGCCAAGCAGGGTGGTCGACCGCTCAATTACGGCGTTTCCTCCTCTGCGCTGATGGCGCGTATCGCGGCAATTGAAGGCGAGATGCCTAGTCCTGAGGTGAGCTGGTACCTCGGATCATTTGCTAAGCCTGAATGGCAATTGGACTTGGCCACTGACGCGCAACTAGACAAAATCATTGAGTTGGTCGAACAAGGACTCAAAGAAGGCGCCATTGGTATTGGTTGTAACTACGGCTATGCCCCTGCGATTGGTCGCAAGGAATACTACAGAATTGCTGAGCTCGCAAAAAAATATGACGTGCCTACCTATACGCATGTTCGGTATATGAGCACTGAAGAGCCGCTCAGCTCTTTCGAGGCTATTGAAGAGCTGATCGGACTCTCCTTCAACCCTGGCGCCCACATGCATATCTGCCATTTGAACAGCAGCTCTTTACGCGACATTGGTGATATTTGTGAATTAGTCGTAAATGCTCAGAAAAACGGCGCCAACATTACCGTCGAATCCTATCCCTATGGTGCCTTATCCGCACCGATCGGCTCACAGTTTTTAAGGCAAGATAACTGGAGAGGTCGTATGGGCAACATCTCTTCGTCCGACATCGAATTTTTGGGTAAGCCTCTGAATGACGATTCGATGACCGCCATGCAAAAAGATCAACCAGGAAATCTGATTGTTTGTCACTTCTTGCGTCCGGATACAAACCAGTCAGACGCTGAAGCCTTAGCCAAATCCAATTTATTACCAAACTCTTCTATCGGAAGTGATAGTGTGCCCTGGCAGTTAATTAGTAATGATGAATTAATCGAGGACGGCGTATGGCCCTTACCTGAGGGAGCATATTCACACCCAAGAAGTAGTGCTTGTTTTACAAAATTCATCAAGATGTACGTTCGCGAGCAGAAAAAGATTTCATTGATGGAGGCTATTCGTAAGGTCTCCCTCATTCCCGCGCAAACACTTGAAAAGTCCACACCCCAAATGGCCTCAAAAGGTCGTCTGAAAGTTGGCGCTAATGCGGATATTGTGGTGTTTGACTTGGAGCAACTCTCGGATCGAGCCACCTATGTCGATCCCACGCTCACTTCTGCAGGAATGTCCTACGTCATTGTCAATGGCACACCCGTTATTGATCAAGGCAGACTCGACACGAAAGCACGTCCTGGCAAGCCCATCCGAAGACCTGTTACTGCATAAATCAAACTGTATAAATGTCTTCTGATCTCCACCATCCTTCGCTACCCATACCCATCATCTTGATTGGTGGTTATTTGGGTTCCGGAAAAACGACCTATCTCAATCGTCTGCTTTCAGAAGCAAATGGACGAAAAATTGCAGTTTTGGTCAATGACTTCGGAGCCATCAACATCGATGCAAGTCTTATTGAAGACAGCGTCGATGATGTCGTTGCCTTGCAAAATGGCTGTATTTGTTGTTCATTGGCCATGGGTATGCAAAGCGCAATCTTGAAAGTATTAAAGCGCGATGTCAAACCAGAGGCGATTGTGATCGAGGCGTCAGGCGTCACCGATCCGGGTGAAGTCGCAAAGATTTTGAGTGACGAGGCGATGCGTCCTTTTGCCTCGCTCGATCTCATCATCTCAATGCTCGACTGCGAAAATCTCTCAACCTATCAACCTACAGAACTTAGGCTGATTAGAGAACAGCTTCGCTATTCGGGCATTGTCATGCTGACAAAAACTGAGCGGGCCTGCGCGACAAACATCAACGATGCTAAAGAATTAGTTCGGGAAATGAATGCAGGCGCTGTGATCGTCGATGATTATCTAAAGATTCTTAATCTAGATTTATTGCTAGGTACTCAGCGAGCCGCTGTAGAGATTGATCAAAAAGACACATCCAATACGCCGGCAAATGAGCTATTCAAGAGCTGGAACTACAGCTCTTCAGTTCCAATGTCTGAGGCCGAATTTCAAACAGTCTTAAACGAACTCTCGCCTAACACCGTGAGAGGAAAAGGCTTTGTTTCATTAAAAGACTATCCCACAGTGCGATTCGAATTCCAAATGGTAGGCAAGGCAGCCCAAGTCCAGCCCAAAGGAGAGTGGGGATTCCAAATCCCCAAAACACAAATCGTATTTATCGCGCTCAAATCATAGGCTCAAAGCTTTTAAGCGTTTAAAATGCAATGGATAGTTATATTTGATTGAATAACACCTACTCCATTGGCTGACATCGACGCTTTCCCCACCGACCCTCGCACTGTTGAACATGAATTACGTCACGTGCGTGCACTCATGCAACTTGAGCAAAAAGAAGACCAAGCTCAATTTAAGCTCCGAAACACTAGTGCCAGCATCAAGGAGCGTCGCAAGCGCGGCCTCACGTGGTACCCCATCACCATCACCAAAGAGGACATTGGTTTTGGTGGCAAAGTAGTATTGGAGATAGAGCGCCCTGCCAGACGGCAGGAACTCCACTTGTTTCAGGTGGGTAAAAATGCGTCTCTGTTCATGGATGCGCCAGCCAACTCCGTGTCTGAACGTCTCACGCTCAACGGCGTCATTACGAGCGTGCGACGCAATACGTTACAGCTAACTACCACCAAAGATGAGCTTCCCGACTGGGTCTTTGACAAAGGCACGCTGGGCATTGACCTCACCTTTGATGAGGTGAGTTACCGCGAAATGAACAACGCCCTCAGTGAAGTCATGGGCGCACATACAAACCGGTTGGCCCATCTACGCGACGTCCTGTTGGGAGCCCGACAAGCCAGCTTTCGCGCGCATAAAGCCGACGACCTCTTGTACCCCAACCTGCTCAACGACTCGCAGCTCACAGCGTTACGCCACGTGATCAGTGCGAAAGACGTCGCCATCATCCATGGTCCGCCTGGCACGGGAAAAACAACAACTCTGGTCCATGCCATCCTCGAAACCGTTCGGCGTGAGCGGCGTGTGCTGGTGTGCGCGCCCTCCAATACGGCAGTAGACCTGCTCACTGAAAAGTTAGCTGAACGCGGTGTCAACGTCATCAGGCTGGGCAACCCAAGCCGCGTGTCTGACCTGCTGCTACAGCACACGCTTGATGCTCGCTTGATGGCGCATGCCAGCTACAGCAAGATGCGTGCAATGCGCCAAACCGCGGACCAATATCGTGAAACCGCCAACCAGCGAACGCGACACTATGGCTTCGAAGAACACCAGCAGCGTCAGCTGCTAAAAGAAGAAGCGCGAATGCTGTTTCAAGCAGCCGACGAGTTAGAGCGCGGGATGACCGAAGACGTGCTCGAATCAGTGCAGATCGTCACCTGCACGCTCGTAGGTGCCAGCAACCGTAACATTCGACACCTTAGCTTTGAAACCGTCTTTATCGACGAAGCTGCTCAAGCCTTGGAGCCGGGTTGTTGGATTCCGATTGCTAAAGGCCAGCGGATTATTCTGACGGGTGATCACCACCAGCTGCCGCCTACAGTGAAAAGCGAACAAGCTGCCCGCGAAGGTCTGCGCGAAACCCTTTTCGAAAAGTGTATCAAGCGCCAGCCTGATACTGCTCGCATGCTAACTGTGCAGTACCGCATGCACGAACAAATCATGGGTTTCAGTTCGGAGAAGTTCTACAAAGGCCAACTGGTGGCGCATCAAAGTGTCCGTCACGCCGGCTTGGATGCCTATGATCCGCGTTTCGCACCCAATCTACCCGTGGAGTTTCTCGACACCGCCGGTTGCGACTTTCTTGAAGTGACTCTTTCTGAGGGCCGTTCAACGGCAAATCCCGAAGAAGCGAACTTACTACTCGTGCGCCTCACTCAACTCCTTGCACCTTACGACCCAACCGAGCACGCACACAAACCACTCACTATTGGTGTGATTGCACCCTATCGCGCTCAAATTAATTATTTGATGGATGCCATCGAGGAAAACGACGCTCTAAATGATTTACTCCTCCAACGGATGCTAAGCGTAGGCACAGTCGATTCATTCCAGGGTCAGGAGCGAGACATCATTGCGATTTCATTGACGCGTAGTAACCCACATGGCGAAATCGGTTTTCTCTCCGACATCCGCCGCATGAACGTTGGCATGACCCGTGCCCGCCGCAAGTTGTTACTGGTTGGTGACGCCTCTACGCTCAGTTGTCATCCTTTTTTCATAGATTTACTGAACCATATCAAGCGAATAGGTGGCTACCGCCAAGCCAAAGACGCTAGCATATCAAATCATGCATAAATAACGAGACATTCACGAAAGCTCACACTTCAATGAGCATATCAAATTTTTTATTACTGGCCTTAGGATTAACTTTCTTGTCCTATTTAATCGCCTTTTTAATTGCACACGTGACTTTTCATCCGTCTTTAAATAAAAAGTTGAATGCCAATTTTGATGGCATTGTATTCATCAATCATGGAAGCTTAATCTTTTTATCATTGTGCCTCGCATTTATATTTAGCGACGTCGCACAGGTGAGTGCAAAAGCAAGGGCTACAGTCATCAGCGAGGCGGATGCGCTACGCACGCTTGGCAGAATTTCATTAAGCCTTGATGCACGTGTGGGCGACCCATTAATGGCTACCTTAAAACAGTACACACAAGATGTCCTTCAAAAAGAGTGGCCTGAAATGCAGCGCTCTTCAGGCGCTAAGGTAAGCACTAGCGAGTCGTCTGCTCTAGGACCTTTAACGAAAATGTCTGATATTGTTTTCAATCCCCAAAATCAATTGTTATTAAGTCCTCCCTTAACAAACCAACTCATTTCGTTCACTAACCGAATCAGAGAACAACGCCTACTCAGGGTAGAGTTCAGCCGTTACCACATTGGTTACCCCAGACTTGGATTAGTTCTTTTTTTGTTGTCTGTATCGGTCATTGTCTTAACATTAAGCGCAGTTTCCAAACGTCCTGTGCAGATCATTTCAAACTTTACTTTACTCTTGCTGACGCTCATTTCGCTGCTGGTCGTATACACACAGCAAAACCCCTTTGCTGCATTAGATGCTAAATCCCCTTTACCTCTCGAAGAGGCTTTGCAACGCTTGGATTTAATGAAGAAAGTGGTTTTCTAACCTACCACTTCTCAACCCCTGGTCGCAGATCTAACTCAAAGGTCCAGGCATCAGGGGTTTGTTCGTGCAGCCATAAATAAGCACGGGCGATACTGTCTGGTTCAAGCAAGCCCTGCTTTCCCAGTGCAGCAACACGTTCTGGTTGCGTGTTGCGAACACGTTCTGAATCAATGACGCCATCCACTACCACATGCGCAATATGCAAGCCTTGGGGGCCAAACTCTCGGGCCATGCTTTGCGCTAATGGCACTCCCTGTTGCATCGCCCGCCCCTACGATCAAGCAAACTTTCTGCTTCGTTGGGGCCGCAGTCGAAATGTTCATAGTTATGCCCTCGCAGTCGGACGTGCGACCACAGAGCTGTACCAACGGTTGAGTTCTTTGAGCTCAGTCGGGATACGAGCCCCCGTCGCTTTGCCGACTAGAAAGCCGCACTGGGCAACAATATCTGCGATTGTGTAGTGATCTGCGGCGATGAATTCGCGCCCCTTCAGCTCACGATCGAGCCAAGCAAACGCATCAAGTGCTCGGTTACGCGCATGCTCGCCACAGATGGGCTCTTGCTGCAGGCGTCCAATCCAGTATTCACCTGTATGCTGAAAGTGGCTGACAATCGGAGCAACGATTTCAAACTCAATCCGTCGGGTCCACATATCCACTTGAGCTTTTTCTAAATCAGTACGACCAAAAAGTGGTTTTTCTGGATGGAGTGCCTCAAGATAGCGGCAGATCGCGACAGACTCAGTCAGCAACGTTCCATCATCGAGTTCAAGCACCGGCACTTTACCGAGAGAGTTAATCGCGTGGAATTCTGGGGTGAGGTTTTCACGCTTGACGCCATCGACCTGACGCGTCGGAATCGAGAGCCCCTTTTCCGCCAAAAAAATACGTACACGTCGTGGATTCATCCCTACAGTCATGTCATAGAGCAGCATGTTTATACCTTTGTCTACGAATATTGAATGCTTGAAGGATACAACAATGACTGGCCTGTCTGGATCAGTGACATTTTTGTCATATTGCGCAAATCACGACATCCCACCAAAATGTCTGTACAAAATCTAAAAAATAAAACCCAATTTAAATTGCAATGCGTAACGTTACACGATACAATCTGAATGATTAAATCTTTCCAGCATAAAGGTCTTCAACTTTTCTTTCAAACAGGTAGCAAAGCTGGAATCCAAGCCATCCACGCACCCCGTCTTTCGAGAATGCTTGCAAGACTTGACGAATCAACAGATGCCAATGGAATGAACCTACCAGGTTGGAAACTACACCCGCTCAAGGGTGAAGCATTGAAAAAGCACTTTTCTGTCTGGGTAAGCGGAAACTGGCGAATGACATTCGCCTTTGACGGAGCAGACGCTGTACTAGTGAATTACCAGGACTACCATTAGGAATGATAAATGAAGCGTATGCACAACCCGCCTCACCCAGGACTCTCAATACGAGACGATGTTTTACCTGCGTTAGGTCTAAACATCACTCAGGCTGCTGAACAACTAGGAGTTTCACGTGTGGCATTCTCGCGCATGATTAACGGTCATGCGGCTATTTCCCCTGAAATGGCTTTACGAATTGAAGCGTGGCTTGGTATAGAACGCGGAGGTGAGGCACGTCTTTGGCTAGCTCAGCAATCAGCTTACGACCTTTGGCAAGCCGATCTCCGGTTTAAAAGTAAACGAATGCACGTCACTCCTGCACCAATCGCCACCTAAGATATTAATGACCGCACGTATGCTGCATTTATTGCTTCAGTTTGGGCAACATCAACACTGAGCCTGCCTTGACGCTGTACTGATCTACATGACCAGAAACTTGCAAATCATGATCGATATAGTGGACATGAAATTTCTCACCTGGGTGAGAGACAACACCCTCTAGTTTGTCCCCGCTATAGACACCCACTAATTGACCTGTCGCCGCTGGGTTTCGGAAAAGTTTCATGCCTGATTTTTGATTAGCATGACCGCCATGTCCAGTTTGTCCGGTAACCGTGCCATGCGCACCGTGCGACCCTTGATTCCCTGTCGAACTCTCTCCGGTTACCACATGCCAAATCAGATGCGCATAACTTCCTGTCACTCTAAAGATAAAAGGCTGAGTCAAGTCAATTTTCTTTGTAGTCGCCTGCTCAGTAAAGAAGGCTTCAAACTGTGTTTGAGTCATATCCGTGGGCACTTTCACTGCGTCCCAATCTGTCACTTGACCGCTTGCCCACAGCACAGCGGAATCCGTCGAGGCAGGAGGATGCACCGCTCCCTTGGAATCAGTACCCAAACTCACCAAGAGCTTGCCGTCCACCTGAATGATTTCTCCCTTCAGTCCCGCCAAAGCACCCACACCCCATACCCCAGACGCAGAAGGGACCGCGGATAACAATACCTGCCCCTTGGTATCACCGGTATGCATCATCCGCTTAAAGTTTCCATAGTGTGCGAAATCTGGTGACTGTGCGTATGCGGCCGTCAATAGTGCGATACAGCTAGCAAGCAAGAGCGGGAATTTGAAACGCATGGCAATGCCTCAGGGGATGAATCAAAAGTTGAATTGACTTGCCAATCATCAAGAGTATGCAAGTTAAGCTGAAGAGTAAGAAATTTCAATTTGATCTGACGTTGAGAGCAAAATTATTTACAGGCTCTACAAAAAAGATTTACTTTGTTATCTAAAAGCTTGTATTTTACAATTTACAAAGTTGTTTACGTTCGTTGGATCTTAAAAATGCAGATCCTACAACAAACCCAAGTGCTTTGACAGCTCAAGCTCTGAAACAGATCAAATAGGTAATTTTTAATGTTTAGCCCTAATAAGAAAAACTTTATTAAATATAAATTACCTGCAATTTTTCTAGTCCTGCTGTTACCGTTTTATTCTGTCAGCGCACAGGAAATCAAAACACCGTCAGAAATTATTTACCTCAATCAAGCATGGACTGCTAAAGATCGAGCAAATTTTTACTGGAAATCCCAGGGGTCCGCGCTCCTTTCTTACGATATTTATCTTGCGCTGACGCTCCCTGGTACAAATGAGCTATTTAACTCTCGTTCAAATTCAGACCGTATGGGGCTACTGTTAGAACCATTCAACCAACAAGCCAACCCTGACGATCTGCCGGTGGGCGTCGCGAAATCAGTTGTGACCTCCGGAACACTTAGGGGCACTTACGCCGGTTTAACCTGTGCGGCTTGCCATACAAATCAGATTCAGTACAAAGGTTCACAAATTAGAATCGATGGTGGTAACGCCAGCCGGTTTGACTTATTGCAATGGTTGCAAACACTTTCACGCTCAGTCGATGCACCGCTCAAAGATCCAGCTCTCTTTGCATCACTTGCCAGTCGTATTAGAGAACGCAGTCCTGTTGATGAAATTGACTTAAAAGCCAGATTAAAAGCGGATGCTGAATTCATCAGACTTCAACTCAGTGAATCTGTCGTGGTGCCACATGCTCCTGGACCGGGACGAACAGATGCCTTTACTGAAGAAAGCAACACAGTCATTGCTATTCACACAGGTATTAGTGAAAATGCCCGTCCAGCATTGGCCCCGGTCAAGCCACCTTTCTTGTGGAATACACCGCAGTCTGCCTGGGTCGAATGGTCAGGGGTGGCCATCAACCCCCTTCTCAGAAACTTCAGCGAAGTGCTTGGCGTATTCGCTCGGTACGATCTTTCTGCATCTCAAAAAAACTTCAACGAAGTTGAATCCACAATCGATTTAAAAGGACTCATTGAAATAGAACAATCTATTCGACGCCTCGCACCACCCGCATGGCCTGAAAAAATACTAGGCAATTTGGATCCCGCGCGGGTAAAAGATGGCGCCAATCTATTCCAAAAGCACTGTATCGAGTGCCACACAGCCTACCCATACCGCTGGAGCGCTCCGCGCGCCAAAGGTGTCAGAATGATTGAAAATGCGATGGTTCCACAAGACATTGTCGGCACTGATAAGCAACACTTATTAGGCATTTTATTTAATCAAAAGCCATCAATACTGACCAAGCATCTTGCCGACAAACTGCAAGGTAAATCGGTTGTCACCGCCGGTGAGTTATTCGATGCTCTGGAAAAACCGATGATTGAGTATGCGTTAAAGCAAGCAGGCCCTTTTACTCCCGACGAAATTCTCGATATGAATGGCTTCATCGATGCAAGCGTTGATTTAACCCCGCCCGTGAATAGCTATAAAGCTGCACCACGCGATGGTGCCTGGTCTACAGCTCCGTTTTTACATAACGGTTCCATTCCGAATATGTACGAATTACTTTCTCCGCAATCAGAGCGTTCCAAAACGTTTTATATCAATCGCGAGTTTGATCCCGTCAAACTTGGATTGGATACAGAAAAAAGCAAAGATGGATTTCTGTTTGATACCAGCCTGATTGGTAATTCAAACGAAGGTCATTTGTTTGCTGAGGGTAAGGGTCCAGGCATTATCGGACCTGAACTCACACCCAATGAGCGTTTTGCACTGATCGAGTACCTCAAATCTATCCCAGAAGTGCCTGGTCGTGTCACACCTTTTGGCGGACCGGAAAACCCTTTGATTGCGGATCAAGATCCCAAGTGGTTCAACACCAAGCACCCTTATGGACGCAAATGAGCGAAAAGGTTATTCGCTCAAAACATTAATCCTAAACAACCTTCCAGTTTGACGAGACAAGAACCCATTGACATGGTTCTGACTCTGGGTTTCCGGAGGCAAGAAAATCGTCCCAGCCCGCTAATTTCAACCTTGCCGTAGAAGCAAAGGGATATTTTTGTTTAATCATATCCACTGAATCTGGGCCCACTAAAGCAGCACTTGTGACATGGTCAGCGAAAGGTAACGGGCTAGTCAGCGGAGCAAGAACAGCCACCCCAGTACCTAAAATGAATGTTCTGCGACTGATCATATTACTCGTCGCCTTGTTCAGATATAAAAACGGTATGTTGGTACGCTGGGATAGAGCCCCACATTGCAAAGGATTCCTCGGCTATGGCCTGAGCCCGATCATGTGTCGAGGCAACGAGTGCAGCAGCATACGCGGCTTCATAGGCAGCCAACGTTGGTCTGTTGAGCAAGTTCTTATTTGCTAATTCAAATGCGCGGTCACTTTCCTGATTCGTACCAAGATAGAATTCGACCGCATGATCCGCAAACCCTAGTTCATGCTGACTTAAAAGATCCCGAAATCTAGACTTGGCTTTCAGTAAAAAAATTTCGCTTTCGGCCTGATTGTTTAACCGCTCTTTTAGTTGTGAATAACGCCAAAAAACCTCAGGATCTTCTGTATCGATGATTGGATCGAGCGTGGCAGCTGCCTGATCCAACAGATGCCTTTCAATATAAATTTCCGACAAATGAACCCTTGCGTGCACATAATGAGGAACGTATGCAATCGCGGCCTCATACCAGCCCGCCGCCTCGTCCAAGTCCGGTTCCGGTACCGTTTCACCATGCAATACGCCTAATTGAAAACACACCCAGGCTAGTGCGAAAGGGGACAAATCATCATACTCACGTATCGCTTTCAAATACGTCAAATGAGCTTTGTCATACTCCCCTAAATCTGCAAATAAAGCAGCCAACGGCACTAAGTTTTGGATGCCTCCAAGTTGCTTGGCCCGACCAATGCGTTCATTCAGAACCGCACTTAGATTTCGTCCTGTAGCCTGATCAATACTGAGGCGAACAGGTGTGATCAACTCTGGATCTACACCGCATCGCTCAGCCATACTCAGAAGCTCCAAAGACTTGGGAAAATGATGCATGGCTGACGAAATTTGTGCCGCGGCCAAATAATGGTTTCCAACAAGGCCATCCGTAGAAAGCATTTTTTCTGAAAGCATTGAAAGGCGGCCCAATGCTGCATAATCACCCAAGAACTGAATTCTTTTTTGTTCTTCGTCAATTAACGCCTCAATGATGCCCGTACGATCGAAAGATGCATTCAAAACGCTCCAGCAACGTTTGAGCATGCTTTCATGATTCAATCGTGCCAGCTCACCGTCGGTCGCAAAAGGAACTTGAGTAAACATACCCTTTATCAAGTTGGATTCCTTTGCTTAAAGTGTCTTTTAATTTCAGCGATGCCTACGTCAACAAACGTATTCAGAACCAAGCCAACAAATAGCTCACCTTGCCCATCAGGTAAATATTCGATTTTCCACGAAAGCTCTGATCCTAGACCATCAGCTTTGACATGCAATGTCGTCACCAGAGGTTGAGCAGGTATGCCGCTGATTAATTTATATTTTAAAACCTTATCTACGGCATCTCTTTCAAGTAAAAGTTCAATCAAGACTTTTCCATCAACCAAACGCTTCGTGCGCAGCTGTTCCGAGCCAGCAAGTGTCATTTGCGTTTCTACAACCAACGGCGTCCAAGGTCGCTCAAAATGACCGACAAAGGCCCAGAGATCATCAGGCGATGCATCGACCTTGACACTTTTATTAACCGTCAGCAAACTCACGTTCGGTGAAGCTAAATACGGAAAGGTTTTATTGCTTTTTTGTGTAGCTTGTGTGGCAGGGCTTTGCAAAAAAGGCCCATGGTCGCGATTGATTATCCAGGTCAACAAAATATCGACTGCGTTGGCGTCAAGCGTTCGACCACCGCCCGTTCGATGCGTCTGACCGTTAATCACGCTTTTCTCTATCTCAAGATGACTGTGGTCATCGATCGATTTAGACACATCCATCAATAAAAAATCATTCAGATAAACATTGACGTTGGCATTTAAATCCGTTTCAGACCAATCGCGTTTCCCGTCCTTCATATCCCATAGTCTTAAATGCCGAGTCAATCGCTCGCGAAATATAGGCAAAACAGACGGGTCCACATCAAAAGGTGTTTGCTGATTCCAGAGATCCAGGAGGTTGACCTCACCTGGAATTGTGATGAGGTAATTGGCCAGTTCGGGTCGACCGGCCCAATCAAATCGTGGAATGCTATTGAGGGTTGGTGTCGTATCGACGGGTGTAGACTCTCCAATTACTCCGAAAAGTGAGCCTTTTTCAGGCTGCAAGAGTGCGGCAGTGTCAAACTCAATAACCAAGCCAAGTACGTTATCGTCTTGAGTCAGGTTCTCACCACCCTGCAAAGTGGGCGAGTTATACCATCCGATAAAAAAGGGATCAGAACGTAGCCCGGCAAAAACACGGACTGTTCCTTTCGCTGAGGTGGAGCCTTGCGTATCACCCACCCTGACAGACAACATTTCGCCACCAGGAATCTTACAAATGCCTGCCTGTGAGGGCCTGCCGCCACTTTGATTGCGCTGCAATCGGTCAAATTTAAACTGAAAACGTATTTCTTCACCGTAAGCTTTAAAATGTGCCTTTGAGCCAACGCCCTCAATATTGACTCTTTTCAATACTGCGTTGTAATACGCAGCATTTGAGAACCAGGCAGACTCCCCTGCTCCGGGAAACACATTAACCACAAGAACCGTTCGGGTTGGATTTTCTGGGCTCGTAAATGCAAAAATATCCGTCAAGTCAATTGATGGATCTGCCATTGTTCGGGGTCCATCAACATGGTCAGACATCTTAATTATCCTGTGAGTTTTATCACTTAAAAATTTTGGGAAATGGTTTAGGCAACTTATTGCGACCAATATAGCCCAGGCCAGTCTGTTTAGATGCAAACGCTCGATAAATGGTGTGAATCAGCTTTGCTGTGTGGTGCAGTTCAAAAGTACAAAACCGGTTGAGACGTGTACGGCGCTGACATCAGATCCAATCATAAGCGGCTGGGTTTTAGCCAAAAAAAACAGCAGCCAAAAAGGCTGCTGTTTCATATACTTGGCTCCCCGACCTGGACTCGAACCAGGGACCTGCGGATTAACAGTCCGTCGCTCTACCGACTGAGCTATCAGGGAATAGTCTGACGCATTCAAAATTGGACTTAAGCTTTTGGCTTAATTCTTGAAAATTTTGACGTTTTTCAAACACAAAAGATTCTAGCACATTCTGAGACGAAATTGATGGCTTGGAATCCTTCCCCGTTCACAATCAAAAAAGACAAGACTAATGGGAAGTGATCCAGTCATTTCCCCACTATAGGTAGACGTCATGCTTGTTACGAAGTTAACCTGAGCCCAAGTAATATCTCTCTTCATTGAAACGTAAGGTTTAACCAAAAATGCTGATCAATTGCGTGGTTTACCGGGACGGCAAAAAGCTTGCAGACATCGACGTTGCAGACATCAGTGATTGGATTGATCAGCCAGGTTGCTTTATTTGGGTCGCCATGCGCGACGCATCCATGGATGAACTCAATCAAATGCAAGAGGAGTTTTCATTACACCCCTTGGCAATTGAGGATGCCGCCAAAGGACATCAGCGACCAAAAATTGAAGAATATGGAGAAACTGTCTTTATCGTCATGCAACTGCTTGAACAGAGAGATGACACCCTACATATAGGTGAAGTCGCCATATTTGTGGGTCGTAATTTCGTCCTTTCTGTTCGAAGAGATAGCGATCAAAACTTTCTTGGCGTCCGCGTCAGGTGTGAAAGAGAACCTGAGCTACTTAAACTTGGAGCAGGCTTTGTTTCCTATGCTTTGATGGACGCCGTGGTCGATCGCTATTTTCCGATCGTGAATGCTTTGGAAGCGGATCTCGAAGCCATCGAGTCACGAATTTTCATAGAAAACGCAGCGCGTTCAAATATTGAGCAACTCTATGCACTCAAGCACCGAAGCGCGACGCTCAGGCATGCTGTCGTGCCACTATTGGAGGTGGTGGGTAAGATGCATGGCGCTCGCGTGCCTGCAGTATGCATGAATAGTCAAGAGTATTACCGTGACGTTCACGACCATTTGGCACGCATTAACGGAGCTGTGGATGCGGTGCGAGATACGATCGCAACCGCTATTCAGGTCAACTTATCCATGGTCACAATCGAAGATTCCACTGTTGTCAAACGCCTTGCGGCTTGGGCTGCAATTTTTGCCGTATCGACTGCACTGGCAGGAGTCTGGGGCATGAATTTCGAGGTCATGCCTGAACTGCAATGGAAGTATGGCTATCCAACTGCACTGGTGGTGATCGGGTCGATTGCCGGCTTTCTTTACTGGCGCTTCCGCCGTAAAGGCTGGCTCTAACTCTTACGTCGCGGAGGTAGTCCTGTGTGTTGCGTGAGTATCTGACCGGAACGCACGGACTTGGCAGACCGCACTGCTGCTGAAGGTTTAGCAGGCAGGCCTGACTTTAAGGCGGCCTTCGCCCCCACTCTGGCCGCCACCTTTACAGGAGTCTGGATGATAGATTTTCCATACGTGGCAACAGGTCTGACAGATGGAGCGGTGCGAACAGGCTGAGCCGTTTTGACCCCTCTTGCTCCGGCAGCTTCAGTGCTATTTTTACGACGAACACTGGTATAGCTCCCGTCAGTCTGTGGCTGATGAAAAGGAATCAAGTGCTTTTTCCCATTACCAATCAGATCGGCGCGTCCCATGGCTTTCAGGGCCTCTCGCAACAATGGCCAGTTGTTGGCATCGTGATAGCGTAAAAAAGCCTTATGCAAGCGGCGACGGCGATCACCACGCACGATATCGACTGTTTCGCTCTCACGTGTCACGCGGCTCAGAGGGTTGCGGCCCGAATGGTACATGGCGGTCGCAGTGGCCATCGGACTGGGATAGAACGTTTGCACCTGGTCGGCACGGAAACCATGGCTCTTGAGCCACAAAGCCAGATGCATCATGTCCTCGTCCGCCGTGCCGGGGTGTGCAGCAATAAAGTAAGGCACTAGAAACTGCTTTTTACCGGCTTCTAGGCTGAACTTATCGAACAACTGCTTAAAACGATCGTAGCTTCCAATGCCGGGCTTCATCATCTTGGATAATGGTCCCATTTCGGTGTGCTCAGGTGCGATCTTAAGATAGCCGCCCACATGGTGCGTCACGAGCTCTTTGATGTACTCAGGCGATTTGACCGCCAAGTCATAACGCAACCCCGAACCAATCAAGATTTTCTTGACGCCCTTAAGCGCGCGCGCGCGTCGATACATATGAATCAACGAGCTGTGATCAGTATTGAGGTTTTGGCACACATCGGGATACACGCAGCTCGGCTTGCGACAGGCAGACTCGATGGCCGGACTTTTGCAACCGATGCGATACATATTGGCGGTCGGACCACCCAAGTCAGAAATCACACCCGTAAAGCCTGGCACCTTGTCCCGAATTTCCTCGATCTCACGGATGACAGAGTCTTCGCTACGGCTTTGGATAATCCTGCCCTCGTGCTCAGTAATCGAACAAAAGGTACAGCCACCAAAGCAGCCGCGCATAATATTGACGCTAAAGCGGATCATCTCCCACGCGGGGATCTTGGTGACGCCGTCATGCCCACCGTTTTCGTCCGCATAAATAGGATGTGGGCTACGCGCATAGGGTAAATCAAACACTAGATCCATCTCCGCGGTGGTCAGCGGAATCGGTGGCGGGGTGATCCAGACATCGCGTGCAGTCCTGCCATCTCCGTGCGCCTGAACGATGGCACGTGCGTTACCTGGATTGGTTTCCAAATGCAGCACACGGTTTGCGTGCGCATACAACACGGGATCAGACTTCACCTGTTCGTAAGAAGGCAGACGAATCACGCTACGGTCACGGGGCGGAACCTTGAGTTTGCCCTTGACCTGCAAGGAAGGATTAGGCTGAAAGAGAAGCGGTGACTCTGTTTTGCCACCTACAGCGCCTTTAACGGCCTTGGAGCCTTTGGCCGCAGTTTTAGAGTTGACCTCGTCCGCAACAGCGCGCGCCTCATCATTGCGCGCACAGCTTTCGCCTTGTTCGAGGGCTTGCTCACTAATCATCAAATAAGGATTGACGTGGGCCTCTACCCTGCCCGGCGCGTCGACACTCGTCGAGTCAATCTCAAACCAGCCCTCTGGGGTCTCACGGCGCACAAAAGCTGTTCCGCGAACATCGGTAATATTTTGCACAGGCTCTTTGGCTGCCAGGCGGTGGGCGATTTCCACCACCGCGCGCTCAGCGTTGCCATACAACAGCAAATCACATTTGCTATCGACCACGACCGAACGGCGAACTTTGTCGGACCAATAGTCATAGTGTGCGATGCGTCGCAGCGAACCCTCGATGCCACCCAAAATAATCGGCACATCTTTGTAGGCTTCTTTACAGCGCTGGGTATAGACAATTGCGGCGCGATCGGGGCGCTTGCCGCCCACATCACCTGCCGTATAGGCGTCATCGCTACGCATTTTGCGATCCGCCGTATACCGATTGATCATCGAATCCATATTGCCCGCTGTCACGCCATAAAACAAATTGGGCTTGCCTAGGGCTTTAAAGGGTTCGGCGCTTTGCCAGTCAGGCTGAGCAATAATGCCCACACGAAAACCTTGGTTTTCAAGCATCCGACCGATCACAGCCATACCAAAACTGGGGTGATCCACATACGCGTCACCCGTCACGATGATGATGTCGCAGCTGTCCCAGCCGAGCTGAGTCATCTCGTCACGGCTCATCGGCAAAAAAGGGGCGACCCCAAAGCGCGCTGCCCAAAACTTACGGTAGCTACTTAGGGGTTTTGCATCACGGGGAAATAGGGAAACGTCGGCGTAGGTAGTCATATACCCCTATTATCCGAGTAATTACCCCTATAAACAAGGTTCGCCTCAAGACCCAAAGGGTCTTAGGAGGGTTAAAACCGTTGCATCGAGACAAAAAACAGCCTGAATGAGGACGACAAAACGCTCTGATATAATTTTTTAGTCGCCGATGTAGCTCAGTTGGTAGAGCAGCGCATTCGTAATGCGAAGGTCGTCAGTTCGATTCCGATCATCGGCACCACATGCACCAAAGGGGCGTTTCAACAATGCCCCTTTCACCCTTATTTTGGCTGAATAACATTTGCCCCGATGTCTTTCAATAACCGCTGAAAGTCAGGAGACTTTAAAAGAATCTTACCTGCGGCAGCTCGCAATTTATCCACATCTGCGTCATCCAGTCTAAAAGAAGTTGGCAGTTGATTTAGATACTGACGCTCCTCAACATCATCGAGTTCAGAAAAAGAAACATCAATCGGATAAATTTCTGCGTCTGGGACATTGCTCACATACTGCTTTGCAACCTCTCTATCCTTTTTACTTCCACGATCAAACGAAGCCGTTTCGCGAACTTGCCTCAATAGCTTCCACCGAGCCTCTGTATCTTTGAGTTGATCAATTTGCTCACCCGAATACCGATCAATTGGCACGCCAGCGGCTTTCACAAGAACTGATAGAGATCCTGGGGCATCTTCTTTTTTTGCCCAATCCGTTTTTGGTATAGACAAAGAATTTACAACCACTACCACAATACGTTTGACATGATCCAGAGGCGTTTTAAATCCCGCTGCGCGCATCGCTTCCATCAAATTAATCACGTCAAGCACCCCACGCAAGCCGATATTGTCTGATACACCGCCATCTACCAGATGTATGTACGGTTCTTGACCATTTGCAAGTGTTGAGAGCTCTTTAATTCTTGCTATGACTCTAGAGGCAGGCCGAGGAGGCTCTGGATTGTTTATAAAAGGCTCAACCCACTCCGGCTGTACATAGCGACAACTGCCACCATAATTGTTAATCGTAAGTGGTGACAATACTACCGGAACTGCTGATGAGGCGGCTGCGGCGCGAGCAATTCTCAAGGAACCAATATCTGAGCACAACATATCAAAATTTTGTTTTGAGAATACGAGTCGAGCGCCACTTGTAATATCAGTCGCGCTCACGGCGATGACAGGTCCTTCTTTTTTATCCAGATCAGCGAATGTCGCACCCTCAAATAAAATCTCGTCATATAGATCGGCTGCTAACTCCGATCGACCCCAGCCAATCGACGACAGCTCACCCCAATGAACGGGATTCAGCACTCGAGAAACAATTTCACCTTGAACATCACGCTTTAGAAAGCGCTTTTCATACTCATCAAATAAACGGTCGCCATAGAGCTTGTATGCCAGAGCAGTAAAACTTCCGCCGGAGACACCCGTAATCACATCTACCTGATCCAGCAAACGACCTTTTTTGCCATCACTTCTGACAAACTCCGTGCTCTTAAGCGTTTCCAGTACACCATAGGAAAAAGCAGCGGCTCGAGTGCCCCCGCCCGAAAATGCGAGAACGACAAGAGTTTGAGCTTGCTTCTCATCTTGATCTTTTCGTTCAACGCTATAAGGTTTGGTGTAACTTACCGCGTCTAGACGTGAGTTAATCGGTCTCGACGCGCAACCCGCAAGTAGTAAAGCACTCAATAAGCAATGCAATAGATTTGTTGTGCGTTTCAAGTTTGTCTTCTTGATAAAAACTTATCTGACATAACAATGTAGCTGAGATATAGCACTCATTGAGCCTTGCCAAGGCCATACTTTACTTCGCTTGTGCCCCTTCTGCCTTTTTTAGGGCAGCAGCAGGATCAGCAGACAGATCCGCCTTTAGAAAGTCAGGAGACTCAGGGAGTGCCATCGTGAGTTGATTGGCATCCATGACTTGTATCTTGAGATGATTGGCGCGAATGCCCAAAATATGGCCTCCGTGCCGATGATCGCTCGACAGCAAGTGCAAGTGATATCCAGGAATATTAAAGGTGCGCGCGTAAACCGGCGACCAAAAACCGATCAGAGTGCCTGAGATATTTTGCAGCTTAAATTCAGCTTGATGGCTGGTGGCCGTGACAAGATCTGTGCCCGGTGCTGATTGACAGGCGACCCGATAGTGAATGTCGTCAAAGACTCCATCGATACGAATGGCAGTAAACAGATTATCTGAGAGACGCAGTCCATCAATATGCGTACAAAGTTCTTCCCAACTGTTGACAGTCTCAATCACGGCAGATCGGTCGGCCTCAAACTCAGCGCTTACCCAAAAAGGGGCTGAAGCTGAATCTGGCGGCTCATTCACTGAACCATCCCCTAACGCTTGATACACATGCCCGTCCAGCATCATGCCTTCGCCATCCAGCATGTCAAAGGTGCCAAGACCAAAATCGCCGTGCGTTTTAATCGTCCCCACATTGACGCAGCCTTGATACACCCCCTGCACCAAGGCGGCCGACGTGGATACTTGATGTAGCGTGTGATGTTCAACACCGAGAGATTTCGAGAGCGCATCTTGCACCAGGTGATCCATTGTTTCACCGGTTGCGAGACATCGCTCTTGCATAGCCCGGTAAAGCGTCTCTGAGACGTTGACGCTGAGGGCCTGACTACTAGGGATGTTGACTTTTGGCATGGTGGTTGATTGACCTTGTGAAGTCTAGTTCACAAAACTTTGTATGACATTTTGCATTAAACGCTGGTTTTGACTGTAGTCGACAGGCACATGAATCAGCACGGGCACCTCTGATTTAAAGGCTTCTTCGAACACCTTGGACAACTCGTCTGCAGATTGCACGCGATACCCTTTACAACCAAAGGACTCCGCAAACTTCACCACATCATAATGACCAAGTTGAATACCTGCCGTTTCTCCGTAGTGTGCTTGCTCCTGAAAAGCCACCATGTCAAACGAGCCGCTATCCCAAATGACATGCACAAATTTCGCACCAACCCGGACCGCCGTGGCAAGCTCCGTTGCCGTAAATAAGAAACCACCATCACCCGATGTCGTCAGCACACGATCGCCCGGATACAGCAAACTCAACGCAATCCCCCACGGAATAGAGACACCCAGTGTTTGCTGACCATTACTCACCAAAACTTGACGGGCAAAATCAGCGGCACAATAACGATTTGTCCAAATGTAATTAGAGCCAACATCCAGGGCCACGTGTGTGTTCGGCGTCATTTGCTTTTGCAACTCGTGGACCAGTCGCAGCGGTTGAACGGGAAACTTGTTCATTGCCTGCCCCTCAGCGAGGGTGTCCTGAATTTCTTTAACAGCTGCTTTTGCCGTATCGACATAGCCAGACTCAAGCTGAATGTTCACGCCTTTAGCCAAGACGTTGAGCGACTCGCCGATATCACCAATGAGTTCAGTGACGGGCAAAAATGCGTTGTCTTGTTGTGCCGGGATGACATCCACACAGATCACAGGACGCTTGCCGCCTACATTCCATATTGACGGATCATATTCAATCGGGTCATAGCCAATCGTGAGTATGGCATCCGCTTCATCGAGCAATTTATCAGCAGGTTGATTTCGAAACAAACCGATGCGTCCGGCGTACGTTGCACCACTCGCTTTTGCAACCCAGGCACCTGCCCCCTGAAAGGTTGAGACGTAAGGAATCTTGGCTTGTTTAAAAAAGTTGATCAATCCCTCTGCCGTATCGGGATGCGACGCCTGCATTCCCAAAATCGCAATAGGACGCTTGCTGGCATTCAAAATATTTAGTGCTTCAGCGATGGTTGATTGTGCAGCTGCACCCATCGGCAATGGCTTACCCCAAGACGCGTGTGCATCTCCAGGATAATCTGCAAGACCTACATCTTTGGGCAAAGATAAAAACACAGCTCCGGGGCGACCACTTTCTGCAACCCGGATCGCATTGCCTAATGCTTCACCGACTTGGTCAGCCGAGAGAATTTCCGCTGACAGCTTAGTCGCTGCTTTCATCAGACTCGTGGAGTCCAACGATTGGTGCGTCTTCTTTAAACGCTCACTCACTGGCACCTCGCCTCCAATGGCTAGGACGGGATCGCCCTCACTGGTTGCGGTAGCAAGTCCGGTTGTCAGATTAGTCACACCCGGTCCGGAGGTCGCAATACACACACCGACCTTACCTGTTAAACGCCCAAATGCTGCAGCCATAAAAGCTGCATTCTGTTCGTGCTGGCACAGGATGAGTTTTATCTTAGAGTGCTTAAGCGCGACAAAAAGACTATCGATCTTAGCGCCTGGTATGCCAAACACATGTGTCACGCCATGATTTTCAAGCATAGTAACAATCGCGTTGGAACAGTTTTTGGTGTTGTTTGGCTCAATCATTTTTTGCGCTAAGTTATTGCGAGTAAGTAATGTTGTGTATAAAAATATTCTAATTGAAAAGATACTAAATTAATCAGACGACACATTATCTAAAGGCCAAGGTCATCAGGCTGAGTTAGATATACTCAGTCCTCTTTCCTGGAGTTTCCATGCAACGCTGCCCTTGGTGCGAAGGTTCTGACCTTTACCGTCACTACCACGATACAGAATGGGGCGTCCCCATGCGCGATGATCTCGCATTATTTGAGCTCATCAATCTCGAGGGTGCCCAAGCCGGTCTTTCTTGGTCAACAGTTTTAAATAAACGCGAACATTACCGCGTCGTTTTTGATGCCTTCGATCCAGCAATCATCGCGCGATACGATGAAAGAAAAGTAAATGCTTTGCTCAAGGATCCCGGCATCATTCGAAACAAACTCAAAATCGCAGCCATCATCGGTAATGCCAAGGCCTATCTGGCCCTCACGAAAGAGGAGCAGACATTCAGTGACTTTGTATGGCAGTTCGTCAACCACAAGCCCATTCAACATAATCGACTATCACTCACTGAGGTACCAACCAAAACAGCTGAGTCCGACGCCATGAGCAAAGCGCTGCAGAAAATTGGCTTCAAGTTTGTGGGTTCGACTATTTGTTACGCATTTATGCAGGCATCAGGGATGGTCAATGATCATTTGGTGAGTTGTCACCGGCATACTCCCGTTCAGCAGTTCGGCTGACATTCCGACCAATACCGACAAATACAGCGTCTGACTATCGACATAGGCTCACGCACCCTAAACTTCTAACTTTTCGTGTCTCAACGAATAGGTATAAGGTGCTGTCTTGCGAGCTACAAAACGCTTAGTCTTACTCGTGATGAGCCTGTTCGGCTTGGCTCAGTTGCCTTTCACAGCCAATGCAGACTCTGGCCTCAATCCTTTTCAAGGCTTTTACGGCCAAATCGCGACAGGATTCGAGTCAAACTCATTTACCAACACCACAACACGCTACACCAACGTCAGTCCTGCCGAGTATTACAGTGCCGGCACCAATGTCGCTTCCAATCAAACAGCGAATGGAATGCCATTGATCCTTGGTCTAGGCTACAACTTCGCGTTGAACAAAAAATGGCTTCTGGGAATCGGGGCTGATTATTCTCTCTTGTCGCAAACAACCAGCCAATTTTCAGCGAGAAACCCTGCTTTCGCGTCTTCAGTGCCAGCTCTCGGTCAAAAAATCCAAGCCTCAGACCGCTTCAACGTCTTTTTAACGGCTGGGTACGCTCTGACACATCACGATCTGCTCTATGCCAAAGCGGGATACTCCAATCAGCAACTTCAATTCAGCCGACCCGCTCAAGACTCCGCGACAGGCTATTCACTCAAATCGAATCAAAGCGGCTATGTTTTGGGACTCGGCTATCGTAAAACCATCCAAGGTGGTTTGTATGCATATGCAGAAGCCAACTACATGCAATACTCTAGCGCCTCCATGAACGGTGCCCTCACGACCCAAAGTGGCACAGATACCGTCACCACCAATATCAATCAAAAGCCCTCTGCAAATGCCGTCACTGTCTTATTTGGTCTAGGATATAGGTTTTAAATTCTTAGACTCACTAGGCACCCCATGCGTTCTGATCTCGATATTGCCCAAGCTGCACAAAAAAAGCCCATACTTAAGCTCGCACCCGCAAAAGCAAACATCCCAGAGGACGCACTAGAGCCTTATGGTCGCTTTAAAGCCAAGCTCTCCCTCGACTACATCCGCTCACTCCAAGATCGTCCCGACGGAAAACTCGTCCTGGTGACGGCAATCTCCCCGACTCCGGCTGGCGAAGGAAAAACGACTACCACCGTAGGACTGGGCGATGCGCTAAACCATATCGGCAAAAACGCCATGATTTGTTTGCGTGAGCCTTCTCTCGGTCCAGTTTTCGGCATGAAAGGCGGTGCAGCAGGCGGCGGCATGGCACAAGTCGTGCCGATGGAAGACATTAACCTGCATTTCACAGGCGACTTTAATGCCATCGCCCTGGCCAACAACTTGCTGGCAGCCCTGATCGATAATCACATTCACCATGGCAACAAACTACAGTTCGACGTGCGACGCATTACTTGGCGACGAGTGGTCGATCTCAATGATCGCGCCCTGCGCCAAATTGTCGTAGGTCTCGGCGGCACCGCAAACGGGTTTCCCCGCGAAGATCACTTTGACATTGTTGTCGCCTCCGAAGTCATGGCGATTTTTTGTCTCGTCAACAGCCTCCAACAACTCAAAGAGCGTCTCGGTGAAATCGTTGTTGGTCATTCACTGTCAGGCAAGCCCATTCGTGCGCGCGACTTACAAGCGCAAGGCGCCATGGCGGCCTTGCTCAAAGAAGCCCTCGCACCCAACATTGTTCAAACCCTTGAAAACAACCTCGCCATTGTGCATGGTGGTCCTTTTGCCAACATTGCACACGGTTGCAACTCAGTACTTGCCACCTCCACAGCGCTCAAACTCGCAGACTATGTTGTCACTGAAGCAGGTTTTGGAGCCGACCTTGGCGCGGAAAAGTTTCTAGACATCAAATGTCGAAAAGCAGGCTTGGCCCCCTCTGCCGTTGTACTGGTGGCCACCGTACGCGCCCTCAAATATCACGGTGGTGTCGAGGTCAAAGATGTCGGCACAGAAAACCTCAATGCACTGCGCGCGGGCCTGGTCAACCTCGAGCGTCATATTCACAATATTCAACACAACTTTGGTCTGCCTTGCGTCGTCGCGATCAACCATCGCACCGAGGACACACCCGCGGAAATCGCGCTCCTCAAATCAACTGCCGCCGCACTCGGCGTAGAAGTCGTGCTGGCTGAGCACTGGGCCAAAGGTGGTTCAGGCGCAGCAGAACTTGCCCATACGGTGGTCAAACTATGCGAACAACCCAATCACTTTAAGTTTTTATACGAAGACGATGCGTCTCTTTTGGAAAAAGTCGGCACCATCGCTGTTAAAACCTATGGTGCAGATGGCATCACCTGCGACGCAAAAGTCAGAGCTCAGTTTGCGCAACTCGAAGCGGATGGCTACGGCCACCTACCCGTTTGTATTGCAAAAACACAATACTCCTTCTCTTCAGATGCCAAGCTGCGCGGCGCGCCAAGCGGGCATACCCTAGCGATTCGCGAAGTGCGATTGGCAGCCGGCGCTGGCTTTGTTGTGGTCGTGTGTGGCGACATCATGACCATGCCCGGCCTACCTGTGGTACCTGCCGCCAATGGTATCGACATCAACGAGGCCGGTGACATCACCGGGCTTTCTTAGGCGCACATGAAACCTGTCGAAATACTCCCTAGTCACATCAAAAAGAACACCGTCTTAAGTTCAAAAAAAATCTATGTCGTTCAAGGCGAAGTACGTGTTCTCAAAAAGATCACGTTGACCATCCAAGATCAAACCACGCTCTTGCTGGTCAACGGTGTTTTTCCAAAAAGCTGTCTTAAACGCTCGGCTCTGATTTTTGAGCAAGGCTCTCAACTCAAAGCAGGTCGCGTTCACTTGAAGGCGTGCAACGCAAACTTCAAACCAGTCAAATTCGCCGACAATGGTGGCCTCTGGTTGCTTGGTAACTACGCTGACGCGAGCAAAGACGGCATCAGCATTAAGACCAATCGAAAAAATCCACTGTCAAAATTTACGGCGCACACCATCACGACACGCTATCTTGGACGCGCAGATGACTACCTCAGCCCAAAGACAGGAAAGCTCATCACGACAGGCGATGATATTGATGGCTTTTCAGTGCTCGGAGTCGGCCCAACTGAATGGGCAATCAATGCCGTTACCAGCCATTATTCAGCGGATGATGGCGTAGACTTCACCAACTCCCACGTCCGTTTGATGCGTCTAGAGGTCAAAGCCCCTGTCGAAGACGCCGTCAACCTGAGCAGCAGTCGTGTTGAGATCCATCGCAGCCTCAATCTTGATGTCACCAAAACAAAAGTGACAGACCGAGACTTAGTGGATTTGGAAACTGACGATGGAGCTTCCTACTTAGAGCTGCATCGGGGGTGTTGGGTCAGGCTTGTTGGCGTCTTTGGCGATCAGGTCGTACTGAGTTCCAGGGAAATGCCCACACCCAATACGAAAGACGACAATGAAAAGAACTATTCATTCTCGGGCAGACTCAAGCAAGCTGCACTCATTTACTCCATCGATGAAGACTAAGCCCTTGTATCAGAACATTCTTCAGGAAATTAAATGAGCTATCACGTCACCACCGTTTGGCAATACTTCAAAAGATACCTTCAAAAGTTTCTCTCAAAAGAGGTACTTGGCTGGACTAAAACTGCCCGTTTTTTTGGACTGATTGGCCTCATCCTATTGATAGCAATCATTTCCCTCGCTACATACATCAAGCCCTTCCCGCCCAAAACAATCTATCTTGCCACGGGCCAAGACGGCTCCTCTTATCAAAAAATTGGTGAAAATTTCCAGACAACATTTAAGAGTAACGGAATCACTCTAAATCTTGTTCCCACTTCAGGACTAGGAGAGGGATTGCAAGGCTTGGATAGCAAGTCATCAACAGTCAGTGCGAGCTTTTTAACGGCAGGAACTGAATCGTCCGCCAAACATCCAGATCTAGTTTCCCTAGGGAGCATCCAATATGCACCCATCTGGATTTTTTATAAGGGCGAAACGATTCAAACGACAGATCCTTTCGAATATTTCTCAACTAAAAAAATTGCGATCGGTCCGGCTGGCAACATCACGAATAAAATATATAGAAATCTCTACCATCTCAATCAACAGATGGCACCTTCGGAAAAAAACATTGCCGAGCTTCCTTTCGAACAAGCCGCTCAGCAATTAATGGCCGGCACAATCGATGCCGTCTTTATTGCCGATGACTTCCGCTCGGACACTATTCAAAAGTTACTTGCGGACAGAAGCATCAAAATACTCAATTTTCCACTCGCAGACGCTTACATTAAAAAGCGCCCTTTTCTTCAAAAGCTTGTGATTCCTCGAGGCTCCATTCACCTTGACTCCATCTACCCCAGCGAGGACATCACTATTCTTGCTTCAACCACCATGCTTTTAGTCGAAAAAGATATGCACCCTGCTTTGCAATGGGCGTACTTGCTCGCAGCCCAAGAATATGGACGACGCTCGGATTCCTTTTTTTCTAAGTCCGAATTTTTTCCAAAAAATCTTGATCAAAGCTTTCCATTAAGTCCCATCGCCACGCGCTTTTATGCCCAGGGCACTCCTGAGGTCTTTGCGTATCTCCCTTTATGGCTAGCGAGCCTGATTGAAAACATTTGGGCATACGTACTTGCGTTTGTCGTGATTGTCTACCCAGCCTACCGGATGATTGTCGCCGCAAGGTTATTTCCAAGTGAACATTTAATGAATGAAATGTTCACTAATTTGCGAGAACTAGACGAAGCGATCCTCTTTGCCACCTCCACAGAGGAATTGCCAGCTATTTTTCTTACACTGACAGAGTATGAGCGCGAAATCAACACAACCTGGCTGTTTGGAAAAAATGCGCGGTTTTATTTCAATTTAAAAAATGCACTCAGCGCAGTCAAGCGTGATGCAGATGCTAAGCTCAAAGCGCTGACGCTCAACACCTAAAAACTTACCATCTATCACTAGCAGGACAGACATGCACTTTTTTGACAACATGAACTACATCAGCATCATCATGTTTTATTGCGTGATTGGCCTGGTGTTCACTTGGGGTTTATATTTATCCCTGCGTAAATTCTTTCCGAATTTCATCGTCCAGGATGTCGACTCTGACTTTATCGCGGGCCTTCACGCCGCATTGTTTACCATCACCTTTCTAACACTTGGCTACTCACTCGCCAACGTAGGAGAAACCGCAGACAAATACCAGCAAGACGTCGTCGCAGAAGCCAATGACATCAAGTCTCTAGATGTGCTCCTTGCTTTATACAATACCAAAGAGGCGACAAACCTGAGACAAGACTTGCGTCAATACGCCAAATCCATTGTGATTGACGAGTGGCCGCTCCTGTCAAAAAGTCAGGGGAGCTTGACGACTCTGGTGTTCCAACGCAAAATGCGCGCGGATCTCCAACTCCTCAATCCGACCACAGGTAAAGAACTCGCCATTTATGCTGAGATTTTGAAAACCTCAGCCAAAATCGTTCAAGCCCGCAGCAGTCGTATCCAAAACTCCGGTGCACGCTTAGCGCCGCAATATATGGCTACCAGCAACATTGGCTATTTGGGTGTATTGATTATCTCGGCGCTGATGCTGACTCAGTTCACTTGGTTTAGGTTTTTTGCACTCATTGTCCAAGTAGTCGCCGTGTCTTTTATCTTCGCTGCAACCATTGTGTTGGACAACCCTTTTAAGGGCTCAGACAAAATCACGGCAGAACCGATTTCAACTGTTGCCGACTCACCGATTCGGTTATCTGATTAGTCTTGCGGCATCGCCCTGACTGGGCTACCCTTTAGAGCATGAAAACATTTAACAATTCGATAGCCTCCCCTATTGCGCATCGACCCGTATTCGTGCGGCTCGCACGAGCCCTATGGGTGGCTTTGGCTGCCGCGACCATAGGACTTGCCATGTCAGGCTGCTCAACAGCACCTCCAGAGGGACTGACTTCGGTGACTCCTTTTGATGTCAATCGCTACCTCGGAAAATGGTTTGAAATCGCTCGACTGGATCACTCCTTTGAACGCGGGCTCACGGATGTCAGTGCCACCTACTCCCTTAAACCGGACGCCAGCCTCGAGGTCATTAATCGAGGATTCAATACCAAAAAAGACGAATGGAAGTCCGCCACCGGACGCGCATTATTTACGGGCAGCACGAATCAGGGATCGCTCAAGGTCTCATTTTTTGGTCCGTTTTATGGTGGCTACCATGTTCTTGCCCTCGATCAAACAGACTATCAGTGGGCCCTCGTTGCCGGCCCTGATCGTGACTATCTATGGATACTGGCACGCACCAAAGAACTGGCGCCCGCCATTCGTGATCAACTCGTCGCGCAAGCAAAAAAAATGGGCTTTGCGACAGACAAACTGATCTGGGTGTCACACACAAGAACGGACAACTAAACACCAAAGTAGTAGACACGCATGGATAGCTTTAAAAATGAGGTGCGCGACCATGTGGTGGCCACTTACGAAACAGTGCGCGAAGAACTGCAAAATGGCGTTCAATTCATCCGTGAAGCTTGGGTGCTCATCCTTTTACTGCTATCGCTTATTGCTGTCGTTATTTGGTTAGCTAAACCCGCGCCGCCGACGCACGTCCTGATGGGTACGGGCTCGGCCGGGGACTCCTACGAGGATCTCGCTAAACAATATGCGGACTACTTTAAGAAAAACGGCGTCACGCTCGAACTCGAACAAACAAAGGGTGCGGAAGAAAACCTTCATCGACTCAAAGATCGAAATGATCGTATGCAAGCAGCCTTTATTCAAGGTGGTGTGGTGGCCAGCCGCGAACAAGCTCAAGGCCTTCAATCGCTCGGCAGTGTTGGTTACGAGCCCTTCTGGATTTTTTACAGAAATGACTTGTTTGACTTTAACGCAGCACACAAGTTTGAGTTTCTTAAACACCCCATCTCAATCGGGGAACCCGGCAGTGGCACATACCTTCATGCCCTTCGTCTGCTGCAGATCAACAATCTTGAACTTACTGACAATTTCAAAACACTTTCCAATAAAGACGCTGTCGAAGCGTTTAAAAATGGCACGATAGATACTGTCGTGATGGTTGACGGTCTAGATTCAGAAAACGTCCAGACTATGATCAATGATCCACGCGCACGCATGGCTGGTTTTATCAGAGCGGAGGCCTTCGCCCGCTTGCTGCCCATCTACCATGTATTGAACATTCCAGAGGGTTCATTGAGTCTGGCACGCGACGAGCCTCCTCAAACAATTCAGACCATCGCCCCCACCACCAATCTTGTGATTGATCCTCAGATGCATCCCGCGATTCAGCTGCTGTTTTTACAAGCTGCTGAAAAAATCAATGGTGGGCGCTCTTTCTTTGCAAGTTACGGTGAATTTCCCGACTACAAAGAGTCGATTATTGAGGAAAGCGATGTGGCCAAAAGTTTTTATAAAAATGGCGCTCCACGCTTAATGCAATACATGCCTTTTTGGTTGGCCGAGTTTCTCAACCGCATGCTGATTTTGTTGTTGCCTCTGGCAGCTTTCGCCTATCCAATTCTCAAGTCAATGCCTGCATATCGTCTGAGTCGCGTTCGCTCACGTCTCAACGAAATCTATGGTGCCCTCAAGCTCTTTGAGCAAGAACTTGAAACCCAATATGACCTAAGTCAGCACGATGATTACCTAAAAAGACTCGATGAGTTGGACAAACGGGCCCAGAAACTCCGTGTGCCCCGCTCGGTGGTCAGCGAGTACTACACCCTGCGCACCACCATCGATTTTGTCAGAAACTTGATCGAAGGCCCCATTCGTGCACGCAATGCTTAGTTAGCCTTACGAGACAAGCCTTTGGGTAAAGGAAAGGAAACACTCTCATGCAAGCCATCCATGGTGCGCACGGACACCGCACCAAGTTCTTTGAGTCGATGAATCACCTGCTGGACCAGTAACTCAGGTGCAGAGGCTCCAGCCGTAATGCCAATCCGCTGACGCCCGACGAGCCAAGCAGGGTCGATGGACTCAGGTCCATCAATCAAATAGGACGCAATCCCCATTCGCTCGGCAACTTCGCGTAAACGATTGGAGTTAGAGCTGTTTGCGCTACCCACCACCAACACCAAATCTGACGCAGGGGCGAGAATTTTGACCGCATCCTGACGATTTTGTGTGGCGTAACAGATATCGCTTTTCTTGGGTTCCTGGATATGGGGGAACCGTGTGCGTAAGGCCTGCGCAACCTCAGCAGCATCATCGACTGACAAAGTAGTCTGTGTCACAAAGGCGAGCTGAGCTGGATTGGTCACTTCAAGCGCCATCACATCCGCAGTGGTCTCCACCAAGTACATGCCTTGGTTAGACTGACCGAGCGTGCCCTCTACTTCTGGGTGCCCCTTGTGACCAATCATAATAATTTCGCAACCCGCCGCGCGCATGCGTTCTACCTCAACGTGCACTTTAGTGACCAGTGGACAGGTTGCATCAAACACTTGAAGACCACGCTGTTCAGCCTCGGCACGGACGGCTTTAGAGACACCATGTGCAGAAAAAATCACGATGCCACCTTGTGGAGCCTCATGAAGTTCATCAATGAAGACCGCGCCTTTTTTTCTTAAATCTTCTACAACAAAACGGTTGTGCACAATTTCATGACGCACATAGATTGGCGCACCATGCAACTCAAGCGCGCGTTCCACGATGTCAATTGCACGGTCCACCCCTGCGCAAAAACCACGCGGTTGGGCCAGCAAAATTTCAGCGCCTGAGCCTTGCATCACAACACTCCAAGCAAATCAATATCCACACGCAAGGTCAAACCTGCGAGAGGGTGATTAAAGTCAAACATGGCCGAGTCCTCGCCATACTCTTTCAGCACGCCCGAGTAGCGACCACCATTGGGTGCGGTGAACTCCACCATGTCACCCGGATTAAAGTCGGCATCTTCACCCGCGTGCTGGGCCAACATGGCACGCGATACGCGCTGAATCAAATCAGGATTGCGATCGCCATAGGCCTCGGCAGGTGAAAGCGTGAAGCTAAAACAGTCACCCTCGGGGTGCCCGAGCAATGGCGTCTCCATGCCTGGCGACCATTGTCCACTCCCAAGCTGAAGTGTTGCAGGACGACCATCGAACGTGTCGATAAACGTCGACCCTGCGGCGGGCCCGTCCTCGATCACGATGCGATAGTGGAGAGTTAGGTATGAATCCGCACGGACAATAGGCGGAGTATTGGGGGCCTGATCAGTCAAAATCTGTCACCGTAGAGGGCTTTGCTAAACACCTATTTTAGAGCCTTCCCGATGACCTTGTGCGAACAACTCCCTCCCGACCAGCGCCCCCGCGAAAGATTGCTGCAACATGGAGCCAATAGTTTGACGAATGCAGAGCTTCTGGCGCTGATTTTTGGCACGGGCACACGAGGCGTCAACGCGCTAGAACTCGCACAACAACTGCTTGTGCGCTATGGCGGCTTGCGTGCCCTGCTTAGTGCTGATAGCGAAAACCTTAGAGCGGTTGTGGGATTGGGGAATGCCCGAATTTGCCAACTCAACGCCATTCTCACCCTGGCTAAGCGCGCCATGGAGGAGGAACTTAAGCGCGACTGCTCGCTTAAACATCCTTTGCAAGTCAAAGCGTATTGCGCCAACCTGCTTGGACACTCATCGATCGAACGCTGTGTCGCCCTATTTTTGGACAATCAACACCGACTCATTACTGCCAAGGAAATTTCTCAAGGCACGCTGACTGAAACGACAATTTATCCACGTGAGCTCGTCAAAGCCGCCCTTGCGCATCACGCAGCAGCCATCATCCTGGCTCACAACCATCCCTCCGGCCTAGCCAAGCCAAGCGCAGCCGACATCACCCTCACCCATCGACTCAGGCAATCACTTGCCGTCGTTGACATCGCGTTTCTCGACCACCTGATCGTGGCAGGTCATCAAGTGATCTCTATCGCAGAGTTGGGACAGATGTAAAAAAAGCAGCCCGCAGGCTGCCTTTTAAACGCATCATTTAGTCAAGCGTTTAGACACGCTCAAAAATGGCAGCAATCCCTTGGCCGCCACCAATACACATAGTGACCAAGGCATACCGACCACCCACGCGGTGCAATTCATAGATCGCCTTGGTTGTCACGATCGCACCCGTCGCACCAATCGGATGTCCAAGCGAAATACCGCTGCCATTAGGATTCAAACGCTTGGCATCCAGCTTAAGCTCTTGCGCCACTGCACAAGCCTGCGCTGCGAAGGCTTCGTTTGCTTCGATCACATCCATCTGATCGACGGTGAGGCCAGCGCGCTTCATGACAGCCTGAGTGGCCGGGACAGGGCCGATTCCCATGATCTTGGGGTCAACACCTGCATGCGCATAAGCCACCAAACGCGCCAAAGGCTTTGCGCCACTTGATTTCACGGCTTCGCCACTCATCATCAGCACTGCAGCAGCGCCATCATTAATACCAGAAGCATTGCCCGCCGTCACGGTACCGTTTTCTTTGACAAACACAGCGCGCAAGGCCGCCATGCCTTCAAGAGAAATGTCACGACGGGGGTGTTCGTCGATCTTGAACTCGACTTCACCTTTACGCGTTTTAATCACGACCGGCACGATCTGTTCATTGAAACGACCCTCGTCTTGCGCCAATGCGGCGCGACGATGAGACTCTACCGCCAACGCATCTTGCGCTGCGCGAGAAATGCCAAACTGCTTGGCAACAGCTTCTGCCGTGATCCCCATGTGGGTGCGCTCAAAGGGATCCGTCAAGGCACCCACCATCATGTCGACAATCGTCGTGTCGCCCATACGCGCGCCAAAGCGCTGTGTCTGTGAAAGATAACCGGCGCGACTCATAGACTCGGCACCACCACCAATCGCCATTTCGGTATCGCCGAGCAAAATCGACTGCGCACTAGAAATAATGGCTTGCAAACCCGAACCGCACAAACGGTTCACGTTAAATGCGGCGCACGTTTGGGGCAGTCCAGCGTTTAAGGCCACCACGCGCGACAGGTACATATCGCGGGCTTCTGTGTTGACGACATGGCCAAAGGCTAGGTGACCGACCTCTTTTCCGTCCACACCAGAGCGCTGCAAAACAGCTTTGACAACCGTGGTACCCAAGTCGATTGGCGCGACATCCTTGAGACCGCCACCAAAGTCACCCACCGCAGTTCTGGCTGCACCGGTTATAAATACTTCACGCATCGCGCGCTCCTTTGACAGTAAAAAAAAGTATCATCAAGCTTATCGCCATTAGCATAACCCGCCCAGACGTCACGAGATACCCATGAGCATTCCCTATTCGATTCTCGACTTGTCCCCTATTCCACAGGGGTTTACGGCGGCCGATGCCCTGCACAACTCTCGGGATCTGGCGCAACACGCGGAAAAGTGGGGCTACACGCGCTTTTGGTTAGCCGAACATCACAACATGACGGGAAACGCCAGCTCGGCGACCGCGGTGCTGATTGCCTATGTGGCGGGCGGCACTACACGTATTCGCGTTGGTTCAGGCGGCGTGATGCTCCCCAACCACGCCCCACTGGTGATTGCTGAACAGTTCGGCACCTTGGCCTCTTTGTTTCCTAACCGAATTGATCTGGGGCTGGGACGTGCGCCCGGCACGGACCAAATGACGGCCCGGGCTCTGAGGCGAGATCTGCTAGGCAATTCCGACCAGTTTCCCCAAGATGTTCGAGAGCTGCAACACTATTTTGATGAGGTACAGCCTGGCCAAGCGGTCAAAGCTATTCCCGGCGCCGGTTTGCATGTCCCAATCTGGATTTTGGGTTCCAGCCTCTACGGCGCTCAGCTCGCGGCCCATTTTGGCCTGCCCTACGCATTTGCCTCGCACTTTGCACCCGACTACTTGCTTGATGCAATGCGTGCCTACAAGGGCCTTTTCAAGCCCTCTACACAGCAAAGCAAACCGCACGCCATGGTGGGCGTCAACGTCATTGCGGCAGAGACGGACGAAGAAGCAAAGTATCTCTTTACCACACACCAGCAACATGCCACCCGCATGCGCAGGAATACGCGTGGCCAGCTCCCGCCTCCCATTGAGGACATCGAAACATTTTGGACGCCGCACGAAAAGATTTCAGTCAACGAGCAACTTGCCTGCTCCGTCGTTGGCAATCCTGAGACCGTCCGTCAGGGCTTACAACGCCTAGTTGAAAAGACGGGCGCTAACGAATTGATGATTACAGGGCAGATTTTCGATCATCAGGCGCGTCTGCGCTCTTTTGAAATTGCGGCACAAGCCGCGCAAGCCGTTGAAATGTCGACGGCGCTTGCCGCCTAAACTGATTTACTTGTCCGAGTAAATATACGCACGCCGCCAAGGATAAGCTTGGTCGGCGGGGTCATCGAGCTCATCAGTTCGACCGGTTGGCGCATGCTGTGCCAGGACTTGATGCAACGCCACCCAGCCACTTTCAAACCCTTTGGCACAACCCGCCAAATACATACGATAGGCCCTGAGTGCGCGCTCACCCTGCTCGCCTTGCTGAGCCGTTAAGACCTTTGAAGCTTCATCGAGTCTGGCCTCTAGCGCATCACTCCATGCCCACAGAGTCCGCGCATAATGCGGCCTCAGATTCTCCACATCAAGCGCCTCAAGCCCGCCCTCGCTCAGCTCAGTAATCACGTCACCAATATGGACGAGCTCACCACCGGGGAAGATATATTTTTCAATAAAATCACCCATGCCATTGCCGAGTTGGTCGTTGTGACACCCACTCGCGGTAATGCCATGATTCAAAATCAAACCACCTGGACGCAAGAGCAGCCGGAGTCGCTCAAAATAGTCTTTCAGCTGCGCGCGTCCTACATGCTCAAACATGCCAACCGAAGCAATCTTATCGAAAGCTTGCGCGGGGTCGAGCTTGCGATAATCCAGTAATTGAACACGAACACGACCAGCCAGCCCCTTTTCCTCAATCAACCGCGAAACATGCGCATGCTGGTTGCGAGAAAGAGTGATACCCGTTGCATCGACCCCATAATGCTCAGCAGCCCATAGCAACAAACCACCCCATCCCGCACCTACGTCTAGAAAACGCTCTCCGGCCGAAAGACGCAACTTTCTGCAAATCAAGTCAAGCTTGGCTTCCTGCGCCTGTGCAAGCGTCATGGATGGCTGTTCGTAATAGGCGCAGGAGTAAACTCTGCGTGGATCGAGCCACAAGCCATAGAAATCATCGGACAAGTCGTAGTGAAACTCAATTTGTTGCGCATCGCGCTCGATCGAGTGTCGCCAAACGGACATCACACGCGCAATCACGCCTGTCAGCCACCCCATCCGCGCAGCATCCAAGGGAGAACCTGGCAAAATTGAAGTAGCGACCGCCATGATGTCTCGCATTGAGCCACGCACATCGCATAGCCCCTCTACGTAATCTTGGCCAATCAAGCCCACCTGTCCCGTGACGATGTGAGCCAGTGCCTTGTTTTGCTTAGTCACGAGTGTCACAGGCGCATCGCTTGGACCCAGCTGTGTGCCATCGGGCAACACCAAACCAAGACCCATGGGCAAACTACCCAGCTTTTTTTCGATTGTTGCGATCAATGAATTCACGTAGTGGCCTCATGCGTCAACCGGACAGCTTCACTTTATCTGAAATCAGACACCTTGAAAATACCTTGAATTGACTGAATGGTGTCACCCTTTACACCTATAACTTTGTGCCATGTCTATGCGTGATACAGTCAGAAAAAGCAGACGTTTTATCCTTGCAAGCTGCTTTGGCTTCCACCCTCCCTTTAAAGCCCACACCAAATCATGTGCACCAGACTTGCCGCAATGGGATTACCCGGCTGGCTCATCTTGATGGGTGCGCTGACTGCGATCGGCCCGCTTTCCATCGACATGTACTTGCCGGCTTTTCCGGCTATTGCCAGCGATCTCGGCGCACACAGCAGCGAGGTCGAACGGACTCTAGCGGCTTATCTTTTGGGCATGGCAGGCGCGCAACTGATCTACGGTCCACTCGCGGATCGTTTTGGACGCAAGCCCCCGCTTTATGGTGCGCTCATTCTCTATATTCTGGCCTCCGCAGGCTGCGCTCTTGCCCCAAACGTCGAGTTTCTCACCATTAGCCGTATTTTTCAGGCGATGGGCGGTGCAGCCGGCATGGTGATACCGCGTGCAGTGGTGCGAGATCACTACAACACCCAAGAAGCCGCCCGCGCACTTTCGATGCTCATGCTCATGATGGGTATCGCACCTATTTTGGCACCCGTCTTGGGTGC
Source organism: Zwartia sp. (assembly GCF_049655405.1). GTDB lineage: Bacteria > Pseudomonadota > Gammaproteobacteria > Burkholderiales > Burkholderiaceae_B > Zwartia. The sequence continues at coordinate 178,036 of NZ_JBASJR010000011.1, forward strand.
GCAAATCCTCACTTGGGTCGGTTGGCGGGGTATTTTTGTCGCTATCACCTTGTGCGGTATTGTTTTATTGTGGACCCTGTCTAAAGTCATGGTCGAGAGTCTGTCACCCGAGCGCCAAATCAAACTGAGCTGGGGAAACATCCTCAACACCTATGCCGGACTGCTTTTGCATCGCCGCTTCTTAGCATTTGCTTTGTCAGGTGGCTTAGCAACCGCAACGATGTTTAGCTATATCGTTGGTTCCCCACGTCTGTTTATCGAGCACTTTGGCGTGCCTCCTCACACCTATGGGTTGTTATTCGGGCTCAATGCAGCGAGCCTGATCATCGGCTCTCAGGTGAGTGCCCGCCTACTCAAGACACACAGCCCCATGAAAATCCTCCCTTGGGCGCTCGGTGGCCTGATGGCGGCGGGGCTCTTTGCTCTCTTTTTAGCCCTCACAGACTTGGCAACCCTGCAAACCGTCATGGCTTGCTTGCTGGTTTTTATGTTTTGCTATGGCTTTGTCGGACCCAACTCAGCCGCTTTGGCACTCGCCGACCAGGGGCACCAGCTCGGCTCGGCTTCTGCCATGATGGGCACACTTTCGATTTCCTGCGGTGCCCTCGCCGGCTTTCTGGTCAGCCTCATGCACCTCTCAGGCCCCATTCCCTTGGCGATCATGATGGCGAGCTGTACAACTTTGGCATGCCTGAGTGGAGCAATTGCACGTCGCGCATACCGAGTCAGTCCCTAGTGGATGCCTCTCGGGTTGATTAAATGCTTGATTTCGTATTAGAATGTCAGACTTGATGTCAAAATCTGAACCAACAAAATAGGTGTAGCCATGGCACGTGTATGCCAAGTGACTGGAAAAAAGCCCATGGTGGGCAACAATGTTTCACACGCGAACAACAAAACAAAGCGTCGTTTTCTGCCTAACCTGCAGTCACGCCGTTTCTGGGTTGAGAGCGAAAACCGTTGGGTGCGCCTGCGCGTGTCCACTAACGCCCTGCGTACCATCGACAAGAATGGCATTGATGCCGTCTTGGCCGACCTGCGCGCGCGTGGCGAAGTCGCCTAACTCTACTTAAGGAGCCCAACATGGCAAAAGGTACACGCGAAAAGATCAAGCTCGAGTCCAGCGCTGGAACGGGCCACTTTTATACTACGACGAAAAACAAGCGCAACATGCCTGAGAAAATGCTGATCAAGAAATTTGATCCAGTCGCTCGCAAGCACGTTGACTACAAAGAAACAAAACTGAAGTAATTCAGTTATTGCGTTCAGATCTCCGTCTTAGACGGGACATCACAAGCTAACAGCCTCGCTTCGCGAGGCTGTTTGTTTTTAGCAGTACTAACAACAGCGCTGACACCACGCCAAGTGGCTAGTCCACCCTATAATGTCAGATTGATTCGGCGCACTGGCGCCCCCACCTTTTTTGGCTGTCGCAATGCAGGAACGTTACCTCCCCACTGTTGTTGAAAATTTGGCCCACGCAAACTGGGATGCCCGCGATGCTTATCGCGTGACCGAAGGCGCACTCAATGCCTCTGGACAACCCAAACCCAAATTTTATGCATGCTCAATGTTGCCCTACCCAAGCGGCAAGCTCCACATGGGTCACGTCCGCAACTACACCATCAACGACATGATGGCGCGTCAGCTGCGTATGCGCGGCTACAACGTGCTGATGCCTATGGGTTGGGATGCGTTTGGCATGCCTGCCGAAAATGCTGCGATCAAGTCTAAGGTCCCACCAGCCAAGTGGACCTACGACAACATCGCTTACATGAAAAAACAAATGAAGGCGATGGGTTTGGCAATCGACTGGTCACGCGAAATGTGTGCCTGCGATCCGTCTTACTACAAATGGAATCAGTGGCTCTTTCTCAAGATGCTCGACAAGGGTATCGCTTACCGCAAAACTCAAGTCGTCAACTGGGATCCCGTCGACAACACCGTCTTGGCCAACGAGCAAGTCGTCGACGGCCGCGGTTGGCGCTCTGGCGCTCCGGTCGAAAAGCGTGAGATTCCAGGCTATTACTTACGCATCACCGATTACGCCAGCGAACTTCTCGCGCAAGTCCAAGATGGCCTCGAAGGCTGGCCAGATCGCGTGCGCGCGATGCAGGAAAACTGGATCGGCAAAAGCGAAGGCGTCCGTTTTGCTTTTCCTCACAGTATCAAAGATGCCTCTGGTCAGTTGATTCAAGACGGCAAAATGTACGTATTTACGACCCGTGCGGACACCATCATGGGGGTCACCTTTTGCGCCGTTGCACCAGAACATCCTTTGGCGCAACACGCTGCACAGAACCACCCCGCACTCGCCGCCTTTATCGAGCAATGCAAGCAAGGCGGTACGACCGAGGCTGAGCTTGCCACCCGTGAAAAAGAAGGCCTGGATACAGGCTTGGTGGTAACGCATCCACTGACAGGACAAAGCGTTCCTGTCTGGGTCGGCAACTACGTCTTGATGAGTTATGGCGACGGTGCCGTCATGGGCGTACCCGCACATGACGAGCGTGACTTTGCCTTTGCCAATCAATACGGCATCCCGATCAAACAAGTTGTCCAGGTCGCTGACAAGCCCTTCGACAGCAAGGTCTGGCACGAGTCTTATGCTGACAAACAATCCGGACATTTGATCCAGTCAGGCAAGTACGATGGTTTGAGCTTTGCCCAAGCCATTGATGCGATCGCGGGTGAGCTCGAGGCCCTCAACCTAGGCACACGCCAGACCACGTGGCGTTTGCGCGACTGGGGTATTTCTCGTCAGCGCTATTGGGGCACACCGATTCCAATCATCCACTGCGATAGTTGTGGTGCGGTGCCAGTTCCTGAAAAGGATCTCCCTGTTGTACTGCCCGACGATTTGATTCCAGATGGCAGCGGCAACCCCCTGACTAAACACGCGAGCTTTTTACAATGCAAATGCCCGAACTGCGGAAAAGACGCACGTCGTGAAACCGACACCATGGACACTTTTGTCGATTCGTCTTGGTATTTCATGCGTTACACCTCACCAGGCAACGACCAAGCCATGGTGGATGCCCGCAATGACTACTGGATGCCGATGGACCAGTACATCGGTGGCATTGAGCATGCTGTCATGCACTTGCTGTATGCGCGTTTCTGGACACGCGTGATGCGCGACCTTGGTTTAATCAAGTTCGACGAGCCCTTCACCAAGTTACTCTGCCAAGGCATGGTGCTCAACCACATCTATTCGACCAAAAATGCCAAAGGCGGTATTGAGTATTTCTGGCCCGAAGAAGTTGAAAACACCTACGATGCAAAAGGCGCCATCACTGGCGCGCGCCTCAAGAGTGACGGACGCGAGATCACCTACGGTGGTGTCGGCACCATGTCCAAATCCAAAAACAACGGCGTCGACCCCCAGTCGTTGATCGACACCCAGGGCGCAGACACGGCCCGTCTGTTTGTCATGTTCACCAGCCCACCCGAGCAAACACTCGAATGGTCGGACTCTGGCGTCGAGGGTTCTAACCGCTTTTTACGTAGACTCTGGTCTTTGGGAGTCCAAAAGAAAGATTTAATCGCAGCGGGCTTGCAAGCACCTGTCTCTGACTGGGCAGATGCCTCCAAAGATATTAAACAACTGCGTTTTGACATTCATGCACTACTCAAGCAAGCGGACTACGACTACCAGCGCATTCAGTACAACACGGTCGTGTCAGCGTGCATGAAAATGCTCAACGCCATTGATGATGCCGATCTTGGAGATTCTAATTTTGCCCGCGCGGCGACCGCTGAAACAATCGGCATTTTGCTGAGAGTTCTTTACCCTGTTGTGCCACATATCACTTGGCAGCTTTGGGCAGAACTTGGTTACGCGTTACCCTACGGTGATTTGCTCGATGCGCCTTGGCCAACAGTCGATGAATCAGCCCTGATCACTGACGAGGTCGAACTCGTATTGCAAGTCAACGGCAAGCTACGCGGCAGTTTGAGCGTGGCACGAGAAGCCACGCGAGAGCAAATCGAACAACTTGCCGTCGCCCACGAAGCTGTCTCACGCAATCTTGAGGGTCGTCCACCCAAGCGCGTGATCGTGGTGCCTGGCAAGCTCGTCAACATTGTCGGTTAACTGGAAAACACATCATGATTCGGTCATTCGTGCGCGTGCTGCTTGGCCTGATGGCGATACTACTGGCGGGTTGCGGATTCAAAATGCAGGGGGTCACACCAATGCCTTTTGATTCGCTAAACATCACCATCCCTCAAAACTCACAGTTCGGTGCGGATGTCCGCCGTGCGATACGTGCAGCCTCTCCCAATACTGTGATCATCGAACCACCGAAGGTTAAACCCGAAGCATCTGACGAAAAGCGTAAAGTCGATCCTAAATACGTCGCTCAAGCTCGGCTTGAGCAGGTCTCTGATGTGCGCAATACTCGCATCGTCGCACTCAATGCACAAGGCAAACCTGAGGAGTTTGAGCTAACCTTGGCCTATACCTTTCGTTTGGTGAATGCTAAAAATCAGGTCATTCTGCCTGAAACAACACTCACTGCAGCGCGTGCCATGCCTTTTGACGAACGTGTTGTACAGGCAAAAGAGGGGGAAGCGGCAACGCTCTATCGCGACATGCAGAAAAGCTTGGTTGCACGCATGATGCGACGTTTGACTGCGCCTGATATCAAGCAGCGTTGGGATGCGCTCAAAGCCGCCACACCAGACGAAGAGGAGAATATCGACACAGCCATTCCGATTCAAGCGCCAAGCTCTATTCCAACCCCATGGCAAAACCCTTCGCTCACCCCGTTGCCGATTCCGGTCAATCCGGGCGGCTAAGCAGAACCTGCCGTGGACGCACAACGCCTGATCAATGAACTCAGCCGACCAGGCGCAAGCCTGGCGGCTTTGTTCGTCATCACAGGAGACGATCCTTTACTCACCATTGAGGCCACCGATGCGTTACGCGGCGTGGCCCGGACAGCGGGATTTCTCGAACGCAGTTCATTTTTGATGGATGCGCGAAGCGACTGGAGTGCCCTTGGCATGGCTAGTCAGAGCGGATCACTCTTTGGTGATAAACAACTCGTCGAAATTTCATTGCCGACTGGCAAGCCCGGAAAAACCGGGGCCGATGCGTTGATTGCGCTAGCCAAGCGTTGTGCAGGCAAGGCAGCAGACGACGCACTGACGATTATCTCGCTTCCCCGACTCGATAAAGCCACTCGCGAGGGTAAATGGGCGAGTGCCTTGCAGTCATCGGGTAAATTCATCGATATCCCAAGTATTGAGCGGGCTCAGCTCCCACGTTGGATCGCAGAGCGACTGGCGCGTCAGTCTCAAGAGACAGATGCTGAAACCTTGCAATGGTTAGCGGATAAGGTCGAGGGCAACTTACTGGCTGCCCATCAAGAAATTCTCAAGCTTGGCTTGCTGTTTGAGCCAGGTAAGCTTCAAGCAACAGACATTGAACAGTCTGTCATGAATGTTGCCCGCTATGACGTGTTTGGCTTACGCGATGCGATGCTAGCAGGCGATGTCCCCCGCATGATTCGCATCATGGATGGTTTAAAGGCCGAGGGCGAAGCGTTGCCATTAGTTCTCTGGGCCGTTGGCGAAGAAATCAGGACACTCGCGCGAATTTCACAAGCCGTGTCGGCAGGCCAGGACTTGTCGAGCGTGCTACGCTCTCAACGTGTCTTTGGCTCGCGTGAACCCCTTGTCCGCAAGGCACTGTCAAGGGTTTCTCCGCGCAGCTGGCCTGCTGCCGTCCAGCACGCACACGAAGTGGATCGTTTAATTAAAGGTCTGCATGTCTCAGGCCGATTGCAAGACCCTTGGGAAGAAATGAACCGTCTCGCGATGCGCATCGCTTTTAAACCAACCTAATTTATGACCACTATCTTTGACGCCATTCAACAAATCGGACGCCAAGCTCGTCAGGCCGCTCGCGCGGTGATGCGCGCCAGTAGTGCGCAAAAGTCACAAGCCTTACACGCAATGGCCGACGCGCTTTCCGAGCAGCGTGCAACACTCAAAGCCGCGAACCAGCTTGACGTGGAGGCCGCCAAAGCCCGAGCCCTCGACGCCGCGCTACTGGATCGTCTGACATTGTCAGATCGCAGCATCGATTTGATGATTGAGGGCTTGCGCCAAATCGCCGCAATGCCCGATCCAGTGGGTGAGCTGACCGCCACAAAAATACGTCCAAATGGCATGCAGGTTGCTCAAATGCGCGTGCCTCTCGGCGTCATCGGAATCATCTACGAATCCCGCCCCAATGTCACCATTGATGCGGCGGCGCTTTGTCTAAAGTCCGGCAATGCCGCTATTCTCAGAGGAGGTAGTGAGGCACTGCACTCAAACCTCGCACTGGGAACTATCGTCAGTCACGGACTCAAAGCGGCGGGCTTGCCTGAGACTGCGGTTCAAGTCATCGACACACCTGACCGCACAGCCGTTGGTGCGCTGATCACCATGACAGAGTTTGTCGATGTGATTATCCCGCGCGGTGGCAAGAGTCTGATCAAACGCCTCTCCGAAGAGGCGCGTGTGCCCATGATCAAGCACTTAGACGGTAATTGTCATGTCTATGTAGACCAGTTTGCGGACCTCAACATGGCCGTTGACGTTGCGTTCAATGCCAAAACATATCGCTATGGTGTGTGTGGTGCCATGGAAACCCTACTCGTCCACCAAGCTGTCGCATCAAGCTTTTTGCCTGAAATTGCGCGAGCCTTGATCGCTCACGGCGTTGAGCTCAGGGGCTGCGCGCAAACGCAAGCGCTTGTGCCACAAGCACTTGCCGCCACCGACGACGACTGGGCGACCGAATATCTTGGTCCTATTCTTGCGATTCGCGTCGTCGATTCGATGCCCGAAGCCATCGCACATATCGAACGCTGGGGCTCTGGCCACACTGAGTCCATTGTCACATCCCACATCGCCCAAGCACAACAATTCCAGCGTGAGGTCGACTCAAGTTCTGTCTATGTCAATTTGCCTACCTGCTTTGCCGATGGCTTTGAATACGGGCTTGGCGCTGAAATAGGCATTTCAACCAACCGTCTCCATGCGCGTGGCCCTGTCGGGCTCGAGGGACTCACTACACTCAAGTGGGTCTTGCAAGGCGACGGACAAACTCGCGGATAACTCACCTCACCATGCTTTGGGTCAAAACCTTTCACATCGTCCTCGTCGCGTCCTGGTTCGCGGGCTTGTTTTACTTGCCGCGCATTTTTGTCAACATGGCGCAACAATCAGACCCCGCTGTCTTTAACGTTTTAGACGGCATGGCAAAACGACTCTATCGTTTCATGACTATCCTTGCAGTACCTGCAGTGCTTTTAGGTATCTGGCTTTACTTAGGCTATGGCATCGGTTTGGGGCCCGGTAATGGCTGGATGCACGCCAAGCTTGTTCTCGTGCTCGCCGCCTTGGCTTACCATTACAGCTGTGGCGTCTTGCTGCGCAAATTCGAACAAGGAGCGAATCGTCGCTCGCATGTTTTTTATCGGTGGTTCAACGAAGTCCCTGTGTTGATCCTGACCGCCGCGACGGCCTTTGTCGTCATCAAGCCTTTTTAATGAGACTCCATGTCTGATCAGGACCCCACCCGCAAGACCCTCACCATTAAAAAAAATGGTGAAGCCCCAGCCGAATCCTTTGGTGACCGCCCTCGCGTGCGTATAGGTGCACGTGCGCGTCAGGTTGCACAGCAAAAAATCGCCAAAGATAAATCTGCGCGCCAAAAAGGGGAAATACCTGAACCCACCTATCAACGCAAAACGTCTCGTTCAGAAGATCGTGGCTTCGCGCCCCGTTCTGCGCCACGTTCTGCGCCGCAAGATGCCCCCTCGCGTGACTCTGCGCCCCGCGACGGAGGCTCCCGTGATTTTGTGCCTCGAAACTCGGCCCCGCGTAGTTCGTCTGCGCGTGGATCGTCACGTAGTGCTGCCTTGCGTAGTGGACCCAATGAATTTAGAGATCCCGGAGAGCGTGCCCGTCCCCTCTCCGATCGCTCGCCGCGCAATTCGGCCCCGAAATCTCTCCCCCAAGAGCCCCTCATCTCGCGCAGCACAATCGTCAGCCCAACGACAGACGTCTTTCATATTTTTGCGCCTTGTCCGATGGGCCTCGAAGAAGCGCTCAGTGCTGAACTCAACGCACTGGGTTACGAACAAGTCAGCGCCACACGAGCGGGTTGTCACTTTGTAGCGGACTGGTGGGGTGTACAGCGTGCCAACCTCTACTCCCGACTTGCCACCCGCATTTTGGTTCGCGTGGGGCAGGCGCCCGTTCAGAGCGAAGACGATATTCTTGAGCTTGCACAAAGTATTGGCTGGGAGCGCTGGTTTGGCGCGGAACACACCTTGCGCGTGGATACCTCAGCGGTCAAGAGTCCGATGCAAAGCTTGCAGTATTGCAACTTGCGTGCCAAGGATGGTATCTGTGACCGCCTGCGTGACCTCGAAGGCGCACGTCCCTCTATCGATACGGTTCGACCAGACGCTCGCGTCCATTTATTTTTGTCCTCCGACACCGCCACGATGTACCTCGACACCTCTGGCGAATCGCTCTTTAAGCGGGGCTGGCGCCTGGACAAGGGCGATGCGCCCCTTAGAGAAAATCTTGCGGCAGGTCTATTAGCCCTTTCAGGCTGGGATCCTCAGGCTGCGCTGATGGATCCATTTTGCGGTAGCGGCACCATATTGATTGAGGCGGCTTGGATTGCCTTGGGTGTCCCCCCAGGCATCACGCGTCCTTTTGGCTTTGAAAGGCTCAGGGACCATCAACCTCGGCGCTGGGAAGACCTCAAAGAAGACGCACGCAGTCGCATTCTCCCCGAATTAGAAGCACCTCTCGTCGGCATTGACGCGGACCCCGAAGCGATCGAGGCGGCGCAACGTAATGCAGAGCGGGCATTTCTAACCGAAGATACGATCCATTTTGAGGTAGGTGATGCGCGTGATGCCGTCGCACCCGCTCCTTATGGCTGGATGCTCACCAACCCACCTTATGGCGAACGCTTAGACGAGGAAGACCTCGAGTTTTGGCGCGAATGGTCAGCGAATCTCAAGCAAGAATTTGCAGGTTGGCAGGTCAATGTCATTACCTCCGATCTCGATTTGCCCAAGCACCTCAGACTTAAAGCCAATCGTCGCACTCCCATCTTTAATGGTGCCTTGGACTGTCGTTTATTTAATTTTGAATTGGTTGAGAGCAGCTATCGAAATGTTGCAGCTGCACAACAAGATGAATAAGTTTATAGTTTTCCAGAGTCTTTAAAGGGTTTTCCCTTAAAAGCATTTGCTTAGTTTCGGGTTTTCCCTAATAATAGGGTTATCCCTAACAAGCAATGGAAAACATCATGACTTACAACACTTCTACCCGCCTGACCGATGCCCTCGAACGTGACCTGCTCGCAAAAGCGATGGAAAATCAGTTCCGCTTTCGTCCTCTGCGCGCGGTCAGCAAATTTGTAAACGGCATCGCCTCTTTCGCAGCCTCAGCCCGCGCACAGACCAACGCACGCGACATGGTCTGATAATCCCCTAGGGGTGCACGGGATCGCCTTAAAAGTGCGGGATAATATGCCTGATGAAAACCCGCACCGCTCCACCACCTGACGCGTCAACACCTGGTCAACTTCCTGTGTTGAACAACACGCCAGCACCGCCGCGACTCAGAAGGTTCGCCTCTATGATGTATGAGGGCGTCCTTCTCTTCGCGGTCGTTTTTTTAGCTGGCTATCTCTTTGATACGCTCACCCAGAGTCGGCACGCGCTTATGCTGCGCGGAGGTCGTCAGGTCTGGCTTTTCATCGCAATTGGTGCCTACTTTTTGATTTGTTGGCGCCGCAGCGGTCAGACACTCCCCATGAAGGCGTGGCATATTAGGCTACTAGACGTAAACGGTCGCCCCGCAAAAACGAGTCGCTTGATCTTGCGCTATGTCTATATGTGGGTAATACCACTCTTTGGTGCAGGTCTCGTGTGGGCAGCCGCTCATCTATCTGGTTGGAATGCCATGTTGATGTTGATTATTGGCGCTCCTTTTCTGGTTTTCCTCCCTACATGGTTGAATGCTGAGCAACAGTTTTTACATGATTTGCTGGCAGGAACCCGTTTAGTGAACGTTAAACCCAGTACCGGCACTAGTAAAAACCCTTAGTTTGATGTTCTGAGTGCATCAGCCTATTGCACCAAATGCTTGGGTGAGCCATGCTAGCGGGCATTACATAGATGACCTACCCGCTCAGGCATGTTGGACCAATACGCTTCACTCAGTGAATCTTTCCACTGGCACGTACCCACCAATTTTAATATTGGCGAAGAGTGCTGCCATCGTTGGGCAAAAAGCTCAGCTGATGCCCGTCGGATTGCGCTATTTTTCGAAGACTCTTCAGGCCATCGAGATATTTGGACTTATGAGAGATTAGGCGCGGCGACCAATCAGTTCGCCAATGCCCTGACTCGCATGGGTATCAAACCCGGTGACCGCGTTGCCACAATACTAGGACAAAGTGCTGAAGCTGTGGTCGCACAACTTGCTGCGTTCAGTGTCGGAGCAGTGGCCGTTCCACTCACGACTCAACTCACCCCCAAAGCACTCGAATATCGTTTACGAGACGCAGAAACGCGAATCGCCATCGTGGGAGCAGAGGCTGCCTCAAATTTGCTCAGTATTTTGTCTCGCTGCTCCAAGTTGACTCAAGTCATTGGTGTGGGTGTTGAGGACAACCGCTTGTTGCCTTGGCGCAGCTTGATGATCCGCCAGCCCGAACAATTCAAAGCAGTCCAGACTAGAGCCGAAGACCCAGCACTGTTGCTCTACAGCCCTGAGACAGGTCAGCCTGCGCGAGGCGTTTTGTTACCTCACCGTAGCCTGATCGGTGCCCTGCCTGGATTTGTTGCTTCACAAAATTGGTTTCCCCAGGGTGCAGAAGTCTTTTGGACTGCTCTGGATTGGGCGAATGCCTCCGGGCTAATGTGTGGAGTGCTTCCAACGCTTTATTTTGGGCGTTCCCTCGTTGGCATTCGTGGTGCCACCACGCCTGGCCACGCTCAACAGCTGCTTGAACGCTATCGGGTCACGCATGCGCTTGCGTCGGGCTCAGTGCTCCGGCAACTCAAACTCAACGTTTCTCTGGACACCGCGCCTGCGTCGTCGAAACTACGCAGTATGACCATACTCGACGAAGGCATCGATGAAGGGTTGGCTCAATGGTGCAAAGCACATTTTGGCGTATTGCCCAATCACTTGTTTAGCACTGCTGAAATTCAGGGGATCGTGGGCGACAGCCAACTCAGATGGCCAGGCAAAGCCGGGAGTTTGGGACGGGCCTACCCCGGCCATCGTATCGCTATCCTCAACGAAGACGGCTCCCAGGCCCCTCCAGAGCAAATGGGTGAAATCTCCATTCATCGAAATGATCCGCACGGTGCAGAGGATCCAGCGCTCCCTTTGCGCTACTGGCGAACAATAGAGGCTGCAGATACTAATCCTGATAGCAGTGGCTGGTGGCGGACCGGCGAGCTTGGGCGCCTCGATGCAGAGGGTTATTTCTGGTATGCAGGGCGAAAAAGTCGATTGCCCGCAAAAAATAAAATCAATTCACCTGCCGCATCGACACCTCCGGTCAGTCCGGTCAGCTCGGTCAGTCAGATTGCTTCGAACGCCCCTGTCACCCACACAGCAACCGCAGTCAGTTTAGCGACCGTCGCGCCAACAGAGTAAACTTAGGGCATTCTTTCATGCTCTCAAGGACGTTCAACAACATGGCGATTTATCAACTCGGCGACCTGACTCCGCGTATTGATCCCAGCGCGTTTATCTTTGATTCTGCAGACATCATCGGTGACGTTGTCATCGGTGCGCAGGCGAGTATCTGGGCCAATGTCAGCATACGCGGTGACAATACCCTGATTGATATCGGTCACCATAGCAACGTCCAAGAAGGCAGCGTATTGCACTCTGATGTTGACGCACCACTCACCATTGCTGAGTATGTCACTGTCGGTCATCAAGCCATGTTGCACGGCTGCTCAATCGGCTCGGGTTCCTTGGTCGGCATGCAAGCCATTGTTCTCAATCGCGCCCGCATTGGACGCAACTGTCTGATCGGTGCCGGTGCGATTGTTCCAGAGGGTCGAGAGATTCCAGATGGTAGCCTTGTCATTGGTGTCGGAAAAATTGTCCGGACACTCGGAGAAGATGAAATCGCCCAAATTCGTCACAATATCGAGCACTACGCAGCACGTGGGCAAATGTATCGCCAACAACTCAAGCGCGTAGGCTGAGCCCCCTTTATCGGCCTGTATGTCAGATCAACTTAAAAAATTCCTTTCCGAAGACCGTAGCGTTCGCCTCGAGTCTGTTCACATGCAACAAACATGGCAAACAGCTCAGGCACACCACACCTACCCGCCTTCTGTCACTGCCTTGCTCGGAGAGCTCGTCGCGGCGTCTACGCTACTTGCCGCAACACTTAAGTTCGACGGTTCTCTCCTCCTGCAACTTCAGGGGGACGGTGCGATCGCCTTGATGGTGGTTGAGTGTCGAGCAGACATGAGCATTCGTGCCACCGTCAAACTTCGTGAGCGTCCTTTACCTATCCAGCGTGACTTGCAATCCCTGCTCAACCCAGGGGGCACAGCCAAATTCATTGTTGTGTTGGATCCTCCCAAAAACACTCTGGGCCGGCAGGCTTATCAGGGGATCGTTCCACTCGAGGGCGAAACGATTGCCCAAGCGCTCGAGCAATACATGTTGCGTTCAGAACAATTAGAAACACGTATTTGGCTGGCCGCAAACAATGAGCACTGCACAGGCCTATTGCTACAACGCCTGCCGCTTCAAGGCGGCAACCAACAAGCCGAGATCCTAAGTGCAGACGAGTCCTGGCAGCGCTTTCAACGCTTGGCCGAAACGCTCTCAACCAAGGAAATGCTTGAGGTCACCCAAGAAACGCTCCTGCATCGGCTGTTTTGGGAAGAAACCCTATTAACGTTTGATGCCCGCCCCATCACTTGGCAGTGCTCCTGCACACGTGAGCGTGTCGCAGATATGTTGAAAATGCTGGGACGTGCCGAAGTCGAAGACATCCTTGAGACTCAGGGAAAAATAGAAGTCGCATGCGAATTCTGCGGACAACCCTATCTGTTCGACGGAGTCGATTCTGCGATGTTATTTAAGTCAATCTCGCCTGGCGCAGGAAAGTCCGTTCACTAAGGTCGAATCTCAATCGGAATGCAGAGCTGATAGCCCACACCCCATACCGCTTTGAGTGCAGGCTCAGCTCCCTCTGGTGACAAACCAGAAAGCTTTTTGCGCAATCGGCTGACCAGACTTTCTAGCGCACGCTTGCCGATGTCATCGACGTCCGGGCGCTGACTGAGCATCTCGCAAATCACCTCTGTTTCGAGCACATGCGTAGAAGCTTGTGCCAAACCCACCAGCAAGGTTTTTTCGCTGTTTGTCAAAAAGACTTTTTCTGCCGAGTGCGGGCTCGTCATCGAACGGTCCTGCAAACTAATCACCCAGCTCACCGCCGTTTTATTGATGAGCCTTGAACGCCGATACATACTCATCAGTGCAGCAGTCAACTCTTCGGGTGCAACAGGTTTACTCAGATAAATATCTGCGCCCGCCTCGTAGCCTTTTAGACGATCCGGGATCGCCGCTCGAGCAGTCAGCATGATGATGCCGATACTTGGAATGCTCACCCTGAGTCGACGCGCAATTGAGATCCCATCTTCTCCGGGCAAACTCAGGTCAAGCACCAGCGCATCAATCGGTTCGGTGATGAGCAAATCATCTAATGAGCGCCCATTGCTGACCGCAAACACTAAAAAACCATTGAGCTTGAGGTGGTAGTGGATTTCCTTGCGCAAGAGTGGATCATCCTCGACAAGGGCAACACGCATCGGTGCCATCGCGAACATACTGCCGATTTCGTCACCGCTCAGGTCAGCCACAGACATCGGTGTGGAAGAGGTGTTCTGAATCATCGTTTGAGCTCTACAGTAAAGTGCACTCGGTGATCCTTGTGCTCGAATCGAATCGAGCCTCCGAGAATTTTGCACAAGGACTTGACAAGATACAAGCCTAAACCTGTTCCTGATTTGTCGTGTGCATACTCGCCCCGATAGTAACGATTAAACAAGCTTCCTGGATCGGGTGCATCATTTTCACCGACTGTATTTGTGACTCTGAGAATAAAGCGCGAGGCGTACTCACTGATGGAGTGATCATCGTAGAGCTCCAGCATAATTCGACTCTCTGGCTGAGAATACTTGATCGCGTTATCTAATAAATTTGCCAACACAATCGCAAATAAATTAGGATCTGTTCGCAACATCAATGGCGAAGGCTGCTGACGCCAATCAATCCGCTCAGCCTCTGGCTGACTCGCCAACAGTGCCTGCACGACTTCATTCACATCAAAGTCTTCATACTTTGGTGAAAACCCTTTTTGATCAAGCTGATCCACCTGAACACAGCGTTCGATCACAGTGTTCATATTGTTGATTGCCTGGATCATGCTGTCGATCCGATCCGTAGAGTCCGCAGACTGTTTGGGAGGTTGTTGCTGCAGGCTTCGCCGGAGAGATCCTGCGGCCATCCGCATGGTTGCGAGCGGGTTTTTTAACTCATGCGTCAGCATATCGATCAGCATGCTGCGCTCTTTGATCTGCTCGGTTTCCACCAAGTTACGTGCTCGCATAAATTGCAACTCTTGCATCTCCCGATCATAAATGACTCGACGTTGCGTAATGTCACTTAGCACCATAATCGAGAGCACCACCGCCACAATCAGACCACCCCAGTTACCAGGGGAAGACACGATATCTGGCCTGACCCAACCGAGTAAGGGCAAAATATCGATCCAGAGTAGCGACCCCATCAAGAGCGCACCCCCAGCAATCAAACGCCGGTGCGCGACAGGCATCTTGTGACACCAAGGTAAGGCAGCCACCAAGACCAGAGGCATGATGCTCACAAGTAAAAAGTTAAAGTTAAGCGCAAGCAATGTCACATAATCAAGTTTGATCGCCAAGAGCTCAAGACAAAGAATCGCCAAGACACCCTTGACGTAATAGCCATACCAACGCGGAGCACCAAACTGCTTTAATAGTTCATTGGTCACCAATAAGGACGCCATCAGCCTAAAGACGTACAAAGTATTAAAGGCCAGATTATCGAGCCACACATGCTTTTCAAAAAAGAGTGCGGCGAGCAAACCAGAACTAGAAAGTGTAAACAAAAGCGTCACGATCTCAGAAATAAAGAAGATTCCGAGAATGGTGTGGCGTGTCCTGATATAGACAATCAAGGCCCAAAATGCGATCGCGAGAATCACGCCAAACTCAAGACCCATGTTGCGCTGCTGATCCACCATGACGCTTGATAGCGTATCGGGTTGGAGTGCACGTGTCGTGAGGAAAAATCCGTTAATCGTGTCTATACGCAGATAGAAATAATTTTTAACACCCGCATGAACCGTAACAGGAAAGCAGTAAGAATGATCTGCGCAGGCATTTTGACTGACAGGAAAATGATCACCTGCCGTGCGGCTAATCCAAACACCTTCTTTTTGCTCAAACAGTTGTATGTCACGGATGTAGTGCGGCCCCACACGCAAAACAACTTGCTCTGAACCCTGAGCAGGTGCTTGGACCAAGAGTCTCAACCATCTGATCGTCGGCGTAAAGCCACGATTTAACACAACACCAAAGGGGTTGTAGTCTTGGGTCACAGCTTGTTCAATCGTGAGTGAACCTGGTGCAGACTCAACAAAAAGACCACGATCCATTATCAGATCATGCTCTGAATTAGCCTGTGCACTCAAACAGAAAGTCGTCAGCAGTAGCCAGCAACATGCGCGCAAAAAGTGCATGAGATGCACGGTGCGCACGGTGCGCACGTTGAGAACGTTGCGCACCTGCGACATGATTAGCCTGCGTCCTTGGAAAGATACTCCACAGCGCTTCTAACGCCGCGGTCTCCCACCTCAATGCCAAGTGACTGCATGGCAGCCTCGACGCCTGCGATACAACCCAAAATCATGGCTGGATTGAGATCACCCAAATGACCAATTCGGAATACACGTCCAGCGAACGGCCCCAGACCACCGGCCACCATGACCTGAAACTTTTCGCGCGCGGTTTTGCGAATCAACTCAGGATCAATTCCTGGCTTGACCACAATGGCCGTCACAGAGTCTGAGCGGGCGCTAGGCACTTTACAGAGAAAATCTAAATTGCCAGCTTGAGACCATGACTGCACTGCAGCCCGAACAGCACCCGCCAAGGCGCGATGGCGTGCATACACCGTCTCGACGCCTTCGCGCGCTAACAACTCAAAGGCAGCTTCCATGCCAAACAACAAGTTTTGAGGCGCCGTACCGCAAAACCGACTGTAGGATGGACCTTTACGTCGTCGCAACCAATCCCAATAAAAGCGAGGTGCTGGATTCTTTTCGCAAACCTGCATGGCTCGTGCATCTGCCACGCAAAATCCTACCCCTGGAGGCACCATCAGGCCTTTTTGGGAAGCGCCGATCACAGCGTTGACGCCCCACTGATCCATGTCGAACGGAATCGCACCCAGCGAAGCCACGACATCCACCACAAATAGAGCAGGATGTCCGGTTGCATCTATCGCGCGACGCAAGGCTGGAATATCACTGGTCGTGCTGCTGGCCGTATCGGTATGGACGGTAAAGACCGCCACAATCTCATGTTGCGTATCCGCGCGAAGAATCTGTGCGACGGCATCCGGATCGATAGGATAACCTTCATGAAAGGGGGTACGCACCACGATCGCGCCCATCGCCTCGGCCATGATGGCCCACGATTCGGAAAAATGACCTGTTCCAGGAATCAGCACCTTTTGACCAGGAGCCAACAAATTCACAATCATGGCCTCCCACGCGCCGTGACCATTTGCAGCGTAAAAAAACACATCGGCCGCTTGCGTCTTCAGGAGTTTCTTTAAACCTGACTCACACGCATCGACGCAGGCATCTACCCGCGGGTCACCCATGTCCATAGGCTGCTTGGTCATCGCATCCAGCACCGCCTTGGGTACGTTGGATGGGCCTGGGGAGTGAAGCAAACGCACACCTGGAAAATAAGGAAAAGCAGCTGCAGACGAGGTCATATCCAATCCTTGTGAAAGTTCATTGATTCTAACCTGTCGCTATCGCTAGGCGCTTGTCCGAATCGACAACTGGTATCAAGAACACCACACTTTGAAGACTTTTTTTAAAACGAAACCCCCAGCAAACTAAACCGTATGCACAAACACCCTATTTTTGAGTTTTTTCACATCGTTCCACTTCGCAAACAAAGCGGTGCGGCACTTGTTGAAACGCTGCTTGTTCTCCTCCCGATTCTATTGCTGGGAAGTTTGTGTGTTGAACTCGCACGCGGATATCAGTTGCGTCACCTGCTCGTACTTTCACTGCAACAGGCGGCCCGTGTTGCCGCCGTCCACCACGCAGCGCCGCAGGCGTGGCAACCCGCTCTGCGCGATGCGCTCTCAGTCATGTTTATCCCTGCCGGTCGAGATACAACACCTCAGACCCGGAGAGACGCGGCCTGCCAGACGGTTCAACGACGTTTTCATTTGCCATGCTGGCATGCGGTTGAACTCGCCTCAACGCCTGAAACCATTCACTTGCGCCTGACGTATTTGCACAGACCGATGCAAGAATGGCTGAGAATCTTGCTGCAAAAAATCGCAGGCCTCAGCGTCAGTCTGAAGCACTCAGAAGTGAGGCAGCACTCGCTTGAGGAGCAAGCCTGGCTTCAGGGTTTAATCCCCATGGTGGTCGAGTATCAGGCATTTAGGCATCGCAGCACTGGCAGGCCCTAGCCCTATGATCCTCAGCGTTGCTGAGGTTTCGCAGCTGGGGGGGGAGTAGGTTTTGCGCCAGGTTTGACAGTCGGCTTGAGTTCGGGAGGCTTGACACCAGGAGGCAGAATCTGCACAAACACCTCTCCTTGGCGCATCATGCTCAACTCGCTACGCGCACGCTCCTCTGAGGCTTCGGTGCCAGACCGTAAGTCCTCGACTTCGGCCGCAAGCGCCTTATTTCTTGAAGTGAGACCCTCATTAATCATACGTTGATCCGTGACTTGCGCCTGCATGTCCCACACAGAAAACCAGCCACCCCGACCCATCCACAAGGGATACTGGATCAGAGCGACGAGTGCAACAATCACGATCAATAATAGACGCATGACACCTTTTTTGCACGGGGGCGGCGAGCCGCCCCGGCAGGTCGATTAGCGCAGGTTATAAAAAGCGTCGCGACCGGGATAAGTCGCCACTTCGGCGAGCTCTTCCTCAATGCGCAACAACTGGTTGTACTTGGCCATGCGATCAGAACGCGACAAAGAGCCGGTTTTGATTTGCATCGCATTGGTCGCAACCGCGATATCAGCAATCGTTGAGTCTTCTGTTTCACCGGAGCGATGGGAGACCACGGCGGTGTAACCAAAGCGTTTGGCCATTTCAATCGCAGCAAACGTCTCGGTCAGCGTGCCGATCTGATTGATTTTGATCAAAATCGAATTTGCGATGCCCTGATCAATGCCTTGCTTGAGGATTTTGGTGTTGGTCACAAACAAATCGTCGCCCACCAACTGAACCTTGCGACCCAGTCTTTCGGTCAGGTGCTTCCAGCCAGCCCAGTCGTTTTCAGCCATGCCATCTTCGATCGAAATGATGGGATATTTGTCCACCCAGGTGGCCAACAAATTGGTGAGTTCTTCGGATGACAACGACACACCACCCTCGCCTTGCAGGGTGTATTTGCCGTCACGGTAAAACTCGGAGGCTGCACAGTCCAGTCCCAACGCGATCTGCGTACCAGGCTCATAGCCTGCATTTTCGATCGCGCGCAAAATCAATTGAATCGCAGCTTCGTGGTTGGCGACGTTTGGTGCAAAACCGCCTTCGTCACCCACCGCTGTCGACATGCCCTGATCGTTAATGATTTTCTTGAGTGCATGAAATGTTTCGGCACCCATACGCATGGCTTCGCGAAAGCTCGTCGCACCGATTGGCAAAATCATCAGCTCTTGCATGTCGAGCGTATTGTTGGCATGTGCGCCGCCATTAATCACGTTCATCATCGGCACAGGCATGCTCATTGGACCGCTACCACCAAAGTAACGATAGAGCGACAAGCCAGACTCATCCGCTGCAGCGCGCGCCACCGCCATGCTGGCGGCCAAAATAGCATTGGCGCCCAAGCGTGACTTGCCTTCTGTGCCGTCCAATTCAATCAAGGTGCGATCCAGGAAGGTTTGCTCCTGCGCATCCAAGCCCATCAAGGCCTCAGAGATCTCTGTATTGATATTTTCGACCGCGCGCAACACACCTTTACCGAGGTAGCGTGCTTTGTCACCATCACGCAACTCGATCGCCTCACGACTACCCGTCGACGCGCCCGAAGGCACTGCCGCACGGCCCATGGCACCTGACTCGAGCAAGACGTCACATTCGACTGTCGGGTTGCCGCGTGAGTCAAGAATTTCACGACCAATGATATCTACGATTGCACTCATGTCTATCTTTCCTAAAAGTAAAAATTCTTTTACGTAAATTGTGACTCGAGAAATCCCTGCCGCTTCACGACACGATCGAGCTCAACCAAGGTTGTTAGCAAACTTTTCATCAGACCCAGTGGCACTGCATTGGGTCCATCGGACATCGCCTGAGCAGGATTGGGGTGTGTTTCCATAAAGAGGCCAGAAATACCCGCTGCAACAGCCGCACGCGCCAAGACAGGGACAAACTCTCTCTGACCTCCCGAGGAGGTTCCTTGCCCACCAGGCAGCTGCACCGAATGTGTGGCATCAAATACGACGGGACATTGAGTTTCACGCATGATCGCAAGTGAGCGCATGTCGGAAACGAGGTTGTTATAGCCAAAAGAAACACCGCGCTCGCAGACCATGATGTCCTCGGCGACACCCGCTTGACGCGCGGCGTGACGGGCTTTGTTGACGACCTGCAACATGTCATGGGGCGCGAGAAACTGGCCCTTTTTGATATTGACGGGCTTACCACTTGCGGCACACGCTTCGATGAAGTCTGTTTGACGACAAAGAAAGGCAGGAGTTTGCAACACATCGACAACAGAGGCGACTGCCTTGACCTGATCCTTGTCGTGCACATCCGTGAGCACAGGCACGTTGAGCTCGGCGCGCACTTCTGCCAAGATCTGCAAACCCTCTTCCATGCCTGGACCACGATAAGAGGTGCCAGAGCTACGATTGGCCTTGTCAAACGAGCTCTTGTAAATAAATGGGATCCCTAACGCAGACGTGATCTCTTTGAGCTGGCCTGCTGTATCGAAGGCCATTTGACGTGACTCAATCACACACGGGCCCGCAATCAGGAAAAAAGGCTTGTCCAGGCCAATATCGAATCCGCACAACTTCATCAGGCGTCCTTACGCTGCGACTGATGCGCCAGCGCAGCATTGATGTAGCTCGTGAATAAGGGGTGACCATCTCTGGGCGTTGAGGTGAATTCGGGGTGGAATTGCACACCAACAAACCAGGGGTGATTGGGCAACTCCATGATTTCAGGAAGATTTTCAGTTGGAGTTCGGGCACTGATCACCAACCCAGCCTTTTCGAGACGCGGCACATAAATATTGTTGACTTCATAACGGTGACGATGTCGCTCGTTCACATCTGGGCCATAAATCTGATGGGCCAGCGAACCCGGCTTGACCGGACACTTTTGTGAGCCTTTACGCATCGTGCCGCCCATGTCCGATTGCGAGTCACGCTTTTCAGATACCCCTTCGCGATCCAGCCACTCAGTAATCAACGCCACCACAGGATGAGGAGATACTGGGTCAAACTCTGTGCTGTTGGCATGCTCTAAACCCGCCACATCGCGAGCGAACTCAATCACAGCCAGCTGCATACCTAGGCAAATACCCAAGTAAGGCACGTTATTTTCTCGGGCGAAACGAATCGCGGCTATTTTGCCTTCGGTGCCACGTTTACCAAAACCACCGGGTACCAAAATGGCATCAAAAGGCTTAAGCACCTCCACACCACTTTCCTCAATGCTTTCTGAATCGATGTACTCGACCTTGACGCGGGATTTGGTATGGATACCGGCGTGAATCAAGGCCTCGGTCAAGGATTTGTAAGATTCGGTCAGATCGACATACTTGCCCACCATGGCAATGCGGACTTCACGCTCGGGGTGCTCCAGTCGATAGACCAAGTTGTCCCACATCGACAAATCAGCGGCCGGCGGGTTGAGGTTCAGCACCTCACAAATCAGATTGTCCAGACCTTGCTTGTGCAGCATGGACGGGATTTTGTAGATCGAATCTGCGTCCCAAACGGAAATTACCGCATCAAGGGGGACATTCGAAAACAAGGAGATTTTGGCGCGCTCTTCGTCTGGAATCGGACGATCCGCGCGGCATAGCAGCGCGTGCGGAATGATGCCAATTTCGCGAAGCTTTTGGACGGAATGCTGGGTAGGCTTGGTCTTGAGCTCGCCCGCAGAGGCGATAAACGGTACCAGCGTGAGGTGGATAAAGGCGGCATTGTTGCGCCCCAGTCGCAGACTCATCTGACGAGCAGCCTCAAGAAACGGCAAGGACTCGATATCACCTACCGTACCGCCGATTTCAACAATCGCAACATCCGTCGCACCATTCCAGGACTGCTCAGCGCCACGGGCGATAAAGTCCTGAATTTCATTGGTGATATGGGGAATGACCTGGACAGTTTTGCCCAGATAATCGCCACGTCGCTCTTTGCGCAGCACGGATTCGTAAATCTGGCCTGTCGTAAAGTTATTGACCTTGCGCATTTTTGAGGAAATGAATCGCTCGTAATGTCCGAGGTCGAGATCGGTTTCAGCACCGTCTTCGGTCACGAAGACTTCGCCATGCTGAAACGGGCTCATGGTGCCAGGATCAACGTTGATATAGGGATCGAGTTTGAGCAGGGTGACCTGCAGGCCACGGGACTCGAGGATGGCGGCCAGAGACGCAGCGGCGATGCCCTTGCCAAGCGAGGACACCACACCACCGGTTACAAAGACAAATTTGGTCATGTGTTTGACGCCCCATTACGAGGCGTATGCGGGAAATTTGGATTATAGCCGCCTGACTCCCTTTTGCGGAAAACCCGAGTGGATTTATCTACAAAATTTCGCGCCTAGCACGACAAAGAGGTTTTTAGGCGATGGGTTCTGTCCGATGCAATAGCCACTCCAGCGCGGGACCGGACACCTTTGGCGTCAAACGTCGGCGAACCTCTGCATGATAGGCGTTGAGCCAGTCAATCTCATCCTGTCTCATCTGAGTCAGTTGGACACAACGTGTATCGATCGGGCAAAGTGTCAGCGTTTCAAACTCAAGGAATTCGCCAAACTCGGATGTTCCTGCCGAAATATTGGCCACCAGATTTTCGATCCGAATGCCCCAACGACCTGGGCGATAGAGTCCCGGCTCGTTTGAGGTGATCATGCCTGGCTGCATGGCAGTGTGAGGACCCGGTGCCGCACGATATGAAATGACTTGCGGCCCCTCATGAACATTTAAGTAATACCCGACGCCATGCCCTGTTCCATGACCGTATTCGGCGAGCCGTGCCCACAAAGGCGCACGCGCAACGGCATCAAGCATAGGAGACGCCACGCCACGCGGAAATCTCAGTCGAGACAGCGCAATCATGGCTTGTAGCACCGCGGTGTAGTCGTCTTTTTGGGCAGCAGTTGGCTGCCCGACGGGAACAACACGCGTAATATCGGTCGTGCCCCCCACATACTGCCCCCCCGAGTCAATCAGGAGCAAGCCATCCCCGGCAATCACGGCAAAAGACTCAGGCGTTGCCCGATAGTGAGGCATCGCACCATTGCTGTTATAGGCGGCAATCGTGCCAAAACTACGTGAAATAAAGCCTGGCTGCTGACTTCGTTGCGCGATGAGCTGGTCATCAATCATCAACTCATTCAGCGGGACAGCGTCACAACGCGCAATCGCATCCTCCAGCCAGACAAAAAACGCACACAAGGCCGCACCATCGTCCTCCATCACGCGACGGACGTGACTGAGCTCAAAAGCCGTTTTTTGTGACTTGAAAAATGTACTGGGATTGATCGCACGCTCCAACCGGCAAGACACACGATCGATCAACGCACAGGTTGTGCGCGCCGGATCAAACAACAGACACGCCTGCGCTTCTAGCTCAGAAAGGGTCTGCGCAGCCTCTTGATAAGGGCGCACCTCAATGCCGTCGCCAGCCAGAAGCTGGGCCAAGGCGACATCGATCTTTTCAGGCAGCACAAACAGCAATACGCGCTCAGGCCCAATCAGTACATGCGCCAAAAACACAGGATTGAAACTCACATCCGCACCGCGACAATTGAGCAGCCATGCAATGTCGTCCAAGGTCGAAATGAGATGCCACTGGGCGCCCCGCTGCGTCATCTCGGCGCGTACTTGGGCAAGCTTTTCCTGCCTTGTCTGGCCCGCATAAGCAACCGGCAGATCACGGATAGGCGCTGTCGGTAACGCTGGACGGTCCAACCAACACTGACCCGGAAGATCGAGGGATAAGTCGAGTTTGATGGCACGTGCAGCTAACTGTTCTTGCAACGCCTCACGCGCGGCTAAACCGAGCGCTCGACCATCCACCGCCACCACCCCGCCACTAGGGACATTCGCCCCCAGCCATGCGGCATGCGCAGGATCCGTGGCCACACCAATTTTCATCAGCGTGACCGCCGAACCCGCGAGCTCAGCCTCGGCTTGTACCCAATAACGACTGTCCACCCAAATACCCGCAAAGTCTTGCGTCACCACAACCGTGCCAACCGACCCGGTAAACCCAGTCAGCCAACGCCTGATTTGCCAATAAGCAGGCAAGTATTCGGACAAGTGTGGATCTGCCGAAGGGATCAGACAGGCATCAACATGGGCCTGCTGCATGCAGCGACGCAGTGCTGCCAGTGCCTCGAGTGGACTAAGAGCGGAAGTGTTCATCGCTGGCTTGAAGTTAGAGAGTCTTGGGTTTGGAAAACTTTGCACGCAACACAGCAATCACGCCTGGCAGCAAAGAAACAATGATGATGCCTAAAATCACGGCGGTCAGATTGTCACGTACAAAAGGCAAGTTTCCGAACCAATAACCTGCTGCAGTCAAGGAAACCACCCAAAGAATGCCACCAGAAACATTAAAGAAGAAAAACTTTTTGGGCTCCATTTTGGCAAAACCTGCCACAAAGGGCGCCATCGTACGAGCGATTGGCAAAAAGCGCGCAATGACGATCGTCTGACCGCCATACCGGTCAAAAAAGCCTTGGGTATAGGCCAACCTCGCTGGATTGACCAACCGAGTCCGAGCAATCAGTGCTTTGCCAAACCAGCGTCCCACCGAGTAGTTCACCGCATCTCCCACAATCGCGGCCGTTGTTAACAACAACATCAGCAACGGCAGGTCCATTTTTCCCATGGCACAAATCGCGCCCGCGACAAACAATAAGGAATCACCCGGTAACAAGCTGGCAAATACCAAACCGGTTTCGGCAAAAATAATGGCGACTAACAATACGTAAATCCACGCGCCATGCTGCTCGATAAATTGCAGCATCGTGCGATCGATATGCATCATCATATCGATCGCCATCGAAAGAAAATCCATCACGCCGAATTATCCTTTGAGCGCTGAAACATCCAGCTTGGCAGAAGTCTTTGACTGGATCTCGTCCACGCTGACGCCCGGCGCAAGCTCAAGCAATTTGAGACCGTTTGGAGTCACTTCCATGACACCCAGATCGGTAATGACCATGTCGATCACGCCAACACCCGTCAGTGGCAAGGTGCATTTAGGCAACAGTTTCAAATCAGTCGTGCCGTCTTTTTTGTGCGCGACGTGCTCCATCAGCACGATGACGCGCCCCACACCGGCGACCAGATCCATCGCGCCGCCCATGCCCTTGACCATTTTGCCGGGGATCATCCAGTTCGCCAGATCGCCTGTCTCTGAGACTTGCATCGCGCCTAAAATAGCGAGATTGATCTTGCCAGCACGGATCATGCCAAACGAATCGGCGGAAGAAAAAATCGCTGAGCCCGGCAACGTAGTGACCGTCTGCTTGCCTGCATTAATCAAATCAGGATCGACTTCACTTTCAAGCGGATGAGGCCCAATCCCGAGCAAACCATTTTCAGACTGCAGCCAAACTTCCATGTTTTCTGGCACATGGTTGGCCACCATGGTGGGCAATCCAATTCCCAAGTTCACATAAAAACCATCTTTTAATTCACGCGCTGCACGCGCGGCCATTTCATCACGAGTCCATGCCATCTTTGTTCTCCTTAGCTCGCCGCGCGAACGATACGTTGCTCAATACGCTTTTCAGGCGTTGCATTGATCACAATGCGATGCACGTAAATACCGGGCAAATGAATGTTTTCGGGTTCGAGTTCGCCGTTTTCAACAATACGCTCGACCTCGACGACTGTGAGTTTTCCAGCCATCGCGACAGGCGGATTAAAGTTGCGCGCGGTCTTACTAAACATCAAATTACCGCTGCGGTCTGCAACTTCAGCTTTGACTAAGGACACTTCGGGCACCAAGGCGCGCTCCATGATGTACTGCTGCCCATCAAATTCGCGGACTTCTTTGCCCTCTGCCACGATCGTGCCGACGCCTGTTTTAGTAAAAAAGGCGGGAATTCCAGAGCCACCGGCGCGCAAACGCTCGGCCAAGGTGCCCTGAGGTGTGAACTCAAGCTCAAGCTCGCCAGCCAAGTATTGACGCTCAAATTCTTTGTTTTCGCCGACATAAGACGCGATCATGCGGCGTACTTGTCGGGACTCGAGCAAAATACCCAGGCCAAAACCATCCACACCCGCGTTATTGCTGATGCAGGTCAAATTTTGAACGCCAAGATCTTTGACGGCGGCGATCAAGGCCTCCGGAATCCCGCACAGTCCGAAACCACCCACAGCGATGGTCTGGCCATCTTTCAAAATACCGGTCAGCGCGTCTTTTGCGCTTGGATACAGCTTGTTCATCAGAACGACTCCTTGAAGGTCACCTAAATTTGATTATCGACGATTTATACAGCTTGCCAAGGCCTGCAAGACGTCTTCTGGCCACGGATGGCCACGGTTTAATTCAAAATCCATCCAGACCATGATTGATTTTCCTTGCGCGCATAGTTCAAGCCCCTCAGGATGCACGATGGATAAGTCAACCGCATGCTCCATACTAGAGCGGCCAATGCGCTCCACACGATGGCTCACCCGGATCAGAGCGGGATACGTAATCGGTTTTTTAAAGTCACACGCGCAATGGACCACAACAGGACTAAAACGGGCGCTCTGCTGGACACGCCCCTCAACAAACATCCTGATTCGCCCCTCTTCCATATAGCGAAAATAGTTGGCATTATTGAGATGATTGAGCGGATCTGCGTCCGCCCAGCGCATCGGCAGGTCAAAGTCAAAAATATCGCCCACCTCAAGCGTGCGGGCCGAGCCTTCGGGTTGCACCACAATCTTCTCCACATCAACAGCAAAAGGGTCAGTTCATGCCTTTGCAAGGCGAGCAGCCTTCAAACGTCTCAAGCGTGCAATACAATCCACCTCAATCAAACATCATACTTGGAAGCAGGGAGACTCTCATGTCCGAACGTGAATCGATGGAATACGACGTTGTCGTCGTAGGTGGAGGCCCAGGCGGCCTGGCAACAGCCATCCGACTTAAACAGCTTGCCGCAGAGCGCAATCACGAGATTTCGGTCTGTGTACTTGAAAAAGGCAGCGAGATCGGCGCCCACATTTTGTCTGGCGCCATCATGGACCCCAAGGCGCTGACCGAACTGCTGCCCGACTGGAAAGCCATGGGTGCACCGCTCAACACAGCGGTCACCGAAGATGAGTTCCTGTTTTTATCCCCGACTGGATCACAAAAAACACCTAACTGGCTGCTGCCAGAGTGTTTTCAAAACCACGGCAACTACATCGTTAGCTTAGGCAGCGTCGCACGCTGGATGGGCGAGCAAGCCGAAGCCCTTGGCGTCGAAATCTTCCCCGGCTTTGCCGCGGCCGAAGTTCTGTACGACGACAAAGGCGCTGTACGTGGTGTCGCCACCGGCGACATGGGCGTGGGTCGCGATGGTCAACCCACGGACCAGTATCAGCCCGGAATGGAGTTGCACGCCAAATACACCATCTTCGCCGAAGGCGCGCGCGGTCAGCTCGGCCGTCAGCTCATCGAAAAATTCAAACTCGACCAGAACCGCGACCCGCAAAGCTACGGGATCGGCATCAAAGAACTCTGGGAGGTCGAACCCTCCAAATCCCGTCCAGGTCTGGTGGTGCACACCGCGGGCTGGCCACTGGATGCGGATACGTATGGCGGCTCCTTCCTTTATCACCTCAAAGACAATCTGGTCGCTGTCGGCATGGTGGTCGGTCTGGATTACGCCAACCCCTGGATTTCTCCGTTTGAAGAATTCCAGCGTTATAAAACACACCCTGCCATTCGCGGCACCTTCGAAGGCGGCAAGCGCATTGCCTATGGTGCGCGTGCGATTACCGCAGGCGGTTTATTGTCCTTGCCCAAGTTAGTATTCCCTGGTGGCGCGCTGGTCGGCTGCGAAGCCGGCTTCCTGAATGCGTCACGCATCAAGGGCAGTCACGCCGCGATCAAATCCGGCATGATGGCCGCCGAAGCCGCGTTCGACGCCTTGGTCGCCGAGCGCAGCCGCGACGAACTGCCAGCTTACCCGGCCGCTTTCGAAAGCTCATGGTTGCATACCGAGCTGAACAAAGCGCGTAACTTCAAACAGTGGTTCAAAAAAGGCCGTTCCATCGGTACGCTGATGACCGGCATTGAGCAATGGTTGCTCAAGGGCAATATGCCCTGGACCATCCATCGCGACAAACCTGACCACGCCTGCCTCAAGCCGGCCGCGGACTGCGTCAAGATCGACTATCCAAAACCAGATGGCGTACTGACCTTTGATCGTTTGAGCTCGGTGTTTATCTCCAACACCAATCACGAGGAAAATCAGCCCATCCACTTGACCCTCAAGGATGCGTCTGTCCCGGTATCCATCAACTTGGCGAAGTTCGGGGGGCCTGAGGCGCGATACTGTCCAGCGGGCGTGTACGAATACATCAAGGACGACCAGGGTGCAGATCGTTTGCAGATCAATGCGCAAAATTGCGTACATTGCAAAACCTGCGACATCAAGGACCCCACACAAAACATCGTTTGGGTCACACCACAAGGTGGTGAGGGTCCGGTCTACACCGGCATGTAATTTCCACAGGAAACACACACCATGACAACACGTCCTCAAGCCACGCCAACCACTCAGATCGACAATGACCGCGTCATCGTCACCGAGTGGCGTTTCGCCCCCGGTGCCGAGACGGGCTGGCACACCCATGGCCACGACTATGTGGTGGTCCCCACAACCAACGGTCTGCTTCATCTCGAAACACCTGACGGTCTCAAGGAGTTTCCCTTGGTTCTTGGCAAGTCCTATACCCGTGGCGCCGGCGTCAATCACAATGTGATCAACGCAAGCGATCACGAAGTGGTCTTTGTAGAGATCGAAATACGCTAAATCGACTCTCAACCCCTTTTTCGGAAACAATGTCATGCTCGATCCACAAGCCAAGGCCCTGATTGATCTCGTTGTTGAAAAAGGGATTCCCCCGGTTCACACAACAGAGCCTGTGCAAGCTCGGCAGTTCTACGCCGAGCGGCGCTTTTTTAGCCAGCCCGATGCGCCAGAGGTTGCGCAAGCTCTCGATATCAAGATTTCAGGTCCAGCAGGTGCGATCACGGTGCGCCACTACCGACCGCTGGGCTCGACAGCGACGGCAAGCTTGCCTGCCCTGGTTTATTACCATGGTGGTGGTCATGTGATTGGCGATCTCGAGACGCACGATGTGCTGTGTCGCACGCTTTCCAATCAAGCCCAATGCGCCGTGTTTTCCGTCGACTATCGACTCGCTCCCGAGCACATTTTTCCTGCCGCTGCGGATGACTGTATCGCTGCGACAAAATGGGTGCATGCACACGCATCCACACTAAAAATTGATGCCGCGCGGATTGCAGTGGGTGGCGATAGCGCAGGCGGCCAACTGGCGGCAGTCGTTGCCCTGGCGCTCAAACAAGACGGAGCCTTCAAGCCCGTTTTGCAACTACTGATCTACCCCGTCACCGATGCGAGCTGCGAGCGCGACTCGATGCGCACCAATGGTCAGGGTTATTTGCTCACCCGAGATTCGATGGATTACTTTTACGGACATTACATGCCTGAGACGTGGATGCGCCAAGACTGGCGCGCCTCGCCGATGCTAGCCATTGATCACTCCGGTTTGCCGCCTGCCTTTGTGCTCACAGCCGGCTACGATCCCTTGCGTGATGAGGGTTATGCCTATGCCGACAAGCTATCAACAGCGGGGGTCCCCACGCAATATGTTTGCTTTGAGCGTCAGATTCATGGCTTTGTCCCGCTAGGGCGGATCCTTGACGAAGCCAACACGGCCGTCAAACTCTGCTCTCAGGCCTTGCGCGACAGGTTCTGATCTCACAAAAAAAAAGACAGCCCGAGGGCTGTCTTTTTTTGTCTACATTGAAAGTCTTACTTTTTAAACGCGATCACTTCCTGACGCTGCTCGCCCAGACCTTGGATACCTAGTGTCATGACGTCGCCCGCCTTGAGATAGCGTGGCTTGGGTTTGACGCCCATGCCAACACCAGGAGGCGTACCCGTCGTGATGATGTCACCAGGCATCAAGGTCATGAACTCGCTCACGTAGCTCACAATCGTCGCCACATCGAAAATCATGGTCTTGGTGTTGCCGGTCTGAAAACGCTTGCCGTTCACATCGAGCCACATATCCAGTTTTTGTGGATCTTTGATTTCGTCAGTCGTGACCAACCAGGGGCCGACTGGGCCAAAGGTATCGCAACCTTTACCCTTATCCCAAGTACCGCCTCGTTCGAGTTGATACTCGCGCTCAGAAATATCGTTAACCAAGCAATATCCTGCAACATATTTCAGTGCGTCTTTCTTGCTGACGTATCGGGCTTTTTTACCAATCACGAAAGCGAGCTCGACTTCCCAGTCTGACTTTTTGGAGCCTTTGGGCAACATCACCTTGTCATTGGGGCCGGACAAACTTGTATCGGCCTTAAAGAAGATGATGGGCTCTTTTGGACAGGGCATACCGGCTTCGGCCGCATGATCCGAGTAGTTCAAACCAATCGCCAAAAACTTGCCGACATTGGCGAGCGGCACGCCGTAGCGTGGCTTGCCTTTGACCAGTGGCAATGTGCTCGTCTTGATTTTGGCGAGCTTGGCCAGTGCCGCTGAGGACAGCTGCTCGGTTGTGATGTCTGACACCACGCCAGACAAGTCGCGTAACTTGCCTTCTTTGTCGATCAGGCCGGGCTTTTCTTTGCCTTTCGCGCCGTAACGTACGAGTTTCATTGCTTCTCCTTGGTTGAATGCCTTCGCAATTTAACAGCTAACACGAAGCCAAATCAATCAGTCGCAAACAATCAAAAATAACGCCCGCCTGCACCGATCACAACCGTCACGATACCAAGCACAAGATTCGTCAACATCAACGCACGGATTTGTCCAAGTCCCTGAGCACCTACCGGCCAGTGCTTGTCTGCGACCGCAAGCTTGAGCTTCTTGAATGGGCGGGCATAGATATAGCCAAAAATCACAGTCATCACCACCGCAAGCAATACCATCGCATGCACGTGTCCGCCAAGCTTGGCTTGCGATCCCATCAGTGAAATGAGACCAAAGCCCGTGACATACAACACGACGATCGATACCTTGACCCAAATAAAAAATCGCTTGAAAACACCACACAACAATGTCAGACGCTCAGGGGGTTGCAACACCTCAGCCGCGGTTGGACGCAACGCACTGTGCGCGAAAAACATTCCGCCCACCCAAATCAACGCAGCCAACAAGTGCAGCACAAGCAAAATTGCAATCGTCATGATCATCTCCAAAATAGGTGAGTTGCAGTCTACCTCTCATTTGCTCAGCACAACAAAAAAGGGTCTCTTTCGAGACCCTTTAAACCTACACCTCATGTGGCTATTCGGTATTTATACAGGTGTGGATAGCTGATCCAAAATTGCAGGATTTTCCAGGGTGGACACATCCTGCGTGACTTTTTCACCCTTGGCCACGACACGCAACAACCGACGCATGATTTTGCCTGAGCGTGTCTTGGGTAAATTGTCACCAAAGCGAATTTCTTTTGGTTTAGCGATCGGTCCGATTTCCTTGGCGACCCAATTGCGCAACTCTTTGCCAAGCGCAATCGCCTCGTCGCCTTCGGGACGCGTACGCTTGAGCACGACAAAGGCCACGACAGCCTCACCGGTGGTGTCATCAGGACGTCCTACGACAGCAGCCTCTGCCACCATCGGATGGGCCACCAAGGCTGACTCAACCTCCATCGTGCCCAAGCGATGACCTGAAACGTTCAACACGTCATCAATACGACCCATGATCCAGAAACAGCCATCCTTGTCACACTGGGCACCATCTCCCGCAAGGTAATAGCCACCGAGCTCTGGCGGGAAATAGCTTTTAACAAAGCGATCGGGATCACCCCAGATGTTACGAATCATGGATGGCCAGGGACGCTTAATCACCAGAAAGCCTCCGTGACCCGCCTCAACATCCCCACCCGTTTCGTCCACAATGGCAGCCGTGATGCCTGGCAAACGCGTCGTACAGGAGCCAGGCTTGAGCGGAGTCGAGCCTGGCAAAGGTGTAATCATGTGACCACCCGTCTCAGTCTGCCACCACGTATCGACGATCGGACAACGTCCGCCCCCGACATTGTTGTGATACCACATCCAAGCTTCAGGATTGATGGGCTCACCCACTGAACCGAGCAAACGCAAACTGTTCAAGTCGTAAGACTTTGGATGATGGGCTTCAGTGGCCTCTGAGGCCTTGATCAACGAACGAATCGCCGTAGGTGCCGTATAGAAAATCGTCGCCTTGTGATCCTGAATCATTTTCCAGAAACGGCCAGCATCTGGATAGGTTGGCACACCTTCGAACACAATCTGTGTCATGCCGGCAGCCAACGGACCATAGGCGATGTAAGTGTGACCTGTCACCCAGCCCACATCTGCAGTACACCAGAACACATCATTTGCCTTGGCGTCAAAGACCCACTTCATGGTCATTTTTGCCCACAGCAAATAGCCACCAGAAGAGTGCTGCACACCCTTTGGTTTGCCAGTCGAGCCCGAGGTATACAAAATGAACAGCGGATGCTCCGCATTGACAGGCACAGCCGGACATTCTTTGGCCTGATTTTCCGACAACGCGTCCATCCACACATCGCGCTTGGCATCCCAGGCGATCTTGCCGCCCGTACGCTTGTAAACGACGACATGTCGCACAGCCTCGCAACCGCCCATGCCAAGGGCCTCGTCGACCGCCGGTTTGAGCGCGATCGCCTTGCCGCCGCGCATCTGCTCGTCAGCTGTAATCACGAGCGTGGCACCCACGTCGGTAATACGTTCATGCAAGCTTTTGGAGGAAAAACCACCAAACACGACCGAGTGTGTAATCCCGAGACGGGCGCAAGCCTGCATCGCAACAACTGCCTCGACAGACATGGGCAAATAAATAATCGAGCGATCGCCGGCCTTGTAGCCCAATGATTTCAAACCATTTGCAAACTGGCACACGCGTTCGTACAGTTGCTGGTAGGTCACTTTTTGAACATCACCACTGTCCGACTCAAAAATGATCGCGACTTTATTCGCATTACCATTTTTCAGATTCGCATCCAGACAGTTCGCGGACACATTGAGCTCACCGTCGCCAAACCACTCATAGAAAGGCGCGCGTGATTCATCCAGCACTTTGGTAAAGGGCTTATTCCAGTGCAACTCCTCGCGTGCCAGACGTCCCCAGAAACCTTCCGGATCCCGGTCGGACTCCTCAAGCAATGCCGTGTAACCAGCCGCCTGCGAGACATTGGCTTGCTTAGCGAATTCCGCTGGGGGTGGAAAAACGCGCGTCTCGATCATTACTGATTCAATCGAATTAGACATAAAAGGGAGTCTCCTCTTTCATCCGGTAGGAAGTGGGTTTGATCAATACAACTTAATGTCGACAGTTAAATTTTTAAAGCAGCGATGCCTGCAGCTGCGATCTGAGCATCCTCATGGGACTGCACACCCGATACGCCAACCGCTCCGATCGTCACGCCATCCACAAGAATCGGCAAGCCGCCCTCAAGCATGCCCTGTAACAAAGGTGCGGACAAAAAGGACATCCGGCCTTTGTTAATGACATCCTCGTAAATCTTGGACTCGCGGGCGCCCATCGCAGCCGTGTGGGCCTTGGCGGGCGCAATGTAGGCCGAAATTGTGTTGGCACCATCCAGGCGCTGCATGCCGAGCATGTGTCCGCCGTCGTCCACTACGGCGATCGTCACGGCCCATTTATGTTGATGGGCATGGGCTTTCGCCGCATCGAGAATCAGTGAAACATCCGCATCGGTCAATACAACTTTGGTTTTCATAGTGAATCCTTAATTTGTTCAAGTGCACTTGGGTCTTCAATTGTGGTGAGATCGCCCGGGTCGCGCCCTTCGCACACCGCCACAATGGCCCGGCGGAGAACTTTACCAGACCGCGTTTTAGGCAGTGCTGTGACGAAACGAACACGAGCAGGTCGCGCGACAGGGCCAAGTTGCTCATCGACCAATTTCATAATGTCGCCTTCAAGCTTCATGTTCGCGGCCGCATCCACGTACTGGGTCGGATCGCGCAACACCGCAAAGCCTACTGCGACCTGGCCCTTGAGTGCGTCAGCAATTCCCACCACGGCCGACTCGGCGACCGCGGGATGACTATTGATCGACTCTTCAATTTCTCTGGTCCCCAAACGATGCCCCGCCACATTAATCACGTCGTCGGTGCGGCCCAAAATAAACCAGTAGCCTTCTTTGTCGACCAGTCCCCAGTCAAAGGTCGAGTACACCTTACGTCCGGGAATAGAGGAAAAATAAGTATCCACGAATCGGGCATCATCCCCCCAGATGGTGGTCATGGCACCGGGGGGCAAAGGCGGAACGATCGCCACGACGCCTTTTTCATCCGGGCCCAGATCTTCGCCTGTTTGCTCATTGAGCACTCGAACGTCAAAACCGTAGACGGGAAACGACGGACTACCGAACTTTGTCTGAACCTGCTCGATACCGGGCTGAGCAGCCAAAATCGGCCATCCCGTCTCGGTTTGCCAGTAATTGTCAATGATCGGCTTGCCCAACCCCTCCGCAATCCATTGGGCGGTGGGCTCATCAAGGGGCTCGCCTGCCATATAGAGAGCACGCAGGCTAGAAAGATCATATTTTTTGAGCAGTGCGGGATCTTGCTTTTTTAAAACACGAATCGCGGTCGGAGCAGAAAACATCGTATTGACTTTAAATCGCTCAACCAAGCTCCAGAGAATGCCACCGTCCGGGCGCACCGGTGTGCCCTCATACAAAATTGTGGTCTGACCAGCAATCAAGGGGCCATACACAATATAGGAATGCCCCACCACCCAGCCGATATCGCTGGTGCACAAATAGGTATCGCCAGGTTTACCGTTAAAAATTCGCTGCATTGAAGAGGCCAGCGCCACCGCATAGCCACCCGTGTCCCGCTGAACGCCCTTTGGCTTTCCCGTTGTACCGGAGGTATACAGCACGTAGCTTGGTGAAGAGGACTCCAACCAGGTGACTGGTACCTCAACGCCATCAAACTCCTTTCGCAAGGCGTCATAGTCCAGATCACGGCCGGCAACGGGTTCGAAGGGATACAAGCCACGATTCACGACGATGACTTTCTCTGGCGGGCGTGTCGATAAGGAGATCGCCTTATCCATCAGGGGCTTATAAGGGGTCACTTTGCCAGCGCGTGAGCCCGCATCTGCACAAATGATGACCTTTGGGGCGGCATCATCAATGCGTTGTGCGAGATTGACCGAGGCAAAGCCACCAAACACAACCGAATGAATGGCCCCCAAGCGTGCACAGGCTAGCATCGCAAACACTGCCGCAGGCACCATGGGCATATAAATCAGGACTCGATCTCCCTGCCCGACTCCCTGAGCGACCAACATCGCAGCCACTGCATTGACTTCCTGGTAGATTTGGCGACGAGTGTAGATTTGCTCTTGATCGACCTCGGTCGATACCCAGATCAAGGCAGGCTCGTCTGCCTGCGCGTCCAGCCATCGATCGACTGCGTTAAAACATAAATTTGTCTTGCCACCCACATACCACTTGGCAAACGGAGGGTTGGAAAAGTCTAAAACTTGCTCAAAAGGTGTTTCCCAATGGACAAGTTGCGCCTCTTTTGACCAGAACTGATCCCTCTCATTCAGGGAGCTTTGGTGAGTGCTTTTGATCACCTGCATGACTGTCTCCGACTACTTTTTTTGGAATTCTGTGGCTTTTTGTACTACTATTGTGGCAGCTAAAGCTTGCACGAGCCTTTCCATTTGCTTTTTTTTACTGAGTAAACCTGAACGATGACGGTCAAATCCACCGCACAAACAAGTACCCTTTTTTCATCTCGCCTGCTGCAAAGCATCCGCGTGATGTCGGTGTGCTTGGGTGTTGCAGTGTTGTCTGGCTGTGCTCAAGATGGCTCAGGAAAGGGTATTCGGTCGAGCTCTGACTGGCGCAACTCCGCCGATCCGATCGGTGCTTTTGCCGCGGGTCCCCAATATGTAGCTGGCTTGGGGCTGATTGATCACCCCCTCGCCAATCAGGCACTGAACCAGTTAGGTATTCGCTACAAATGGGGTGGCAAGTCACCTGAAACGGGTTTTGATTGCAGCGGTTTGATTGTCTATTCTGCTCAACGCTCGCTTGGTCTCAAACTCCCACCCCGTGCCGACGACATCGCTAAGTTCGGCGATACCGTCAGCAAAAAAGACCTTCAAGTCGGTGATCTCGTGTTCTTTAACACCTTGGGTACCCGTTATTCCCATGTGGGTGTGTATCTAGGACAGGACAAATTTGTCCATTCTCCTACCCGCGGAAGCGTGGTTCGGATCGAAGACATGAAACAACGCTACTGGACGGCCCGTTATACAGGCGCCCGTCGCCTAGACCCGACCCTGCTCGCATCGCGCTGATCCAGCGCACTGACACAAACCACACTGCTCGAGAGCTTGCTGCATCGCACACACGCTGCGTCGGCACGCCACGACTTTTACACCAGACTTTTGCGCTGCATTCCTAAACGTTTTCATCACGTTATGGCCTAAAAAGTCCGTCAAAAGAATCACGATTTGTGTCCCGCTGGGCAGCGCAAGCGTCTTTTTTTGATGTGCAGGGTCCCGACCACTGATATGGTGGGTAATGGCGATGTTGTGACCACGCAAAAGATTCGGGATATTGCCGAGGCGATCTGCCCCGACTACGACAGCGCTGAGCGCAGGTCGATGGAGTTGTGAACGGCTAAGTACTGGAATCATGTCTGCTCCTAATAAATAGAGACAGACTAAATGATAATGATTCTTATTTAAATAGCAAGCGTAATAATACTCATTCTTGTTTACTTTCGATCAAATTACGTACCCGCTCAGCATCTAGTTCCGGATTGAGCATCGAAATAAAGGTGTATACATAGTCACGCAGGAACACACCTGATTTGAGTGCCACTTTGGTTGTCTGCTTACCAAACAAATGACCAGCGGGAAGACTCACCAGATGGCTATCGCGCGCAGGCTCATAAGCCATCCCCGCAATAATGCCGATACCCAAGCCGACATCCACGTAGGTTTTAATCACATCCGCATCAATCGCCTCTAACACCACGTCAGGTCGAATGCTCTGGGCCTCAAACGCACGGTCAATCGACAGTCGCCCCGAAAAGGCTTTGTCATACGTCACGATTGGATAGCTTGCGATATGCTCGAGCGTGAGCTCAAAGCCCTTTTTTAGCGATAACGCAGCCAAGGGATGGTCGGACTTGACCACCACAGCGTGCTCCCAGACATAACAAGGCATGGTCTCTAGCCCTGGCGTCAACGCGAGGGACTCGGTCGCCACTGCCAGATCGGCCTGACCACTGAGCACCATTTGTGCCAGCTGTGGAGGACTCCCTTCAGCCAGAGAGAGATGGACTTTAGGAAAATGTTGGCGAAATGTCGGAATCACCTTGGGCAACACGTAACGCGCTTGCGTGTGCGTACAAGCAATCACCAGACTCCCCTCGTCTCGTCTCGCAAATTCGTCGCTGACTTTCTTGAGGTTGTCGATTTCCTGCATGATGCGCTCAACAACCTGCGCCACCGCTTTACCGGGCTTGGTCAACCCCTTGATACGCTTGCCATGGCGCTCAAAAATCTGCACCCCGAGTTCGTCCTCGAACTCTAAAATAGCCTTGGATACACCCGGTTGCGAGGTAAACAAACTGCGTGCCGCCTCGGTCAGGTTGTAATCTCTGCGAATGGTTTCACGGACAAATCGAAACTGCTGCAAATTCATGTTGACTCTCCTCTAAACACGATTATAAGTAATATAGAAAATAATCTAAATAACTTATTTGCATAAGCTATTATCTTTATGATCAACTCATCATTCATGCATGCAGCCAGCATGCGGAAAGCACCCTGGTGATTCAACCGCAAGCCTAAAACATGCGAGATAATCAGGCTATTCGCATGTTCACATCATTACGTTTATTTACAGGCAGGACCTATGGATTTCAGCACACACGTCACCGTCTCTCCCCATCAAATCAAAACTGCAGCGCTTGCGATTGGCGTCTTTACTGATGGCATTCTCAGCACCACCGCAGACATCATCGACCGTGCGAGCCAAGGTGCTGTTCGCGCAGTCGTTAAAAGCGAGTTTCAAGGCCGCCTGGGTTCCACCCTTGTGTTGCGCGACCTGACAGGCGTCACCGCTGCACGCGTCGTATTGGTTGGACTCGGCAAACAAGCTGATTTCAGCGCCAAGGCTCAGGCGAGCGCAGAACGCGCTTTTGCACATTTTTGCGTCCAGGCACGCCTCCTTGAAGGCACCTCCAGTCTGTCAGGGATTGCCTATGGCACCAGCACCCCGAGGGACCGCGCGCGTATTACCTCCTCCTCTGCTGGCGAAGCGACTTACCACTACGACTTGAGCTTCGGCAAACCTGATGCCGACGCACGCCCTAAGCTTAAAAAAATCTCCGTTTTAGTGGCCAAGGCAGATCAAACTACTGCGAACGAAGGACTCAAAGAAGGTGCGGCACTCGCACAAGGCATGTCACTGGCCCGAACACTTGGCAATATGCCTGGCAATTTGTGTACCCCCACTTATCTCGGCGATACCGCAAAAAAACTTGGTCGTGAGTTCAAAAGCATCAAAGTCAGCGTACTCGATCGCAAACAAATCGAAGCGCTTGGTATGGGATCCTTTTTATCCGTATCCAAAGGCTCAGCAGAAGCACCACGCTTTATTGTGATGCATTACAAGGGCAAAGATTCTGCCAAGAAAACAACCAAAGGCGCCAAGGAAAAAGGCCCCGTCGTTCTAGTTGGCAAAGGCATCACCTTTGACTCAGGTGGCATCTCCATCAAACCTGCTGGCACGATGGACGAAATGAAATTCGACATGTGCGGCGCAGCAAGCGTCTTAGGAACTTTCCGTGCCATTGCCCAAATTGAAATCGCCGGCGAAGTGATCGGACTCATTCCTGCTTGTGAAAACATGCCAAGTGGCACCGCCAACAAGCCTGGTGATGTGGTGACCAGTATGTCAGGCCAGACGATCGAGATTTTGAACACAGACGCCGAAGGCCGTCTGGTGTTATGTGACGCATTGACTTACGCCGAGCGTTTCAAACCCTCGGCAGTGATTGATATCGCGACCCTGACAGGTGCGTGCGTCGTGGCGTTGGGTGGCGTCAATTCCGGACTCTTTTCGACTGATGACGCATTAGCCGAAGCCTTGCTGACCGCAGGTAAACAAGCACTCGATCCTGCCTGGCGCATGCCGCTTGATGAGGCCTATCAGGATCAACTGAAGTCTAACTTTGCCGATATGGCCAATATCGGTGGTCCTCCAGCGGGTGCAGTCACTGCAGCGTGTTTCTTGTCACGCTTTACCAAGGCGTACAGCTGGGCGCACCTTGATATCGCAGGGACTGCTTGGCGCGGCGGTAAAGAAAAAGGCTCAACAGCACGTCCTGTGCCATTATTGGTTCAGTATCTACTCAACCAAGCCTAAATTTCAATATGGCGCGTATTAACTTCGCCTTTGGCGCGACGGAACGCATCAGCCAAGCCTGCCAGACCACACTTAAACAGTATCTGGCAGGTCAAAAAATGGTGGTGTACTCAAGCGATATCATTCGCCTGCGTCAGTTTGATCAAAAACTTTGGGCCGTTGATGAGGCTGCCTTTGTGCCGCATGTTTGGGCAGAAGATCCCATGGCCTCGCAAACGCCTATTGTGCTGGTCACCAAAGACTTGGCGCAGGCGCTTGAGGGTATGCCACCTGAGACATGGTTACTCAACCTTGATGATGCCTGCCCGCCGACCTGTGGTCCCCTCCAGCGCGTACTCGAAATTGTCTCGGACGAGCCAGAGGACAAGGAGGCGGCTCGCCAACGTTGGCGCAGTTACCAAGCGGCCGGTCATGACCTTAAGTCATACTCTCTGCAGAGTACGACTCAAGCCAAGGACTAAAATATCCCTACACTTTGCAGGAAACCTAGCCTTTCAGGGAACTGTAAGGTATGCTTTCGGTCATAGACTGATGGTGTTCAACGACACCTAAAGTCCAATTAAGAGAAAGGAAATAGATATGAACGATCCGCGCCCCACATTATCCCGCAGCCCCTACCAAACGGGCCCAGTCGAGGTCGTGCGCAACCGGGTTTTGCGCAACACCTACTGGCTGTTGGCACTTTCACTGATTCCAACTGTCCTCGGCGCTGCCGTTGGTATGTACAGCGGTCTCAATCAAGTCATGGCAACCAGCCCTGGCATGACTGCGATCGTCTTTCTTGTGGGCGCCTTCGGTCTGATGTTCGCCATTGAGAAAAACAAAGAAAACTCTCTGGGCGTAGGACTGTTGCTGTTGTTTACGTTCTTCATGGGTCTGATGCTCTCGCGCATGCTTGGTTTTGTCCTGGGCATGAGCAATGGCACGTCCTTGGTGATGTTTGCCTTTGGCGGCACGGCCGTCGTGTTTGGCACCATGGCCACGTTGGCAACATCCATCAAGCGTGACTTATCCGGCCTGAGCAAGTTCATGTTCATCGGCGTAGTTGTCCTGTTGCTCGCGGGTCTTGCGAACATCTTCTTGCAGATTCCTGCACTGATGCTCACGATCTCTGTGCTGGCGATTGTGATTTTCTCAGCCTTTATGCTGATCGACCTGCAGCGTGTGGTGAATGGTGGCGAAACCAACTATGTGTCAGCCACATTGGCAATCTACTTGGACGTTTACAACGTCTTTGCTAACCTCTTGGCCATCCTCGGCATTGTGGGCGGCAGTAAGGACTAAGTTCGCAATGTTCTGACTACGCAGTGATCTGAGGAAAAGAGGCCCACTTCGGTGGGCCTTTCGCATTTAATACTTTCATTTGTCGATTTTGCGCTACAACTGTCAATCACGTTTTCAATTTCGGATCTATCTCGATGACTCAAACTGTCCTTGCTGAAAAAAACAACGGCGTGCTCACACTCACGATCAATCGCCCAGAGCGACGCAATGCCTTGGACGTCCCGACCTACCTTGGCCTGGCCGAGCACATTTGGGCGGCTGGCGATGACAAAGAGATCCGAGCGATTGTGTTGACGGGTGCCAACCACTACTTCACCGCCGGCAATGATCTAAAAGATTTTCAAGCACCCAGACCTGACGGCGATAGTGCTGGGATTAAATTTCTGCGTAGTCTCGCAGACTGTGATTGCCCCATCGTTGCTGCAATCGAAGGCAGCGCAATCGGTATTGGCGTGACAATGCTGCAGCACTGCGACTTCATTTACGCCGCTGACAATGTCACCTTTAAAATCCCCTTCGTCCCACTGGGCTTGTGCCCTGAGGGTGCCTCCAGCATGCTGATGGCACAAATCGTTGGGACCCGTCGCGCCACAGACTGGTTATTGCGTGGACGCCCCTTCTCTGCGCAAGAGGCATTGGAGGCCGACTTCATTACAGGGCTATGCGCACCCGGCCAAGCACTCCAGACCGCCCTGGACACCGCACACGAGCTTGCTGCCCTCCCACCCGAGGCCTTACAAACCTCCAAGCGCATGCTCAAGCACAGCCTTCGCCCAAAAATACACGCCGCCTTCGACTACGAGTGGGCGCACTTCAATGAGCGACTAAAGTCTGCCGAAGCGCAAGCTGCATTTGCCAAATTTTTAAATAAAAAAAAGTAAACCCATCACTTGGCTGAGACAAACATTTGCTCGGGTTGCGCTTGCGGGGCACTGCCCTGTGCATGACCGATGCTAGGTCCGGGCGCTGCCCGGACTTCCCTGCGCCCGCCTTGATGCCTTCGCACAACGCCCAAACTCGCCCCGTTGGGGCTCAGACAAGGGCGTTGTTGGTGCGAAGGCCTCTGCGTTGGGCTTGGCTGCGCTGACGGTCTTGCACAGGGCAGTGCCCCTCAAGCGCAAAACATCTAAAACAACCATGATCTCTTGACGCTGCTGACGTCCTCATGCCAAGCTAGACCCCTTCTTAGGAGAACTTCATGTTGACCGTAAAAACTGACGATGGCGTTGAACTAGTCTACGAAACCTATGGTTCGGGCACCCCAATTATTTTTGTGCATGAGTTTGCTGGACACAAAGAAAGCTGGGAACCACAAGTCCGTCATTTTGCGCGTCAATATCAAGTGATTACTTACAACGCACGTGGCTATCCTCCTTCGTCCGTCCCACCCGAGGTGTCTTCGTACTCACAGAACCGTGCCGTGGCCGATATCATCGCCGTGATGGATCATCTGAAAATCGAAAAAGCCCACATTGTCGGCTTGTCGATGGGCGGCTTTGCCACGCTGCACTTTGGTTTGCAACATCCTAATCGCGCCTTGTCCTTGTGTGTCGCAGGTTGCGGCTACGGAGCTGAGCTCGAGCAGCAAGAGCAGTTTAAAAAAGAAGCTGAAGCCAGCGCCGACATGTTGCTCACCCAAGGCATGAAAGCCTTTGTCGACAAGTATGCTCACGGCCCCACCCGCCTCTCCTTTGAGCGCGCGGATCCTCACGGCTTTGCTGAGTTTAAGCAACAGTTTTATGGCCACTCCGCACTCGGCTCGGCCAATACACAGCTCGGTGTGCAACGTGAGCGCCCCTCGCTTTACAACCTGAAAGACCAGCTCGCCAAGCTGACTGTTCCAACCTTGATTTTGAATGGTGACGAAGACTGGCCTTGTCTGAAACCCGGACTGATGCTTAAGGAAACGATTCCTTCAGCTGCCTTGGCCATTTTGCCAAATTGCGGTCACACAATGAATATCGAAATGCCCAACGAGTTCAATCACATCGTGGGTAATTTTATTAGCCATGCAGCAAGCGGTCGTTGGCCGATGCGTGATCCACGCGCCATGGTGGCCTCGATCACCGGCATCAAGGACTGACGTTGTCCGCTATGACTTTGACTCTCGCCGAAAACTTTAGAGCCATTTTTTACACACCGTTTTATTTACTTAAAACACTTGGGCTCGCGGAGCAGGCGGGGCTTGCGCTGACATGGTTGCCACCCGGTTCGCCTGGTGGCGCCATCGATGCGATTAAAAATGGCTCCGTGGATTTGACTTGGGGAGGTCCCATGCGTGTCATGAAAGATCATGACACCACGCCTTCCAACGATCAATCCCTCTTATGTTTCGGCGAAGTGGTCACGCGTGATCCATTTTTTTTAATTGGAAAAAAAACACTCGGACGCTTTGAGCTTGCTCAACTCAGACAGCTGCGCCTGGCTCAAGTCACAGAAGTCCCAACACCTTGGCTGTGCCTGCAAGCTGACCTGCGCGATCTTGGCTTGAATGTCCCCGAAATCGAGGCGTCACTCCAACGCGGCCTCAGCATGCCAGAACAAATCCAAGCGCTTCAAGCAGGCACACTCGATGTCGCTCAACTCTTTGAGCCCCTCGCGAGTGAACTGTTGACCGACCCTGCGTATCAAGTGCTGTATGCGGCCCACACACGCGGCCCGACAGTCTATACAACTCTGATTTGTTCACGCGAGGGTTGGGCGAAGAATCATGCGGCCTTTACCGTTCTTTACGACGTGCTGCGCACACTCCAGACCTGGATGCATGCACAGACGCCCGCAATCCTTGCTAAACATGTTCAGTCCTTTTTTCCTGAACTCAGTGCCGAGCACCTTGAGCAGGCGATTGCGCGATATTTACTCAATGGTGTGTGGGCAACCTCTCCTGAGATGTCCAAAACGGGCTTTGATCGATTGTCTTATAGCCTGCACAGTGGACGCTTCATCCGCACACAAATCGACTTTGCCTCCTGCATCACGCCCTTAGATCAAACAAACAACTAGCCTTTAACGGAGTTACACATGAATACATTTCGCCTCATTAAATGGCTTGCCACCTCAATCGCCAGTATTGGCATGATCCACGGTGCGGCACAGGCTCAAACGCCGGCCCCTTATCCAAGCCGTCAGCTCCAGCTGATCGTCCCCTTTCCTGCGGGCGGTCCTACCGATATTGTTGCTCGCCTCTATGCGCAACAACTTTCAAAGCTCGCGGGTCAACCGGTGGTTGTTGAAAATATGGCTGGCGCTGCTGGCATTATCGGGACCCAGAATGCAGTGCGTGCCGAACCGAACGGCTACACCATTCTTTTCAGTACCGCCAGCACAAGCGTTATCAACGAAGTTGTTCAAAAGAAAGTGCCTTATAACTTTCAGCGAGACTTTTCGATGATCGGCCTGATCGCAGATGCGCCTCACCTCTTAGTAGTCGGACCAACGGTCCCCGTCAACAACGTCGCCGAGCTCATTGCGCTGGCCAAAAAAGATCCCGGCAAACTCAGCTACTCCTCGGCCGGCACGGGCAGCATTGTGCAAATGGGTGCAGAGCTGTTTCGCACCAAGACAGGAACTGATTTGATGCATGTCCCCTACAAAGGCGGCGCACCAGCCACCTTGGCCGTACTGCGCGGCGAGGTGACTCTCAACGTCAATGATCTGAGCACCTTCCAGGCACAGATCGCAGAGGGCAAACTCAAGCCTTTGGCCGTCGCCCACACCAGTCGCCTCAAGCCCTTACCGAACGTCCCGACCTTTGTCGAACTCGGCATGCCTGAAATCGTCTCAAGTTCTTGGTGGGGGATTGCCGTTCCAGTCAAAACTCCCGCTGCGATCCAAACCAAACTGCGTGAGTGGAATCAAAAAATTGTCACGAACCCTGACTACGTTGCCCGCTTAGCTGAAATGGCGTTTGAGCCAATGAACATGACACCAGAGCAAACCAAAGCCTTTATCGCAGCAGAGATTCAAAAGTGGCAAACCGTTGCCAAAGCCGCCAATATTCAACTCGACTAATACTGCATTGACTCAGAGAGCCACCAGCCATGACCGATTCCGCTGCAATACTTCGTGACCTTGAGAAGCTAGACACCAACACAGTGTCAGATGCACTCGACTTTATGGGGCTGCCTGGTGCGACCTTTGGGTTGAGACCTT
The DNA here is from genome assembly GCF_049655405.1 of Zwartia sp. GTDB lineage: Bacteria > Pseudomonadota > Gammaproteobacteria > Burkholderiales > Burkholderiaceae_B > Zwartia. The sequence goes on from NZ_JBASJR010000011.1 coordinate 222,752, forward strand.
TATGGAACTGCCCGAAAATCGTTGGCCGTGCCGCGACGATTTTATTAGGCCCCAAACAAGGCACCGCCCCCACCGTGCACCTCATCACTCCCGTCATCACCAGCATTACAAGCGATGACAGAATTCTCGTGATCGCGGGCGGACCCGAAGGCATTTCCTGTTGGGGCGATATCTTGGCAAACGCCTCAAAGATGAAAGGCATTCGTGGCTCTGTGATTGACGGTGTCAGTCGCGATATCGAAGGAAGCGAGTCGATTGGCTACCCCGTGTATGGTCGGGGCGTCACCATGATTAGCGCACGCAATCGCATCATTCAGATCGACTCGGGCAAGCCTGTGCAGATGGCAGGCGTGACTGTGAACGAAAATGATTATGTGATTGCGGACCGCTGCGGAACAGTCTTTATCCCTGCGGACAAAATCCAAGAAGTCATCGCCTTAGGTCAGCGAATTGCCGCCCGTCAAGACGGCATGGTGGAGGCGGTGCGTGCAGGACAGTCCGTCGAGGAAGTCATGCACGACAAAAAATTTGAAGCGATTCGTCACGGCTGACCGCGTTAAGCGGTCAGACCAACCGTCATTCCACCGCAGACATACAACAACTGTCCAGTCAAAAAACCTGCTTTGCGATCGAGAAACATCCGAACGACGTGGGCGATTTCCTCGGGTTCGCCAAAACGGCCTACTGGAATTGACTCGGCAATCTTTTTAGTCTGAGGCAAATCTGGTGGATTGCTCGCTAAAAACAACTCCGTTGCAATCGGGCCTGGAGCAATGGCATTGACCGTGATGCCATCCGCTGCAGTTTCCAGCGCCCAAGTACGCGTCATCCCTGCCAAACCGGCCTTGGTACCACCGTAAATCGTCCGTCCAGACTTACCGAGTGCCGCACGGCTACCGATGTTGACGATACGACCAAACTTGTTGGTGCGCATGGCAGGCAAGACAGCTTGCGTCATGATCAAGGGCGCGATCATATTGAGTGACATCATGTCCTCGATTTGTTCGAGTGTGATGTCCTCGATCTTGCCGATGTGGATCATGCCAGCATTATTGACGAGATTCAGGATATCTTTTTTTGCAGCCCAGTCAAAGGCGGCTTCGCGGGCGCGCTTGGGGTCGCCCAAGTCGACCGATTCAAAAATTTCGCCTGGCAACAACTGTGCAGGTGCAGTACGACTGAAATTGATGACCTCGTAGCCATCCTCAATCAGTGACTGCACCACAGCGCGACCAATTCCCCGGCTTCCGCCGGTCACAAGTGCTGTGGTGCCTTTCATCTTATTGTGCCTTGATGTCACGATCTTTAATCAACTTGCCCCATTTGGCACGCTCACCCGCTTCAAATTTAGCGAGGTCAGGTCCAAACAGATTGCCAGGAACTGCCGCCAGACGTTCATACGCCTGAATGACTTTTTCTGACTTCAAGCCCACGCGAGCCGCTTCGATCAATTTGTCCATTACAGGTTGTGGCGTGCCCTTGGGGGCATAAATCGCAAACCAGGCGGTGACGTCAAAGCCCTTGACTCCACCCTCAGAAAAACTGGGCAGCGTTGGCAACATAGGTGAGCGCTCAAGCGAAGTGACTGCAATGCCGCGAACACGTGAACCGTCTTTGATCTGAGCAATCGAGCCAGATAGGTTGTCGAAGAGCAGATCGATCTGGCCACCAATCAGCGCGGGCATGGAAGCCGATACGCCTTTAAACGGAACGTGCAACAACTCTACTCCGGCCATCGCCTCGAAGTACGCGCCTGTCAGATGTGGCGACGAACCAATACCAGGGGTACCATAACTCAGTTTTTTATCCCCAGCGGCACGCGCAGCTTTCAGTACATCACCTAGGTTTTTCCAGGGGGAGTTAGCGGCGACCACCAAAACGTTCGGTGTCAAAGAAACCAAGGCAATGGGTACCAAGTCTGTCGCGGGATCAAACTGCATTTGGCTATAAATGAACTGATTGATCGCTTGGGTGCCGATCGTACCAAGACCAATCGTGTAGCCATCAGGCTTGCTCCGCGCCACCTGAGTCAAACCGACGTTACCGGCCGCCCCTGGCTTGTTTTCCACGATCACGGGTTGCTTGAGTGTCGTTTCCATTGCTTGAGCAATCGAGCGACCAAAAATATCAGCAGCACCAGCTGTCGGGTAAGGCACCACTAGGGTGAGCGGACGGGAAGGAAAATTTTGTGCGTGGGCGATACCCAAGGTTGCAGCGCCCAAAGTAAATGCGGCTGCGATTGCGCGAATCATAAAACGCGTTGATTTCATTGGTACTTGCTCCTGTCGATTGACGCCTTCGTTGAGACGTTTTTCATATGTGAAACTTAAATCAAAAGTACGTAAATAAGTACTATAGTAATAGTTCTACTAGATCACTATAGCAGCACCTAGAGATTCGCTGCATTAAGTTCACCTGAGGCAATTCATGTTTTTTTACGAACGCATGGCCGCACTGGCCAAGAGTCACGGCCAGCACCCAGCATTAATCGATCAGGATGTTCCCACGACCTTTGCTGAATTGCATACACAGTCCTTGCAACTTGCTGGCAATCTTGCGCAACTAGGAATTGGTCCCAATGATCGGGTGGCGGTCTGGCTCCCTAACTGCCTGGCTTGGCTACAAACATTTTTAGCCTGCGCCCATCTCGGTGCCACCGTGTTGGCCGTCAACACACGCTTTCGCAGCCAGGAAGTGGCAGATATTATCGGTCGCGGCAAGGCAGACTGGCTCTTGATGTGGCCCGACTTTAAAGGCATTGCGTTTGCAGACATTTTGGCCGATGTTCCCAAGGACGTCTTATCGCGCTTGCGCGCCATCATCACGCTAGGCGACACACAGAGCCCGGCCACACAGGCTATTGCGGCACGCGGCTACAAAGTGTTGGGCTACAACGCTTTACTCGACACACCAAGCGTTCCTCCGCCCGCCGTTGGCAATGCTGGCGTGCTGTGCTTTACCACCTCAGGGACGACCTCGCTGCCCAAGTTTGTTCTACATGATCAGGCGACGTTGATTAAACATGGTGACGTGATGCAGCAGGCGTATGGCTATGACGCTGACAGCCGTATCCTCGCCAGTGCGCCTTTTTGCGGTGCATTTGGCTTTGCAACGTTGACTGGGGGACTGGTCACAGGTTGCACAACCGTCAGTGAACCCGTCTCCGATACGCACAGCACGCTTGCGCAAATCCGCAAACATCGAGTCACGCATACTTATGCCAATAACGAATCGATTTTGAAACTTTTCGAAACCGCCCAATCCCCCTCAGATTTTGACAGCTGTCAATTATTTGGCTTTGCCAGTTTTTCTCCCGCTATTAATAGCTTGCTCGAACAAGCTGAGCGCAATGGCGTCGCACTCACTGGTCTATATGGGTCCAGCGAGCTACAGGCGTTGGTGGCCGCACAGCCAACGGACGCCAAGCAAGGAGATATCAGTGTGCGCTACCTGTCCGGTGGTCAATTAATTCACCCTGAGGCTCGTGTCAGAACCTCAGACCCTGAGACTGGACAAGTCCTAAAACAAGGCGAATCTGGCGAGATTGAAATTTTCAGCCCTAGCCGCATGGTGGGCTATCTCGACCAACCTGAGGCAACCGCTCGCGCCATGACGACCGACGGTTTTTTTAAAACAGGCGACTTGGGTTATGCCGTCAGTGAACGCCAGTTTGTCTTTCAAACGCGCATGGGTGACTCTATGCGGCTCTCAGGCTTTCTGGTGAACCCTGCAGAAATCGAACAGGCGGTGGAAAAGCTCTTAGGCGTCAAAGCTTGCCAGGTCGTGGGCGGGACCTTGGGCACCAAAATTTTGCCGGTCGCTTTCGTGATCTTGAAAGACGGCGCGCAGGCTGATCCTGCAGGATGGACTCAAGAATGCAAACGTCTGATGGCTGGCTACAAGGTACCTGTGCGGTTTGAAGTCGTGTCTGTTTTTCCTTCGGTCGAAAGCGCGAACGCTGTCAAAATCCAAAAAAATAAATTACGTGAAATGGCGGATGCCTTGTTGGCCACACACACATGAAACAAGCACCTGGTCTCCTCTATGCGAGAAGTCCACAGCCCTTGTATCTGCAGGTGGCCGCGATCGTGCGGCGCAATATCGAGCGCGGCATCTGGCCGCGTGGCCATCAAGTACCCGCCCTTGAGTCTCTGGTCGACACTCTGGGCGTCTCACGTGCAACGGTCAGACAGGCTTTTGGCCTGTTAGAGCGCGAGGGCCTGATCCACCGCTCCAGAGGCTCAGGCACATACGTCAACGAAGACCTTCCAGAGACACACAAACTCACGCTCCCAAAAACATGGGCCGACACGGTCGCACTTTCCAAGGAACTCGGAACAACGACCTTGATGGAATCAAACGCGGACGTCCCTCTACCACTTCTCGGCATGGAGTGTCCCCACAGCACCGAGGGTCGCTTTCAATACTTGCGACGTATTCACACCACCTCCTCAGGACCGTTTTGCTATACGGAGGTATACCTGGAACGCGACATTTATCGGCAACATCCGGCGCGCTACCGACACTCCACCGTTGCGCCCGTCTTGGACGAACTCCATGGAGGAGCGCTAACTCATGCGGGACAACTACTCACCATTATCGAAGCAGGTGCTGACTCGGCTGAAGCTTTGCACCTACCCTTGTCTGCACCGGTAGCCGAGCTCCGTCGCTATGCCTGCGTTCAAAACAAGGTTGTGTATTTTGCGCGGCTGGAGATTCCGACGCGCTATGTTCAGATGAAATTTGATCTCTTAGGAAATCGTTGAAATGTTTAATCCAGACTCATTAAAGTTGCCATTTTTCGATGATAGTCATCGTGCACTCTATGCGGATATCCAAGCATGGTCAGCTGCTGCGCTCACCAATCGGGTACATGTCGGGAGCGTGGATGAACACTGCGTCAAACTCACTCGACAACTGGGCGACGCAGGCTGGTTGCGCTATTGTGTCCCCGCAGAATATGGCGGCGCACTCAAAGAACTCGACTCGCGCAGTCTGTGTCTGATGCGTCAGGCACTGGGCTATTACGATGGTCTGGCGGACTTTGCCTTTGTGATGCAGGGACTAGGCAGTGGCCCCATTTCACTGTTTGGATCAGAGGCCTTAAAACAAAAATACTTGCCCCATGTCGCCTCTGGAAAAATGCTGGCGGCCTTTGCGCTTTCAGAACCCGATGCGGGCTCTGATGTTGCTGCGATGAGCACGCGGGCAACTCGCACCAGCCAAGGATACAGACTCAATGGTGTCAAGACCTGGATTTCAAATGCCGACATCGCTGACTTTTACACCGTCTTTGCCAAAGTCGAAAATGATGAAGCCGAAGGCGTCACGGCCTTCGTGGTAGATGCCAACACGCCAGGATTACAAGTCACGGAACGTTTTGATGTTTGTGCGCCGCACCCCATTGGGACACTGACGTTTACTGATTGCGACATTCCCGTCAGCCAACGGATTGGCGACGCAGGCAAGGGTTTCAAAGTCGCGATGCATAATCTCGATGTGTTCCGCGCTTCAGTTGGCGCTGCGGCCTTGGGCTTTGCCGAAGCCGCGCTCGATATGGGTATCTCGCGCGCCACCTCGCGCCCGATGTTTGGCGCGACACTGGCTGATCTGCAAATCACCCAGGCTGCGATTGGCGAAATGAGCACAGAGATCGATGCCTCAACTCTACTCATTTATCGCGCAGCTTGGGAGCGCGACGTACTGAAGCAGCGCACCACAAAATCAGCCGCCATGGCAAAAATGTACGCCACAGAGTCCGCTCAACGCGTGATTGATCGTTGTGTCCAGCTGCATGGCGGGCTGGGTGTCAAAGTCGGTCATCCGATGGAAATGTTGTATCGTGAAATTAGAGCACTGCGCATTTATGAAGGTGCGACTGAAGTCCAACAGGTCATCATCGCGCGTGAAACAATGAAAAACAAAACTGGAGGGATATTCAAATGAATGGTTCAGAAGCAATGGTTCAAACCCTGCTTGCAGGCGATGTGGATGTCTGTTTTGCCAATCCCGGCACGTCCGAGATGCACTTCGTTTCCGCTTTGGATCGCGCACCTGGCATGCGCTGTGTGCTGGGTTTATTTGAAGGCGTTGCAAGCGGCGCAGCTGATGGCTACTACCGGATGGCGGAAAAACCTGCCGCAACGCTGCTACATCTGGGTCCAGGCTTAGGTAACGCACTTGCCAATATTCACAACGCTAAACGTGCCTACTCAGGCATGGTCAATATTGTTGGCCAACACGCTTGGGATCACATCCATAACAACGCGCCGCTGAACTCTGACGTAGAAGCCGTGGCGCGCCCGATGTCTAACTGGGTCAAGACCACCATGTCGGCCGCGGCGGCGCCTCTGGATACCGCTGAGGCGATCTCTCAGGCACGCAGCACGCCTGGACGCATCGCCACACTGGTGCTTCCCGCCAACTGCGCCTGGGAACCTTCTGATCCGGGTCACTACTCGACAGCGCCCGCGCAAACCGCAGCAGCGCCGCTGACAGACACGATCGTTGCCCTTGCCCGCTTATTATCCGATCGCAAAACTGCTGAAGCCACCACACTATTGTTGGGTGGGCGCGCCTTGCGTGCCCGCGAAGCGACGCTTGCCGGAAAAATCGCCGCATATACCGGCTGCAAACTTGCCTCTGAGCCACGCAATCCACGGATGGAGCGTGGACGGGGTCGCGTCAACATCACGCCACTGCCCTTCCCTGTCGATGGTGCGGTCGCCATGCTCAAAGACACGAAGCATTTGGTCTTAGTCGGCAGTGCGCCACCGGTCGCGTTTTTTGCCTATCCAAACAAGCCGCGCATGATCAAGCAGCCAGACTGCGAAGTCCACACGCTCGCGACGCTCACGCACGACATCGAAGCGAGCTTGCAAGCACTGGTTGATGCTCTCGGCGCACAGAATACTGCCCCGGCGGAACTCTCAACAGGCCCCATCATCACTGACTTGCCGACTGGCGCACCTTTGGTCGAACATATCGGGACGGTCATTGCCGCGCTCATGCCTGAAAACGCCATCATGGTGGATGAAGCCGTCACCACTGGACGACAGTTTGCAAAAGTGACCCCTCAGGCTGCACCTCATGACTGTATCGACATCACAGGTGGTGCGATTGGCTGGGGAATGTCTGCGGCTGTTGGTGCTGCTGTGGCCTGTCCGGATCGTAAGGTCTTTGCCTTGCTAGGCGATGGTAGTGCCATGTATACGGTGCAGGGACTGTGGTCGATGGCCCGTGAAAATCTTGACGTTACCGTTGTGATTTTTGCCAATCGCTCTTACAAAATCCTGCGCGGCGAACTCGCCAACATGGGTGGACCTGAGGCCGGTGACAACGCTCGCCGCATGCTGGATCTTGATCAACCATTTTTGGACTGGGTCTCCATTGCTCGCGGCCACGGCGTACCGGGCGTGCAAGTCAACACGCTTGAGGGCTTTGCGGATGCCTTACGCGTTGCAACCAAAGAAAAAGGTCCCCGTCTGATTGAACTGGTGATGTAAAGATCCCAGCACCCTTGGAGCTTAAAATATGAAATGCTATTGCGTGATGAATTTCAAAGAACCACTCGGTTTAATGGAAATGGAAACGCCCACACCAACAGGGACTCAAGTGTTGGTCGAAGTCCGCGCTGCGGGTGTCTGCCATAGCGATATCCACTTTTGGGAAGGCAGCTACGACCTTGGCAACGGTCGCAGCCTCTTGCTCAAAGATCGTGGCATCAAGTTACCGATGACGATGGGGCACGAGACTGCAGGCACTGTTGTCGCGCTTGGCCCTGAAGCAACGGGTGTTGAAAAAGGTCACAACTATCTGGTCTATCCGTGGATTGGTTGCCGCCAATGTCCGGCTTGCCTGGACGGCCTAGAAAATCATTGTGCGAGTCCGCAGTACCTTGGGGTGCAGCGACCCGGTGGCTACGCCGATCACCTTTTGGTGCCGCATCCACGCTACCTCATCGACATTGGCGATTTGGATCCGGCCGAGATCGCCCCCTATGCATGCTCAGGGCTCACCACGTACAGTGCTCTCAACAAAGTCGGTGCCAACATCTATCAAAAACACCCAGTCGTAATCATGGGTGCAGGTGGACTGGGACTGATGTGTCTAGCCTTGGTCAAGGCGTTGAATGGTGTCGGTGCGATTGTGGTGGATATTGATCCCGCCAAACGTCAAGCGGCCCTCGACGCAGGTGCGCTTGCGGTCGTGGACGGTGCCGCACCGGATGCCGCACAGCAAATCATCGCGGCCAATGGCGGCAAAATGGTGCAAGCGATGATTGATCTGGTGGGTGCGCCTGCCACAACATCCTTGGGCTTCGATATTTTGATCAAGGGTGGCAAGCTCGTGATTGTTGGTTTGTTTGGCGGCGGTGCTTCTTGGCCAATCGCCTTTATTCCGATGAAAGCCTTACAGATTCTCGGTAGCTACACCGGCTCGCTAGATGAGCTCAGAGAGTTACTACAACTCGTCAAGGACAACAAGATCTCGCCAATCCCTGTGCATAAACATCCCCTTGCTGATGCGGACAAGGTGTTGACCTCGTTACGTCAGGGCAAGGTCACTGGTCGAGCAGTACTGACCGCTTGAGGCTTAAAACGTGGCGCTAGATGCGGCGCACTTTAGGCTCACGTTTTCGTTGGCTGAAAGCGCTGCAGTGCGACTAACACTTGGCGGGTGGTCAATGGGCGACCTGCCAAGTGCTCCGACAAGCGTTCACGCAAGCTCGCGCGCAAAGCAGGTTCGCCCTGTGGATCGTCAAAGTCTGGTTCCTCGGCATCCAGCCCATATCCCGTCTCTTTAAGCAAAATCCACTCAAAGCGTCTTAAAGCACCCACGGCAGGCTGTCCTGCAGCCAGACGTTGCAGAGCGATGACGTACGCATCAAATAAACCAGAATGAGGATCCTCGTGGGGCAGTAATCGAAAGAGTAATTCATTCATGTACCAGCACGACATCAAGGCCGCACCTGGCAACGCATGCACACCTGCGCACTCAGCACGCGTCAGCGTTTTGATTTCGCCCGAACCTGTCCACGATAACAACAAAGGCTGAAAAACTGACAGCGCAGGTCTGAGTACTGAATGGGGTCGTTTAGCGCCCTTGGCCACCATGCTGACCCATCCGTGATCTCTAGAGAATGCTTGAACAATCAGAGAGGTTTCTCGCCAGGCCGTTGCATGCAACACATAGCCTGGCGTCTCTAAGACCCGAAGGACTCGTCTACTCATATCCTAAATCGCGCAGGCTGCTTTCTTTTTCAGCCCAACCCTTACGAACCTTGATGTAGACCTCAAGGTGAACGGGCTTATCCATCAGTTTGGCCATATCTTGACGGGCCTCGGAGGCGATCCGTTTCATATGATTGCCGCCCGCGCCCAGCAAAATGGGGCGATGGCTATCACGCTCAACAATCACACATGCATTGATATGCGCGCCTTTTTCCGTTTCTTCCCACTGCTCAATCACTACCGTACAACCGTAAGGCAACTCATCACCCACCAGACGGAAGATCTTTTCGCGAATCAACTCAGCGGCGATAAAACGAATCGGCCGATCCGTCAGCGTGTCCGCATCAAAATACGGCTCGTTTTCAGGCAAGCGCTTAGCGACCTCATCGAGCAATTGATCAAGCTGATGGCGTTTGGTCGAACTCACCGGGACCACTGCGTCAAACTTGAATTGCGAGGCGATATTTGCGACAAACGGATAGAGCTCATCACGATTTTTAAGCTGATCAATTTTGCTGATCACCAAAATCGTACGCTCTGGGTGATGCAAGAGAGATAAAAGCTTGGCATCACCTGGGGACCATTTGCCGGCTTCGACCACAAACAGCACGACATCAACATCTGCCAAGGTCTGTGTCACGACGCGGTTCATCATCTTGTTCATCGCGCCACCATGACGCGTTTGAAAGCCAGGTGTATCTACGAATACAAACTGCTCATGCTCACGCGTGAGGACACCCTGGATTCTGTGGCGTGTCGTTTGTGCTTTTCGAGAGACGATGGAAATTTTGCTGCCGATCAAGGCGTTGGTGAGTGTCGACTTGCCAACGTTTGGGCGCCCAACCACGGCAATAAAGCCGCAACGGTAAGCCGTATCGTCTGGTGTGGGTGTGGAGTCTGTCGTGTCTATGATTTCTGTCATTTAAGTTCCTGAGCAACCGCAACCGGCAGCGTCAATTGTGCCGTTTTGCGCGCTCGGGTTGAACGCTTTTTAACTGGGGTAGGACTGGCGGTCTCTGCAGCTTCTAATGCGAGCTTGGCAGCCGACTGCTCTGCGGCCCGGCGGCTTGAGCCAGGCGCAGTGACCTTGATCTCAAGCGAGGGGATCGAACATTCGACTTCAAACTGTTGACTGTGTGCCGCACCATGGGTGGCCACAACACTATACAAAGGCAGGGCAAGTTTGCGGCTCTGGAGAAACTCCTGGAGCAAGGTTTTGGCATCCTTACCAAGAGTCAGAGGATCCACACTTGCCAAGATGGGCTTGTACAAACGCTCAATTAGGTCCTGTGCGGCCAGAAAGCCACCATCCAGATAAACCGCTGCGAGAATCGCTTCAAACGTATCCGCCAAAATCGATGGCCGCCTGAAACCGCCACTTTTAAGTTCACCCTCGCCTAGTCGGAGGTATTTCGATAGATCAAGTTTTTGTGCGATGTCGGCAAGCGAAGACTGTTTGACCAGATTGGCGCGCACGCGCGACAAGTCACCCTCGTCAAGGGTACCGTAATGGTTGAATAACAATGCTGCAACAGACATGTTGAGCACCGAATCACCTAAAAACTCAAGACGCTCATTGTGACGCGCGCCATGACTGCGATGCGTCAGCGCCTGCTCAAGCAGAGCAGGTTTAACGAACTTATATCCAAGCGAAGTCTCAAGAGCGGACAAGGGCATTTAGCGGGTGACATAAAACGAGTGACAAGGATCTGGACAATTTAATGGAACGGCCCGATACGGCCGAGGTTTCCAAAGTTCATCCAGATAAAGAAAGCTTTACCCACGATATTCGCCTCGGGGACAAATCCCCAAAATCGACTGTCCAGGCTGTTATCGCGATTGTCACCCATCATAAAGTAAACGCCCGCTGGTACGGTGCAACGCATACCATTTCGAAGATATTCACACTTTTCACGATGTGGGAAGCTTGAAGTTGGTCCTAAATCCTGCCATCTCCGCTCATCTAGCAATATTTGATGAGGCTTCTCACCAAGGTACTCAGTAAATTGTGCCGTATACGCCACACGGTCCGGTTCAAAGTATTCACCATCACGCTTACGCGGCACCTCTTTGCCGTTGATGTAGAGGCGTTTATCAAGGTAGGCCACTTCGTCTCCTGGCAAACCGACCACACGCTTGATGTAATCCACAGAAGGATCAACAGGGTAACGAAACACCATCACGTCACCGCGGGCAGGCTCACCTAAAGGAATCACTTTTTCATTCAGAACAGGTAGGCGCAAACCATACGAAAACTTGTTGACCAAAATCAGGTCGCCAGATTGCAAGGTCGGCAGCATGGAGCCCGAAGGAATGCGAAACGGCTCAACAATAAAGGAGCGCAACACAAACACAAACAAAATGACGGGAAAAAAGCTTGCGCCATATTCCACCCACCAAGGCTGCTTGCTCAGCTCCGCACGCATCTGTTCTTCGCGACTACGTTTTTCTTCGTCAGGGAGCGCCGCCCAACTGGGACGAGCAAGTGCGATCGCCTGCATCATGCGAGCGTGACGCTTTTGTCTCAGGGCAAATTTATCGATCGTCCAGATCACACCCGTGATCACAAGCGCAATAAACAAAATCAGTGCAAAGTTCCAGCTCATCAGTTCAACCTTGCTTCCGCATTATTTGTCATCAACTTGCAGGATCGCCAAGAAGGCTTCCTGAGGAATTTCAACACTACCCACTTGTTTCATGCGCTTTTTGCCAGCCTTCTGCTTTTCAAGCAGTTTTTTCTTGCGGCTGATGTCACCGCCATAACATTTCGCCAGCACGTTTTTGCGTAAGGCTTTGACGTTTTCACGCGCGATGATTTCAGCACCAATCGCTGCCTGAATCGCCACATCGTACATTTGGCGCGGAATCAGCTCTCGCATGCGTGACACGACTTCGCGGGCGCGATAACGTGCGTTCGAACGGTGACAAATGTTCGACAAGGCGTCAACCTTATCAGTATTGATCAACAGATCAACCTTGACCACATCCGCTGCGCGATACTCTTTAAACTCGTAGTCCATCGAGGCATAGCCACGGGAAACCGATTTCAGCTTGTCAAAGAAATCAAGGACGATCTCAGCAAGCGGGATCTCATAGTGCAAGTGCACCTGACGACCGTGATAGGTCATATCGAGCTGAACTCCACGCTTGTTATTACAAAGCGTCATGACCGTCCCGACGTACTCTTGTGGCATAAAGAGCGTCACATTGACGATAGGCTCACGCACCTCAATAAACTTGCCCACCTCGGGCATGCGAGAGGGGCTTTCAATCTGGATGACAGAGTTATCACGCATCACGACTTCGTACACCACGGAGGGTGCGGTCGTAATGATATCCATGTCGAACTCACGCTCAAGACGCTCTTGGACAATCTCCATGTGGAGCAATCCGAGAAAGCCGCAGCGAAAACCAAAACCAAGCGCCTGTGATACCTCGGGCTCATACATCAGTGCAGAGTCATTGAGCTTGAGCTTTTCAAGCGAGTCACGCAACTGGTCGTATTCGCTGCTTTCGACGGGATAGAGGCCTGCGAACACCTGAGGCTTCACTTCTTTAAAGCCTGGCAAAGCTTCAGCGGCTGGCTTAGCCAACAAGGTAATCGTGTCACCGACCTTAGCATCCGCGAGTTCTTTGATACCCGCGATCACAAAACCCACCTCACCTGCTGACAAAAACTTGCGGGGTTCAGATTTGGGGGTAAACACACCAACCTGCTCGCACAAGTGCACAGCACCCGTCGCCATGAAAGAGATTTTATCTTTTGGTTTGAGTACGCCATTGATCACGCGAATCAGCATGACCACGCCAACGTAGTTGTCAAACCAAGAGTCAATGATTAGAGCCTGAAGAGGTGCCTCAGGATCACCCTTGGGTGCAGGAATACGCGCCACGACAGCTTCAAGGATATCGTCAATCCCCATGCCCGTTTTAGCGCTCGCCAAAATCGCGTCCGTCGCGTCAATGCCGATGACCTCTTCGACTTCAGCACGCGCACTTTCTGGATCGGCTTGAGGCAAATCCATTTTATTGAGAATCGGCACGACCTCAACGCCCAGCTCAATCGCTGTGTAACAGTTTGCAACTGTCTGCGCCTCGACACCTTGCGAGGCATCCACCACAAGCAGAGCCCCCTCGCACGCAGACAAGGAACGACTCACCTCATAGGAAAAGTCGACGTGCCCGGGAGTATCGATCAAATTGAGGTTGTAGACCTTGCCATCTTTTGCCTTGTAGTGCAGCGCTGCAGTCTGGGCTTTGATGGTGATGCCACGCTCACGCTCGATATCCATGGAGTCAAGGACTTGGGCGGACATTTCACGATCGGCTAAGCCACCGCAGCGCTGGATCAGTCGATCCGCCAAGGTGGACTTGCCATGGTCGATGTGGGCAATGATGGAAAAATTGCGAATATGCTGCATAACACCTGAAAAGTAAGCGAGCTAGCAAGCAAAAGGGGCGCTCTGCGCCCCTTTTGCGGCAAACACCTATTCTAGCCGTTCTTGACCTTATTTGGCGGGGGTGACAGCGACCCAACGGGTTTGATCACCTGTTCGGACCATCAAAGCCACAGACCGAGACTTGTCCAGACCTGAAATCATCTTGGCAAATTGCTCAGGACTCGTGATATCACTGTCATTTGCGGCCAAAATGATGTCTCCTTCGGCGATACCAGCAGTAGATGCGGGCGCACCAACCGTTGTGACCTGCACACCACCTTTAATGCGCAACTTTTTCTGAGCATCGGCGGCGACCGGAACGACGGTCATCCCCAGCACAACGGTCTGCGACTCAGCAGGCTTGGCTTTTGGCTCGGGTGCAGCAGCAGCGGTTTGTTCTGCCTTGAGTTCGATGACAGTCACTTTGAGCTTCACCGACTTGCCTTTGCGCCAGACCTCAACAGGCGAAACCACACCTGGCTTGGTTTGACCCACTAGGCGGGGCAAATCAGACATGCGAGCAATCGTTTTGCCATCAAACTTCAAAATAACGTCACCTGGCAAAATTCCGCCCTTTTCTGCCGGGCCATCAGGCTCGACTGCACTCACAAGCGCACCCTCAGCCTTGGGTAATCCAATCGCTTGGGCAACTTCTTTGCTGACTTCGCTGATCTGGACACCGATGCGACCACGGGTCACACGACCTGAGGCTTTAAGCTGATCGACAACTTGCATGGCCTCATTAATTGGGATTGCCAAAGAAATCCCCATGAAGCCACCACTGCGCGAGACGATCTGAGCATTGATCCCAACCACCTCACCCTCTAGGTTCAGCAAAGGACCACCAGAGTTACCTGGATTGACTGCAACATCCGTCTGAATGAAAGGCAAGTAATCGCCTGTTTCGCGACCTAACGCGCTGATGATGCCTGAGGTCACGGTTGACTCAAGACCGAAAGGTGAACCAATCGCCATCACCCATTGACCTTTCTTCAGTGTCTTTGCATCGCCAATCGGCAAAGTCGCCATGCCCTTAGCATCAATCTTAAGCAAGGCCACATCAGTGCGCTGATCGCTACCCACGACAGTGGCCTTGAACTCGCGCCCATCCGTCAGTGTGACAAAAATATCTGTTGCGTCTGCCACTACATGGTGATTGGTCAGCAAGTGCCCGTCTTCTGAGATGAAGAAGCCTGAACCCACACCGCGTGGCACAGAACGTTCTTCAGGCTCGGCGCGGCGACCACGAGGCGCGGGCTGAGGTCCTTGACGTCCACCAGGTGGCACAAAATCAGGACCAAAAAAATGGCGGAATAATTCGTATGGATCTTGTCCGGGTGCACCACCCGAACCTGCACGCGCAGGAACCTTTGCGGTCGTGCGAATGTTCACAACTGCAGGCTCTGACTTTTCAACAATCGCCGTAAAATCCGGCAGTCCGGCATTGCGGGCTTGTGCAGGCATCATCTGCACACTACCCAAAACTAACGCCATCGCGACCATCAACGTGGTGGCCATGCGACGCATACGACTCACAGACTGATACAGATGTAATTGTGACTGATCTTGCATCATGAACTCCGATTTAAACTTCCCACTCTCTGCTCGCACAGTTTTAACGTGCGGACGTTGACGGGAGGTATTGAATTGACTGAGCCAACTGCTCAAGGGTTGCGGCCGGCACTTCACCCAGAACAGTTAACCAAAAGTTTGCTACCTTGATCCCGAAGATATTCACTGAGCCACTTCGCGCAGCGCCTTGGGGTTCATACTCAGACCGTTCTGGCTGATAAGGTTCAATAAAAATTGAAATAGTTGCGAGGCCATCGGATAAAACAAGTTGATTGACGCGCTTATCATTGGAAAAAATTCTTTCCTGTTGCGAGGTCGCGACATAGCCTTCAGGCGCCGAAATACGCCACCCCTGCGCAAACAAATCTACTTTTGAATGTTGCGCGCGCACAGTTCGCCAGTCTGTCGTGACCCATGTGGGCGTCAGCATGGCCTCAGTGATGTCTGCACCAATCGCAACCTGTGTAAACGCCACCTGCTCAATCACGACACCCTCAGGTCCTACCATCTGAGCCTTGAGTAACAAATTTGTTTCAAGATCTGCACAGAGGCGATATCCATAGCGATGCGTGTCACGTGGCGTAATCTCAATGCCGCGACAAGGACGACCCGCGATACGCAGGAGATCAGGCGCGAGACGCAAGCTGTAATTTTTTTCTAAGGTTTGCGCTTGATTGAGCAACAAACCTGGAAAACGGTCCCCTCTCTGTCGCTCAAGCAAGACCAGTTTGCGATCCGGCATGAGACCTTGCACTTCATCATTGAAGCGTAAATACTCACGCGGTAAACCGTCTAGTACCTCAATCCGCTCTTTCTCATTTTTTCCATCAAAAAAATGCGTAATCCTCGACGACTCAAACCGCTCACCCTGCTGAAAAGCGAACACCCCCACATAGTTTAGTGTTCGTGCGGCCTGTTGAATCTGGCGAACGATCTGTCCGACATCAGAGTGCTCGGACAAAGGGGAGATGGCGGACTGTGCTGCCTGTGGCGCAACAGGCGAGGCTTCTTGCGATGGCGACGTCTGACTGAATGCGCTTGCATTCGCCAGCATCAGCGTCAAGGCATAGCTGACTGTGCGCAACATTACCGCATAGCTCCGAACGACACCTGACGCACATTCGCTGGACCAGACATCTCGCGGTGCGTGCTGACATAGTCGCGCACCACGGGCGCATTAAAGGCCACCTCTGTCGCGCGGATCGGCTGGGGGGCGATGACTTCGGCGACTTGCTCTGCAGGTGAGGAAAACTCAGGTAATAAAAAGGGCTTGGCGACCCAGATGACAGAAGCCACTGCGGCGGCCATCGCCACACCAGGCCAGATTGACTTCCCCCAAAATCTTGCGCTCTTTTGGGCGGTCATACCTGTTGGCGTATTGGGAGCGACAGCTGGTTTGGCGGTGGCAACGATTGCAGGCTCTTCCTGAAGTGCGATGGAGATTCTCTGTTGCAACGAATGCGTGGCAGGCATTGCGAGCTCTGGGGTGCGCAACGCGTCACCAATCAAGTGATACAACTCCCAGGTAGCACGCCCTTGGTCCGAGACCAAGTGCTCAGGCATGTCAGTCTCTTGGTCACCATCCATCCACGCTGAAATCGCACTATTGTGTTGTTGGGTAGACTGATTCATGTTCGACATCTCGTTAGACTGTTTCATCGTTTGAACTCCTCACCAACGTCGGTCGCCGGTATCACCCAGCAAGGGACGCAGACGTGTTGCGATCGCTTCGCGCGCCCGAAAAATACGGGAACGAACTGTACCGATCGGACAACTCATACTTTCTGCAATATCTTCGTAACTCATTCCGTCGATTTCACGCATCACAATTGCATTACGCAAATCTTCGGGCAAATCATTAATCGCTTTGTTGACGGTGTCGGCTATTTGCCGGCTCGCCATCTCAGATTCTGGGTTGCTACTGTCTGTTAGGTTGTCAGTTGCGTCAAAAGTTTCACCATCTTCGTTTTCTTGTGCAGATGGTGTGCTGGGACGTCGATTATTTTGGGCTAACCAGTTACGGGCGGTGTTGATCGCGATGCGATACAACCACGTATAAAAAGCACTCTCGCCTCGAAATTGAGGCAAAGCCCGATACGCCTTTATAAAGGCTTCCTGAGCAACATCCTCGATTTCACCGGGATCGCGAATCATGCGTGACAGTAAGCGCATGATTTTTCTCTGATATTTCAGCACCAACAGGTCAAACGCCTGTTTGTCCCCGCGTTGTACGCGCGCCACCAGCTCGGCGTCTACGTCGCGTTCACTCAAGCTGCATCCCCTTTAGTTTGACGCGCGGCACCGTCAATCTGGCGCGCAGACTGAAGCGCAACCTCATGAAAGACCGATGTGCTCACGCACTGCCTCCAGACCACCATCATGAAGGTCTTTGAGTTGTTATGGGGACAATTTTGCAATTTCAAACCCAGACTGATTCCAAAAAGATGATGCCAACGCTGGCTGACAATAACCTCTATGCTATCAGTCAAACCAGCGACTTCTGAAAAAAAAGCCAGTTGCCAAGGCTTGTCTGGAAAAATGACCAACACTCTGCCCTTAAGGCTCGGTTGGTTGCGCCAACGCCCTAAAAAATGCACCAAAAATGGGATAGTAGCCAAAATCACGACGATCCATGTGTTCCACCCAGCCCACAGGCCTGAGATCACTAGAGCACACGCACCCAATGACAACAGCACAAAAATCAGACCCATGACCCAGCGAGGCGGGGTCATGGGAACAAGCAGCCCAGGCAAGGGGTGCTTAGACGTCAAATACGGCGGACGGCCATCGAGCCGTTCGTACCACCAAAACCAAACGAGTTGGAAAGAGCGACATCAATCTTGAGATCACGTGCTGTATTTGCACAATAATCAAGATCACACTCTGGATCTTGATTAAAAATGTTAATCGTTGGCGGTGAAACTTGATGATGAACGGCTAGCGTGGCAAAAACAGCTTCGATACCACCCGCAGCACCCAACAAGTGACCTGTCATCGACTTTGTGGAGTTGATCACCAGTTTTTTAGCGTGATCACCAAAAGCCAGTTTCAGTGCCTCCGTTTCGTTTTTGTCACCGAGAGGCGTTGACGTCCCGTGCGCATTGACATACTGCACTTGATCGGCGTTGATGCCACCGTTGCGCAAGGCATTGGCGATACCCCGACGAGGACCGTCGCGGTCAGGTGCTGTGATGTGATGCGCGTCTGAGCTCATACCAAAGCCCGCGAACTCACCGTAAATACGAGCACCACGTTTTTTAGCATGCTCGTACTCTTCGAGGATCAAAACCCCAGCCCCCTCACCCAAGACAAAACCGTCACGATCACGATCCCATGGACGCGACGCAGTCGTTGGATCATCGTTGCGCTGCGATAAAGCACGCATCGCGGCAAAACCGCCAATACCAAGTGGTGATACCGTCGACTCGGCGCCGCCTGCCATCATCACATCAGCATCCCCATATTCGATCATGCGTGCCGCATCACCGATGGAGTGCAGACCTGTCGTACACGCTGACACGACAGCGTATGAGGGACCTTTAAAGCCCAGCATAATCGAGAGCTGACCCGAGATCAGATTGATCAATGAAGCAGGAACAAAAAATGGGGAAATCCTGCGCGGACCGCGTTCGAGATATTCTGTCTGAGTCTCTTCGATACGTTGCAGACCGCCAATACCCGATCCTACAATGACACCCACACGCTCAGCATTGGCTTCGGTGATTTCGAGACCAGAATCCTTCCAGGCCTGAACACCGGCTGCAATGCCGTAATGGATAAAAGTGTCCATCGTCCGCGCCTCTTTGGCGGGGATGATTTGGGTGATGTCAAAACCTTTGACTTCACCCGCGATATGAGCATTGAACGCACTGGGATCAAAGCGTGTAATCCGTCCAATACCGGACCGACCGCTAACGATATTGTCCCAGGCCGTTGCAATGTCGTTGCCCACCGGGCTCACAATGCCAAGACCTGTAATCACGACACGTCGCTTCACGGAGCACTCCTTAAATATGATAATGGCGGCCAAGAAATCTGACGTCACTAGACAGGAGCCAATGGCCCCATCCAAGCTGACAGATTATCCTAACCGCCTGACTGCAAACAAAAATTACTTGGAATTCGAAGTGATGTAATCCACGGCCTGTTGGACCGTTGTGATTTTTTCTGCTTCTTCATCGGGAATTTCGGTTTCGAACTCGTCTTCGAGTGCCATTACCAGCTCAACCATGTCGAGCGAATCGGCACCGAGGTCGTCAAGAAAGGAAGATGCGTTCTTGATCTCGGCTTCGTTAACGCCAAGTTGTTCAGCGACGATCTTTTTGACGCGCTGTTCGATGCTTTCCATGCAGATCTCCAAAGGGGAAAAGTCCGGCGAATTATAGCCAACCGGGAAAAAAAAACCTATTACATGTACATGCCGCCATTGACGTGCAATGTCGTGCCTGTGATGTAGCCTGCTTGAGGTGACGCTAAAAACGCCACCGCGTGCGCGATATCGCTGGCCGAACCCAGTCGGCCAAGCGGAATTTGTCCCAAGAGCGCCGTCGTTTGGCCCTCATCGAGTGAACTTGTCATATCTGTCTCAATAAAACCGGGTGCCACGCAATTGACTGTGACGCCCCTGCTACCCAGCTCGCGTGCCAACGCACGGCTCATGCCGGCAACGCCAGCTTTGGCTGCTGCGTAATTAGCCTGACCAGGATTGCCGCTTGAACCTACGACAGACGTGATATTGATAATGCGACCCCAGCGAGCCTTCATCATGCTGCGCATGACGCCACGCGACAACCGAAAAACAGCACTCAGGTTGGTTTGCAACACAGCATCCCAGTCTTCGTCTTTCATGCGCATGGACAGATTGTCGCGCGTAATGCCAGCGTTGTTAACCAAAATGTGGGGACCGCCCGACTCTTTGGCCAAGGCATCCAGCAAAGCTTCGCAGCCCGCTACATCGGTGACATTGAGCACAACGCCTCGACCGCCCTGAGCAGCCAAGGCTTCGGTCACGCCTGCCGCACCTGCTTCGGTAGTCGCCGTACCAATGACGATTGCGCCGCGTGCAGCCAGTTCGAGCGCGATGGCACGACCAATCCCGCGTGAGGCACCAGTCACAAGAGCAATTTTATCTTTGAGATCCATGACGATTTCCTTGATCTGATCGTTAAGCGGCGGCCAGCGCATCTAGCGCGGCTTGCATAGACTCTGGATCCGTGACGGAAAGCGCCACGAGTTCTGGGTCAATACGTTTAACCATACCCGTCAATACTTTGCCAGGTCCACACTCCACCACATGGGTAATACCCAGACCTCGCATCGCCTGCACAATCTCAACCCAACGGACCGCATGCCAAGCCTGACGCACCAACGCATCGCGGATCGCCGCAGGTTCTTGCTCAATCGCAACGTCAACGTTGTTAATCACAGGGACAACAGGTGAATGGACAGAGATGGCAGCAAGTGCCCCCTGCAATACGTCTGCTGCAGGCTTGAGCAAACTTGAATGAAAAGGGGCAGAGACTGGCAGCAGCATGGCACGTTTTGCGCCTGCTGCCTTAGCGGTCACAATCGCGCGCTGAACCGCTTCGGCGTGGCCTGCAATGACGACCTGCGAAGGCGCGTTGAAGTTAACCGCCTCCACCACTTGACCCTGCGCAGCCTCGGCACAAGCAGCAATCACTGCATCGTCCTCGAGTCCCAGCACAGCCGCCATGGCACCCGATCCTACAGGTACCGCAGCTTGCATCGCATCCGCACGCACACGCACCAACCTCACTGCATCGGCGAGCGATAGTGAACCTGCAGCAGTCAAGGCGGCGTACTCGCCGAGGCTATGTCCAGCCATCAATGCCGCCGTCGGACCACCAGCCGCACGCCAAGCTTGGAACATCGCGACGCCTGCGGTCAACATGGCTGGCTGTGTATTGGTCGTCAAACTCAACTGTTCGGCTGGCCCTTGCGCCATCAGTGCACCGAGATCCTCACCTAATGCGGCGGATGCCTCGGCAATCACTTGCATGGCAGCAGGATGCCCCGACCAGACATCCATCATGCCGACCGACTGTGAACCCTGACCAGGAAAAACAAATGCAAATTTCATGATGTCGCTGTAAAAAATGAGAGAAACATTAAGTGCTGAACAATACTACATACGAACAAGTACCGAACCCCAGGTGAACCCGCCCCCGACACCCTGCATCAACACGAGCTGACCAGGCTGGATACGACCATCGCGACGCGCGACATCAAACGCCAAGGGTATGCTCGCAGCCGAGGTATTTGCGTGCTGATCAACGGTGATCACTACTTTTTCGACGGGGATATCAAGCTTTTTAGCGAGGAAGGTCAAAATACGAAGATTCGCTTGGTGAGGAATCAACCAATCGATCTCTGACAATTGAACACCCGACTGCTGAGTCACTGCACGTGCAGAACGATCCAAGACGGTCACAGCCTGTTTAAAAACAGCCTGTCCATCCATGCGCAAAAATGGATCACCCGTCACTTGTCCAAAGGCAACGTTGCCTGCGGCACACAAAATATTCATCTGGCTACCATCTGCATGCAGTTCAGCACCCATGATGCCGGGCGTGTCGCTTGCTTTAAGGACGACCGCGCCTGCGCCATCACCAAACAAAACGCAGGTCGACCGATCGCTCCAATCGAGAATACTGGAAAACACTTCCGCACCAATCACGAGTGCGCAACGTGCACGACCCGCGCGAATAAAACTGTCTGCAGTCGTCAGTCCATACACAAAGCCACTACAAACGGCCTGCACATCAAAAGCGGCAGCACCTTTGTTACCGAGATTTGCCTGCACCAAGCAAGCGGTACTGGGAAAAACAAAATCAGGTGTCGAGGTTGCAACAATAATCAGATCGACTTCGCTGGCGTCAACACCTGCATCTTCGAGTGCCCGACGCGCCGCGCCAGTTGCTAAGGCACTTGTTGTCATCCCCTTGTCGGCCAGATGGCGTTGACGAATACCGGTTCGCTCAGTAATCCATTGGTCTGACGTGTCAATTTGACGGGTCGCTAACTCCGCGGCCAATTCGTCATTACTGACCACGCGAGGAGGCAAAAAACCACCTGAGCCAACGATGCGCGCATAGGGCATAACCTGGGTCATTCGGGTTCTCCAACTTGAGTCGAAGACACCGCTTCGACTTGTGATTGAGTTAACTGGGCAATCGCCTCTGCAGTTCGCTTGAGCAAACCAGTGCTCACCGCTTCGCGGGCGCGCTCTAAGGCGCAACCAAAGGCGAACGCATCTGCTGAGCCATGGCTTTTAATCACAACTCCGCGCAAACCAAGTAGCGCGGCACCATTGTATTGACGGTTATCCACTCGACGCCGAAATCTTGACAGTACGGGCCAGGCAATCAAGCCTAATAACTTGGTCAGGCTATTACGTCCGAATTCTTCACGCACCATGACCGACATCATGCGCGCCACGCCTTCAGCAGACTTGAGTGCCACGTTGCCGACAAAGCCATCACACACCACCACATCCACGGTGCCTTTAAAGATGTCATTGCCTTCGACATTGCCATAAAAATTAAGGGAGCTTTGTCTGAGCAGCTCACCGGCTTGCTTGACGATATCGTTGCCCTTAATGACCTCTTCGCCAATATTGAGCAAGCCCACAGAAGGGGCATGACTCGGATCACCGGCTTGCGCAAGCGCTGTACCCATGATCGCAAACTGCAAAAGGTGTTCAGGTGTGCAATCAACGTTTGCACCGAGATCCAGCATCGTAGTGGCGCCGCCCTTTTGATTAGGAAGGGCAGAGGCAATAGCAGGACGATCAATACCAAAGAGCGTTTTAAGCACGTAGCGCGAAATTGCCATCCAGGCACCCGTGTTACCTGCTGAAATGCACGCATCTGCCAGGCCATCCTTGACCGCTTGCGCGGCCACCCGCATGGAGGAGTCTTTTTTGCGACGCAAGGCAATCTCTACAGGATCATCCATCGTCACAACTTCTGTGGCAGGAAGAATCGTGTAGCGGTCAGGACCGACGCTTGGATAACGTTTTGCACAAGCCGAAACAGCCCGCTCGATTTCCTCGGGCAGGCCTACTAACAACAGATATGTATCATCAAAACGCTGTGCAAAATCGAAGGCTGCAGGGACTGTGACGGGGATACCCTCGTCACCACCCATACAATCTATCGCGATGCGAATGTCGGAAGCCACGTGATGATGCAACGCTGCGCGCAATAAACAGGCACGCTTGGACGAGACAA
Organism: Zwartia sp.; assembly: GCF_049655405.1. Lineage (GTDB taxonomy): Bacteria > Pseudomonadota > Gammaproteobacteria > Burkholderiales > Burkholderiaceae_B > Zwartia. Next base: position 246,248 of record NZ_JBASJR010000011.1, read on the forward strand.
GCCCGTCAGCTGCGTATTATTCGTCAGTCTTAGTCTTGAGGACCTTGCGACCACGATAGAAGCCTGTTGGGCTAATGTGGTGACGCAGGTGTTGCTCGCCCGTATTAGGCTCAATCGCCGTTGGGGGATTCACTAAAAAGTCGTGCGAGCGGTGCATACCGCGCTTGGACGGGGATTTTTTGTTTTGCTGAACAGCCATGACAACTCCTGTGGATCGGCGAATTGTACGCCAACCGTCTTGATAACAACTACTGACCCTTGGTTTTGAGCTGACTCAACACCGCGAATGGCGAAAGGGGCTCATCCCTACCAGCTTCTTCTTCGGCTTGCGCATCCAAATCGACTGTTTCCGGACACACATCGTGTCGCGGGACATAGGGAACATCTAAAATTAATTCATCTTCAACTAGGTCGCACAAATTAAATTTGGGCGAACCGACTATCTTTTCGGGCTGACCAAAATCGTCCTCTTCGATCTCTTCGTCGTCGAGGTCCGACTCACGTCGCACCAACTGAAAAACTGTTTGCCGATTCACTGGCAAGATGAGTGCCCCTAAACATCTTTGGCACTCAAGTACTAAATTGGCCTGTATCTCAACAACAAGTTCAGACAAATCATCTTTTGTCCGTCGACCTTCGATGACATAACGAACAATGCCAGGAACGGCCGGAGGCCCCTCCAAGACAGTCAGCTCTGCAACGGGTTGCTCAGGCAAACCTTCGAGCAAACGGTCTAGACGATGCACGCTGAACGCGCCTTTTAACACCTGACCGCGGCGCGCAAAATCAAACGCATCCACGATAGGAGGTGCACTGAACCGAAATGCAGCGCTAAGATCTTCTGACAAAATCGCTTGCCTTTCTAAATTGCTCGTTACTGGGTCATTGTGACAATCATACGACGCAGAAACCACATCTGACATTGCCACACAAAACTGCAACATAAGTGCAGCAAAGCAAGAGATAATAGCGTGTTTTTACCTGCATCGTCAATTTCAAACGCGTCCAAAACAACAGTGGCTACCCCATTAATTCTGGCCTCAAGCTCACCCTACAGGCGAGAGCTTCTGTTAAGACTAAGAATTCCTTTTTTTACGGTATCTCCCGACGTGGATGAAACACCCTTGCATGGAGAGGATCCAAGATCGCTCGCCTTGCGTCTCGCACATGCTAAAGCTCAGATTGTCGCCACCAAATATCCCGGCCATATTGTCATTGGTGCCGATCAGGCAGCTTCGCTTCATGGCACCCCGATCGGCAAACCTGGCGATCAAGCAAGCGCCCAGCGCCAGTTGCGAACGCTTTCCGGCCAGACAGTCGTGTTTCATAGCGCAATGTCCGTTGCTCTGGATCAACACATCCAAACAGTCGAAGTCCCGACTATTTGCGTCTTTCGCACCCTGACTGACGCCGCAATTAACCGATACTTAGCCATTGACACCCCCTTTGACACTGCCGGAAGTGCAAAAGCTGAATCATTAGGCATTGCGCTCATGCAAAGCATGGAAAGTTCAGATCCGACTTCTATTATTGGTCTACCTCTGATTGCCCTGACCCGTCTGTTAACAGACTTCGGCCTCGATCCACTTGATCATGCTGAAATGAACTAGACCGCACCCCCACAAAGCACAGATGATGTCCGATCCTAAAAAAAACACAGTTCGCCAGAGCAATTTCGGCACCTTGCACTTGATTCCCGTTGGGTTGGGTGAGGCTCCAATCAACCAATGGCTGCCCACTCAGGCACAAATCCAGGCCGGCGGCCTCAGCACCTACATTGCTGAGAGCGCCAAGGTCGCCCGCGCTTTTTTAAAGCTAACCCCCCTCACTCACCCTTTGCAGGACATCACCATTCACGAACTCAACGCGCGCGTCGAAGATGGCGTGTTAGAGAGTTGGTTAGCCCCACTTAAGACCGGTCAAGACATTGGCTTGGTCTCCGATGCGGGTTGTCCAGCGGTTGCGGACCCAGGTGCTCGGGCAGTCGCGCTGGCACACCAGATGGGTGCACCTGTCAAACCTTGGGTCGGCCCCTCCTCTATTTTGTTAGGGCTGATGGCGAGCGGCTTAGATGGTCAGCGCTTTGCTTTTCATGGCTATGCACCTGTCGAACCCACTGAGCGCGCCAAGCAGCTCAGGACGTGGGAGCAAACCTCCGCAAAACAAAAGCAATCACAACTTTTTATTGAAACGCCTTATCGTAATCAGGCGATGTTTCACAGCCTGATCGAACACCTCAAAGGCAACACCAGACTGTGCGTGGCACGCTCCGTCACGACGTCTGACGAATGGATTCGTACACTGACTATTTCACAGTGGAAATCGCAGCCAGCCCCCGCGCTTGACAAGCACCCGACCCTCTTTTTATTTCAGGCCGCATGATGCACTCGTTCGCTTTACCAGCCAGTTACTTCTACAAACGCCTCGCCATTTTCTTTCTAGCCTTGTTGCTGACTGGCTGCGCATCTCAGGTCGGCGGTCCGGTGCGCTATGACGACTCAATGAAATCTCGCGGACAAAGTGGTCGAATCGACGTCATCGTGCTGCATTACACCGCCTCCACCAAACCCAGTGCACTCATGACACTGACCAACCGCGATGTCAGTGCACATTATGTTGTCACAGACGACAAGCCGCCCGTTGTCTATCGGCTAGTGTCAGAGGACAAGAGCGCCTGGCATGCTGGAGAGAGCAGCTGGTATGGCCGGACTTTTCTAAATCAGCGATCCATCGGCATAGAAATCGTCCATCCGGGCTGGACCCGTAACAGCAACGGAGACAAAGGCATTCCCTACTCCGACGCACAAATTGCTGCCGTCATCGAACTCACGCGCGATGTCGCCAAGCGCAACAACATCACACCTGAAAATATCGTCGGACATAGCGATGTGGCGCCCATGCGCAAAATTGATCCGGGTCCTTCGTTTCCGTGGAAAAAACTCGCGCAAGCAGGTGTCGGACGATGGTTTGATGAAGCCGCCGCAGCCAAATACGAGGCTAACTTTGTTCGAACTGGCTATCCCGATGCAGGCTGGTTTCAAAAGCAACTCAAACGCGTGGGCTATCAAGTACCTGAGTCAAATTATTTTGATGCGCAAACACTCGCTGCGATTGGTGCTTTTCAAATGCACTACCGTTCAGACCGCGTCACCAGCAGACCTGATCCGCAAACCGCAGCCAGACTCATGGCTTTACCCACCTCAGGCTCTGCGCTTTAACCAAGCGCGCCTGACACGCCAGGCCAGTAGGATCGCCAACACGGCGGCATAAATCAAGACAGTGTCAAAATCGCTCTTGCCTTGTTTATGCCACCAATAGTGCAAGATTGCCAGCACACCGATCAGGTAAATAGAGCGGTGCAGATACTGCCAGCGTTTGCCAAGACGTCGCATCCAACCATGGGTCGAGGTCACAGCCAGCAAGCTCATCGTTAAAAATGCGGCTGCGCCCACCAAAATGAACGGCCGCTTCCAAATATCTGACAACATGGGGATCCACTCGAAATTTTGATCCCACCAGGCCCAAGTCAGCGCATGCAAGACGGCATAAAAAAAGGCGAACAGTCCGCACATCCGTCGCCAACGCAAGAGCGCTGGCTGCTTAAGCCACTGACGAAGTGGCGAAATGCCTAAGGTCACCAACAAGCAAACGAGCGTCCAGGTGCCAGAGGAGCGCGTTAAAAACTCGACTGGATTAGCGGTGAGTGCCTGTTGAAAGCCAAGCACCACCCATCTCAGCAGAGGATAAAGCCCTGCAATAAAAAGGAGTGGTTTCGCGCGATCAACCGCTTTGACAGAGAGCGCTTGCAAAGCGTTGAGCTTAGTAGTTTTTACGCAAGTCCATGCCTGCGTAGAGTGACCCTACCTCATTGGCATAACCATTGAGCATAAGCGTTTTACGCTTAGGTGAAAAAACACCATCTTCGCCAATACGTCGCTCGGTCGCTTGGCTCCAACGAGGATGCGATACCTCGGGATTCACGTTTGAATAAAACCCATACTCCGAGGGCTGTGACTTTTCCCAGCTTCCCACAGGTTGTTTTTCAAGCAAACGAATCGTCACGATGGATTTAACAGACTTAAAACCATATTTCCATGGCACCACCATGCGAACGGGAGCGCCATTTTGATTGGGCAAGACTTTGCCATACATCCCCATGACAAGCATGGTCAGTGGATGCATCGCTTCGTCCATCCTCAAACCATCACGGTAAGGCCACTCAATCGAACGCGTCCTGACTCCGGGCATATTTTTAGGTTGCACATCCGTGATGAACTCAACAAACTTTGCATTGCTATTGGGTTGGACTTGTTTGATCAGCTCTGACATCGAGTAACCAATCCAGGGAATGGCCATTGACCAGCCCTCGACACAACGCATCCTGTAGGTGCGGTCTTCGAGTGGAGCAAGTTTGCGCAAATCATCGAGGTCGAATGTTTTAGGAGCAGCACACTCACCCTCTACACGTAGCTTCCAAGGAGAAGTCTGCATTTTGTGTGCAAACTTAACTGGATCTCCTTTGTCCATTCCAAACTCAAAGAAGTTGTTATAAGTGGTTGCGTCTTTTTCTGGCGTGACAGGTTCCATCAAGACGAATTTGGAGGAACGTTGTGCTTCAAGAGCCGCTAAGCTTGCGGCAGAGCTGAGCTGAGGCAGTCCGGCAAGCGTACCTGCTGCAAAACTTGCACCTGCCGCTTTCATCCACTGACGGCGACTTTGCCAGATTTCTTCAGGTGTGATTTCACTGGCACGAATACGTGGATAGCGGTAAACAGGCATCTGAAACTCCGTCAGTAGGGATTGAGCCGATTGAAACACATTTCATAGCACCCAATCACATATAGTCTGTGGGTTTTACAATCTTTGGCTTTCGCGTTTAAGTCAGACAATTCGCTCGCGCAACCACTGATGCAAACTCGGCACATCAGGCGCGATCGTATGATGAGGGCATCCACGCAATTCACTTTCAGGGTGTGCGCCATACGCCACCCCAATTCCATGTACGCCTGCGTTCGCAGCCATCGTCAGATCATGCGAGGTATCGCCCACCATCACCATTTGATGAGGTTCGACCATCAGTTCGTCGATGAGTTCCAACAACATGCCAGGGTGTGGTTTGCCAAAGGTTTCATCCGCCGTGCGTGTTGCGGCAAACGCACTGTGCAGCGAGGTCGCTGTCAGAGCACGATTTAAGCCAACGCGACTTTTACCTGTTGCAACAGCCAACGTAGCGCCCGCAGCTTGCAGGTCGCTCAGCATTTCAGTAACACCATCAAACAACTTGAGCTGGGTATCTTTAGACAGATAGTGATGTCGGTAACGTTCTAAAAAGAGCGGCTCCATCGAAGGAGTTAAGTCTGGCACCGCGCGCCGCAAAGCGGGCTCCAGGGACAAACCAATGACCCACGCAGCCTCGGCGGCGGTCGGTACCCTCAACTCCAAATCACGACAGGCTCCCTGAATCGCCGCAACGATACTGTGCGTCGAGTCCATCAATGTGCCATCCCAGTCGAACACAATGACTGAATAAGGGGTCATAGTGCCTCCAGCTTTTGGAGGATTTTTTCACAACTTGGTGGCAACGGTGCCTCAAGCACCATCGGCTCTTGAGTCAAAGGATGAGGCATTTCCAGCCGGCAGGCATGCAAAAACATTCTTGAGAACCCTAACTTGCTAAATTGGGCGCGCGTTTCGTCGCGTCCGTATTTATCGTCGCCCACAATTGGAAATCCACTTGAGGCCAAATGCACCCGTATCTGATGCGTTCTGCCAGTCCGTAGTTCGGCATCGACCAAACTATAGCCATTGAAACGACGCTCTGCACTAACAATCGTGTGGGAGACTTGACCTTCGGCCTCGACTTTTACGCGGCGTTCACCTGTCTGGGTCGTCCATTTCACTAAAGGCAGGCGGATATGCTGCCTGGCATTGACCCAGTCGCCCTCCACCAGTGCTAAATAATGTTTTCTACCACCGCCGGTTCTAAACATTTCGTGCAAAGCCAGCAAAACATTTCTTTTTTTGGCTATCATTAGCAATCCAGACGTATCGCGATCAAGGCGATGCGCCAATTCTAAAAACTTTGCCTCAGGTCGAGCTGCCCGGAGAGCTTCGATCACACCAAACGACACACCGCTCCCGCCGTGAACGGCGGTACCCGCCGGCTTATCAATGACCAGCAAGCCGTCATCCTCGAAAACGATTGGAAATTCGCTGCCTGGCACCGCCCGTTTTTCATCCGGCGCGGGCAAACGCATCGGTGGCACACGCACGACATCTCCGAGCTTGACTCGATCATCAGGTGCGACCCTGCCCTTGTTGACGCGAACCTCCCCGCCCCGGACTGCTTTATAAATGTGACTTTTGGGCACGCCTTTGCACAGACGCATCAGAAAGTTGTCTAAACGCTGACCGTCATGCTCCTCGGTCACCTCAATCATCCGGACAACGGGCACGACAATAGGCACTTTAGGGTCTAAGGACAAGTTATTTTTAGTCTCGTTGGTTGAGGTCAAGGAGGAAACCGTTTTTCGAACGGATTTCAATCTGCGATTATTGGCATTTTTCGAAGGGGCTATGGAATCTTTGCGCATCAGCAAAAGGGGCTTATAATCGGGCAAGCCTTAAAAGGGTTAAGAAAGCCGGGTTGAAAACCCTTCCTTCGTAGAGATGCAACTTTATGTCACGTCTCCGACTGGATCGCGCACTGCACTATATTTGTATTGTACCGCTTGCTTTCTTGCCCTCTGGGTTGCTGGTCGTCGGCTAGACCGGGATGCACTTCAGGCGCGTTGTTGCGACGTTTTCACGTTTCGCCCGCGCTGGGGATGTGCAACCCCTTCGTGCCGCGCGCGATACTGAATTAAGAGCAAGATTAAAAGCAAGAAACCGTCGTATCCCTGCACCAGGCGTTTGACACATATCCGCCTGATGTTCACAGCAATTTTTTTAGTCAACCACTTTTGTCAAACACTCTTGTGATCCTGACCCTCCTGCTGAATGAACCCCGCGCCTTAGGGCGCACAGTGCCGGTCTAAAGACCTTTTCTTCGTGCGTCCCGACAGGGCGCGCGTCCTCTTTGCCTGCTTCAGTGTTTCGCAGCCAACAACGCGTGGCTGCGCGTCGATTTCCGGCGCGCCATTTAAATGGAGAAACTTTCTCATGAAGCGCATGCTGTTTAACGCGACGCACCAAGAAGAACTGCGCGTTGCAATCGTCGACGGGCAAAAGCTCATTGACCTCGACATCGAAATCGCCGGACGCGAACAGCGTAAAGGCAACATCTACAAAGGCGTCATTACCCGTATCGAACCAGGCCTCGAAGCCTGCTTTGTCAATTACGGCGAAGACCGTCACGGCTTTTTACCCTTCAAAGAAATCGCACGCAGCTATTTCAAAGAAGGCGTAGACGTTCGGACAGCGCGTATTCAAGACGCCCTGCGCGAAGGTCAGGAACTGATCGTTCAAGTTGAAAAAGAAGAGCGTGGCAACAAGGGAGCAGCACTTACCACCTTTATCTCCCTCGCAGGCCGCTACTTAGTTTTGATGCCAAACAACCCACGTGGCGGCGGTGTTTCACGCCGCGTCGAGGGCGAGGAGCGTCAAGAGCTTCGCGAAGCGATGGACCAGCTGACCATCCCAACCGGCATGAGCATCATTGCTCGTACGGCAGGTATTGGTCGCAACGCCGAAGAACTGCAATGGGATATGTCCTATCTGATGCAGCTTTGGACTGCGATTGATGGCGCTGCCAAGGATAATCCTGCCCCGATTCTGATTTACCTCGAATCCAGCCTTGTCATTCGTGCCATCCGTGACTATTTCTCGCCAGATATCGGTGAGATTTTGATCGACACAGACGATATCGCAGATCAGGCCACAGCCTTCATGAGCGTGGTGATGCCCGACAACGTCGAACGCGTCAAACGTTATCGCGACGATGTGCCCTTGTTCTCGCGCTTTCAAATCGAACACCAGATCGAAACAGCCTATTCGCGCACGGTAGACCTGCCTTCGGGCGGCTCCGTCGTGATTGATCACACCGAGGCATTGGTTGCTGTTGACGTCAACTCCGCTCGTGCCACTCGTGGTGCTGATATCGAAGAAACAGCCTTGCGTACCAACCAAGAAGCGGCTGACGAAGTTGCACGTCAATTACGCCTGCGTGACTTGGGTGGTTTGATCGTGATCGACTTCATCGATATGGAAGACACGAAAAATCAACGCGCTGTTGAAAATCGACTGCGCGATGCGCTGCACTTTGACCGTGCGCGCGTCCAAATGGGCAAAATTTCCCGTTTTGGTTTGATGGAGTTGTCACGTCAGCGTCTGCGTCCCGCGCTGAACGAAGGCTCACACATCACATGCCCACGTTGTAATGGCACTGGCGTCATTCGTGATGCCGAATCGAGCGCGCTGCAAGTCTTGCGTCTGCTCCAAGAAGAAGCCATGAAGGAAAACACGGCGGCCGTGCATGCACAGGTCCCTGTTGATGTGGCCACTTTCTTGCTCAATGAAAAGCGCTCAGATATCACCAAGATCGAGACACGTCTCAAGGTCAATTTGATCCTGATTCCTAACCGTCATCTCGAAACACCGCATCACCACATTGAACGCTTGCGTCACGATGATCCTCGCTTAGAAGACATCAAGACAAGCTTTGACTTAGTAGATGCCCCCTCGACAGACATGAGCTGGGCGCCTAAAGAGCAGGAAATCAAAGCCAAGCCTGAGGCCTTAGTCAAAGGAATCACGCCCGCACAACCCGCCCCTGTCTCATCCACACCTGCCAAAAAAGCAGACGCAAATGCGACACCAGGATTGTTCTCACGATTCTTTAGCTGGCTAACGGGTTCCTCCGAGAAAAAAGAGGAAGCGACCAAGCCAACTGACACACGTGAGCGTGGACGCTCTGCACAGGGTGACCGACGCGGCGGCAATCGTGGTGGTCGTGGACGTCGTCCAGACAACCGTGGCGAAGGCCGCTCAGCAACAAACGAGTCTGCCACGACGCCAGACAATCGTCGCGCGCCCAAGGCGGACGAGCGTTCAGATCGCGCACCTCAGACACGTACTGAGTCCGGCGAACTAGGCGAGGACAACGCACGCGGTAATCGCAATCGTCGCGGTCGCGGTCGTAACCGTCGTGAAGACGGCTCTGAGGTTCGTGCAGACCAAGCTGATGGCGTCGCTACAACGAATCTGACGCCCAACGACAATGCAGCGCCAAACGAACGTCGCCCACAGGCTGCACGCCCATCACCAACGTCCAGCAGTTTGTCCGATGATCAGGCTAATTTGCAAAATGGCCTAGAAGCTCAAGGCCTTGGCGAAGACGACATTGACCAAAATGATCCTGAGCGTAAGCGCCGTCGCCGTCGTAGCCGTCGCGGACGACGTGGCTCTGATGAAGGCAGCAACCAGGATGGCCGCGAGGACCAAGCCTCAGAAGGCGCGGGCTTTGATCATGTGTCAAGCAATGCACTCTCTGGCGCTCCGGTTAACTATGTTGAACATGGCTCAACTCCTGTCTCAACACCCGCTGCGATTGACACGCCCGTTTCAACGCCAGTTGTTTCAACGCCAGTTGTTTCAGCGCCAGTTGTTGCAGCGCCAGTTGTTGCAGCGCCGGTTGTTGCGGCTCCAGTTGTTGCAGCTCCAGTTGTGACAGCGCCTGCTCCTGCAGCTTTTGTCCAAACTGAAACAGCGCCTGTCGTATCAGCGCCTGTCGTTTCAGCCCCTGTTCAAGTCGCTCCGGCTGCCGTACAACCAACACCAACACCGGCGCCAGCTTCTGTACAAGTTGCTGCAACGCCTTCTGCTCCGATTGCAGCTCCTGCAGCACCTGCGGATACTGCAACACTGCATGCCATTGTTCAAACAGCCGGTCTGCAGTGGGTAGAAAGTGATCCAGTGCGTGTTGCGCAAGCGATGGCCAACCAACGCGTGACCCCAATCAAGCTTGGTCGTGAGCCCAAGCCACGCGTTGCGGTTTCCAGTGAGCCCTTGGTTCAAGTAGAAACAAGTCGCTAATAGTCTGTCGCGCGCAAGCGCGACAGCGATCGACAGGTATCCAGTCGTAAAAAAAGGTGCATCAATTTATTGATGCACCTTTTTTAATTCCTCACAATTTGCTTAAGGGGCAGTGACGCTATCCATGGCCTGATGGGTCATAATCGCCATCAAGCGGGCAAGTTCTTCACGCAACTGTCGTCGATCTAACACCATATCGATCGCTCCTTTCTGTTGCAAAAACTCTGAGCGTTGAAAACCCTCTGGCAACTTTTCGCGAACAGTTTGCTCAATCACGCGAGGCCCAGCAAAGCCGATCAGCGCTTTGGGTTCGCCAATGACGACATCACCCATAAAAGCAAAGCTCGCTGACACTCCACCCATTGTCGGATCAGTCAGTACGCTGATAAATGGCAACTTGGCCTCAGACAAACGCGTCAGCATTGCATTGGTTTTAGCCATCTGCATCAATGAAAACAAACTCTCCTGCATACGCGCGCCACCGGAAGCAGCTACGCAGATAAACGGGACTTTATTTTTGATCGCAGCCTGAACGCCTTGAACAAAGCGCTCGCCCACAACGGATCCCATTGAGCCTCCCATAAACTCAAACTCAAAGCAGGCCAACACGCACGGCACGCTTCGGATTGCACCGCTGACCACCACGAGAGCATCGGTTTCGCCAGTCTGGCGAACTGCCTCTTGCACTCGTTCTGGGTACTTACGGGAATCTTTAAACTTTAAGGGGTCCATTGAACGCGTGTTGGAACCAATTTCCACACGACCTTCAATATCGAGAAGTGACTCGATGCGCGCACGCGAGCCAATTCGCATATGGTGATCACATTTGGGACAAACATGCAGGTTGGCAGCCAAGTCCTCGTTGTAGAGCACAGACTCGCAGGATGGGCACTTAACCCAAATACCTTCTGGCACACGCTTTGTTGCGGCGTCTTGAGCAGGTGCCTTGTTGATGCGGGGGGGAAGTAGCTTACCGAGCCAACTCATTTCGCTTGCTCCGTTTGACGCGCAACATCAATCGCCTGACGAATGCCCGCGAGCCAGCCTGCACCAGCTTCGATCGCAGCCTGTGACTGTTGATCCTTGGGTAAACCTGCACACGCTTTTGTCATCGTATCGATCAACTTACTACCGATTACCACTGCGTCAGCGACCAAACTAATGCTCTGGGCGCTTTGTGCATCACTGATACCAAAACCCACACCAACCGGCAAGGCAACATGCTTTCGAATACCCTTTAGACGCATCGCGACATCAGCTGTATCAAGATGACCAGCGCCGGTCACGCCATTGAGAGAAACATAATAAACATAGCCTCGGGCGATCTTGCCAACCGCCTGAATACGCGCATCAGTCGATGTCGGTGCCAACAAGAAAATCGGTGCAATGTGGTGCTTGTTGAGCAAGCCAACAAAGTCATCGATTTCTTCGGGCGGGTAATCAACCGTTAACAGTCCATCCACACCCGCTTGTTCAGCTTGTTCGGCAAACGCTTGTTGCCCAATGTTTTCGATTGGATTGGCATAACCCATTAACACAATCGGTGTGACCTGATCCTGTTTGCGAAACTCGGCAACCATCCCCAGTACGTGCTTGAGTCCAATGCCTTGCGCAATCGCATGTTCTGCGGCGCGTTGAATCACTGGGCCATCAGCCATTGGATCAGAAAAAGGAATACCGAGTTCGATCACATCAGCACCGGCCTTGACCAAGGCATGCATCAAGGGCACCGTAGACTCAGGCAAGGGATTGCCCGCTGCGATGTAAGGTATCAGCGCCGCCCGTTGCTGTTTGGCAGCACGTTCAAATGCTGCGGCGATGCGATCTGTATGTTGAGCCATATTTATCTTAAAACCTTTAAAACTTTAGAGCACGATGCCCGCACGCTGAGCGACCGTATTGATATCCTTGTCGCCACGTCCTGAAAGATTGACCAAGATGACTTGATCCTTTGACAAAGTGGGGGCAAGCTTGGCGGCATATGCTAAGGCGTGTGACGTCTCTAGCGCAGGAATAATGCCTTCGATCTGACAGCAATGATGGAAGCTCGCCAGAGCTTCGTCATCTGTCACGCTGACATAAGACGCACGACCGCTGTCCTTGAGCCAGGCATGCTCGGGGCCAACACCGGGATAATCCAGTCCAGCCGATACTGAGTGTGTCTCAGCGACCTGACCATTTTCATCCTGCAATACATACGTGCGATTGCCATGCAGCACACCCACTCGCCCAGCGGTCAGTGAAGCGGAGTGCTTGCCAGTTTCGACGCCCTCACCTGCAGCTTCGACGCCCACCAGTTTGGTATTTTCAAATGGAATATAGGGATGAAAAATACCCATCGCATTTGAACCGCCGCCCACGCAAGCCAATACATAATCAGGCTGACGACCGGCATACAACGGCATTTGCTCAATGGACTCTTGGCCAATGACTGAGTGAAAGTTGCGAACCATCATCGGATAGGGATGTGGTCCCGCCACGGTTCCAATGATGTAAAACGTATCGTCCACATTGGTCACCCAGTCACGCATGGCCTCATTGAGAGCGTCCTTGAGCGTCTTGGAGCCAGATTCGACTGGCACAACGGTCGCACCCAAAAGCTTCATGCGAAACACATTGGGTGATTGACGCTTAACGTCTTCGCTACCCATGTAAACCACACATTCCATGCCGTAGCGCGCGCAGACAGTTGCTGTCGCCACACCATGCTGACCCGCGCCAGTCTCGGCGATGATACGGCGCTTGCCCATGCGGCGGGCAAGCAAGGCCTGGCCGAGACTGTTATTAATCTTGTGAGCACCCGTATGATTCAAGTCTTCGCGCTTGAACCAGATCTGTGCTCCACCGAGCTCTTCAGACCAACGACGCGCATGATAGACAGGAGTCGGGCGCCCAACAAAATGCTTGAGCTCGTACTCAAACTCAGCCAGGAATTCGGGGTCGTTGCGATATTTGTCATAAGACAAACGCAACTCCTCAATCGCCTGCATGAGGGTTTCTGCTGCAAATACACCGCCGTAAGGACCAAAATGCCCTTTGGCATCGGGAAAGTCATAGGGTTTCAAGACCGGATCTCCAGATCAGACCGAGCTACACCGGCAACAATATGCCAAGTGTGTGAAGCATTCTAAAGATCTGATTTTACCAGTGTGTCACAGGAAAAACTGCTGACAATCCCTCAATTGAGGCTTCCATCATTCCTCAAGCACTCAAGCACCCGGCGATCGTCTCTCTGCAGTTAAAACACCACCAACTTCTCGTAATGCAACCAAAGCACGCTGCAACTCGCCGCCATCACGAATTTCTACAGTAAATGACATGTAGGCCATCGAAGCTTTACTGTGCGTATTGACGCCCACAACATTGAGACGCAGTCTGGCAAAGACCTCGGACAAGTCCCGCAACAACCCAGCGCGGTCCTGAGCCTGGACATAGAGATCCACTGGAAAAAGCGCTTGTGCTTCGGCCTGACCCCAGGCGACGTCAATGACGCGCTCGGGCTGTCGGACCTTTAATGCAACAAAACTCGTGCAATCGGCGCGATGAATCGAGACGCCCCGCCCTCGGGTGACAAATCCTGATATTTCATCGGGTGGCGCAGGTCGACAGCATCTCGCCAACTGCGTCAAAAGAGAATCAACACCCACCACCAATACGCCGCTTTTTCCACCCAGGCCGCCGCGCTCGGCGCGCGAAGCGTGGACGATCATTGACTCAATGCTAGGCTCAACCTCTGTTGCCACGGGCTGAAACACTGCGTCAATCTGACGCAAACTAAACTCCTCTTTGGCCGCTGCAACATACAAATCATCAGCTTGAGCAAAGCCAAGCTGCTGAGCCAACTGCTCGAGGTTGATCGCAGTCTTGCCGAGGCGTTGTAGTTCCTTTTCAACGAGAGCCTGGCCTTGCGTGATCCGCTGTTGTAATTCAATCGCGTTAAACCAGGCGCGCACCTTAGCTCGGGCCCGCGGACTCGCTAAAAAACCAAGCTGAGGATTGAGCCAGTCACGCGAAGGCCCCCCTGATTTCGTGGTCACAATTTCGACCGTCTGCCCCGTATGCAATTGGGTCTGAAGAGGCACTAACTGACCATCGATGCGTGCGCCACGACAACGATGACCCAAATCCGTATGCAAATGATAAGCAAAATCAACAGGCGTTGCACCCGCTGGAAGCTCCACCACACGCGCCTGGGGTGACAAGACGTAAATACGCTCCTCAGTCGGTTTTGCCATCCGTCCAGCGGAACGCCTCTCTGAAACAGTGCCCGACGCCAGGGTGGTCGCTGTCGCCGTTCCCATGCCACCGCCTGGCTGCTGAGCGGCCTCGGTGTTCCATGCCAGCAACTGTCGCATCCATGCAAGCTGTCGATCATCTTGTTCGGTCGATACTGCATTTCCTGACGCTCCCGCGCGGGGACTCTCTTTGTAGCGCCAGTGCGCAGCCATTCCTAGCTCCGCAAACTCATGCATGCCGCGTGTACGAATCTGAACTTCAAAGGGACGGCCATCCGCATCGGCCACGACGGTGTGCAGAGAGCGATACCCGTTAGGTTTTGGGCGAGAAATATAATCATCGAACTCATCGGCCATAGGCACCCAAAGCTCGTGCACCAGCCCAAGCGCGTTGTAGCAGTCGCGTTCCGTTTGGACAATGATCCGCATCGCGCGAACGTCAAAGAGCGCACTGAAATCGAGACTTTTTTGTCGCATCTTGTTATGGATGCTGTAGATATGCTTGGGCCGGCCGGTCACATCGGCAGCGATGCCCATTTTTTGCAATGCTGCGGTCAACTGCGCAACTGTTTCAGTGATGAACTGCTCTCGTTCAGCACGCTTCTCTTCAAGCAAGCCGGCAATTTCTTTGTAACGCACGGGATCCGTGAAACGAAAAGCCAGATCCTCCATTTCCCACTTGATTTGCCAAATCCCCAGACGATTAGCCAAGGGCGTGTACAAATCAAGCGTTTCTCGCGCCAAGGAAGGACGACAAGGAATTTTTGCACTTGCATGCCAACGTAACGTTTGCAAGCGAGAAGCCAATCTAAGCAAAACAATACGCAAATCAGCCGCCATGGCCAACAACATTTTGCGCAACATTTCTTTTTGTATCGGCGCATCATCCGCACCATCGCTTGCACCGCTGGCAATCCCACTCAAACGCAGCAACTCGCGCGTGCCTTGAACCAACCGCGCAATTTCAGAGCCGAACTGCTCTTTGATGGCATCTAATTGTCGGCCTTGACTCAACTCAGGCTGTGAAACCTCTAAAGTCGCCACTAACAATGCCGCAGTCCGTGTAGCAGGATCTGCCTGCATATCCGACAAAATTTTGGCAGAACCCAGCGCATGATCGAACAATCGCTCGCCTGTTGGCGTGCAATGATCGCCCAGAGCCTGCATCGACCACTGTATTGCTCGACGCAACAAAGCCTCATCGTCTTCGTTCATGCCGACGATGAGGGCTGCTAATTCTGATTGTTGCTCAGGCGACACCAAGTTTTCAAACTGAAAAAAGTGTTTCGACTTATACAGCAGCCGTCACAACGATTTCAACTTTGTAATCAGGACCTGCCAAACGCGCTTCAATCGTGGCGCGGGGTGGTGTGTGACCTGCGGGAACCCAAGCCTCGTAGGCCACGTTCATACCGTCATACTCAGCGATGTTGGCCACAAAAACTTGAGCCATCAAGATGCGTGTTTTATCCGTACCCGCCTCAGCGAGCAAGGCGTCGATCGCAGCCAGCACTTGGGCAGTCTGACCTGTGACGTCTTGAGTTGTATCGGTCGCCACTTGACCAGCTAAATAGGCCACGCCGTTATAAACCGCCATATCGGAGAGTCGTTTGCCTACGTTTACGCGTTTGATGTTGCTCATTACTTTTCCTTAAATAATAAATGGCGCTGTCAGCACCAAGAGTGGGACAAATCAGGCTGGTGGAAGTTCAAAGACTTGCCTGAGATACGCCAGATAAGCTTTGTCGTCGCACATGGTTTTTTCTGGTGCGTCAGAGACTTTGGCGACCGGCTGACCATTACAGCGCACCATTTTCATGACAATCTGCAATGGCTCATGGCCTAAATCATTCGTCAAATTTGTGCCGATACCGAAAGCTGTTTTGCAACGTCCGGCAAAACGGCGCGTTAACTCTATCGCGCGTGGAAATGTTAACGCATCTGAAAAAATCAAGGTTTTGGTACGTGGATCCACGCGGTTAGTTTTGTAGTGCGCGATCATGCGCTCGCCCCAGTCAAACGGGTCGCCCGAATCGTGACGCGCGCCATCAAAGAGTTTGCAAAAATACATATCAAAATCGCGTAAGAAAGCAGCCACACCATACACATCTGACAAGGCGATCCCGAGGTCACCGCGATATTCTTTGGCCCACACATCCAAGGCAAAAACTTGCGAATCACGCAGACGCGGACCGAGCGCTTGGCAAGCCTGCAGATACTCGTGTGCCATCGTGCCAAGTGGCAGTACGCCATGGCGCATGGCAAACCAGACGTTGCTGGTACCAGCAAAATGCTTACCCATTTGGGCTTTCATCGTGACGACAACTTCTTCGTGCCATTCGCGCGAAAAACGCCTTCTTGTTCCGTACTCAGCGACTCTGAAATCATCCAGGTCTGTGGCCTCCAGGACCAACTTCATTTTGGTCTGAAGTCGCTCCCGCCCCTCTTGCCAGTCAGGATTCGTGCAGGTTCGACGAAAGTACACCTCGTTCACAATCGCCAAAACAGGGATTTCAAACAAAATAGTATGTAGCCAGGAACCTTTGACCTGGATGTCAATTTCCCCCGGCAATATTCCTTCTGTGACTGTGATGCACTTTTCAGGCAAGTGAAACAATCCTAAAAAGTCGATGAAGTCACTTTTGATAAAACGTAAGCCACCCAGATACGACAGTTCATCTTCGCTAAAACGTAACTGACACAAGCTGTGGATTTCAGCCCGGATCTCATCTAAATAGGGCTGCAAATTGACCCCAGGAGTTCGGCATTTGTACCGATACTCGACCTGGGCGGCAGGAAAATGGTGCAACACCACCTGCATCATGGTGAATTTGTACAGATCAGTGTCCAGCAGGGATTTGATAATCATGGGCTGTTATTTGGAATTTTTTTGAACATTAGCACAGCCAACCCACTTCATAGGGGTATCCCGAACACTCGACGTCGCTTTGGGTAAAATATGCTTATCTAATTTGTACTTTGGTGGAGCACATGACGCACGTCGTGACCGAAAACTGTATTAAATGCAAGTTCACAGACTGTGTGGACGTTTGTCCCGTTGACTGTTTTCGCGAAGGCCCTAATTTTTTAGTGATCGATCCTGACGAATGCATCGACTGCGCGGTCTGCATCCCCGAATGCCCCGCCAACGCAATTTTTGCCGAAGAAGACGTCCCCCAGGACCAGATGAAGTTCATTGCTCTCAATGCTGAACTTTCGCCTGTCTTTCAAAGTATCAGCCGCTCTAAAAAGCCTCTTGAGGACGCGGACAACTGGAACGGCATGTCCGACAAGCTCAAACTTCTCGAGCGTTAAGCGTGTCGCGCTACACCCAACAAACCGTGGTGTCTAAAACCAGCTGGCTGACAGACAAGTTATTTTCTGTCACGGTGACGCGCGACCCGGATTTTTCCTTTTTGCCTGGTCAATTTGCCCGCTTGGGGCTCTGTGTGGGCGATCAAGAGGCCTTACAAGCCGATGCGCCCCCCTCTCCCAATGAATGGCGCGCTTACTCAATGGTTTCTCGGCCTGATGCCAATGAACTTGAGTTTTATTCTGTGGTCGTACCAGACGGTAAATTCAGCCCAGCTCTCGCGCGACTACAGGTCGGCGAACCGCTCTGGATCGACAAAACGGTCTTCGGCTTTTTGACGCTTGAGCGCTTTGTCGATGGAGAAGATCTCTGGCTCGTCGCAACCGGCACAGGCCTGTCTGCCTACCTCTCGATGCTGCGAGACCCTGGCACATGGACACGCTTCAAGCGCATCATTCTGCTTCATGGCGTGCGCCATGCCACTGAGCTCGCCTACCAGGACGAACTTATCGCGCTCACGCAACGTTCAGCCGACCAAGGCGCCCAGTTTATCTATCTACCTGTGACTTCTCAGGAATCGCTTACCTGCGACTTATCCCCGTCTATTCAGCCACAATGGCTAAATGCTGCGCGGCTGACCACTTTGTTAGTTGATGGCGAACTAGAGCAGCGCGTGGGCGTAGCACTTGAGCCCGTCCGATCCCGGATCATGCTGTGCGGCAACCCCGCGATGGTGACGGAGATGCGTGGTCTCTTGTCTGAGCGCGGCTTTGCTCCCGGCAGGCGAGGTGTCGCGGGCAATCTGGCTGTTGAAAACTACTGGTAAACCCTTGTTTGCGTGGTGGTTTTGCGACATTTTGCTGCAGCACAGCAATTCATACCCTATCAGTCTCACTTGTCGCTCAATTTAGGGTGGATAATGCATTTTCTTGTGACCTTTATTGGAATGACGCATGCTTTATCAATTGCATGAAATGCATCGGGCCATGATGTCGCCTCTTGCTCACTTCACCGAAGTCGGGTCCAAACTATTTTCCCACCCTGCCAGTCCGCTCGCCTATTCGCCGATCGCCAGGCAGATGGCCGCAAGCTATGAGCTCATTCATCGCATCGGCAAAAAATACGAAAAGCCTGAATGGGGCTTGCCCACCACGGAAGTCAACGGCAAAATCGTTGCCGTCAACCAAGAGGTTGTGTACGCAAAACCCTTTTGTAATCTGATCTATTTCAAACGTGATATTTCAGAAAAAGTCCGTCAAGCGACGCCCAAAATCCTAGTGGTTGCCCCCATGTCCGGCCACCATGCCACGCTGTTGCGCGACACGGTACGCGCACTCATCGCCGACCACGAAGTCTACGTCACTGACTGGATCGACGCACGCATGGTCCCGCTGTCCGATGGCGCTTTCACGTTGAATGACTATGTGCGTTACGTGCAGGATTTTGTCCGCCAACTCGGTCCCGACGTGCACGTGATGTCGGTGTGCCAGCCTACTGTCCCAGCGCTTGCGGCAATTTCTCTCATGGCAACCAACAAAGACCCTTGCCTGCCACGCAGCATGGTCATGATGGGTGGCCCGATTGATCCACGTTGCTCACCGACTCAGGTGAACCGTCTGGCAACGACCAAGCCTTTTGAATGGTTTGAGGAAAAGCTGATCCACACCGTTCCCGCCCAATATCCTGGGGCGGGTCGTCGCGTGTATCCCGGCTTTTTACAGCATGCTGGCTTCTTGTCGATGAATCCAGACCGTCATCTCAAATCACACTACGACTTTTATCTGGACCTCTTGCGAGGTGACGATGAAGACGCTGAGATGCATCGTCGTTTTTACAACGAATACAACGCAGTCCTGGACATGTCGGCTGATTTTTACCTCGACACGATTCGTGTGGTCTTCCAAGATTTCGATCTGCCGAATGGCACTTGGGAAATTGATGGCCAAATTGTGCGACCCGCCGATATCAAATCCGTTGCATTGTTTACGATTGAAGGCGAGCTTGACGACATCTCTGGCGAAGGCCAGACACGTGCGGCACAAACCCTTTGCTCAGGCATCCCAGCTAAACGCAAGCAACATTACACCGCGCCCGAATGTGGTCATTACGGTATTTTTTCGGGTCGCCGTTGGCGCACGACAATTTGTCCACAAATTGCGGAATTTATTCGTCGAGTCTAATGCTGGCTGAACGTATCAATCGTTTGCTTCCGCAAACACAATGCACAAAATGCGGGTTTGATGGCTGCGCGCCTTATGCACGCGCCATCGCCGAGGACGCAGCCCCGATTAATCGCTGCCCACCGGGTGGTGAGGAAGGCATCGCTGCGCTCGCACAACTCCTCAATCGGCCCATCATTGCGCTAGATACGGATTGTGGCTTGCACGTTCCACTGCAAGTCGCGGTGATTGACGAGCAATACTGCATTGGATGCACCCTCTGTATTCAGGCTTGTCCAGTGGATGCCATTCTTGGCGCCTCAAAAGTCATGCACACCGTCTTATCCGATGACTGTACAGGTTGCGACTTATGCGTGGCGCCCTGCCCAGTAGATTGCATCGAAATGGTCAATGTTGAACCCTCCCGAGAGTGGACGCGCAATGATGCGGACTTGGCGCGTGTGAAATACGAGCGCAGACAACTCCGCCTCAACAAGACACCCGCAAGCTTGAGGACCAGCGAAAATACGGATATTCCCGAGGCCACCTCGGCTCAGACTGAGCAACCGGCCCCGTCGCCAAGCACGGTCGCAGAAAAACAAACAGCCGTCCAAGCCGCACTCGCGCGCGCGCGTGCGCGCCGCAGTACCACTGCCTCATGAATCCACAGAAACGTCGAGAAATATTTACTCGCCTGCGTGCAGCGAATCCGTCACCCACGACTGAGCTTGAGTACAAGAGTGACTTTCAACTGCTGATCGCTGTTTTGCTTTCAGCCCAAACAACAGACAAAGCCGTCAATATCGCAACGCGCAAGTTTTTCCCCCGCTACGGGACGCCCAAGGCACTCTATGCCCTTGGCGAGGAAAAACTGATGGACTACATCAAAACGATTGGCCTCTATAAAAACAAAGCAAAGAACGCGATCGCGACGTGCGGTATTTTGCTTGAGCAACATGGCGGTAAAGTGCCTCAGACACGCGAGGCCCTCGAAGCGCTGCCAGGCGTGGGGCGTAAAACCGCCAACGTTGTACTCAATACTGCGTTTGGTCAACCGACTATTGCCGTCGACACGCACATTTTCAGGGTCTCTAATCGAACCAAAATCGCACCTGGCAAAGATGTCGTGGCAGTTGAAAAAGGGCTGGAAAAATTTGTGGCAGACGAGTTCAAACTCGATGTCCACCACTGGTTGATTTTGCACGGTCGATACATTTGCGTGGCACGAACGCCCAAATGCCCTCAATGCGGCATTTCTGACCTCTGCGAGTACTCCAAAAAAACCAAGGGTTAACACCCTAAGGCAAACCCGCATTGAGTATTACAGCTGATCTACGCCATACTTAGTGATCAAATGTTAAATAATGTGGGTAGGTGGCTGTATGCAAGACATTATTCTTGAGACACAAAAGCTCACCAAAGAATTCCGCGGGTTTATTGCGGTCAACGATGTCTCTCTCCGAGTCCAGCGTGGTCAGATTCATGCCTTAATTGGTCCCAATGGCGCTGGAAAAACGACTTGTTTTAACTTGCTCACCAAATTTTTAACGCCAACACGCGGCCATATTCTCTTTAACGGCACGGACATCACGCGCGACTCCCCTGCGCACATCGCACGCAGAGGCATCATTCGTTCGTTTCAAATCTCTGCCGTATTTCCACATTTATCCGTCCTTGAAAATGTTCGCATTGGCCTACAACGTGAGACGGGTCTGTCCTTTCATTTCTGGCAAAGCGACAAGCGTTTAAATGCCTTAAACGAGCGTGCAAGGGAGCTACTGGAACAAGTTGATCTCAGCGCGTTTGCGGATGAGATGACTGTCAACCTTCCCTATGGGCGTAAGCGAGCGCTTGAGATTGCCACCACGCTCGCGATGGAACCTGAACTCATGCTTCTGGACGAACCCACTCAAGGTATGGGTCATGAGGATGTTGATCGCGTGACGCAACTCATCAAGCGTGTCAGCGTAGGCCGCACCATTTTGATGGTGGAACACAACATGAACGTTGTGTCTTCGATCGCCGACACCATCACCGTTCTCGCGCGTGGATCAGTCTTGGCCGAAGGTAACTATGCCCACGTCTCAAAAGATCCCGCCGTGATGGAAGCCTATATGGGCACCACCGAGGGCGAACTCGAGGGAGCACACGGATGAGCAATTGCGCACTTGAAATTAACAATCTGCACGCTTGGTACGGTGAGTCTCACATCCTGCATGGCGTCAACTTAACCGTCAACAAAGGCGAAGTAGTCACCTTGCTTGGGCGCAATGGTGCGGGGCGAACCACAACGCTGCGAGCAATCCTCGGTTTAACCGGCTCACGCAAAGGCTCCGTGCGTATCCACGGCCAAGAAGCCATCGATATGCCTACCTTCAAAATCGCCCATCTTGGCATTGGATACTGTCCAGAAGAGCGCGGTATTTTTGCCAGTTTGTCCTGCGAAGAAAACCTGCTGTTACCCCCACCCGTAGGTGTACCCGGCGGCGGGATGTCATTGGCTGAGATTTACGAAATGTTCCCCAACCTCTTGGAGCGCCGACACTCGCCTGGCACGCGTCTGTCGGGAGGGGAGCAACAGATGCTTGCAGTGGCTCGCATTTTACGGACAGGCGCCAATCTACTTTTACTCGACGAGATTTCTGAGGGCTTGGCGCCCGTCATTGTTCAAGCGCTCGCGCGGATGATCAAGATGCTCAAAGCCAAGGGTTACACCATTGTCATGGTCGAACAAAACTTCCGCTTTGCCGCTCCGCTGGCAGATCGTTTTTATGTCATGGAACACGGACAAATCGTCGAACACTTTGATGCGAAAGAGCTCAAAGAAAAACAATCCGTGTTAACCGAACTGTTAGGCGTTTGAAGCAGTTTGACGCTCAACAATATCAATCACTAATGCATGACATACTTTTTAAAACAAGAATATTTTCAAGCAGCGAACCCCAGGAGAATTACATGAAACTTCGTACCTTAAGCGCTTCGTTGATGATGGCAGGCCTCGGACTCGTCGGCCACACCGCCCAAGCAAGCGTCTCTGACAACGTCATCCGAATCGGTTTTCTGACCGATATGGCTAGCGTTTATTCTGATATCGATGGCGCAGGCGGCGTCGAAGCTGCTCGCATGGCTATTGCCGACGCAGGCGGAGAGATCAACGGCAAAAAAATTGAACTCGTCTTCGCTGATCACCAGAACAAAGCGGACGTTGCCGCCGCTCGTGCGCGCGAATGGTTTGATCAACAAAAAATCGACATGCTGATTGGCGGCACAAACTCTGGCGTCAACCTGGCTTTGGCGGGCATCGCCGCTGAAAAGAAGAAGCCCTTCATGGCAATTGGTGCGGCAGCGTCGGACCTGACAGGCTCACAATGTACGCCCTACACTGTTCACTGGGCCTATGACACGGTCGCGCTCGCGCGCGGCACAGGCTCTGCCGTCGTGAAAGCTGGCGGCAAAAGCTGGTACTTTTTGACGGCTGACTATGCCTTTGGCCATGCACTTGAGCGAGACACAGCCAAGGTCGTCAAAGAAGCAGGCGGCGAAGTAAAAGGTCAAGTACGCGCACCGCTGAACTCCTCAGACTTCTCTTCATTCCTACTGCAAGCACAAAGCTCCAAAGCACAAATTTTGGGTCTCGCAAATGCGGGGGGTGACACGATCAACTCGATCAAAGCCGCAAACGAGTTTGGTATTGGCAAAACAATGAAGCTGGCTGGTTTGTTGATTTTTATTAACGACATCCACTCACTTGGTTTACAGGCCACTCAAGGCATGCAATTCACTGACGGTTGGTATTGGGATCAAAACGAAGAAACCCGTGCCTGGTCCAAGAAATTTGAAGCACGTGTCAAGCGTAAGCCATCGATGATTCAAGCCGGGGACTACTCCGCCGTGTCGTTTTATCTGAATGCTGTCAAAGCAACCGGTAGCGATGATGGTGATACTGTCATGAAGTGGATGAAGTCCAACAAAGTCAATGATATGTTCGCCAAAAACGGCTACGTCCGCGAAGATGGTCGTATGGTGCACGACATGTTCTTGATGGAAGTCAAAAAGCCGAGCGAGTCCAAAGGACCCTGGGACTACTACAAGCAAATCGCAGTATTGCCAGGTGAAGAGGTGTTCACCAAGTTATCCGAATCCACGTGCAAACTCGTCAAGAAATAATCAGACTTTGCCCCTGTTGCACGTTGTGCACGGGGGCATTTCAGCTGTTCTGACAATTGGCTTGATGAAGTAGGCAGACGATGATCACTATTTTTGGCATTCCCTTGCAAGCGTTTCTGGGTCAGCTTTTGCTGGGCTTAGTCAACGGCTCCTTCTACGCCATTTTGTCGCTGGGCCTAGCCGTGATTTTCGGCTTACTCAACGTCATTAATTTCGCACATGGTGCCCTGTACATGCTGGGTGCTTTTCTTGCCTGGATGGGCCTGAATTACTTGGGCTTGAATTATTGGGTCATGTTGATCGTTGCCCCTATTTTGGTTGGCCTCTTCGGCATCCTGATTGAAAAGTTTCTTTTAAAACACCTCTACAAGCTTGATCACCTGTATGGCCTGTTATTGACCTTTGGTATCACGCTGCTGATCGAGGGGTTGTTCCGCAGTTTCTATGGCGCCTCAGGCCAGCCATACTCCGCACCAGAAGCGCTGCGAGGAGCCACGAACCTAGGTTTTATGATTCTGCCAAACTATCGTGCTTGGGTCGTTGTCGCCTCGCTGACGGTTTGCCTCATCACTTGGTTTGTCATTGAACGCACGCGGCTAGGGGCATTGTTGCGTGCCGGTACAGAAAATCCTCGGCTCGTAGAAGCCTTTGGCGTCAATGTGCCACTCATGATCACCTTGACTTATGGCTTTGGCGTCGCCTTGGCAGGATTTGCAGGCGTGTTGGCCGCTCCCATTATTCAAGTTTCACCGCTAATGGGATCGAACCTGATTATTGTCGTGTTCGCCGTTGTGGTGATTGGTGGAATGGGCTCCATACTTGGGGCCATCGTCACAGGTCTTGGCCTCGGCGTGATCGAGGGGCTGACTAAAGTCTTTTGGCCCGAGGCATCAAGCACGGTAGTGTTCATCATTATGGCGATTGTCTTATTGATTCGCCCAGCCGGTTTGTTTGGAAAAGAAAAATGAATCGTCAGAATCTCGGCTATCTTATTGCGCTGATCCTATTGGCAGCGATACCTTTAACGGGTATCTATCCCGTCTTTGTCATGAAGATCATGTGCTACGCGCTGTTTGCCTGCGCGTTTAACTTGCTGCTAGGCTTTACAGGCCTGCTCTCCTTTGGTCACGCAGCCTTCTTGGGAAGTGCCGCCTACGCCTCGGGGCATGCGATCAAGCTCTGGGGCTTTCCAACGGAAGTGGGACTTGCCTTTGGCGTGCTCGTGGCCGGCGTACTTGGACTCGCAATGGGTGCAATCGCCATTCGCCGCAGCGGGATCTATTTTGCAATGATCACCTTGGCCTTGTCACAGATGGTGTATTTCTTTTTCTTGCAGGCCAAATTCACGGGCGGCGAGGATGGTCTTCAAGGCGTACCTAGAGGTACGTTATTTGGTTTGATCGATTTAAAAAATGACCTCAATCTCTATTATGTCGTGATGGGCATTTTTGTCTTGGGCTTTTTCATCATATGGCGTACCGTGCACTCCCCTTTCGGACAAGTCCTCAAAGCCATTCGTGAAAATGAAGCGCGGGCGACTTCGCTTGGTTACGACGTCGATCGCTTCAAACTGTTGGCCTTTGTTTTATCAGCCATGCTGGCAGGTCTTGCAGGCTCAACCAAGATGTTGATTTTTGTTTCTGCAACACTGACTGACGCGACGTGGCAAATGTCAGGGCTCGTGATTTTAATGACGCTGATTGGCGGACTCGGCACACTCATTGGTCCTGTCATCGGCGCATTTATCGTGGTCTTGCTGGAAAACAAAGTGGGCGAGTTAGGCGCGATGCTCACAGGCTGGACCGGAATCGAATGGTTTCAACGACTAGGCGAATCTGTCTCAATTGTGATCGGACTGATTTTCGTGATCTGCGTCTTGGCATTCCGCCGTGGAATCGTGGGCGAGTTTGGTGCCTGGCTTGAGCGCCGCAAAGCGCTCAAGCAAACTTAAACGAGCGCTAAACGTCGCACACGCTGTGCGACGATGCCCGCGATCAGCGCTTTCAGCAAGTCGCCGGGAATAAATACTGCGATCGCCCAAGCCGCTTTGGTTAAGCCCATGCCTGTGACGATACCGAGCCAGGGGATGCCAGCGGCATAGACGACCAACATTCCACCCACAACACTCGCGATCCAACAGCGAAAGACTTGGGGCGCCGCAGCAGACCATCCCTGCTGCCCGCCTGCCGAACTATTAGTCTTAGGGCGCCCAGCCAAAAAGCCCGTGACGACCGCGCCAGGAATCATCCCCAACAAAAAACCTCCAGTTGGACCGGCCAAGACCGCGAGTCCTGCTCGGCCGCCTGGCAACACTGGGATTCCGATCATCGCGATCAATACATAAGTCAACACTACCAGCCCGCCCCGCCAAGGGCCCAGTATCAAACCAGCCAGCATCACACCAAAGGTTTGCAAGGTCACGGGAACGGGCACCCAAGGAACTGGCACAGGCGGAATCAAGCCAAGCACAATAATCATCGCGGTAAAAAGTGCAACCAGCACGAGGTCTTTAGTATTCTGCATCAATATCCCAATTTTTTTGAAACGATTGCCCCAACATCAGGACTCGAATGCCTGGCGGTCGAACTATTGCCTCGCATCCAGTGCCTCAGCAATCTCCTGTGCCCGCTTGAGGGTGCGCAACAACATCGGTACGCCCATTGTAAGAGGGTTGGCTTTTAAGCCGCGTGCGGCCTGCGCCTCGCGGATTTCATGCCATTGCAAACTGAGCTCGGGAATGAGTCGCAATGTCAGCCCAAAGACAAGCGCTACGCGTTCGCTGTTAACCCAACCCAGCGCAGCAAGGGGCTGCAGCAACCAGATCAAGACCTCCATCATTTTGGCGATCGAGGTCGTCATGGACACTAACAAAGCCGCCAGCAATAAGACACTCATGCGCAAGCCCACCACTAACGCTGCCATGGGTGACTGAACCAACGCGGTAAAGGCCATGAGCGCCAATACTAACCAACTTAAGCCACGAATATGCCGCCATAGTTGCGAGCTGCTTACGCCAGACTGCTGTAGCAACAGCAGTACGACACACATGAGCACGGCAAGGATGTACCAGTCATGCACCCACATCAAGCCGGCCCCCGCCACCATCAGCCACGCCAGCTTTTGACCTGCCGACATTTGGTGCAACCAACTATCACCTGGAAAATAAAAGGAACCCATCAGCTGCAATGCGCCCGATACCAAGAGGTCGCCTCAACAGGTGCGCCATCAAAAGCAAGCCGGCCGTCTTTGAGGACGAGCACACGATCCATGGTCTCCATTAACGCCAGATCATGACTGACAATGACTGCCGATTGAGTCAAGGACGTCAAATGTTGCTCAAAGCGATTACGCAGACGCAAATCAAGCTGGGTGGTTGGCTCGTCAAACACCAAGATCTCTGGCTGCGTCGCCAGCACGCCCGCGAGCGCAACGAGCTGTCTCTCGCCCCCCGACAACGTGTGTATCAAGCGCTCCTGAAGATGCAGCACACCAAGCTGGCTGAGAGCCTCTTGCGCGCGTTGCCGCCTGAGCGTTGGCTCAGGCACGCGTCGTTTGAGACCAAATTCGATATCCTCACTCACAAGCGGAAAGACAATCTGGTTATCAGGGTTTTGAAATACAAAACCGACCTTCCTGCGTATCTTTTCAGCATCCGTGCGAGTATCGAGACCATCGACACAAATTTGTCCCGTTTTTGGGATCAATAAGCCATTGATCAGACGAATAAAGGTACTCTTGCCCGAGCCGTTTGGACCAATGATCCCAATCCGACGCTCAGACAGGCTTAAGCTCAGATCTGTCAAAGTTTGACGACCTTCGCGTTCGACAAAGATATTTTTAAACTCGATTAACATGGTGATCGATTATGCATGAGAACTTTTTCTAAAACTCTCACTCCAAGTAAAGTATGTCAAAAATTAATAAAACTGAAGCTGAATGGAAAGCCCAGCTTTCCGCCGACGAATACTACGTTGCCCGTCAAAAAGGCACGGAACGTGCGTTTACGGGACGCTACTGGGATCACCGCGAATATGGCATTTATCGCTGCGTAGGCTGCGGGACTGCCCTATTTGCTTCAGATACGAAGTTTGATGCGGGTTGCGGTTGGCCGAGCTATTTTGAGCCACTCAACCCTGAAAACGTCAAAGAAGAGACCGATATGTCTCACGGCATGGTGCGTACCGAAGTGATGTGCAATGTCTGCGATAGTCATTTAGGACACGTGTTCCCAGATGGCCCGCCTCCTACTGGCCTGCGCTACTGCATCAATTCTCTTTCCCTGACGTTCGAGCCAGTCAAACCATGAAAAAATTCCTCTTCGACCTGTTTCCGCTCATTTTATTTTTTGTTGCCTACCGATTTGCGGATATTTATGTCGCAACGGCCGTTGCCATTGCCGCAGCCGTTTTACAAATCCTTTGGATCAAACTCACTGGCAAACCCATTGAAACCATGCACTGGGTGAACTTTGCCGTGATTGTTTTTTTTGGTGGCGCAACACTGTGGCTTCAAAACGAAGCCTTTATCAAATGGAAACCCACAGTCCTGTACTGGCTGTTCGGTGCGGTATTGCTTGTCAGCAAATATCTCATGGGTCGCAACCTCATGCAAAAATTGTTGGGTGAAAAAGTCTCCATGCCCGATAGCGCTTGGGGCAAACTCAACCTGAGCTGGGCCCTTTTTTTTCTTGCTGCAGGGGGGCTCAATTTATTTGTCGCCTTTTCTGGTCTCTTTTCAGAAAGTCAGTGGGTCAACTTCAAGGTCTTTGGCTTGATGGCCTTACTAATAGTCTTTGTGATCGCTCAGTCCATCTGGCTCGGCAAGCACATGCAGCAAGATGAGCCCAAAGAGGCTTTGGCTGGGTCTGAGTCCAAGGAAAACAAACAATGAGCGACACCATCAATCCGCACCTGACTTTGCTGCGTGAGCGTCTCGCCCCACTCAAGGCGCTCGAGCTCGATATCGTCGACGAATCCCATCTCCATGCCGGTCATTCGGGCAACCCGGGCAATGCCAGTCATTTCCGTGCCACGATCGTGGCCGAATGTTTTAACAACCATCCGATGATTGCGCAACATCGGCTGGTGTATGATCTTTTGCGCGATTTAATCCCACACCCGATTCATGCGCTTGCGCTGACAACTCGGGCGCCCTCCAAAGGAAATTCATGAAACGTATCGTTATGCTCGCCGCCGCACTCGTGTTGGTTGCACCTCTTCATGCTCAGAACGTTGCCACCGTGAATGGCAAAGCAATTACCCAGGCGAACGTCGATCAGTTTGTAAAGCTGTTGGTGGCACGTGGTGCGACCGATTCTCCAGAAATGCGCGACCAGATCAAGCAAGAGCTGATCAACCGTCAGGTGATGGTGCAGGCCGCTGATGCAGCAGGAATCCCCAAGGATCCTACTGTCGCTATTGAGCTCGAATTGGCGCGTCAGGGCATTTTGGTACAAGCCTTGATGGCTGACTACCTCAAAAAGAATCCCATCACTGAAGAAGCTGTGAAAGCTGAATACGAAAAACTCAAAAAGGCTGAAGCCGACAAGTTTGAGTACAACGTTCGCCACATCTTGGTCGAAGACGAAAAGACTGCTAACGACATTCAGGACAAGCTCAAGAATAAGTCTGCAAAATTCGAAGACTTAGCCAAACAGTCCAAAGACACTGGAAGTGCTGCCAAAGGTGGCGATCTGGGTTGGGCGCCTGAAACAAACTATGTCGAGCCCTTTGCCAAGGCCGTAGCTGCCACCAAAAAAGGTCAGTTGGCCGACAAGCCTGTCCAATCACAGTTCGGCTGGCACGTCATTGAAGTGATGGACATTCGTCCTGTCGAGTTCCCACCACTAGATCAGGTTCGCAAAGAACTCGAGCAAATGATGCGTGAACAAGCACTTGCAGCCTATCAGGCTCAACTGCGCGGCAAAGCCAAGATCCAGTAATTACTGGATCGACTGCGAGGCCTCAAGCAATGCCTTGAGGCCTGCTTCATCTAAAATCGCGACACCAAGTACAGTCGCTTTTTCCAGCTTACTTCCCGCTTCTTCGCCCGCGACAACATAAGACGTTTTGCGCGAAACAGAGCCACTCACCTTTCCCCCTGCAGCAATAATTTGGCTCGATGCCTCTTCACGCGACCAGGTCGGCAAGGTTCCTGTCAACACAAACGTTTTGCCTGCGAGTCCGGCGCTTCGCTGCATTTCAGGCGCCTGAGGCTCAACACCCTGCTCTCGCAGCGCCCGAACAACCTCTTGATTATGTGGCTCTGCGAAAAATCTTGCAATCGATCCCGCCACGACAGGTCCCACGTCAGGAACATTTAAAAGCGCTTCTGGCTGAGCCTGTATCAACGCCTCAATCGAACCGAAATGCAGCGCCAAATCGCGGGCAGTTGTCTCGCCCACATGGCGGATACCTAAAGCAAAAATCAAACGATTGAGCTGTGGACGCTTTGCTTGGGCAATCGCCTCAATCAAGTTTTCAGCTGATTTTTGACCCATCCGGTCGTATTCAGCAAGCTCTTCTACGCGTAAGGTATACAACTCAGCCAAAGAGTGAATACGGCCGCGGTCAACCAGTTGCTCAACCAGTTTTTCACCTAAGCCCTCGATATCAAGCGCCTTTCGACCTGCAGCATGAATCAAACTTTGTTTACGCTGGGCTGGACAAAACAATCCACCTGTACAACGCGCAATCGCCTCATCCTCTACTTTCTCAATCGCTGAGCCACACACAGGACAAGCTGTTGGCATGATAAAAGAGGCGGCAAAAATCGGGCGCTGAGCCAGAACAGGACCCACAACCTCAGGAATCACATCACCCGCGCGACGAACGATGACGG
The DNA here is from genome assembly GCF_049655405.1 of Zwartia sp. GTDB lineage: Bacteria > Pseudomonadota > Gammaproteobacteria > Burkholderiales > Burkholderiaceae_B > Zwartia. The sequence continues at coordinate 276,994 of NZ_JBASJR010000011.1, forward strand.
TGTCGCCTATGCGTACATCCTTGCGTAATATTTCTGTCTCATTATGAAGTGTGGCATTCGTGACCGTCACGCCTCCCACAAAAACCGGGGCGAGACGCGCCACAGGCGTGATTGCTCCCGTACGTCCAACCTGCACCTCAATATCCAACAATTCTGTTGTGGCCTCTTGGGCGGGGAACTTATGCGCGATGGCAAAGCGCGGTGCTCTTGCCACAAAACCTAACACCCGCTGGGCAGTCAAATCATCGACCTTGTAGACCACGCCATCAATGTCATAAGGCAGCTTTGCACGTCGCGCACCTACTTCCGCATAGAACTTAAGCAGCTGATCCGCACCACGCGCCAAAACGTGTTGAGAGGTATTGACGGGTAAACCCAACCGCTCTAACCAGTCCAGCATATCGCTATGACGGGGCCTCTGCACGGAGCCAATATCTCCCCAGCCATAAGCAAAAAAACTTAAGGTTCTTTGTGCAGTGATGCGAGAGTCGAGTTGACGCAAACTCCCTGCGGCTGCATTACGCGGATTAACAAAGATCTTGTCGCCACGCGCTTGTTGCGCGATATTTAGACGATCAAAATCGGCGAGGTTCATAAAGACCTCCCCACGGACCTCTAGCACCTCAGGAATATCTTGAGCAGCCCCTGTCAACTTGAGTGGAATAGACTTGATCGTTCGGATGTTCATGGTGACATCCTCACCCGTCTGCCCATCTCCACGTGTCGCCGCTTGCACCAATAGTCCACGCTCATAGCGCAAGCTGATGGCAAGTCCATCGAGCTTTAATTCGCAAAAATAAGAAACTTCTTCCGAGGGAGATAGCTTGCCCGCCGCGCGCAACGTGTCAGAGACGCGCTTATCAAAGGCACGTACTTCAGTGTCCTCGAAGGCGTTGCCCAGCGAAAGCATAGGAACACTATGTGTCACACTTCCAAATGTAGCGAGAGGTGAAGCGCCAACGCGTTGCGTAGGCGAGTCCGACGTGATGAGTTCAGGGTGTGCTGTTTCAAGTGCTTGCAATTCAAGCATCAGCGTGTCGTACTGCGCATCACTGACAACCGGCGTATCGTGCACATAATACGCTTGGTTGTGTCGCTCAATCTCACTACGCAACCAGCTCAAGCGCTCGATGACCGAGTCCAACGCATCCATTCTTAAAGACCTGTTTTACGCAAACACACGTCTTGCGCGAGGACTACCCGCAGCAAAACCAGCCTTTTCAAGCTGCGAATACAACGTCATGAGTTTTTCATCAATCGCCACTTCAGCACCGGGCTGTAAGGGGCGCAGCTGGTCATCGACCAGTTCACCGCCGATCCGTCGTGCTAGTTCAAAACCAACTTCTGACATGTTGGCAAAAGCACGCGTATCGACGGGACTACAGGGTACATCTAGTAGCAGAGAGAGACGATCCACGCTCGCCATGCCAGCATCAAAAGACTCAGCATCAGCACGAGACAAACTGAAACAGACCAGACCATAGTCACCCAACCAAACCAGCCCACCGCTAAAGGGAATAAAACCCATACCCCGCGCAGCCGCCGTCACCTCAGAAACAGGCCGCATACTACCGAGTAATAAAGTGAGACCGACCTGAGTATCGAGCGCGGCACAGGTATCGTCCAAGCGAGATGCCGCATCCAGCACGTGCTGTTGATCAGGCCCTTCGATATTGGACTCTAATTGATCCGCTAAGCTCTGCGCACGATTCCAGATTTGAGACCATTCGATCGCAGACAATGCTCCGCTTCGATTGGCCAGCAATACTGCGAGATGCACTGAAACGTACTGACCGCTGGCATGCAAGCGCAAGTCAAGTTGCCCCTCAGTATCCTGAGCAAAAATACGCACAGCTTTGCGTCCTGCGCTACGCAGAGGCTGAAGCAGAGGCAGTAGATCTTCACCCAGCATTGGACCTTGAAACGTGATTTCGATCACAACTTCGGTAGAAGGGTCTGGCCCTTGATCATCGGTCGCGGCGTCGGGATGTTCATGAGTGGCGTTCAACGCTGATACTTCACCATCTTGTGCAAACGTCTGTCCACCACCGAGCCCAGGCTCACGACGCGCTTCACCTGCAGCGAAAGACTCGCCCAGCAGAGGATCTTGCTCAATGACGGGCATTTGAGCCTGCATCCGGCGCCGCACGCGACGATCTTGAAACCAGTTAAAACCAAGCAGCAATACGATAATCGCTGCACCGATCACGATCAAATAGATTTGCAACTCACTCATGTGTTGCCTCGGTAATCATGCAGCTTCGGCAGCGAGCTGCAATGCGGATTCGATATCAACGGCCACAATACGCGACACGCCTTGTTCTTGCATCGTCACGCCAACCAGCTGACGTGCCATTTGCATGGCGATCTTGTTATGTGAAATAAATAAAAATTGTGTGTGATCAGCCATGTTGCTCACGAGATTGGCATAACGCTCGGTATTGGCATCGTCGAGCGGTGCATCCACCTCGTCAAGCAGACAGAATGGTGCGGGATTGAGCTTGAACAGTGCAAACACCAATGCCGTCGCTGTCAGCGCCTTTTCTCCGCCAGAAAGCAGGTGAATAGACGTATTGCGCTTGCCTGGTGGCTGCGCCATGACTTGTACACCGGCATCCAAAATCTCGTCGCCGGTCATAATCAAGCGCGCTTCGCCGCCCCCGAATAACTTTGGGAACAACTCACCAAAATGCCCATTCACCTCATTAAAGGTCGTCTGTAGCAAATCACGTGTCTCACGATCGATTTTACGGATCGCGTCTTCAAGCGTTTCGATCGCAGTTTGCAGGTCAAGATACTGTGCGTCAAGATAGTTTTTGCGCTCTCGCGAAGCAGTCAGCTCGTCTAATGCCGCCAAGTTGACTGAACCCAAGCCTTCAATTTTTCTCGTAATACGTTGTACTTCGGACTGCAACCAAGCGGGGCGCTGCCAATCCTCGGGTTGATCCACCAAAGAAGCCTGAACTGCAGCGCGATCAACTTGACGCTCATTCAGTTGTTCAGCAAACTGTTCTGTCGCTAGACGCGCAGCTTGCTCTTGCAACTGAAGCTGCATGATGCGTTCGCGGCGCGGTTCGAGTGAACGCTCAATGGTCATGCGCTCCTCATCCGACTCGCGCAGTTGCGCAGCAAGGGTATCCATCTCGATTCGCGCACGACCAAGAGTCTCCTCTCTTTCAGCACGAAATTCCAGGGCTTCTTGCAGTCCAGCTTCTGCCGCTGCAGCATCCAAGGTCGAGAGTTCAGACTCCAGAGACAACAACTCTTGTTGTGCCCGCGTCGCTTGCTCAGTCGCAAGCTGAAGATTACGCTGCAGCTCAGCTATCCGTGCGCGAATCCCGCGCTCTGCAAACTCTGCTTCTTGGGCACCACGCTCCTGATCGCGCAAACGATTGCGTGCGGTTTCGGCCTCTTCGGAAAGTGCCTCTCCAGCCATTTCCGCTTCTGAATAAATTTCCTGCTGCACGCCGATCTCGGCATCCAGTTCTTCGAAGCGGGCTTCCGCTTCGAGTTTCGCGGCAGTGAGTTCTTCTTGCTGAGAAATAACTTCGGCAATGTCTTGCTCGAGTCGCCCAGAGCGCTCACGGGTTTGCTCAACTTGTTGTTGTAGACGCGTGTGTTCGAGTTGCAAATCATGCAAGCGCCGCGTAATTTCTGAGACGCGCTGACGCGCAGGAGGCAATGCCTGCGACACTTGTTGCCAAGCAGACTCCGCTTGCGCGACCGCAGAACGAGAGTTGTCGGCAATCAACTGATGCGCCTTGATTTCTCGTTGTAGATTTTCAATTTCTTGCTGACGTGCCAGCAAGCCAGCCTGCTCTGAGTCAGGTGCGTAAAAACGCACGCTATTGGCATCGACCAAGTGCCCGCCCTGTACCACCAGCGTGGCGCCTGCAGGAAGGGCCGCACGCGCAGCAAGTGCCTCGGTGACATCTTTTGCAATATAGACATTGCCTAACCAGCCCTGCAGCAATGTTCGCAACTCAGGATCGGTAATGCGCAGCACTGAGGCGAGCGGATTAAGTCCGGCGGGCGCGGGCGCCACAGGTGCTGCAGGAGGGAGCTGATAAAAAGCCAGACGTGCAGGTGGGGCGTCATTTGCAAACGCACGCGCCCAGTCGAGACTTCGAACCTCGAGACCTGTCATGCGTTCGTTCAGCACAGCTTCCAGAGCAGTTTCCCAGCCTGGCTCAACATGCAGTTTTTGCCACAAACGAGCCAGTGATGAAAGTTCATGCTTGGCCAGCCAGGGTTCTAGGCTGCCTTTTTTCTGTACGTCCTCTTGCAATCTCATCAAAGCCGTCAGGCGCGCATCCAACCGGGCAAGCGTTTCCGCTTCGGCTTGAGCCTGTTGCTGCGCCTGGGCACGACGCGCATCAGCATCGGGCAATTTGTCTTCGAGCTCAGCGAGTGCACCCTGCGCTTCTTCTAGGGATTCTTCGGCAACGAGCTTATCGCCCGTTAAGCGCTCAAGCGTATCCACATCTGGGGCATCTACGCCTTGTAACTCTTGCTTGAGTCGTTCACGACGCATTTCAAGGGTTTGTAACTGACGGTCCGAATCCCGCTGCGTCTGCGCAACCAGGGCGAGACTTTGTTCGACCCGTGCCAGTGTGGCGCGCATTTCCTCACGCTGCGCCGCAGCTTGACGGACCCGAGCCTCGATATCTGGCAAGCCCTCTTGGGCAGCCAGAGCAAGTTCACGTGCCTGTTCAGCACGTGCTGCACTCGTCATCAGCTCGTCTTCGCCTTCTTGGATCTGCAAAACACAATGTTCTTTTTGCGAATCCCACTCTGTCATCTGGACTTGCAACTGGGCGCGTCGTGTTTGTACGCGATTGCGTGACTCTACGACATGTCGAATCTCAGCCTCGAGACTGCTGACCTTGGCATTGGACTCGTAAAGCAGACCTTGGGCGGCATGCACAGCATCACCTGCGGCATAGTGCGCTTGGCGTCGCGTCTCAAGGGCGGCTTCGCTTGCACGCAAACCGGCCATCGAGGCCTCGAGCTCAGTTTGTGCCCGTTCGATTTCTTGTTGCGTACGAGCACGTTCTTCGTGAGCGGCGGCCTCTTTCAGAAACCACAATGCATTTTGCTTGCCCTCGCCCTCTGCTTGCAGAGCACGATACTCACGCGCAACCTCGGCCTGAGACTCAAGCTTTTCGAGTTGAGAGGTAAGCTCACGCAAAATATCATCGACCCGAACAAGATTTTCTCTTGTGTCAGACAATCTATTTTCTGTTTCACGACGGCGTTCTTTGTAACGCGATACCCCGGCAGCCTCTTCAAGATAGACGCGAAGCTCTTCAGGTTTGGCTTCGATCAGGCGATTAATCATGCCTTGGCCGATAATGGCGTAACCGCGCGCGCCCAAGCCGGTGCCCAGAAAAATATCATTCACGTCACGACGACGGACTTGCTGGTTGTTGATGAAGTAGCTACTGGTGCCATCTCGCGTGAGCACTCGACGCACGGCGATTTCGGCATAAGTCGCCCATTGGCCTACTGCTCTGCCATCGCTGTTGTCAAACACCAATTCGACCGAAGCGCGCGCAGAAGGCTTGCGCTGGCCTGATCCGCTGAAGATCACATCCTGCATTGACTCGCCGCGCAACTCAGAGGCGCGACTCTCACCCATCACCCAACGCACCGCATCGATAATATTAGACTTACCGCAGCCGTTCGGACCCACCACGCCTACGAGCTGGCTGGGGGTCGGGATCACGGTCGGATCGACGAAGGACTTGAATCCCGCTAGTTTGATCTGGGTCAGACGCACAATATAGGCACTATCTCGGATGGAATCCCATAGATCATAACGCAGCCTGAGCAAAAATCTGGTGATCCACCCGCCAACGGACATTTAACAGTCCATGATCCGAGGGGACAAAACCAAGGGGATTCCCTCATTCTTTTATTATGCATAATGCCGCATTGTGGCGTGCGTTCATTTTTTCGGGAAACCATCTTGAATCGAGGCTTTTTTACCGTCATGGCTGCGCAGGCTTTGTCCTCGCTGGCGGATAATGCATTATTTATCGCTGCAATCGCACTGATCCAGGAGCTTCACGGCCCAGACTGGATGGCTCCGATGATGAAATGGTGGTTTGCCGCCTCATATGTCCTGCTCGCAGCCTTTGTTGGTGCTGTGGCTGACTCGTTCCCCAAGGGGCGGGTCATGTTTTTGACCAATGCCATCAAAGTCAGTGGCTGTTTACTGATGTTTTCCTATGCATTGTTCGGACTGGCTCAGGACGGGCAGGTTGCGCTAGTCTGTGTGGCTTACGCTCTGGTCGGAATTGGCGCAGCGGCCTACTCCCCTGCAAAATATGGCATCGTCACTGAAATGCTTCACCCGCTTCAGCTTGTCAAAGGCAATAGCTGGATTGAAGGATTGACGATTTTGTCCATCATCATGGGGACAGTCGTGGGTGGTGTGCTCGTCTCCCCCACTGTTTCGTCCTGGCTGCTCAGCCATGCCTGGATCAGTAAATTGGTCGATACGCCCGCCGAAGCCGCCATTTTGATGATTGCCTTTGTCTATATTGCGGCTGCGATTTGTAATTTATTGATTCCGAGCACCAACGTTGTCTACCCCAAGCAAAATAAAAATCCAATCAAACTGGTTCTAACATTTGCAGGCTACGTGCGTATTCTCTGGCGCGACAAACTCGGTCAAATCTCACTGGGTGTCACCACCCTATTTTGGGGTGCGGGCGCCACGCTGCAGCTGATTGTGATTGAGTGGGGAAAGAGCCATCTGGGCTATCGCCTGGATCAGGCGTCCATTCTGATGGGAATCACGGCTCTGGGCACCATCGCAGGCTCAATCTTAGCCGGACGCGTCCCGCTGCCCAAAGCTCTCAAGGTTCTGCCTCTAGGGGTCGCAATGGGCTTCGTCGTGATGCTGATGCCCTTTGTCAATCATTCCATGAGTATCAACATTCTTGGTACGGAATTGCCTTGGGTGGCTTATGTGTTGTTGATGCTGATTGGATTGACCTCAGGATTATTTGTCGTCCCAATGAATGCTTTGCTGCAGCATCGTGGTCACGTTCTATTGTCGGCCGGACACTCGATCGCCGTTCAAAACTTCAATGAACAGCTCAATATTTTGTTGATGGTCGCCATCTACACACTTTTACTCTGGCTCAACTTCTCCATCGACATCATTATCTGGATTTTTGGTGGGATGGTAGCGTCATTGATGGTGGTGATGATCCGCTGGAATCGCAGCAACCTCAGCAAACAACCTCACCTTTTGGATGAAATCGGCCAAGAGGGACATGGCAAAGCGCTTTAACCTTCAATCACCCTGAAAATGCTCGTCAAAGACCGGAAACGGTTTTGACGAGCAAGAGATCCTGCCAGACTGCTGCTTTTTCAGCGGGGTGATTCAGTAATCTGACCGGATGGCTGGTCACAATGAGTGGGATCTTTTGTCCTGCCACCACAAGAGAATGAGTGACTTGACGCAGCTTTTCTAAAGGCTCGTCTGTTTCGAGCAGTGCTTGGGCCGCACGTCCAACCGCCAAAATACTAAAAGGCCGCACAAGTTCAATTTGGCGCATTAAGTAAGGCTTACAGGCCGCAAGCTCTGGTGGTTTGGGGTTGCGGTTGCCGGGCGGACGACACTTGACGATATTGCTCACGTACACATTTTGGGTGCGGCTACTCTGAATCGCAGACAACATGTTGTCCAGCATCAGGCCCGGACGATCCACAAAAGGCCTACCCTGACGATCCTCATAGTCTCCTGGCGCCTCGCCCACCACCATGATGGCGGGCTGCATCACCCCTTCACCCGTGACCGCCTGCTGTCGCTCTCGACAAAGCCCGCATGCCTGACAGGCACTGATGATGTCGGCCAAAGCCGCCATATCACTCGCCGCATTGGCAAGCGCTTGAGTGTCAATTTGAACTTCTGGCGCGGGTGTTGGTGCCGCGGAGGCCGCTGCGCGAGCGCTTGGGGCGCCAGAGGGACGCGGCGCTATTGGACGAATCGGTGCCACCATTGCCTCGACTGTTGGCACTGGCACATCTACAGTCGCAACCGATACGGGGACACTCAATATTTTCGAAGTAACCTGCTCACTGGGCAACCAAGGTTTTTCAATGCCGAGCTCCTGCAACCAAGCAAGTTGCAGGGCTGAATATTGAGGTGCGTTGGTTTGCTGTGTGGTCATCAGTGATCAAAGCTCTTTTTGAGGATGAGTGCGTCTTCGCGCTGACCCTTTGCTGCTGGATAGTAATCCCGTCGGATACCAATCTGCACAAAATCTTCAGCTTGATAAAACGCACAGGCTCCTAAGTTTGAGGGGCGAACCTCCAGAACAATTCCTTCTGTCCCCGCGCCGCGCGCCTGTCGCGTCACATGTTCCAACATTTGCCTGCCAACACCACGACGCTGTGCGTCCCGAGCCACAGCAATCACCAAAAGGTGCGCCACGTCAGGCGCCATCATCACAATAAAAAAGCCCTGAAGACCCTCTTCTGTTCGTAAGACCCATGCCTCATAACCCGCCTCGAGCGCATCCTCGAAATTTTTGTGAGTCCAAGGAAAGGATTGAACAGCGGCTTCGAGCGCAACCACCTCAGGCAAGTCCGCTTTGAGCATTGGCAGCAAAGCCGCCGCACTCGGCGCTTTTGCACGAGGATTGCCACCATCCCCCCTTGCACGCTCCAGCGTTGTAAAGGCCACTTTGTCGCGTAAATACAGTGGCGCAGCCTGCTCGGGGGGAAGCGTCTGTCCGGCTTTTAAGGCGTGCAAAGCGAGCAATGCCACTGCGCCGGCCTCGGGACGCGCCTGAACATTATCCACGTCGCCAATCTCTGTCAACGCTTGGGTCGGACACATGCGTTGCACCACACTCCAGCCCTCTCCCACGAGTGTCACAGAAGAAAATGCAGGTAAGCGCTGCCGCCAAAAAAGCTGACGCTGTTCGATAAACAACTGCACATCGGATGCCGCTAACAAGACTGGGGGCTGAACCGCGACCAGTTCAATTGGGGTCACGCAGGCATACACCCCAAAATAAACCTCATCCATGCGAGCGTCCAGTGCTACGTAAAGCAGTGCACCAGGGTGACGCGCTGCGGCCTGCGAAGCCACGGCAGGTAGCGCACCGATTTGAAGCACAGGAATGTCTAGGGCGAGTGCGATGCCTTGCGCCACACCACACGCGACCCGCACACCGGTAAAAGCGCCAGGTCCCTGCCCAAACGTCACCGCAGTCACGTCTTTTTGAGTCAGGTTCAGCTCAGTTAAAATAGAGTAGGCCAGAGGGAGTATCTCGGAGGCGTGCCCAGTTGTACCCTCGATCGTGCGCTGGGTGACAGTCACTCCTGCCCCTTGTTCAGTGAGCAGGGCAACGGTACCAGTCGAGGTCGAGGTTTCAAATGCCAGAATTCTTGTCATGACGAGATTGTAATGAACCTCCGCTCACAAAGATTGATACCCGCCCAACTTAGCGATATTTGAAACATTGAAACAATTTGTCACAAGTTGTTAAGCAAGTGTCAGCGTTTGTAAAACCCTGTGAGATACGCTCGTTTCATGCCTCGACCACGGTTACATTTTTACTTATGAACACTTTATTAAACACCCAATGCACACGCAAAATTCTGGTCGTCGATGATGATCCGAGGCTGCGTGACTTGCTGCGTCGATACCTGACAGAACAAGGCTTCAATGTTCTGACTGCCGAAGACGCTCGCGAAATGACCAAAATCCTCCAGCGCGAGCATATCGACATGCTTGTGCTTGATTTAATGTTGCCAGGAGAGGATGGGTTATCGATTTGTCGACGTCTGCGTGCCAATCTTGATACGACTCCCATCATTATGCTGACAGCAAAAGCTGAGGAAATTGACCGCATTATTGGGTTGGAAATGGGTGCGGACGATTACCTGTCCAAGCCTTTCAACCCACGCGAATTGCTTGCCCGTATCAATGCCGTCCTGAGGCGCCGCAGCTCCGAAGAGCATCCTGGCGCACCCGGCCAAGACAACGAATCCATCAGTTTTGGGCCTTACACCCTCAATCTGGCGACACGCTGCCTCATGAGAGATCAGCAAATCGTGCCGATTACGACGGGCGAATTCTCTGTCTTAAAAGTATTTGCACGTCACCCAAAGATCCCACTTTCTCGCGACAAGCTCATGGAACTGGCGCGTGGGCGAGAGTACGAGGCCTTTGATCGCAGTTTGGATGTGCAAATCTCTCGACTGCGTAAATTGCTTGAAATCAATCCTTCAAAGCCCTCTTTTATCCAGACTGTCTGGGGAATGGGCTACGTTTTTGTTCCAGATGGCAGAAATTAACACCCTCAAGCACCAAATTAGGCAGCAAGTATTACATTGGGTAAACGGCATTCATCAAGCTTGGTCTTGGCTGTTGCAAATTCTGTCCCAGGTTGATCTCTTCACACGAAGTTTTCTTCTGCTCTCCACACTCATGCTAGCCAGTCTGGGTGCATGGGTACTCGTCTTTTTTAGCCTCGAAATGGGACCGCGTGCAGCGCAGATGAGTCAACGGATTGCGACCTCCGTCAACCTAACCCTGACCACACTGACTTACGCGCCCAGTAAAGAGCGTCGAGATCTACTGCGAACGCTGTCACTTCGCGAGGGGCTGGATGTTTACGCCCGTACAGGTCTTGACGTGATTGAGCCTTTACCAAGTGGACGTTATTGGCAGCGCGTAGCCAAACTGGTTCGCACACAACTGGGCGAAGAAACCATCTTGGCGTGGTCAGTCAATGAAGTGCCAGGATTTTGGGTGAGTTTTCGACTCAATCATGAAAAATATTGGCTGGCGTTTGAGCGTCACGAGATTCGCTTGACTGGAGGCGTAGAGTGGTTGAGCTGGGGGGCCGCCGCGCTCTTGCTTTCACTGATCGGTGCGGCCTTCGGAGTGTCTTATATCAACCGTCCCCTCGCACGCCTGGCGCGCGCGGCCCACTTGGTCTCCAAGGGCGCCTCGCCGCCTGCATTACCAGAGACGGGCGCGCGTGAACTACGTACCCTCAACAATAGCTTTAACCGAATGGCGCGCGAACTTCATCAAGCGAATGCCGATCGGACATTGATGTTAGCCGGCATCTCCCACGACCTACGCACACCACTGGCACGCATGCGACTAGAAGTCGAAATGAGTAATATGAGTGATGTCGGACGACAGGCAATTGATCAGGATCTCGCCCAAATTGATCACTCGCTCGCACAGCTAATGAACTATGCTAGGCCTGCAAGCCTTGAACCTCAGGTCGCCATCAATCTCTCAAAGCTAGTGACTGAAGTCATTGAGCGCGAACGCTGCCTGACCAAGCACGCTGGCGGCACACTATCCGCAACGATCGCGCCAGAATTACATGCGCAAGTATCTGCGACTGACTTGCGGCGAATCCTCACCAACCTGATTGAAAACGCGAGACGTTACGGACTCAATCCAGCGGGTATTCCAGAGCTCAATGTCACCTTAGACGGTAACAGTCAGTCCATTAAAATCAAGGTTTCAGATACAGGTCCGGGCATTCCTGTGCACGATCTTGAACGCGTGCGCAAACCGTTTTCGCGGGGCAACAGCGCTCGGACGGGCGCCTCGGGGACAGGGCTCGGACTTGCGATTGTTGATCGCCTGTTACAACACATGAACGGCAACTTGAGCTTTATTCCGCGACAGGGTGGTGGGCTCACTGCACAAGTCGAAATCTTTATCTTGCAAAGCGATGGTTAAAAAGAAAAAGTCATTGCGATCCCTCTGGTCGCGCACTCTTTAACCATCAGCGTCGTCGCAACAACACCACCACATTGGCTGCGATTCCTTCTTTGCGACCAAGATGACCGAGTCCTTCGTTGGTCTTTGCCTTGATATTGATATCGCCAGATTGGACATTTAAGTCGCTTGCGATATTGCTGACCATAGCGGGCGCGTGCGGTCCGATTTTTGGTGCTTGAGCATGAATGGTGGCATCCATATTGACCAGTTGCCAGCCCGCATCCAACACCCGCCCATACGCCTCGCGCAATAACACCCGACTATCCGCCCCCTTGTATTGCGGATCGGTGTCAGGAAAAAGGCGCCCGATATCGCCCAGACCCGCTGCACCAAGCAGAGCGTCTGTCACCGCATGCAACAACGCATCTGCGTCCGAATGTCCCTGTAAACCGTGGGTGTGCTCAATGGTGACGCCTCCGAGGATCAAAGGACGTCCCTCGACCAAGGCATGCACATCAAAACCCTGACCAATACGCAAGGCAAAATCACTCATAACCAAGACTCCACCCATTGAAAATCTTCAGGCCAGGTAATTTTGGTGTTTTTCCCTGAACCTCTCACCAAAATCGGGGCATAGCCCAATGCCTCCATCGCCTGAGCCTCATCCGTAGGGGGCTCAGAAGCACCCACCGCACGCGTGAGCGCCTCAAGCAACAAACCCGCTCGAAACATTTGCGGCGTCTGCGCGAGCCAAAACCCCTCTCTTGCAACCGTTTGTGCAACGTTATTGCTAAAGGGCTGTGCTTTTTTAAGGGTGTCAGCCGCCGGCATGGCCAGCAGACCACCCACACCGTCCGCCAAGCAAGCATCAATCAGGCGCGCCAAAGCGTCTCGAGGCAGCCCAGGACGCGCGGCATCGTGCACCAAGACCCAGTCCTCTGGCGCGAGTTGCGCCTCACTGAGGGCGTTTAAAACTGTCTGCGCACGTGTCGCGCCTCCACAAGGGGAGCAGTGGGTTCTGGCTAAGCCAGCCAATACTCCATTGGCGTGCGAATCACCAGGCGCCACAGCAACCCTGACTTCCTGTATCCGCGGGTCGGCTAACAAGGCGCTGACCGAATGCCTAAGCATCGCTTGTCCAGCCAACAAGCGATATTGTTTAGGCAGGTTGACCTCGCCCGCACCAAGCGCACGCGCGCCAATCCCCGCGGCCGGCACGAGGGCAACGATGCGATTTTGAACATTAAACAGGGGTTTAGAAGGCGTCATATTCAGTTGATTTTATAATCAATGGTTTAGTCGGTGTCAGATATACCGATATGTCGCGCATCACTTGCGCTTTTTCATGCGCGATCACCCCTGCGATTTACTGTCAATGTCGACTGCTTCTCACTCTATTTCTTCTTTACTCGCCTCGCTCAAGCCCGGTCTGCGCTTTGCTCAACCCACACCTGCGGGCTCAGGCGACGCCTGGCTGTTGACTGAACTAGCCGCAGCAAGCGGCAAGACGCTTGTGATTTTGACGGCGGAGCCTCTGGAGGCTCAACGTCTGGCAGAGGAAATTCCAATCTTTGCGCCAGGACTCAGAGTTCGTCCGTTGCCAGACTGGGAAACTTTGCCGTATGACAGTTTCTCCCCGCACCAAGACTTGATTTCAGAACGGTTACGTACCCTGCATGCCCTGATGCTTGGCGAGGTCGATATCCTGACCGTCCCCATCACGACTGCGTTATATCGACTCGCGCCTCCTAGTTTTTTGGCGGCCTACACTTTTTCCTTTAAGCAAAAAGACAAACTCGACGAAGCAGCCCTGCGCACGCAGCTGACCTTAGCAAACTATGCGCATGTCTCACAGGTCACCGCACCAGGTGAGTTTTGTGTCCGGGGCAGTCTGATTGACTTGTTTCCCATGGGATCGGTCGTGCCTTACCGCATCGACTTATTTGATGATGAAATTGAGTCCATCCGCGCCTTTGATATCGATACTCAGCGCAGTCTTTACCCGGTGGGTCAAGTCCAGCTGCTGCCGGGGCGCGAATTTCCAATGGATGAGGCCGCTCGCAATCACTTTCGCGCGACTTTCCGCGAAGTATTCGAGGGCGATCCCTCGCGCGCGCTGCCCTATCGTGACATGGGTAACGGCATACCTTTTGCGGGCGTTGAGTATTACCTGCCCTTGTTTTTTGAAACCACTGCCACGCTGTTTGATTATTTAAAAACAGAAACTATCATGGTGACGCTTGGCGACATTGATGATGCCATGCGCCGGTTTACTCAAGACACTGCGACGCGCTACAACTTTCTCAAGAGCGACCGTGAGCGTCCTGTGTTGCCACCAGACGCGCTTTTTTTGCAAGGCGAAGCCTTGTTTGAACAGCTCAAGGCCTTTCCAAGACTGGCCTTGACTGCTGACACAAAACACCCCGATTTTGCCGCAGCGCCAGACATCGGCGTTTCGCGCAGATCAGAAGACCCGCTTGCCAAGTTTCGTGAGTTGTTGTCTCGCGCCGGACAGACGGCGCGAACCGATCGCACAGACCGTCTCAACAGTGCTCAACGCATTGTGTTATGTACCGACTCGCATGGACGTCGTGAAACCATTGTTCAAATGCTGGCGGAACACGGCTTGGCGCCCGATGCACAGACAGAATCTGTTGCGCACTTTCTTGAAGGCCAAGCGCACTTTGGCATCACCGTTGCCCCCCTTTCCACAGGCTTTGCCGTTCCCGCTCAGGGGCTTCTTTTTCTCACGGAAAATGATCTCTACCCTGGACACGGCGGCACGGCCAGGCGCGGCAAGCGTGACCAAGAGCGTGCGAGCAACGTTGAAGCGATGGTGCGCGACCTGTCCGAGCTTCGCGAGGGTGATCCCGTCGTTCATGCGCAACATGGCATTGGCCGCTATCACGGACTCGTCAACCTTGACATGGGTGAAGGCGAGATGGAGTTTCTCTTTCTCGAATACGCCAATAAAACAACGCTCTACGTGCCCGTCTCACAACTGCACGTGATCGCTCGCTACAGCGGTACAGATTCCGAGTCTGCACCCCTGCATTTACTAGGTTCTGGCCAGTGGGACAAAGCACGACGCAAAGCTGCGCAACAAGTACGCGACACTGCCGCTGAATTACTCGATCTTTATGCCAAACGTGCTGCACGACAAGGCTTCGCGTTCAAACTACCGCTAGGCGACTACGATCTCTTTGCCGAAGGGTTTGGTTTTGACGAAACAGCCGACCAAGCTGCTGCGATCAAGTGTGTCATTGAGGACATGACCTCGGGACGTCCCATGGATCGATTGGTCTGCGGAGATGTGGGATTCGGTAAAACCGAAGTCGCCTTACGCGCGGCCTTTCTCGCGATTGCAAATGGCAAACAAGTCGCCCTGCTCTGCCCCACCACACTTCTGGCTGAGCAGCACGCACAGACCTTCGCCGATCGTTTTGCCGACTGGCCCGTCAAGGTGGTCGAACTCTCTCGCTTTCGCTCGGCAAAAGAAGTCAAAAGTGCGATCGACGGCATCACTGATGGCACAGTGGATATTGTCATTGGCACCCATAAAATCCTATCCAAGGACGTTAACTTTAAACGCCTAGGTTTAGTGATTATCGATGAAGAGCATCGTTTTGGTGTGCGTCAAAAAGAGGCACTCAAGTCTCTGCGAGCCGAAGTCGACGTGCTGACACTCACCGCCACTCCAATCCCGCGCACGCTTGGCATGTCACTCGAAGGTATCCGGGACTTTTCGGTCATTGCAACGGCTCCACAAAAGCGTCTCGCCATCAAAACTTTTGTCCGGCGCGAAGACAACAGCACCATGCGCGAAGCTCTCCTGCGCGAACTCAAACGCGGTGGACAAGCTTACTTTTTACACAATGAAGTCGAAACGATTCACAACCGCCGTGCGCGTCTCGAAGAGCTCGTTCCAGAGGCGCGTATCGCCGTGGCACATGGGCAGATGGGAGAGCGCGACCTCGAGCAAGTGATGAAGGGCTTTTATCAAAAGCGCTTTAACGTTTTGCTGTGCACCACGATTATCGAGACGGGGATTGACGTTCCCAGCGCCAACACCATCATCATCCACCGTGCTGATCGTTTCGGTTTAGCGCAACTTCATCAACTGCGTGGACGTGTGGGGCGCTCGCATCACCAAGCCTATGCCTACCTGATGACCCCTGGTGAAGATGCCATCACCAAAAACGCCAAAAAACGTCTGGAGGCGATTCAGGCGATGGAGGAGCTTGGTTCTGGTTTCTTCTTGGCCATGCATGATCTGGAGATTCGCGGCACCGGCGAGGTGCTTGGTGAGTCGCAATCAGGCAATATCCAGGAGATTGGTTTTTCCATGTACAACGACATGCTCAACGAGGCTGTCAGGGCCTTAAAAGCAGGTGTTGAGCCGGACCTGGACGCCCCCTTCAGCGCGGGCTGCGAGGTCAATTTGCATGCGCCAGCCCTCTTGCCTGCCGATTATTGCGGCGATGTACACGCGCGTCTGTCTATTTACAAACGCCTATCCAATACGAAAAACGATGACGATCTGATTGCCATTCAAGAGGAGCTGATCGACCGTTTTGGCAAACTGCCCGAACCAACACGCACGCTCATTTCCACGCACAAACTCCGACTCCTCGGTCTGCCGCTTGGACTGCAGAAAATTGATGCGAGTGAGTCTCAGATTGTGCTGCATTTCAAACAAAATGCCCCTGTCGATCCGCTTAAACTGATTGAGCTTGTTCAAAAACAGCGTCATATCCGCTTTTCAGGACAGGACAAGTTACGAGTTGAAATCAAGGCCTCTGACGTACCTGCGCGTTTTGATGCCACGCGTGCCGTGCTGAGGGCGCTACATTAACGCTATGACCTTCGATACATGCATGACCGGCATTCTCTCTTGACCTTTACACTCACTTCTCGCACTTCTTGACCGCCACCATGACCACACAAAACTTAATCATCCAGTCTCCTGCCCTTTCAGGCGAGTTGATTGAGCACGCGGCAGCGATTGCCGAAGCCTCCGGCGTTCAGCGTCTTGGTACGACTGCAGCGCGCATTTTAGGGGTCAATACAGACGCAGATGTGCGCGAGGAAATTAGACTGTGGGGTGAACGCGTCAATGTTGATACGGCCTACGTGTTAGCTGGGGCAAAACTGACGGATTGCAAACTGTTGGCCATGGATATGGATTCGACCTTAATCAACATTGAATGCATCGATGAAATCGCCGCATTTGGTGGCGTCAAGGAACAAGTCGCAAGCATTACCGAAGCTGCGATGCGAGGCGAAATCAAGGATTTTTCTGAAAGTCTGATTCGTCGTGTTGCCTTTTTAAAAGGCCTGTCCACTGACGTCTTACAAGCCGTCTATGAGCAAAAATTACGACTCAATCCTGGTGCCGAACAACTCATTCAAACCGCGCAACAGGCCGGCATTAAAGTGCTCCTGGTCTCTGGCGGGTTTACGTTCTTTACTGAAAAACTGAAGAGTTTGCTCAATCTGGATGCCGCGCATGCCAATGTCTTGGAGTCCTCAGAGGGACGACTGACGGGCTTAGTCAAAGGCAGAATTCTGGATGCCCAAGGCAAGGCAGACACACTCCTGCAGTTTGCACAAACGCTCGGGGCGCAACCTGAACAAATTATTGCAATTGGTGACGGTGCCAACGATCTCAAAATGCTCGGACTTGCAGGATATTCGGTTGCCTACCGCGCCAAACCTGTAGTGCGGGCACAAGCGCGCTTTGCACTTAACGTGACGGGTTTGGACGGTGTCTTGAACTGGTTTGAAAAATAATCAGTTGTGATCAGTCAACTGAAGTGCTTTGTCCAATAGCCTATCGCTTGAGCAGATAGCGACCAACAAAGCCCGGAAAAGCAAGCACGACAAACAGACTCAGCGCTGTGACGTAAAACTCCCAGCGTTGAGTAAATGTATTGCCGATCATTCGCTCAAAAAGCATGCCAAGCAGGCCGATCACGCCGTACCAAAAAAGTAACTCAAGCACTCTCACCCAAAAGGGTTTAATTCCACCCACAAAGCGCTTGATTGGAACCACGGCGAACAAGCGTTCATTGATGAACGGCAAGTTTGCCGCGACAACGGCCAACAAAATTAATAACCAGACCGAAGCACTTTGATTCATCAGTAACAACCTTTCTGGTAGCAACCAAATGCGCTAGACAATTTTTTGACTTAGTACGAAAGTGTGGCGTGCATGACCTGCAAACACAAGCCCATCAGAGGACCTGGCATGAGGCCTAGCACCAACACCAGCAAACCATTGGTCAACATTAGACCATTGGACATCACACCCATTGCTGGGATAGGCGTCGCCGGCTCAGCAGGCTCATCAAAATACACCACCTTGATCACGCGCAAATAATAAAAAGCACCGATCAACGAGAACATCACTGCGACAACGGCGAGCCAAAGTCGATCAGATTGAAGTAAAGCCTGCAAAATCAGCAGCTTGGCATCAAAACCGACCAGCGGTGGCAAACCAGCCAACGAACACATCAAGATCAACATCATCGCCGCCAGCCATGGGCTGCGTCGGTTCAGGCCTTTGAGGTCATCAATGTTTTCGCACTCAAAACCTTCACGGGACAGATACATCACCAAGCCAAAGCTTGCGAGTGTTGTCAACACATAGGTCAAAATGTAGAACAAAGCCGAGCCATAGGCAGAGGTATTTGCCTGAATATCGCCATCCAAGGAGCCTGAGGCCAGACCAAGAATGACAAAACCCATGTGAGAAATCGTGGAATACGCCAGCATCCGTTTGAAGTTAGTCTGCATGATGGCAGTCAAATTACCGATCGCAAGTGACAGCACACCCAAAATCAGCAACATGGGTTGCCAATGCACCGCCAGCTCTCCAAAGCCAACAACCAGCATACGCACCACAATCGCAAACACAGCAAGTTTTGGTGCTGCGGCCAACACAAGTGTCACCGCTGTAGGAGCACCTTGATAAACGTCTGGGACCCACATATGGAAAGGCACTGCGCCAAGTTTGAACGCTAAGCCTGCCACCAAAAACACCACACCAAACGCTAATGGCAGGTAGTCAATCTGACCCGACCCCACTGCATCCGCAATATTTTTCAAATCCAGATTGCCGGTTGCGCCGTACATCATGGACATACCGTAAAGCATAAAACCCGAAGCAAGCGAACCGAGGACGAAATACTTCATCGCGGCTTCAGTTGATTGGGCATGATCTCGACGCATCGCCACCAGGGCATATAGTGCAAGCGACATCAGCTCTAGGCCAAGGTAGATCGTCAGGAAGTTGCCCGCTGAAATCATCACCATCTGCCCTAACAAGGCAAACAGCACCAAGACGTAAAACTCACCCCCGCGCAACATGTCGCGGCTCTGAATGTACTCACGTCCATAAATAAGCGTGAGCGCCACTGCAATATACGAAGCAATTTTAAGGACATGCGCGAACGGGTCTGCGACATACAGTCCGGAGAAGGTCTCTCCGACCATGCCCGACAGAAGCTGCCACACCGAGACTAGAGTGAGGATCGCGAGTGTCAACAGCGAAAGGACATAGGCCAGCGTACGGCGAGGAGACTGGCTAAACGCATCCAGTACCAGAATGGCCATACCTAACACCAGCAAGATAATTTCTGGTGCGGCCAGGGCGAAATCGAATTGGGATTGCATCATGGCGAGGCTTACAGTTTAGAAATAGACACGTGTTGCAACAGGGCCTCAACCGAGACGTGCATGACGTCGGTAAAGGGCTTGGGATAAACACCCATAAAAATCACAGCGATTGCCATGATGCTGAGCATCAGGAACTCTCGGGAAGACAAGTCTTGCAATTCACGCACATGGTCGTTAGCAGTGTCACCAAACGCCACGCGCTTCACCATCCAGAGTGAATACGCAGCGCCAAGAATCAGCGCTGTTGCGGCTAGCAAACCAATCCAGAAGTTGTACTCGACCGCGCCCATGATGACCATGAACTCACCCACAAAACCGCTGGTGGCTGGCAACCCTGCATTGGCCATCGAAAACAGGACAAAGAAAGTCACAAATTTTGGCATGGTGTTCACCACACCACCGTAGGCTGAAATGTCACGTGTATGCATACGGTCGTACAGCACACCAATACACAAGAACATCGCGGCAGAGACAAAACCGTGCGAAACCATTTGGACAATCGCGCCCTCAACACCTGCGGTATTGAAGATGAACAAGCCAAGCGTGACAAAACCCATATGTGCAATGGATGAGTATGCCACCAACTTTTTCATGTCTTCTTGGATCAAGGCGACAAGACCGATGTAGATCACCGCGATCAGTGACAAGGCAATCATCAAGCCCGACATACTAACGGCAGCATCTGGCACGATCGGTAACGACAGCCTTAAAAAGCCATATGCGCCGAGCTTCAACATAATCGCAGCCAACACGACTGAGCCACCTGTCGGGGCTTCGACGTGCGCATCAGGCAACCAAGTATGGACTGGCCACATTGGTACCTTGACCGCAAAGGCAGCCAAGAAAGCAAAGAAGATGAACAACTGAGGTGTTGAATCAAGTGGCAAGGTGTGCCATGTCAAAATATCGAATGATCCGCCTGATGCATTCCACAGATAGAGGAAGGCCACCAAGGTCAACAGTGAACCAATCAATGTGTATAAAAAGAACTTAAATGCTGCATACACGCGATTAGGACCACCCCACACGCCCACGATGATATACATCGGGATGAGTGTGGCTTCAAAGAAGATATAGAACAAAAGGCCGTCGAGCGCGACAAACACTCCGATCATCAGTCCCGACAAAATCAGGAATGCCGCCATGTACTGGGCAACACGTGAGGTGATGACCTCCCATCCGGCAATCACCACGATAATCGTGACAAAGGCAGTGAGTAAGACGAACCATAGCGAAATACCATCCACGCCGAGGTGGTAATAGACAGCAAATGCTTCGATCCAGATTGATTTTTCAACAAACTGCATCGCTGCCGTTGAACTATCAAAACCAAGATAAAGAGGAATCGTCACCAGAAAACTGATGATGGCACCAAACAAGGAAAGACTGCGCGTCAGACCTGGACGATCATCCCGTCCAAGTGCCAGCACAATCAGGCCGCAGACGATCGGAACAAAAATCGAAAGCGTGAGCCAAGGAGTAGAAAAAGAAGCCATCTCGCTCGCCATCATTTAGTACCAAAGATAATGTAGGTGATCGCAGCCATGAGGCCGATGATCATCGCAAATGCATAGTGGTAGATATACCCAGTCTGTAAGCGTCTGGTCACAGCGGCAATCATGCCGACGACTTTGGCTGAACCATTTACCAGCAAGCCGTCAATCAAACCACGATCAGCTTTCTGCCAGAGTCCTTGACCCAACATGCGTGAGCCACGTGCAATCACTTGCTCATAGAACCAGTCGAAGAAATACTTGTTTTCTAAGACACAGTTGACTAACTTGAGTTTGCTCTGAATAGCCGCAGGTACTTTTGGATTAATCAGGTAGCAATACCAGGCCACCACTGCACCCGCAATCATCAGCCAGAAAGGAACTGTTACAAAAGCATGCAGGCTATAGGCCAACCAACCGTGCCATGTTTTTGCCATGGTCGCCATGGCTGGATGCTGCGCCAACACAACAATCGTGTCTTTGAAGTAGCCGCCAAACAACAGGAAATCACACAAGAATGCACCCGCAATCACTGAAGGAATCGCCAGTAACACGAGAGGCAAGGTCACCACCCATGGTGACTCGTAAGGTGTTCCGCCGTGATGACCGTGATCGTCATGCGCGTGACCTTGATGGGCCGCATGGTCTTTGTGTGCATGATCGCCATGCGCATCCGCCGCATGATGTGCATGTCCGCCCGAGGTATCAAAACGCTCTTTTCCGTGGAACACCAGGAAGTACACACGGAACGAATAGAGAGAGGTGACGAACACACCAATCAAGGTTGCGTATTGCGCAAAACCAGAACCCCAGACCGTCGAAGCGGCTGCCGCCTCGATGATATGTTCTTTGGAGTAAAAACCTGAAAAGAAAGGTGTTCCAACCAGCGCCAAGGTACCAATCAAGAACGTGATCCAAGTGATGGGCATGTACTTACGTAAACCGCCCATGTTGCGGATGTCTTGATCGTGATGCATGCCAATGATGACTGAGCCTGCGCCGAGGAACAACAAGGCCTTAAAGAATGCATGCGTCATCAGGTGGAAAATCGCCACCGAGTAGGCCGAGGCTCCCAAGGCGACTGTCATGTAACCCAGTTGTGACAGGGTTGAATACGCCACGACGCGTTTGATGTCTGTCTGGATAATGCCCAAGATACCCAAAAACAATGCGCCGATCGCACCAATAATAATGATGAACGAAAGTGCGACATCTGAGAGCTCAAATATGGGCGAAAAGCGCGCCACCATAAAGATGCCAGCTGTCACCATCGTTGCAGCGTGAATCAGGGCAGAAATGGGGGTTGGACCTTCCATTGAGTCGGGCAACCATGCGTGCAATGGTACCTGGGCTGATTTACCCATCGCGCCAATAAACAAGCAGATACACGCCACCGTCACCAGCATCCAGCTTGTGCCAGGCAGTGTTTCTTTGGCGAGATCGCCTGCTTGTTTGAAGATGTCACCGTAATGCATCGTGCCGGCATAGGCAAACAACAAACCAATGCCGAGTACAAAACCAAAGTCGCCGACTCGGTTCACCAAAAAGGCTTTCATGTTGGCAAAAATTGCCGTGGGCTTGGTGTACCAGAAACCAATCAACAGATAGGAAACCAATCCTACCGCTTCCCAACCAAAGAACAACTGAACCATGTTATTTGCCATCACCAGCATCAGCATGGAGAAGGTAAACAAAGAAATATAGGAAAAGAAACGCTGATAGCCAGGGTCTTCAGACATGTAGCCAATGGTGTAGATATGCACCATCAGCGAAACGGACGTCACGACAACCATCATCAAGGCTGACAGGGGATCGATCAAAAATCCAATTTCAAGTTTGGCCTGACCGAGCATCATCCAGGTATAGACCGTACCGTCATAACGCAAACCGTTTAAGACATCCAGCAGGACCAGCACTGAACCGACAGCAGAAAACGCGACCAGTGCGATCGTGATCATGTGCGATGCGCGACGTCCGATCTGACGACCCAGGAAACCCGTGCCAAACAGGCCTGCCAACACAGCGCCCAACAAGGGAGCGAGCGCGATGGCTAAATAGAGACTAGGTGAGCTAAACATATTCTTCTATATCCCGATTAGCCCTTTAGGCGGTCAAGTTCGTCAACATTGATCGTGCTGAGATTACGGAACAGCAGCACTAAGATCGCCAAACCAATTGCAGCTTCAGCTGCGGCCACTGTCAGGATAAAAAACACAAACACCTGACCGGCCTCATCACCCATCCATGTGGAAAAGGCAACAAAATTCATATTCACGGCTAGCAACATCAGTTCAACCGACATCAGCAGAACAATCAAATTACGACGGTTCAAAAAAATACCGAATACACCGATGGCAAACAGAATGGCGCCAAGCACCAAAAAATGGGGCAGTGTCAACGTCATCATGCCTGGTCTCCCGATTTAGCGTTGACGGCTTCCTGACTTGGAAGGTCCACTAAGCGAACACGATCGGCTGCGCGCACACGAACTGCTGCTGCAGGGTCGTTATATTTCACGTCACGACGTTTACGAAGCGTTAAGGATATCGCTGCGATCATGCCCACTAACAACAGTACGGCGCCCACTTCCACAGCAAACGCATATTCTGTGTACATCAACTCACCCAGCGCGCGCGAGTTGTTGTAATCGTCGCCCATGTCCGCGGCAGGACCTACCTGTCCCCATGAGGTCGACAGAACAAAAGACATTTCGACCACCATGATCAAACCCACTATCAAGCCCATGGGCAGATAGGTTTTGATCTCGGAGCGCAACTCTTCCATTTTGACATCCAACATCATCACAACGAACAAGAACAGCACCATCACTGCGCCTACGTAAACTAGTACGAGGAGCAAACCGAGGAACTCGGCACCGAGCAACATCCAGATCATGGCGGCATTCGCAAACGCCAATATCAGATGCAGTACCGCCGTCACGGGACTTGAAGCGGTAATGACACGGAATGCCGCTACCACCAGAACAAAGGCAAGGACATAAAAAAGGATAGTAATAAACATGATTTGTTTTAGCCTCGGCGATCAGCGATAAGGCGCATCGATGGCGCGATTGCGGGCGATGTCGTCTTCGTAACGATCGCCTACGGCCAACAACATGTCTTTGGTGAAATACAAGTCGCCACGTTTTTCACCGTGGTACTCATGGATATGAGTTTCGACGATTGAGTCCACCGGGCAGCTTTCTTCGCAAAATCCACAGAAAATGCACTTGGTCAGATCAATGTCATAGCGAGTCGTGCGGCGTGAACCATCCTCTCGTTGCTCTGACTCGATCGTAATCGCCATCGCAGGACAGACTGCTTCGCAAAGTTTGCAGGCAATGCAACGCTCTTCGCCATTGGGATAGCGGCGCAACGCATGCAGACCGCGAAAACGCGGTGACATGGGTGTTTTTTCTTGCGGGTAGCGCAGCGTAATTTTGCGCTTGAAAAAATACTTGCCAGTCAGCTTCATGCCCTTGAGTAACTCAAGCAGCAAGAGGCTACCGAAAAAATCCTTGATCGCTTCCATAAATGCCTTTTTTGCCGTCGAGTCGCGGTCAGTTCCAAATGTTCCAGGGTGTTTGCATCCAGATCGCAACCACGACCAACCACACACCCGTCAGAGGGATAAAAATTTTCCAGCCTAAGCGCATAATTTGGTCATAGCGGTAGCGTGGGAATGACGCACGGAACCATATAAATAATGACACTACGCAAAAGGTCTTGAGTCCAAGCCAGATCCAACCGGGGATCCAGGTTAGAGGTGCGTACTCTATAGGCGCTGCCCAGCCACCCAAGAACATAATGGAGGCCATGCACGACAGGAAAATCATGTTGGCATATTCGCCCAGGAAAAACAGCGCAAAGGCCATCCCCGAGTACTCCACCATGTGACCCGCGACAATCTCTGACTCGCCCTCCACCACGTCAAACGGGTGTCGGTTAGTTTCTGCGACTGCAGAAATCACATAAATCACAAACAGTGGCAACAGCGGCAGCCAATTCCACGACATGAAATTTAGACCCATGTCAGCGAACCAGCCACGTGTCTGAACGTTGACAATCTCTGTCATGTTCAAGCTGCCAGAAACTAGCAAGACAGTGACCAGCACAAAGCCAATCGCGAGTTCGTAAGAAAGCATCTGCGCCGATGCGCGCATGGCGGCTAGAAACGCGTACTTGGAGTTGGAGGCCCAACCTGCCACGATCACGCCATAGACCCCAATCGAGGTAATCGCCATCACATACATCAAGCCGGCATTGACATCCGCCAACACGAGCTCGGGTCCAAAAGGCACGACAGCCCATGCGGCCAGTGCCGGCATCAATGTCACCACTGGTGCCAAGATAAACAAAATCTTGTTTGCCTGACTGGGAACGACAACCTCTTTGGTCAAAAGCTTGAAGACGTCTGCAAAAGGCTGCAATAAGCCGCGAAAACCCACTCGATTTGGACCAAGACGAATGTGCATAAAGCCAATCATCTTGCGTTCCCAGTAAGTGAGATACGCCACACACAAGATAATAGGTACGGCAATCACCAAAATCTTGACGGTTGTCCAAACCACCAACCAAAGTGTTGGACCCAGCAGATCCGTACCAAAGGTTTCAAGAACGTTCAGCCACTCCATCAGGCACGCTCCACTTGAAGTTGACCGAAGGCACTGCCTAGCGCGGCCGTTTGTTCAAACGCGGCGGCGATGCGCACCGCACCAGACACCAAGGTATTGTCAATCTCAGCTGTCAGAGTAACCTGACCTGTAGAAGACTTCACACGAACCTGTTGACCAGCACTCACACCCAGACTCATCAACGTCTGCTCGTGCATGCGGGCGACCGGTGCACGCGAAGAATGGGTGGTTTGCAGGGCCGGGGCGCGACGAACTATCGCATCACTACGGTAGATGGGCACATCCGTCACACGCTGCAACCCTTGCGCCGAAGCTGAAGTCACACCAGGTGCGGCTTGGAGTTGATTGGACAAACGCGCATCCACGCCGTTGGCGAGCACAGCATCGCGAACTGTCTCGGAGGTCTCATCGTCAAAGCCAGCTAAATGCAAAACGTTACCCAGCACGCGCAAAACTTTCCAAGCTGGACGACTCTGACCTTTTGCAGTCGCTGTACCCTTGAAGCTCTGAGCCAACCCTTGCGCGTTGACAAAAGTACCCGAGGTTTCGGTAAAGGGCGCAATCGGCAACATCACGTTCGCCCATTCGCGCGCACCCGAGGCATAAGGCGTTAAGGCCACCACAAACTCAGCAGACTTAAGTGTGGCAACGGCTTGCGCACCGTTATCCGCATCAAGCAATGGCTCTGCATGCAACACGACGTAAGCCTTGAGTGCTTGGGACAGCATCGCAGCGGCACCTTTGCCACCCTTGGCTGGCACAGCTCCTGCGAGATAACCGCCCACTGTATTGGCACCAGCAGTCAAGAAACCAAATTTACCGCCTGACAACTGAGCAATGAGCTGTGCATTGGCGGCAATCATCGTCGCGTCTGGCGCATTGACGGCAGTATTACCTAGCAAGATCGCAACACGCTCACCACTTGCGAGGCTCTGAGCCATTGCCTGAGAGACGGTATCAGGCTGAACAAAGGCCAAGGCCGCAGGGACTTCCTGGGCTTTGAGCTTAGACAATGCCACTGCCACCTGCGCCACAGTGTGTGCCAAAGCCGTTGGCAATACTGTTGCACGTGCCGTCAACTTCAGCAGGGGATCATCACCTGCGATATCGATCATCGAAATTTGTGTGCCGCGCTTGGCCGCCTGACGCAAACGTTGGGCCATCAGAGGATGATCCTTGCGCAAGAACGAACCCACCACCATCACACGATCAAGCGTATCCAAGTCAGCGACAGGGAAACCCAACCAAGGCGCACCAGACAACGCAACATCGAGTGACGCATCCGTCTGCCGTAAGCGGAAATCAATATTTTCAGAGCCTAGACCACGCGTGACACGTGCCAGCAATGTCAGTTCTTCGAGTGTCGAGTATTCGCTCGCCAAAGCACCGATCTGGGCACCACCAGAGGCATCGCGAACATCCATCAAGCCATGCGCGACCACCTGCAAGGCATCCGACCACGTGGCTTCTTTCCACTGGCCGTCCTCACCCTTGATCATTGGGACGGTCAGACGATCCTCGTTCAGTCCCTCGTAGGAGAAACGATCGCGATCACTAATCCAGCATTCATTCAAGGCGTCGTTTTCAAAAGGCACGACACGGATGACTTCATCGCCCTTGACCTGGACAACCAGATTGGCACCCATGCTGTCATGTGGCGATACGGAGCGTCGACGTGCCAGCTCCCAAGTGCGCGCTTGGTAGCGGAAGGGCTTTGAAGTCAGCGCACCAACAGGACACAAGTCAATCATGTTGCCCGACAACTCTGAGTCAACCGTGCGACCAACGAAGGTAGTGATCTCGGAGTGTTCGCCGCGACCCACCATCCCGAGTTCCATCACGCCCGCGACTTCTTGCCCAAAGCGAACACAACGTGTGCAATGAATGCAACGTGACATTTCCTCAGCAGAGACCAAAGGTCCCAGTTCTTTATGGAACACCACACGTTTTTCTTCGTTGTAGCGGGAGGTCGACCCTCCGTAGCCTACCGCCAAGTCTTGTAACTGACACTCACCACCCTGATCACAAATCGGACAATCAAGCGGATGATTAATCAGCAAAAACTCCATCACGCTTTTTTGGGCGGCCACAGCGCGCTCTGAGCACGTGTGCACCACCATTCCGTTGGTCGCAGGCGTCGCACACGCTGGCATAGCCTTAGGTGCTTTTTCGACCTCAACCAAACACATGCGGCAATTTGCAGCAATGGATAGTTTCTTGTGATAACAGAAATGGGGCACGTACACGCCAAGCTTATGCGCGGCGTGCATCACCATGCTGCCTTCTTGCACTTCGACTTTCTTGCCGTCGATGGTTAACTCAACCATAACTTTGTCCAAACCTTAGAGATAGGGGGCTACGACACATCGCTTATGCTCGATGTGGTGTGCAAATTCGTCGCGGTAATGCTTTAGGAAACCACGTACCGGCATCGCGGCGGCATCACCTAGCGCACAAATGGTGCGACCCATGATGTTGCCTGCGACAGAGTCCAGCAAATCGAGGTCTTCGGGGCGACCCTGACCGTGCTCGATTCGATTGACCATGCGGTAGAGCCAACCCGTACCTTCACGGCAAGGCGTGCACTGACCGCAACTTTCTTCAAAATAAAAATAAGACAAGCGCAACAACGACTTGACCATACAGCGCGTGTCATTCATTACGATCACGGCGCCTGAACCCAGCATCGAACCGGCTTTGGCGATGGCGTCATAGTCCATCGTTGTGTCCATCATGATGTGGCCAGGGATGACCGGGGCACTTGAGCCGCCAGGAATCACCGCCTTGAGTGTGGAACCACCACGCATACCGCCGGCGAGTTCGAGTAACTTGGAAAATGGTGTGCCTAGAGGAATTTCGTAGTTGCCAGGTCGCTCAACATCACCGGTAATCGAAAACAGTTTGGTGCCGCCGTTATTGGGCTTGCCAACTTCGAGGTAAGCCTGTCCACCGTTACGAATAATCCACGGCACTGCCGCGAAGGTCTCGGTGTTATTAATCGTGGTGGGCTTGCCGTAAAGTCCAAAGCTGGCTGGAAATGGCGGCTTAAAACGTGGCTGACCCTTTTTGCCTTCGAGAGACTCGAGCAAGGCAGTTTCTTCGCCACAGATGTAGGCGCCGTAACCGTGAAAAGCGTGCAACTGGAAATTGAAACTCGAACCGAGGATGTTGTCACCCAAAAAGCCAGCTTGACGCGCCTCATCCAAGGCTTCTTCGAAACGTTTGTAGACCTCGAAGATTTCACCGTGGATATAGTTGTAACCAACTGAAATACCCATCGCGTAAGCTGCAATGGCCATACCTTCGATCACGATGTGCGGGTTGAGACGCAAAATATCGCGGTCTTTAAAAGTACCAGGCTCACCCTCGTCCGAGTTACAAACAAGATATTTTTGACCGGGAAAGCTGCGGGGCATAAAGCTCCACTTGAGTCCTGTCGGGAAGCCTGCGCCGCCACGACCACGCAAACCAGAGGCCTTGACCTCAGCGATCACATCTTCCTGGCTCATGCCTTGGGTCAAAATCTTGCGCAGAGCTTCGTAGCCACCACGTTTGACGTAGTCGGCAAGACCCCAGTTTTTACCATCCAGATCCGCCATGATTTGCGGACCGAGGTGACGACCATGCAGTGCCATCGAATCAACGCCGGGAAAGGCATCAAGACCCTGCGAGTATTTGGACAAAATTGCGGCGCTCATGCTGCGCCTCCCTTGGCGGCTGCTGTCAGCTCGCTGATCATTGAGTCGATTTTTTCACGTTCCATGCGCACGCACATGTGATTGTTGTTGACCAACAAGACAGGTGAGTCGCCACAAGCACCCATGCACTCGCCTTCCATCAAAGTAAAGGAGCCATCAGGTGTTGTTTCGCGAAAACCAATACCGAGTTTCTTTTTCAGATAGTCAGCGGTCTTTTCACCATCGCGCAGAGCACAAGGCAGGTTGGTACAGACGGTAATTTTGAACTTGCCGACAGGACGTACGTCGAACATGTTGTAGAACGTCGCATTTTCCTGAACAGCAATCGCAGGCTGCCCGAGATAATCAGCGACATCCTGAATCACCTCAGGTGAGACCCAGCCCTTTTCCTCTTGAGCAATACCAAGAGATGCCATGATGGCAGATTGCTTTTGATCTGGCGGATACTTGGCGATCTCGCGATCAATTCTTTTGTAAGCCTGTTCAGAGAGCAGCATGTTCTAAATCCGGTGAAAGCAAAGTCAAAGCGCAGTTGAAACAATTAGCGGTCGATCTCGCCGAAAACAATATCTTGAGTGCCAATAATCGTGACGGCATCGGCAATCATGTGGCCACGAGACATTTCGTCAAGCGCCTGCAAGTGCACGAAACCTGGCGCACGGATCTTGAGTCGATAAGGCTTATTGGCCCCGTCTGACACCATGTAAATACCAAACTCACCTTTGGGGTGTTCAACAGCGGCATAGGCCTCGCCTGCTGGAACATGAAATCCTTCGGTAAAGAGTTTGAAGTGGTGAATCAACTCTTCCATGTTGGACTTCATTCCCGTTCGATGCGGAGGTGAAACCTTGTGGTTGTCGATCATCACCGGGCCTGGATTGTTACGCAACCACTGCACACACTGGGCAATGATGCGATTACTTTCACGCATTTCAGCGATACGCACCAAGTAACGGTCATAAGAATCGCCATTGACACCGACAGGAATGTCGAACTGCATGCGATCGTATACCTCGTAGGGCTGCATCTTGCGCAAATCCCAAGCAACACCGGAGCCACGCAACATTGGGCCCGTAAAGCCAAGTGCCTTGGCGCGTTCGGGGTCCACTACGCCGATGCCCACCAGACGCTGTTTCCAGATGCGGTTGTCCGTCAATAATGTTTCGTATTCGTCAACGCACGCAGGAAAGCGATTAGTAAAGTCCTCGATGAAGTCCAGCAGTGAACCCGACCGTGCATCATTCATGGCCTTGAGATCTTTTGCGGAACGATACTGGCTGGATTTGCCGTACTGTGGCATCGCATCAGGCAGGTCACGATACACACCACCTGGGCGATAGTAGGCTGCATGCAAGCGCGCGCCGGATACCGCCTCGTAGCAATCCATCAAGTCTTCGCGCTCGCGGAAAGCATACAAAAATACCGCCATTGCACCCACGTCAAGTGCGTGTGAACCCAAGGACATCAGGTGATTGAGCAGACGCGTAATTTCGTCAAACATCACACGAATGTACTGAGCACGCAACGGAACGGTCACTCCCATCATTTTTTCGATGGACATGACGTAGGCATGCTCGTTACACATCATCGACACGTAGTCGAGACGATCCATGTAAGGCAAGGCCTGAAGAAATGTACGGTGTTCCGCAAGCTTTTCCGTACCACGGTGCAATAAACCAATGTGCGGATCCGCACGCTGAATGACTTCGCCGTCAAGCTCTAACACCAAACGCAACACGCCGTGAGCGGCAGGATGCTGTGGTCCAAAATTGAGGGTGTAGTTTTTAATTTCTGCCATGATTAGCGCCCCACTCCGTAGCCGTCTTCACGGATCACACGCGGAATCACCTCACGCGGCTCGATTGTGACAGGCTGGTACACCACACGCCCTTGCTCAGGGTCGTAACGCATTTCGACATTGCCATAAACAGGAAAGTCTTTGCGGAAAGGATGACCAATAAAACCATAGTCAGTCAAAATACGACGCAAGTCTGGGTGACCTTCGAACACGATACCGAATAGATCAAAGGCTTCGCGCTCAAACCAGTTGACTGAAGGCCAAACATCCACGAGCGAGTCCAACACTGGAAACTCAGCATTGACTGCGTAGGTGCGCACACGTAAGCGCCAGTTGTGTTTGAGGGACAGCAAGTGAGCGACTACAGCGAATCGCGCCTGCGGTGTTACAGAAGCCAATGGGGTTTCACCCACACGACCTGCTCCGTAGGTCAAAAAATCCAAACCGCACAGATCGATACAAGTTTCGAAATTTAAGTTTGGCTCGTCACGTAAGCGCTGACAGGAAGATTGCCACTGTTCAGGAGCGATCTCGAGTGTGATCTCATCCGTTGAAAGAGTGATCTTGGCTTGTTCACCGAACAAAGCGATCAATTGTTGTTGCAGGTTTTCTAGCCTGGACATGTCTTAAGCCTGAATAAACCATTGGGCATTCATTTTGGAATGCACCAATGCTTTGGATTTAACGAGCAATCGTATTGGTCTGACGAATTTTATTTTGCATCTGCAACAAGCCATATACCAGGGCCTCTGCAGTGGGTGGACAACCCGGCACGTACACATCAACTGGAACGATGCGATCGCAGCCGCGCACGACCGAGTAGGAATAGTGATAGTAGCCACCACCATTGGCACACGAACCCATTGACACCACCCAACGAGGCTCCGGCATCTGGTCGTAGACCTTGCGCAAGGCAGGCGCCATCTTGTTGCAAAGCGTGCCCGCCACAATCATCAGATCGGACTGACGTGGACTGGGTCGGAAAATAATACCGAACTGGTCAAGGTCGTAACGTGCGGCACCTGCATGCATCATCTCGACTGCACAGCAGGCCAGACCAAACGTCATTGGCCACATTGAACCTGTCTTGGCCCAGTTAATAAATTTGTCAGCGCTTGTGGTGA
The DNA here is from genome assembly GCF_049655405.1 of Zwartia sp. Lineage (GTDB taxonomy): Bacteria > Pseudomonadota > Gammaproteobacteria > Burkholderiales > Burkholderiaceae_B > Zwartia. Next base: position 309,142 of record NZ_JBASJR010000011.1, read on the forward strand.
CAAAACCTTGTTTCAAAATACCGTCAATAGCCATAGGTGTCTCACAGCCACGATGGGATTACTCCCAGTCGAGCGCGCCTTTTTTCCATTCGTAGATGAAACCAACGGTCAGTACAGCCAAAAAGATCATGACTGTTACAAAACCAACCATTCCGACCGAGCCATTTGCGATCGCCCAGGGGAACAAAAATGCAATTTCGAGATCGAACAGGATAAATAGAATCGCGACAAGGTAATAGCGCACATCGAATTTCATCCGGGCATCACCGAAGGCCTCAAATCCGCACTCATAAGGAGAGAGCTTTTGGGCATCGGGCCGATTGGGTCCAATCAGCGAGCCAGCAGCAATCAGCGCAAAGCCAATCGCAGTACCCACCACAATAAATAATAAAACGGGGAAGTATTGTTCCAGATTCATTGAACGTTTCCGGCTGTTGCACAAAACTTTAAGATTGTATCACCCCGCATCAGGGTTTTACCTCTAATGACCCACTAAAAAATAAGCGAGCCACTCAAAAGAGTGGCTCGCTTTTACTGACTTACAACAACCTAACAAAAGCTAGGTTGCAATTCTAAGCGGTTGCTTAGAACTGGTGACGCATACCGAGACCAACTTGTGTGCTCTTAGCTGTGTCAACTGTACCGACGTTCTGCATAAAACCTGCGAAAACGTACATGTTTGTACGCTTTGTGAAGTCGTATGTATAGGCCAAGTTGTAAGCTGTCTGGTTCTGCGCGTTGTACGCATCTTTCATGTTGGTGTTAGGTGTCAACATTGTCCATGACAACAACACACGTGAAACTGGGTTCACGGGCACTGTCAAACCAACGATGTAGCTGTTTGTACCAACTGAAGGAGCGAAGACGTTTTCGCCGTTCACTGTGGAGATTGAGCTACCAGCCAATGAAGCACCGGTTCCGCCACCGCCCTGACCCAAGATCACGCCATCACGTGTCTGACCGTAGCCAGCAGCGAGTTTGACGACTTTGAAGTCATACGAACCAGCGATGTTCCATGAACTGATCGATGCGCCTTCGCCTTTTGAGTCAGGAGCATAAATTTTGTCGTAAGACGCAGCTGCGTAGAAAGGACCGTTTGCGTACTTAGCACCCAATGTCAACTGACGTGAGTTGTTGCTAGTTGCAAAGTTGTAGCCTGAACCTGTTGATGCACCGCCACCAGCGTCAGCTGTGTAGACGCCAGTTGCGCCGTTAGCAAATGCATAACCAATACCAGCTTGGAAGCCGGACATGTTAGGTGTTTGATACTTGATCGAGTTGCTGATACGGTCTGTGTTAGCCACGCCGAATGCAGCACCCATGTTCAACTGACCGAAGCCTGTGCCGAACGGATCAACTGGGATACCAACGTATTCTGTTGCGAAGTTCAGCTGACGACCGACGCGGACATAGCCCCATGAGTTGTTTTCCAGACCGAGCCATGAAGCACGACCGAAAATACGACCACCTTGCTGCAATGTGCCGTTGCCTGGCTCAAAACCGCTTTCGAGAACGAAAGTGACTTTGTTTCCGCCACCGATGTCTTCGACGCCTTTCAGGCCGAAACGGTTGCCCGACTGTTGACCGTAGCCAAGGCCGAAGTTAGTAGCGCCGTCACCGTTTGACAGGCTGACGTTTGTGTAACGCAGACCAGCGTCAACAAGACCGTACAAAGTTACTGAGGATTGGGCCGAAGCGGCACCAGCGAAGCCGGCTAACAGGGCGGCGGCGAGCAGAGTCTTTTTCATTTAAGAAATCTCCGTAGATTTGAGTGACAAGAGCAACAAACAACGATTTGTCTGCCGCCCCCCTAACTCCGCTAAGGGAAGTTGACGCTATTGCATCAAAATTTGGGGGCTGTGGCTATGAATCCCGACAGAAAAGCGACTAGTCGGGTGTTTTTTGTTGGGTTGCCGCAACAAAATCAAAAAAACACACCAAATATCGAGGGTTTACCCGCACAGCAATGTCGTAACCACACCACACCCTAAAACTGTGCAATATGTGCCTTTCGAATAAAAACGAGCCGGAAACAAATATTCCCGGCTCGCTTGTTTTTACAGCTTCGCACGATATTTTGGGTGCGTAAGAATTACTTGACCAATACAACTGGTTGCTTTGCCTGAGTCAACACACGCTGCGCGACCGATCCCAACAACATATCCGCAATCGCACTACGGCCCTTGGAACCCAGCACGATCATGTCGTACTTGCCCTTTTGGCCCTGCGCCACGATTTCCTGGGAAGCATTACCCACCAGCATGACCATATCGTGCTTGATGCCTTGAGCATCGAGCACTTTCATCGCTGGCTTGAGCTCTTTTTCGCTGAGCTCGCGCAGATAATCAGCAACCGCCTCCTTGCCCACAAAAGCCTTGGCGTGGCGCAAGCCAGCATCATCATGTACGCTAATCAGCGTAATACTCTTGAGCTTGTCGGTGCTTCCACCTAACAAGTCGGCTGCGTATTTCACTGCACGTAATGCATTTTTTGAGCCATCGGTGGCGACGAGAATTTTCATTATTCAGTCCTTCTTGGTTTGTCATCAATCAATCTTGCTGTAAGTTCATCTGTAAAGCTGTACGCAAATACATGCGTTCAACTACACAATTTACCCTTAGCGTGTAACTAAGCACAATATACCTAAAAGTTTAATGTTTTAGGGGAGATTGTTAGATTGAGGGATTGCGGCAGAGAATGCACCGACTAAAACTTAGGGAGGGTGAAGATGAAGCAATGCTTGAGAAATGCTGGAGGGGAAATGCTGAAGAGGAAGTGCCTGAAGGTAAGTGCTTGAAGCAAACTGCTGGAGGTGTTGCGCCAACATGCGAAGCGCTAGGTATTGCAGATTTTAATGGTGCCGACGGCGAGACTCGAACTCGCACAGCTTTCGCCACTACCCCCTCAAGATAGCGTGTCTACCAATTTCACCACGTCGGCTTTTTAAGTGGTCTTGATTAGCCAAAGATTGTAGCACGTAGCCACAATCTTTGATTTCAATCTTAGGGTTTATTTGCCGATCGGCGCAGCAGGCACAGCAGGAATCGCTGGCACAGTTGGTGCAGCAGGTATTGAAGGTGTTACAGGTGCGGCGGGTGCTGTTGGCAAACCTGGAACAGCATTGAGCGGTACAGCAGGCGCTGCAGGTGCGCTTGGCGCTACGCCAGGGACTGGAGAACCTGCGGGCGGCGCAACGGGCGCAGTCTGTGTAAAGTTTTGCATAATGCCAGTGTCTTGGCCCGTGTTCCCACGATTCGCAACGTAGGCCAAACCAATTGTGGTGATGAAAAAGACCACTGCGGCCCACTTAGTGGCGCGCGACATAAAGTTCGCGGCGCCTGTTGCGCCAAACAAACTACCTGCGGAACCGCTACCAAAGGCTGAGCCCATATCAGCACCCTTGCCCTGCTGCAGCAAGACGAGTGAAATGATGGCTAGCGAAGAAAGGATCTGCACAACGAGCAGAAGATTAAACATCCAAGACATTGAAACGCTCCGAAAACTAAACAACCAGGGGAAACTTCAGACCAAAACCACCTCAGCAAAAAATGCTTCAGGCAGCAATCGCTAGAAAATCCTCGGCAACTAAAGAAGCCCCACCGACCAACGCTCCGTCGATATCAGGCATGGCAAACAAACTGGCGGCATTAGCCGCTTTAACGCTACCACCATACAAAATCTGAACGTGCTCCGCGCCGATTCCCTTGAGGGCTGCGCGAATCGCTGCATGCACTTCCTGCGCTTGCTCGGGAGATGCGGTGCGACCGGTACCAATCGCCCAGACAGGTTCATAGGCGACGACCATCTTTTTGACGGCCTCTGCACCGAGAGCCAGCACCGGGGCTAGCTGGCGCGCAATCACAGCAACAGCTTGGCCAGCATCCCGCTCAGCCAGCGACTCGCCAACACATACGACGGGGGTAATGCCAGCCGTCAAGGCTGCGTGCGCCTTGTCGGCCACGAGTTGATCAGACTCAGCATGCATGGCTCGGCGCTCTGAATGGCCCACCAACACAAAACGGCATGAGAAATCAGCCAACATTGCACCCGAAACTTCGCCAGTAAAAGCACCCTGTGCCTGTACACTGAGGTCTTGTGCGCCCCAGGCAAAAGACGAGCCTTTCAATGCCTGCGCAACCTGTGCGAGATAGGGAAAAGGCACGCATACGCCCATATGGGTGGATGAGGCGGATGGGGGGGCAGCCAAAAGCGCTGAGAGCAACTTGGCGTTATCAGCCAGGTTGCCATGCATTTTCCAGTTACCCAGTACGAGTCTAGTACGCGTTGCGGTCATTTTTGAGCATTTAAGAGATAGCAGCAAACCCAGAATTGTATCCTGTTGGCCTCAATTAAGGGGGTGCGTAAGCGACTCGCAGGAAATATCCTGATAAATCGTTTATGATTCATGCCTTCTTGATGGAAGCGTGGCCGAGTGGTTTAAGGCACCGGTCTTGAAAACCGGCGAGGGTTCACGCCCTCCGTGAGTTCGAATCTCACCGCTTCCGCCAACGTTCACCGCGCTTCGCACCCTTCCCCCCGCCTGTAAATACTCGTTCATTGTCACGCAGTGGAGTTCAAACATGGCCAAAGCTTCTCATCGAAAATCTGGCTTACGCCTCCGTGATCGAAACCTATCGCCAAACACTGCCAGAGCATATCCGAACGCTGTTTAACCATTTTCATTGCCGGGTCCTTGCCATCAAAGTGGTCGGAGTCGACAGCGTCGGCACGATGTGAGGCGTGGCATTGCTTATGGCTGGGGACAATGACCCACTATTTCTTCAGGTCAAGGAAGCACGATCGTTGGGGAGGTGGCTTGCCTCACCCCAACTTAAGCAGCACCACTCCCAGAATGATGAAAGCCACGCCCACCCAGCGAATGGGTAAGCTCGGATCCCCAAAAAAGAACACGCCCAAGGCAAACGTGCCCACTGCTCCAATCGAAGTCCAGACGGCATAGGCCGTGCCAATCGGGATTTCTTTTAAAGAAAACCACAATAATGCCCCGCTGATCGTCATGCTGATCACTGCAAGCACAAGACCCCAGACTTTCATCCCTGGCGCATCGGCGAGTTTCAGCCCTAAAGGCCAGCCAACCTCGCACAAACCGGCCATCAACAATGCCATCCAGTAAATACTCACGCTGATACCCCACTCGCTGACATGGCAGTTTGCAATTTATTCTCAAAATAAGAGTACATTTAAAACAAGTATAAGAAACTAGGCTTGACCGACGCACTTGTGATGACGCAGACACCTTCCAACCTAATCGACCGCTTTGGCAGAAGCATCGAGTACTTGCGCCTGTCTGTGACGGATCGTTGCGATATGAAGTGTACGTATTGTCTGCCGAAAAGTTTCAAAGGCTACCAAGAACCCAAAAACTGGCTGACGTTCGACGAAATCGAGCGCGTGGTGGGTGCTTTTGGCCGCTTAGGGACCTCGCGTATCCGTCTGACGGGTGGCGAGCCACTCCTGCGTCGCAATCTGCCTGACTTAGCGGCTCGCATCAGCGCACTCCCTGGCATTCAAGATTTGTCCCTCTCAACCAATGGCACGCAGCTACCCAGGCACGCAGCGGCATTGCGCGCTGCAGGTGTCACGCGCCTCAATATCAGTCTGGACAGTTTAAATCGCGAGTGTGTCACGCAAATTACCGGTCGCGACTCGATTGATGACGTGATGGCGGGTCTCGATGCCGCTCAAGAGCATGGCTTTTCACCGATCAAGCTCAATATGGTGGTGATGCCAGGCGTCAATGAACATGAAATCGAGGCGATGACAGAGTTTTGCATCAAACGCGGATTTATTTTGCGTCTGATCGAGACGATGCCGATGGGTAGTTCTGGGCTGGCCTCTGGTTATACGCCGCTCGGCCCCATCCTTGAACGCCTTCGTGAACGGTTCGACCTGATCCCAGAAATCAAGACGATGGGCGGAGGACCCGCACGCTATTGGCGCACCACCGATGGTCGCGGACAAATCGGTCTGATTACCCCGATCAGTCAACATTTCTGTGAAACGTGTAATCGAGTTCGTTTATCCGTGGATGGCACGCTGTATTTGTGCCTCGGCCAAGAAGAAAAAGTGGAACTGAGGCCTTTGTTGCGTGCAGGCATTTCTGATGCCGAGCTTGAGAAAACGATTCGCGAAGGCATTGAACTCAAACCAGAACGTCATGAGTTTCGTGAAGCACCAACCAAAATCATCCGCTTTATGTCTCAAACTGGGGGCTAAGCTTCCCTGCAGGTAGGTTAAAGTCTGGGTTGAGTCTCCCCAGAGCGATACATCATGAAACCCAGAGCCAACCTCCTTAATTTTGAAGATGCCCGCCAGACATTATTGGCGAGCGCAGTTCCCCTGAATGCTACTGAAACATTGCCCCTTTTGGCGGCGCTGGGGCGAACACTGGCACAAGCCATCATGTCGCCTATCAGTGTCCCAGGTTTTGATAACTCTGCGATGGACGGCTACGCGCTTAACGTGCAGAACATTCATGAACTGCCCGCACTTTTTCCTGTGACTCAACGTATCGCAGCCGGTCAAACAGGCACCCCACTCGCTCCAAACACAGCTGCACGCATTTTTACAGGTGCGCCCGTGCCCGAGGGTGCCAACGTTGTCGTCCCTCAAGAACACACGCAGGATCGCGATGGTTCGATCGCACTGACGCACCCAATCAAGCAGATGCAACACATACGCTGCAAGGGTGAAGACATCGCAGCAGGCGGCTTAGTGCTGGTGGCGGGACAACGTTTGGGCGCTCCACATCTCGCGATGTTGGCCTCCATTGGAGTGGCCACTGCGACGGTCTTCAAACCGCTGAACGTTGGCGTATTTTTTACAGGCGATGAACTCACAGAGCTTGGTCAAGCCTTGGCGCCAGGCGCGATTTACAACAGCAATCGCTATGCGATCAACGCCTTGTTGGCGCAATTAGGTTGCACAGTCAACGATTACGGCATTGTGCGTGACTCAGCAGAAGCCACCCGTGAGGCGCTCAGCAAAGCCGCCGGCGAAAACGATGTCATCATCACCTGCGGTGGTGTGTCGGTTGGCGAAGAAGATCATGTTAAAGCTGCCGTGAGCGCGCTGGGCAGTCTTGATCTGTGGCAGATCTCAATGAAGCCCGGCAAACCGCTGGCTTATGGTCGCGTCGGTCAAGCAGATTTTATTGGCCTACCCGGCAATCCCGTCAGTGCTTTTGTGACCTTTTTATTGATGGCTCGTCCGTTTTTACTCAAGCGCATGGGTGCAACCGACACAACGTTGAAATATCTTACGGCAACCGCGAATTTTGATTGGCCAAAACCTGATCGACGCCGCGAGTTTTTGCGTGTCAAAATTACCCAAGATACCTCGGGCTCGCCTGTGCTGGATTTATGGCCAAATCAAGGTTCTGGCGTGATGAGCAGTCTTGCCTGGGCAGATGGCTTGGTCGATCTGCCCTCCGAGACGAAAATCGCACGCGGCGATACGCTGCGCTATCTGTCTTTGTCAGAACTGCAATACTGATGCACATTGAACAACTCAACACTATGAACATCAAGGTTCTATATTTCGCGCAACTGAGAGAAAGATTCGGCCTGTCAGAGGAACATGTGCAGGCGCCTGCTTCTGTGCGCACAGTCAAAGACTTGATAGAGCACCTCTCTGCGCGTGGCGGTCTGTGGGCCGATACCTTTGATGGCTCCCAAGCGTTTCGCGTTGCGATGAATCAGGAAATGATCGCGTTAGACACCCCTTTAGTCGATGGGGCAGAACTCGCCATTTTCAGACCTGTGACGGGAGGCTGAATGAGCGCAGAGTTGACCCCGCGTTTATCCGTCGCCGTTCAATCCGAAGACTTTGATCTGGGTCGTGAGTACACCGCACTATTGGCAAATGACCGCGGCATCGGCGCCATCGTGGCGTTTGTCGGTACAGTACGCGATCTGAATCTTGCAGCGGATGTCGTCGCGCTCGAACTCGAGCACTACCCCGGCATGACAGAAAAGTCCCTGAGAAAAATTTTGGATGCTGCGGTCGAGCGTTGGTCGTTGCAAGGCGCTCGTATCGTGCACCGCTTCGGAAAAATGTATCCAGGCGATCAAATCGTCATGGTACTGACTGCAAGCGCTCATCGAGAAGATGCTTACGAAGCTAACCGCTTTGTCATGGACTACTTAAAAACAGAAGCGCCCTTCTGGAAAAAGGAATGGTCACCCGACGGTGCGCGCTGGATCGAAGCGCGCGCGAGCGACGAAAAGGCTGCAGCAAAATGGAAATAAAACAAACCTATGAAGCATTGATTCTGGCAGGAGGTCGCGGAGCAAGACTGGGCGGTAAGGACAAAGGCTGGATCATGTGGAGCGGCCTACCTCTGGTAGAGCATGCGCTCTCTGCCTTGGCTAGACAATCCCCCCCACCTTCGCGCATCCTCATCAGCGCGAACCGTAACGTTGACGCATACCAGCAAACAGGTCATACCGTTGTTACGGACGAACGGCCCGACTTTCCCGGACCACTCGCAGGAATCGAAGCAGGTCTCATGCGCTGCAAAAAAAAATATTTGCTCGTTGTCCCATGTGACGTGCCGCTATTGCCAAATATATACGACCGCCTGCAGCAAAGTCTGGATGACCTACCTGAAGCGCTTGCAGCCTATGTCGTGACATCGGACGGCCCTCAACCATTGTGCTGCCTCATCAAACCCTCTGCAGCCGCCTCTCTGGGCAAGCAACTCGACGCGGAAAATGGACAAGCTCTGGCTTGGCTCGCCTCGATCAATGCGATCCCTGTAATGTTTGACGACGCTGCTTTGTTTGCCAATTTCAATACACCCGAGGCCCTGCAAAGCCAGCGGAATCCTTCATGACAAATCATCTCACGCACTTTGACGACTCAGGACAGGCGCACATGGTGGATGTCTCCGCCAAAGAGCAAACACATCGGCGCGCCGTGGCCAATGGCCGAATTACCATGCAACCAGACACCTTCGCAAAGCTCTCGCAAGGCGATGCAAAAAAAGGCGATGTGTTAGGTGTGGCGCGGCTGGCTGGCATCATGGCAGCGAAACAGACCGGTGCGCTGATCCCACTGTGTCATGCTATTCCTCTCACGAGAGTGACCGTTGAGTTTGTCACGGACGCTACGACCTCCTCAGTGACCTGCACTGCCACCTCTGAAACAGTCGGTCGCACCGGAGTAGAAATGGAAGCTCTGACAGCCGCCTCCATCGCCCTACTCACGATTTACGACATGCTCAAGGCCATCGATCGCGGCATGGTGATCGATGGTGTCAAGTTACTGGAAAAGCACGGCGGTAAATCTGGCTCCTGGGTCGCGGAAACACTCTAAATCACTTTGGAATAACGCGCGATCGTTTGTGCTTCACGCAGATACCGATCAAAACGCATCGCGACGATCCTTGCCAAAAACCGACCCTTGGGCGTGATAAAAATTCGGTCAGAGGAGATTTCGAGCAATCCATCTTCCGCGAGCGACTCCAGTTGCTCAAGCTCAGGCGCAAAATAGCGTGCAAACTCAACGCCCCATTGCGACTCGAAGACTGGAACGATGATTTCTGATTGACACAGGAGATCATGAATCGCCGCCCGTCTGATCAGATCATCCATTGTCATCGTCAAACCTTTTACCAGCGGTAGGATTTGTCGATCCAGTGCAGCGTAGTACTCCTCCAAGACACGATGATTTTGAGCATATACATTTCCGATACGACTAATCGCCGAAACACCTAGCGCAATCAGATCGCAATCTGCCTGGGTGGCGTAGCCTTGAAAATTTCGTTGCAATGTTCTGTCAACGAGCGCTTTGGCGAGGTCATCTTCTGGCAGGGCAAAATGATCCATACCGATGTAGACGTAGCCAGCCGCTAACAAGCTCGTAACCGCAAGCTTAAGCATGGCGAGTTTTTGGGCAGGCAGCGGCAAATCGTCAGATTCAATCCTGCGTTGTGGCATAAAACGGTCAGGCAAGTGGGCATAGCTATAGAGCGCAATGCGATCGGGGCGCCACGTCAACACCGTACCAAGCGTGGCACGCATGGTTTCAACTGACTGCTTAGGTAATCCATAAATCAAATCGATATTGATGGAGCGATAGCCGAGCTTGCGGCCCTCGGCCATGACCTCTTCAGTGATCTCAGCAGGCTGGATCCGATTGACCGCTTTTTGTACCTCAGGATCAAGATCCTGCACACCGATACTCATACGATTAAAGCCGTGGTGCGCCAACAGTGCGAGCGTGCCTTCGTTTAAGCGCCGCGGATCGATTTCAACGGAGCATTCCGCATCCGAAGCGAACGCGAAGGAGGCTTTTAATAACCCCATCAAACGCTCTAGCTGTTCATTCGTCAAAAAAGTCGGTGTACCGCCGCCGAGGTGTAACTGACTGACACGGGGAGTATTGGCAAACTGTTTACGTACGAGCCAAATTTCTCTCGCGAGATAGTCAAGATATGTATCTGCACGTGAACGATCTTTGGTCGCGACTTTGTTACAGGCGCAGTAATAGCAGACAGTGTCGCAAAATGGGAGGTGTACATAAAGTGACAAGTCTGCATCTGGCCGCTCGACTTGCCTGGACTGTAATGCTTCCAGAAAGATCGGGGCGATATTGCCCTCAATGAAGCGATCCGCAGTGGGATAAGAGGTATAGCGCGGACCGCTGCGATCATGTCGAGCAATTAATGCTGGATCAAAATCCACGTTGGTTAGGCTGGTGTTTGACATGGATATCCGTGCAATAAATATTCAATCAGCTCTTTGACCGGACGAATCGCCTCACCAAAGGGCAGGCGTCCTGCGCCTCGGAAAAACAATCCTTTTTGCACATCACCTTTTAGTGCGGCGGCAAGTTTTAAATCGATACAAAATTGTCCTGCTTTGGTGTTGCCATCGCGCAAGCCACATTGCGTTAGGCAGTCCATACGTTGAGAACATCGGCGGGGATCTGCTTTCGCGCACGCCTGCATCTTTGTCTCATGTCGCCGATACTGACTTAACCAATGCGTTGAAACCGCTCGCATCGGTAGACCGGCCACACTCATCAACTCCACCATATTTGAAGGGGTTGCACCTAACAGCACGCGCTTGAACTCGATATGCGCATCGCCTTCTTCGCTCACGGCGAATGCTGTACCTAACTGAACAGCATCCGCACCTGCGTTTAGCCAATGCCGCACTTTTTCATGGCTATCAATACCACCCGCTAAAATCAGCGGAGGGGTGTCTCGCCCGAGGCCAAGCTCGGTAAAAATGGCATGACACTCCGCAATCACACGCTCAAAATCAAAGCGTTCGGCATGAATATCCTCAATCTTGACGGCACCCAAATGGCCGCCCGCATAACCTGGGTGCTCAATGACGATCGCGTCAGGGCGACGACCTTTTTTTAGCCATTTTTTCATCACAATTGCCACACCGCGCGACTCGGAAAGAATCGGAATCAAACCGACTTTTGGGTAATCCGCCACCATCTCAGGCAAATCAATCGGCAGCCCGGCCCCCATCACGATGGCATGTGCGCCACTTTCACAGGCCTGTCTCACAAGTGCGGGATGGTCCCGCACGGCTTTCATGACGTTGACGGCGATGAGTCCCTTACCCTGAGCGTGATGCAATGCGGCCTGAATCTCGCGATCCAAGGCGATCAGATTGACACGATCGATTAAGTCCCGATCACGCGATTGCTGCGTCTGTTCGAGTAAGTCGGGATGATGGTGCCGCAAATCAATACTGGCAATCGTGCCAATCGCATTTTCGCGCGCGACGGCACCCGCCAGCCTATGAGCGGAAACACCCACACCCATGCCGCCTTGAACAACGGGAGACAAAGAGCGGCCAAGAATATCGAGTGATTTAAACCACCTGTCGGTGGAGGGCAGCCAATTTGAGAAAACGGATCTTGTTGAATCTAATGTCGTTGTCATGAGGATTTTCCTTACATGACGGTCACATTAGCCTGACGGGGTGCTCGCAGGGGGGATGTCAATGAGCAATGTTTGATCCAGGACAACGTTTGATGGGTTAATGGTTCTAGCCCCAAAATTATTCTTTGAAAATAATGAATCCTGAAATCATCAGCATAAATTCCGTAATTCACACATATATTTTCCGTAATTTACATATTAATTTTCCGTAATTTACATATTAATTTTCCGTAATTTACGTTAAAATATTCCGTAATTTACGGAAATAATTCCGAAACTTAGGATACTGTTCAATATGGAAAACCTCCCGAACTTTGCTCGCCTGATCAGGCCCCGCATCGAGGACGCACTTAAAGACACGCCAGTCATCTTATTGGCAGGTCCTCGCCAGGCAGGCAAAACAACCCTTGTTCGCCAGATGGCTACTGAAAAAAAAATTCAATACCTCACGTTGGATGATTCACTCACTCTATTATCAGCCCGCGAAGATCCTGTGGGTATGATCTCAAGGCTAGATCGCTCAGTCATCGACGAAATTCAACGTGCCCCTGAGTTACTGCTTGCTATAAAAAAAAGTGTCGATGAAGATCGTCGTCCAGGACGTTTCTTACTGACGGGATCCGCCAATTTAATGGCGCTTCCCACCGTGGCAGATTCACTGGCCGGACGCATGGAAACGCTTTCTTTACTCCCTTTATCTCAAAGTGAAATTGAAGGTCAACGCGCAAACTGGATTGACAATGCATTCGCTGGGAAAATTCTGCATGAAGGCGTAAATCAACCTGAAAAGTCTCTTGCAGAACGCGTACTTAAAGGCGGATATCCTGAGGCAATTTCGAGAACAAGTGCTAAAAGAAGGCAGGCTTGGGCGATGCAGTATTTGGAAGCCCTCATCCAAAGGGACGTCCGTGACTTTGCAGGCATTAACAAGCTAGATGAGTTACCCCGATTTCTCAGAGCGTTAGCCCAGACCTCAGGTCAGATGTGCAACTATGCAAAGCTAGGTGGAGAAGTCGGGCTCGACGGCAAGACAGCAGCAAAGTACATCAGCATCTTTGAGCAGATGTATTTACTGAAACGGGTGAGCGTTTGGGCACGCAATCGACTGAATCGTCTAGTCAAGACACCAAAATTGCAGTTTATAGACCCTGGATTGCTTGCAGCTTTACTTAATCTCAGTAATGAAGAAATCAATGATGATCGCACACGGTTCGGTCATGTTCTAGAGACATTTGTTTTTGGAGAGCTGCTTAAGCACACCGCAACTTCCAATGATCGTTACAGTTTGATGTATTACCGAGATACAGAAAAGGTTGAGGTAGATGTCGTCATAGAAAATGCAAAGGGACAGTTGGTTGGGGTAGAAGTCAAAGCTGCTGCAACAGTCAAAGCGAGTGATTTTCATGGGCTGAAAAAACTCGCAGCCCTAGCTGGAAGTCAATTCAAAATGGGCGTTCTACTTTATGACGGTCACGAGACATTACCCGTGGGTGATGACCTTTGGGCAGCACCCATTTCAACTCTCTGGGGCTAGCCATTCAAGCTTGGCAATTTTCATTTGAAGTAGCTTTCAATAAAGTGCTTGCCCAAGAAGCCTAGCAACGCAAGCAGGGCTCCATAATGTGCGGTCATGAGCCAAAAGGTTTTTCGCTCGATCTCTGAGCGTAGCTCTGCCCGCACATCTGAGATATCTTGACGCAAGGCCGCCTGCCCCTGGATCATATCGACTCTTAAATCGGACACGGCCTGACTGAGCTGAGCCATACTGTGGTCGAGTCGCTCAATACTGCGATCGAGTCGCTCAATCAGTTTGCCATTTTGTTCAACGATTAATTCAAGTGTGTACACGCGTTTTTCCATCTAAAAATCATAAGATTGAGTCTGCATGATTTCTATCCGGAACAGCACGTAAACGCTGAATCTTTATTTAATAGTTGCAAGCAATTGAAACAATTTACTGACTAAACGAGTAAGTGATACCTCGAGACTGAGAGGAATAGTGCAGCGATTACTGCACATACACCATCAAACTTTAGGTAAAAAATCATCCGGTGCGCCGGGTGGAATTGGCGGCGTATCTTTTAACGTCGCCTGAAAGGCATTAATCATTTTTCGAATAGGTCCCCTCACCCAGCCCTGAGTTGAGCTCACGTCTGTTTCTTCTTTTGGATCCTGAACGAGGTTAAACAAATAAGGCGTCTCCAGATGGTTAGCCCCTTCATTTGGCTCTTTCTCCCAAACAAAGTGCATTTTCCAATCTCGCCACTTTGCCGCACGCATTTCATTTTTAATGAAATATACAAAGCCCTCTCTTGCCGAAGCCTGCGTTTCCCCTTTTAGAAAGGGCAATTGATTGACCCCATCAATCGGTCGATCTTGGGGGACGCTGGTCTCTGCAACAGCGGCCAGGGTTGAATAGATATCCACAACGTGAAAGATTTCGTTAGAGACACTACCTGGAGGAATCTTGCCTGGCCAACGCGCAATAAACGGCACCCTTAAGGAACCTTCCATCGAGGTGTGATAGGTCCCTGTCCACATCCCTGCACTGCCTCGCCACGGGCGGCGATACTCTGGGCCATTATCACTCGCAAAGATAAACAATGTGTCATCCTGCGTCCCTGTCTCGCTCAAGGTGTCTAGAATCTGACCGACGCGTGCATCCATCTCGATCATCGAGTCTGCAAAATCACCTTTCTTTGACTGCCCTTCGTAATCGCGATGAGGGAGCGTTGGAAAATGTAGCTGTGTCAAAGGCACATAAAGAAAGTATGGCTGGTTGGCTGCTACTTTTCTACGGATGAAATCGCAGCTTTTCTGGGTCAAGACCTCATCAATCTTGCGACGCATCTCCAAATCATAGATTTCTTTCTTTTCAGCTGGCTGCCCCTTAAATCCTTCCATCACATAAGGCACATCCACCACTTCAGGATCAAAGCCGACCTGTTCGGTGAACATACTTTCATTCGTTGTCCTTGGAATGCCGTACCACTCGTCAAATCCTTTGTCTTTGGGGTAGCGACCCTCTTTGTCACCCAGATGCCACTTGCCAAACATGCCTGTCGCATAACCCGCCTTGGACAATAACTCGGCGATCGTGATCTCCCAAGGAATCAGTCCCTGAGGCAAGCCTGCTGGCACAGACTGTAAAGCACCCGTGCGCACGGGATGGCGTCCCGTCATCAAGGCAGAGCGTGTTGGCACGCAGTCACTCTCGACATTAAAGTTAAGCAGTTGAATGCCTTGCTTGGCCAGCGCATCAATGCGGGGAGTCGGTGCACCACGTATCGCGCCGCCGCCATAACAGCCTAGTTCTCCCCAGCCAAGATTGTCTGCAAGAATTAAAACGATATTAGTTTTCTTCATAAGGCGCCTGATACGCGAAAGTGTTTGACGTTATTGAATTTGAATGTTGAGTGTCGGTACGACCTGCTGCCAGGTGTCCACTGTTTTTTTCAAAAAGGCATCAAACTGTTGATAGTTCAAGGGTCTAGGTGTGATACCCGCCGCAAGCATCTTTTCACTGATTGATTTTTCTGAAAGCACCTTTAACAATGCATCCGAGAGTTTTTGAATGATTGGTTGGGGAGTCGCAGCCGGAGCCACTAATCCGGCCCATTGTGCAAGCGCGATTTGCGGATAACCAAGCTCGGTTAGGGTCGGCACCTCTGGTAGCGCCTTTGAGCGTTCTAGCGTGGTGACTGCCAGAATGCGAACATTACCCGCCTGTTGCTGCTTGAGCATCGGAGCAAGCCCCAAGACGGCCAAAGGTATCTGCCCACTCACAACATCGTTCGCGGCTTGTCCACCTCCTTTATAGGGTACGTGCACGAGCTTGACGCCTGCCAAACTCGCCATCCACTCACCGACGATATTTTGAGATGAGCCAATGCCCGATGAGCCATAGCCCAGGCTACCTGGTTTCGCTTTGGCCGCATCAATCACCTGTTGAAGCGTGTTGAATGAGGTCTTTGAGGACGTCGCAATACTGATTGGCTGCTCGCCAATCATCACAACACCCTGCAAACCACTTCTAAATTTCCAAGGTAGATTTGGACGCAGCACATCTAATAGCGCAGCTGAATCAGAAGCAAGAGCAATGGTGTAACCGTCCGGCGGAGCTTGTACCGTTGCCTGCATGCCAATCGCACCAGAGGCACCCGGTCGATTATCAATCACGACAGTTTGTCCAAGAATTTTTGATAGCTCAGCACCTACCATTCTTGCCAAGGTATCGTTTGTGCCGCCAGCGGCCTGCGGAACAATGATTTTGATCGGTTGGTCATCGGGCCAAGCTGCCTGAGCCGAAGGAGTCAAGAGTGTGAAAAAAGCGCTGATAAAAACGGTCAGGGCTAAAGGGGCTGTTTTAATCACGGACGTTCCTTATGACTGAATGGTTATTTCAGTATAGGAGCGCCCGTAAGAACTAAATATTCAATTATTTGTATCTCGTGATAACCTTTTATTATCACAATTTGAATGATGAATGAGTGAACAATATGCATTCTGAACTCTCGCTGTCACACATCAAATTCAGACATTTGATTCTGCTAAAGCATCTTGTTGAATTTGGAAGTTTGCATAAAGCAGCGAAACACTTGAGCATCAGTCAGCCGGCTGCGAGCGCGATGCTCAGAGAGTTTGAAAAGCAAATTGGACTGACCCTATTTTTGCGCACCACACAAGGCGTGATTCCTACCGAGGCCTCTACCCTCCTAGCCAACCGTGGGGAAACCATCCTGAATGAATTTGACGCACTCGTGCACGAAGTTAAACAGCTCAATAAAAATCTCTCTCCATTACTGAGAGTCGGGGTAGTGCCGCAAGCCCTCTTTGCATACCTGCCTCGAGCGATTGAGCTTTTTCGAGAGTCGGGCGGTGGAGCCGTCTCTATTCAGGAAGGCACGGCAAAGCACCTGATGCTCCAGTTATTTGAAGGCAAACTAGATTGCGTCATCGGACGATTATCTGGGGCCTCCATGCCATCCATGCACAATACGGACGAATTAATTTTTTTCCCTCTTTATTCAGAAAGCATCTGTATTGTTGAGGGAACGAGAGAAAAGAAAAGAAGAAAAAATTCGTTTGAAGACTTAGCAAAGCGTGACTGGGTCCTGCCCAGACCTGATTCAAGCCTACGTCAACAACTCACCGACTCCTTTTTGCGGCGCGGTCTCATGTTGCCTAAGCCCGTTATTGAGACGACGAATTATTTTCAGAGTCTGACAATGCTTTCGAGTTCAAATTTATGCAGTGTGATTCCGCAGAGCGCGGCAGACATGCACGTCAAACTGGGCAACATTAGAATCATCGATATCCCCAGCGACCTCAAGGCTATGCCTGTGAGCTTTATCCTCAGGGCCTCAGCCAAAGACAATACTCAAGTGATCAAATTCCGTGAAATTTTTACAGACCTTTCATCAGGCACAAATACGACACCTCAAGCGTAAATTTATTTGAAATAGCTTTCAATGAAGTGCTTACCCAAAAAGCCTTAAAACGCGTTGCGATTGATTAAGATTTGTTAGCGATTGCAACAAATGCATTTGCTGAGCCAGCAAATGGTGCCCCGAGCCGGAATCGAACCGGCACGCCCTTAGGCTGCAGATTTTAAGTCTGCTATGTCTACCAATTTCATCATCGGGGCAGATATTGAGGCGCTATTGTATCCAAAAGCGCCGAGGTGCATCAGCCCTTACAAGGAAATCGGATCGGGAGGTAGCGAAGAATCGATGCGGCCGCCTTTTCCTGATGAAATTGGGGGTTCGCGATGGCCCAGCGAATGAACTCTGCCAACACCTCGTCCCGTGCGACGCCACCTGGTGGCAAACATACTGTTTTAGGGGCTTTCGGGTCTTTTGTGAGCTCTGAGCCCTGGTACACACCCTCGCCAAATCCATAGCAAAAGGTTTGTGCTTCGAGGTCGGTGCGGCTCTGGCAGAGATTGATCATGGCGCCGAGCGATACATCCGACTGGGGAGCATTTTGTGCGCCGGAGACCAAAGGAAGGGTCGCAAACATCGCAGTAACAAGTAATTTTTTAATCATGGCTATTTCCAAAAAGTAATGAGGCTTGCCTATCAGGACGATTTAGCGTCTAAAACCACCGCCAAAATGACCGCCGCCAAAGCTGCGGCCACCCCCAAAATCTCTGCCACCTCCAAAACGGTCACCACCACCAAAGCGATCGCTATTAAAGTCACTACGACCCTCACGGCCTAACTGATTTTCCTGACTGGCTTCGCGCGCTCGATTTGGATTGGCACGGTCCTGCGTCCAGTCGCTGCGGGCCTGCTGGTTCATCTGACTCGCCTGACTCCGCTCTTGAGGCGTGGCATTACGATTGAAGGTATTTTGTGCATTTTGACGCGCTTGGTCGGCGCGCTGTTTGTCTTCAGGTGAAGCATTATTTTTCCAGTCATTCACGGCATTTTGCTGGCGTGCAACGTCGTTACGTGTAATGGCACTGCGATTGCCCTCGCCGTAACGATTATTTAAGGCCGAATTACCGTAGGGCACGCCATCACGGTGGGCTGGATTATGTGCCCAGCTATTGTTGCTACCTAAATAGTCGGAACGGAGATTGGAACCCGAGTTAAAGCGATTGTTGAAATTATTAAAGTTTGCATTGTTAATCGTGATCGAACCCGATCCCCAATGCGGTGTAGACCACAACGCGGCACCGACCGCCATCCCCACACCAAAACTCATCAAGCCCCAGGCTGGGTTGTAAACGGGATAGGGAGGGTATGCCGCATAGGGCCAGGCGCCATACACCATCATTGGGTTGTACGTGGGCACGTAAACAACTTGAGGATTAGACGGAACAATGATGATGTTTGACTGCGCATCGCTCGACACGGATACCTGCTGATTGGACTTAAGGTTTCCAGCCTGCTTGGCTTTGGCGCGCAAGGCCTGTACAGCCTGCATCAGGTCTTTAGGCTGTGCAAGATACGCATCACCCAACTTTTGTGTCCAACTCAACTGATTACCCATCAAATTGAGTGCATCAGGAAACGTCACAAGCGACTTGACACTGTTGTCCCAGGTCTGCGGTTTGAGGGCATTTTGTAACGCATCCCCAGTCAAATGTGCGTTGCTACGCAACCAGTTCGACGCCTCGGCAACCTCAAGCGGGTAGGTCGACGCCATCAGCATTTGTGACAACAAAGAGTCTGGGTACAAAGCGATGGATGACACCAAGGACTCAAGTTGGGGCAAGGTCAGGTTCGCGGCCTGAGTACTTGTTTGCGCATAAGCAGGTGCAGTCAGTGACGCCCCAACAAGCTCGCCACCCGTTGCCAGCGTCAACGCTATCGCAGCGGTCGCAGCAGAAAGTGAAAATTTACGCATCATATTTTTTTGCATCATGTTTCCCTCATCAGGATTAAATTAATCGGGGGCTCAGATCGAACGCACCCGGTAAACAACTAGGCAACTAGGCCATCGCCTTGACAGCTTGATAAATCTTTCCAAACACCGCATCGGCATGCGCAGAATTGAGCCAGCGAATAATCACGACCATGCCCATTTCAGGCTCGATCCAGGTAAACGAACTACCCGCCCCCACCGCGAAATAGCTTGAGGCTGGCACGCTTGGAAATACTTTTTGTTGATCATTGAGCCAAACAAGATAGCCATAGAAAGGCGCGAGCTTGCAAGGCACCTGCATGCGCTTGATCCATTCGGCAGACAACACACGCTTGCCATTGGCCATGCCCTCATCAAGCATCATTTGACCAATCAAAGCCTGATCTTCGCTGCTGATCGACATGCCGCCACCCCAATGGGTACCACCTGGAACGGATTGCACGCGCTGACCCGCGACATCGACCCAGGCATCGTCATAGCCGACCCAATTCCAGTTTTCTGAAGCCCCGACTGGGCGCGTAATCGCCTCGCGAAAGACCTCGGGCAGTGGACGCTGAAACAAGTGTAAAAGCGCAAGCGACAGTTGATTGATGCGCACATCGTTGTATTCCCAGTAGGTACCTGCTGGCTGCAACGGACGAGCATCACCTTTGATGCCATCTGGCGCTTTGGCAAACGTCACCGCGCGGTAGCGATCGACCTGATCGGGCAAGCCAAACAAGGTACCTTCCCACTCACTGGTCTGCTGAAGCATCTGCTCCCACGTCACCAGAGCATTGTTACCCTCGTCAAAACCGATGCCTTTCAGACGCTTGCCGATAGGTTCATTCAGATCTTTAATCAAACCGCGATCCACAGCTACGCCAGCCAAGAGCGCGAGGTAAGTCTTTGCAACGCTAAAGGTCAAATCTGCACGTTTGGGCTCGCCCCAGGAAGTCAGGGTTTTCCCGTGCAACAAAATGGTGCCTGAGTTAGGTCCACGAGAGTGCACAGGTCCGTAGAGTTTGTTGTAAGGGGCTGGATCCCCGTGATGTACGCCCCAATTGCTGCTGGTGCAGTCGCGGTCCCAGGTACTTTCATGATCAATCGCAAACTGCACAGCTTGTTCAAGCGCGGGGTTCTGCATACATCACCTTGTAAAAATAAATTCGATATGAATGAGCAATTTGTAAAAATTTGACCGTATTTCTGCCAATGGTTCAATTTTGGCACAGTAATTGCGTGCATACTGATCGACTGAGTGTAAGTACTGATGACAAGCGGTTGCCTCTTGCGCGCTTTACCTGTTAAAACAAATCTACTTTCTAGCTGTCGTGACAAACCGAACTTGAGGAATGATATGAAGAACTCGAGCACTGCCTTTAAAGCCCCTTTTTCGAAGTTGGGTCTGCGTGCGAGCCTTGTGGCTTGCGCTGTTGCCGCCACTGTGGCATTTACCCTACCAGCCCATGCAGGAAAAAAGAACGACACACTGGGATTTGCTTACGACCAAACTCCTGAAAACATCGACCCGTACTACAACAACGTGCGAATTGGCGTGATTATTGCCGCCAACGTCTGGGACACGCTGGTCTACCGCGACCCAGTCACAGGCGAATACAAAGGTCAGCTTGCTAAAAGCTGGAAGCAAATCGACGACCGCACTTTGGAATTTGATCTCCGTGAAGGCATCAAGTTCCATAATGGTGAAGAGTTTGATGCAGATTCCGTGGTGTACACACTGAATTTCGTGTCCGACCCTGCTAACAAAGCTAGACAACAGACCGTGACAGGCTGGATCGAAAAAGCTGAAAAAATCAGCAAATACAAAGTTCGCATCATCAGCAAAAAGCCTTTCCCAGCCGCGATCGACTATCTCGCGACTGCCATTGCGATTCATCCCGCCAAGTACTACAAAGAAGTGGGCCCAACTGGCATGAACCTCAAGCCAATCGGCTCTGGTCCATATAAAGTTGTTGAGCACATCCCAGGCAAGTCTTTAACGCTTGAGCGCAATAAAGATTATTTCAAAGATTCTCCCAAAGCACAGCCTACGATTGGTAAGGTTCGTATTCGCTTTATCCCTGACCGCCAGACTCAGATGGCCGAAGTGATGTCCGGTGGCGAAGACTTCATCATGCATGTCCCCAAGGATCAGGCAGAAAAGCTCAAGTCCATCCCTCAGTTACAGGTACAAAGTGGTAACACCATGCGTATCGTATTTCTGCAGATGAATACCCGCGATGGCACGCCCGCCCCACAACTCAAGGACGTACGCGTGCGTCAAGCGATTGCCCACGCCATTGACCGCGAGGCGATTTTGAAAAATATCGTCGGTGGTGGTGAGATCATCAACTCTATTTGCACCCCTTCTCAGGTCGGCTGCACGAGCCAAGGTGTGATGACGTATAAGTACGATCCCGCATTGGCCAAAAAAATGTTGGCCGAGGCTGGTTATCCCAATGGCTTTGAAGTGGATCTGATGGCTTATCGTGAGCGTCCACAAACTGAAGCCATGATCAACTACCTGAGTGCTGTCGGCATCAAGCCCAAGCTAAGCTTCATGCAATATGCAGCGATGCGGGACTTAGCTCGCGCAAACAAGACGTCTCTCACCCACCAGACTTGGGGTTCCAACTTAGTCAATGACTTGTCAGCCTCCACACCGGTGTACTTTGGTGGCGGCGCGGATGATGTCAGCCGCAACCCTGAGGTCATCAAGCTGCTGAGCGAAGGTGACAGCACGGTTGATATGAAAAAGCGCCAAGAGGTTTATCAAAAAGCTTTGTCGATCATTGCAGAGCAAGCTTACGCCGTGCCGCTTTGGACACTGCCTGTGTATTACGTTGCTAGCAAAGAGGTGAACTTCAAGCCTTACCACGACGAGTTGGTACGTTTTTGGGAAATGAGCTGGAAGTAAGCTTTTCTTTATGATTTTTTATTTTTTGCATCTCTGGTAAGGCATCATGCTGGCATATATTTCTAAGCGGCTAGGACTCGCCGTTATGGTCGCTCTGACCGTTTCAATTCTTGCCTACATGTTGCTTTACCTTTCAGGTGATCCGGCCCTGGCGATTGCCGGCGAAGGGGCGCGGCAGGTCGATATCGACATGGTTCGCAAAACCTACGGCTTTGACCAACCGATCATTGTGCAGTTTGGTAACTGGCTGCTCAAGATTGTCCAAGGCGATCTTGGTCAGTCTATTTATTTCAAAACTGATGTGGGCACGCTTATTTTTACTAAGCTTCAAACCACACTCTTACTTGCTGTCTACTCGCTCGCTTTTGCCCTGATTATTTCAGTGCCTCTGGGTGTTTTGGCAGCGATCTACAAAAATAGCTGGATCGATCGTCTTTGTCTGGGCGTTGCAGTGGTCGGTCAAGCCATGCCTAATTTCTTTTTTGCACTGATCTTGATTATGCTGTTCTCGATTACCTGGCGAATATTGCCGGTTTCAGGAAGCGAGAGCTGGCAACATTTTGTGATGCCTTCGATTGCTCTTGGGTACTATGCGGCCCCCGCGTTTATGCGCCTCATCCGTGCTGGCATGATCGAAGTGCTCAGCGCTGACTATATACGTACCGCCCGAGCCAAAGGTCTGCCCACTAGCATCGTTATTTTCAAGCATGCTTTGCGAAATGCAATTGTTCCTGTTGTCGCACTAGCCGCTGTTCAACTCGGCTTTTTGCTTGGCGGCTCAGTCGTAATCGAGACTATTTTCGCTCTGGATGGGCTTGGCTACCTCGCTTATCAGAGCATTATTCAAAAAGACTTTCCCGTGACTCAAGTGATCGTCCTGTTGCTGTCAGTCATCTATATCCTGCTGACACTGGCTTCTGATATCGCCAACGCATGGCTTGATCCTCGTATTCGGGTTGCATAATATGAAAAAAAATACGGCTCTCTATGTGGGTTGCGGCTTACTCTTGCTGATTATTTTCTGTGCCATTTTTGCACCTTGGTTATCACCGCACGACCCCTATTTTCAGAATCTAACGAATCGCACCGTTCCGCCAGTCTGGTATGACCAAGGTACTTGGGTACACCCACTCGGTACGGATCAGCTTGGACGTGACTACTTATCCCGTTTGCTTTACGGCGCAAGGATTTCGCTGCTGATTGGTCTCAGTGTGGCCGTGATATCGGGCCTGATCGGCACAACAATGGGGATGCTAGCAGGTTACTTTGGTGGTCGCATCGACATGTTTGTGTCTTTTATGGTGACCACTCGCCTTTCCATGCCAGTAATTTTGGTGGCGCTTGCCACGGTTGCGCTAGTGGGCGGTTCCTTATGGGTCGTCATCATGGTGCTTGGCCTCTTGAAATGGGATCGCTTTGCCGTAGTCATGCGTAGCGCCACGCAACAAGTGCGCTCCATGGAGTACGTCTCCGCCGCCCAATCAGCCGGTGCTTCGACACTACGCATCATGCTGACTGAGGTGTTGCCTAACGTTTTGCCACATTTAATTGTGATTGCGACTCTCGAAGCGGCGAGCGCGATTTTGCTTGAGGCAGCACTCTCCTTCCTCGGCCTGGGCGTCCAACCGCCCCTGCCTTCCTGGGGTCTCATGATCTCTGAGGCAAAGTCCTACATGTTCTTTTCATTTTGGTTGATTGCAATTCCTGGTACAGCACTGGCTGTATTGATTTTCGCGATCAACCTGGCAGGTGATGGTCTCCATCAGCTCCTGACACCAGGCGAGAGAGCTTAATCATGGTGACTGACGAAATTGTTCTGGATGTACAAGGATTAACAGTTGATATCGCCACACCACGTGGCACGCTCCATGTGGTGCGCGATATTTCGATCCAGGTTAAACGCGGCGAAACGCTTTGTATCGTGGGCGAATCGGGCTGCGGTAAATCTATTACTTCGCTGTCGATGATGGGCCTGTTGCCTAAAACTGCGAAACGCAACAGCCGTGTTTTTGAATTCCTAGGCGAAGACTTGACGCGCGCAAGCAAGAGCCGCATCAACGACTTGCGCGGCAACCGTATGGCGATGATTTTTCAGGAGCCGATGACGGCTCTTAATCCAGCCTATACCATCGGTGATCAGTTGACCGAACACTACCGTCACCATCTCAAAGCTTCGGCAGAAGACGCTCGCCTGCGTGCCGTCGAGCTCTTGGAAAAGGTTGGGATCGCCTCTGCCGCCGAGCGGCTCGGGCAGTATCCCCATCAGCTGTCAGGTGGCTTGCGCCAGCGCGTCATGATCGCCATGGCGCTCATGTGCGGACCTGAACTGCTGATCGCAGATGAGCCCAGCACGGCATTGGACGTCACCATTCAAGCGCAAATTTTGCGTCTGTTGGCAGACCTGCAGGAGGAACTCGGTATCGCGATGGTACTCATCACGCACGATCTAGGTGTTGTCGCTCGGATCGCTGATCGGGTTGCGGTGATGTACGCAGGTCAAATTGTCGAGGAAGGTGCGGCAGCGGATATTTTTGCCTCACCCCAGCATCCCTATACCCGCGGTTTGATTAGCTGCATCCCGATCCCTGGAAAAACCATCCCGGGCGGCAGACTCGGGACGATTCCTGGTGTCGTCCCCTCACTCATCGGCGAGATGAAAGGTTGCGCCTTTAAAGATCGCTGCGCGCATGCTCAAGCACGCTGCAGTGAGTCGATTCCCCTCCATCAGACATCGCAAGGTCAACAGTGGCGCTGTGTCATGAATGAAACGAACCAGAGCGGAGCAGGCCAATGACTGCCCTGATTGAAACAAAAGATCTCCAACGTACGTTTTCTGTCAGTGTCGGTATGTTTAAGCCACGCCAGACACTGCATGCAGTAAACGGTGTCGACCTCTCGGTACAACGCAAAGATGTCTTGGGCATTGTGGGTGAGTCTGGTTGCGGTAAATCCACACTGGCCCGTATGTTGTTAGGGCTGACTCCCCCATCGCGCGGAAGCGTCCTGATCGACGGACAAGACATCAGCAAGATTGATCGACGAGACTTGGCACGCCGTGTACAGCCTATTTTTCAAGACCCCTACTCCTCACTAAATCCACGCCGTACCATTTCATCCATTGTGTCCTTTCCACTAGATGTTCTCGGGGTGGGCACCAAGAGTGAGCGACGCAAGAAAGCCATCGAAATGTTGGAGCGTGTGGGTTTACCAGCGCGCTATGCAGACAATACGCCTGGACAACTTTCTGGCGGTCAACGCCAGCGCGTCGCAATCGCTCGCGCCTTGGTGATCAATCCTGAAATTGTGGTTTGCGATGAGCCGACCTCAGCACTTGACGTGTCGGTGCAGGCGCAGATTTTGAATTTATTGCTGGATCTGCGCAAAGATTTCAACTTGACCTATGTCTTTATTAGCCACAACTTGGCAGTCGTGGAGCACATTGCGACGCAAGTGGCCGTGATGTATTTGGGTCGTGTCGTGGAACAAACTGAAACGGCGACGCTCTTTAAGCATCCGCGCCATCCTTACACTCAGGCGCTATTAGCTTCGGTACTGACGCCAGAGCCTGGTTTGGGGATCCCTGACATGGGGCTCGGTCTGTCGTTTCCGGATCCGTTACACCCCCCTACGGGCTGCTCGTTTCATCCGCGCTGCCAACAGCGCCGACCTGAGTGCTCCGTCCAGCATCCCCACTTGTTGCGTGATGCACAAGGCGAGGTCGCCTGTCATCTCTATCCCGCAAAAATTTAAGCACTCACTCCCTTCTTTTGAGAACGGAGTGAGTGCTTGATACCGCTTGTGATAGTGACTGACTTAGAACGGTGCCAGACCCAAGGCTGAGCGGAAACGGTTTTTGACAAACACGCCGTCACGCGAAGGCAAGGCTCGCGGCAGGTCATCCGCCTTGACCAAGATCTGCGCAAAGGTCACGCCTTGACGCGCATTCACGTTTTGCTCGACCTGCTTAAGGCCTGCCATATCCTTGACCTGATATGCGTTGGCGATACCGCAAGCCTTGGCGACTGCGGATAAATCGGTGCCAAGACTGGAGTGGCTGTACTGCATGCCTGTTTCACCGAAATGTCCGTTATCGAGCACGACGATGGTGAGGTTGGCGGGTTGTTGAGCACTGATAGTCGCCAAGGTTCCAATGCCCATCAATTGCTCACCATCGCCTGTGATGACCATCACAGACTTGTCTGGCTGTGCCAAGGCTAAGCCCAGACCCATCGCGGCAGCACCGCCCATGGCACCCCACAAATAAAAGTTTTTATCGCGATCACCTGCGGCAAACACATCGTATGTCGCGGAACCCAAACCGGTAACAATCAAGGACTCTGGGCACTTGGCAATCAGAGCGCTGACGAACTCGCGTCGATCAATGACGCTAGTAGAAGACTGAACATGACTCATTGCAATTCCTATCGAAATATCTTGGAAGATGTTGCACAACACTCAATGACTGAAATCAACTCAGCACACTTAGTTGCGCAGCCATTTCTTGCGTCCGATCAAGCGCTGTGACAAGAGCACGGCGACTGGCTCTCCGCCTTCGAAGGCGAAATCCAAGGCGGCACCCACAACATCCTCGACCTCATCGGCGTACTCTGCGCGATAAACCTTAATTCCCATCAACTCCATCGATGCCTGAGTCGCTTTGCTCATTGGCACTTGCCACGGATTGAACTCTGCATATTCACCACGCATCGTCACTAAGGTCAAAAACGGGAAGCGGCAGCTCTGTAGCAAGGACATCATGTTGATACAGTTACCCACGCCACTGCTCTGCATCAGCAGCGCATGTCGTTGTCCACCGAGCCAAGCACCGCCGGCGACGGCAATACCTTCTTCTTCTGTTGTCAGCACGATGCCACGCATTGCGGGATCTTCGTTGACGCGACGAATCACGTGTGCATGACCGGCATCCGGCACATAAGACACTTGTTGAATACCGCCTTCCTTGAGAACCTTGAATATCTGTTCTTGCCAGGCGGGTGTGGGGGAGAAGACTTCACTCATGTCTCGCAAATCCTATGATCAGTTTTTTTAACGAAGCGATTTTGTATCGAAGCGTAACTATACGTCCGTTTTTGATGGAAGCGGTAAGGCAGTTTTATAGCGTACCTGTTTAAGTGCAAAACTCGACCGGATCTTTTCAATGCCTGGTATGGGGGTGAGTTGTTCCAAGATAAATTTTTCTAGTGCGGCGATATCCGCGACCGCCACACGGATCAGATAGTCGCTGTCTCCAGTCATGAGATAACACTCCATGACCTCATCGTGCTCACTAATACGTTGCTCAAAATGTGCGAGAGATTCTTTGCTCTGGCTTTTAAGGCTGATATTGATAAAGACATTGAGACCCAAACCAAGTGCAGCGGCATTGGCCAACGCCACATAGCGGTCGATCACACCGGCTGCCTCCAAGGCCCTGACACGTGCCAGACACGGCGACGGACTCAGGTGCACGCGACGCGCAAGCTCAATATTTGAGAGTGCCCCGTCTGCCTGCAACTCGGACAATATCTTTAAATCAATCGAATCTAATTTCATTATGCTGTTTTTATTAAAAAATCAGAATTTAATGCTGCATATTATCATTTTTACTCACAATTAAGGCATCCAATGCTGCATACAAGTCCCTAGAATGTCGGTATCCGTACTATTCGCCAAAAGACTGCTCATCATGAATGCTGCCATTGATCCCCGCCCCTCTTCATGGATAAACACCTCTGTCGATACCGATAGTCAAGAGACGCATGAGTGGCAGCAAGCGCTGTTGGCTGTTCTGGAAAGCGAGGGACCTGAGCGCGCTAAATTTTTACTCGATGAACTTGTCCGAACTGCGCATACGGCACAAGTCGGCTGGAAACCAGAGCTCAGCACACCGTATGTCAATACGATCTCTGTCGATCAGCAACCCGTTTTTCCGGGCGATTTGGCGATCGAGGAGCGTTTGGCTTCCATCATGCGCTGGAATGCACTCGCGATGGTCGTGCGGGCCAATCAAGCCTACGGTGAGCTCGGCGGACACATCGCGAGTTATGCCAGTGCGGCTGATTTGTTCGAAACTGGCTTCAACCACTTTTTCGAAGCACGTCGTGGCACAGGTCCAGGTCAGCACCGTGGCGATTTAGTGTTCTTTCAACCGCATAGCGCGCCAGGTGTCTATGCGCGCGCCTACCTCGAAGGACGACTCCAAGAACAAGATCTGTTGCATTACCGCCAAGAAATCCAAGCGATTAAAAACGGCGCACAAGGACTGTCGAGCTATCCACACCCTTGGCTCATGCCAGATTTCTGGCAGTTTCCAACAGGTTCGATGGGAATTGGCCCAATCAGCTCCATCTATCACGCACGTTTTATGCATTACCTGACGCATCGCAATTTATTGAACTGCGAATCGCGCAAGGTTTGGGGCGTGTTTGGCGATGGTGAAATGGATGAGCCCGAGTCCATGAGTGCGTTAACACTTGCCGCGCGCGAGGGCTTGGACAATTTAGTCTGGGTCGTCAATTGCAACCTGCAACGCCTGGACGGCCCCGTTCGTGGAAACGGCAGAATTATTGATGAGCTGGAAAAACTGTTTACGGGTGCAGGCTGGAATGTCATCAAATTAGTTTGGGGTAGCGACTGGGATGGCCTGTTTGCGCGTGATCTGACGGGTGCACTCACACGTGCCTTTGCCAATACCGTCGATGGTCAGATGCAAACCTTTGCCGCCAAGGATGGTCGCTTTAATCGCGATACATTTTTTGGTCAAAATGAAGAGCTTGCGCGTCTCGCACAAGGCATGACGGACGATCAAATTGATCGTCTCAAGCGAGGCGGGCACGACCTCGTCAAAATACACGCCGCCTATGCGGCAGCTGCAAACCATACGGGCCAGCCTACCGTGATCCTGGCCCACACCAAAAAGGGTTATGGCATGGGGAGTGCGGGTCAAGGAAAAATGACGACGCATAGCCAGAAAAAACTTGATGACAACGATTTGCTTGAGTTCCGCAATCGCTTTAACTTGCCGCTAACAGACGAACAGGCGACTTCATTGAGCTTTTATCGTCCTGCTCCCGATAGTCCGGAAATGCAATATTTACAAAAGCAGCGTCAGTCACTTGGTGGCTATTTACCAAAGCGTGAAACGACATGTGAGTCAGTGGACGTACCTGAAATGTCTACGTATAGCCAGTTTGCCACGCAGGCCGAAGGCAAAGAAATGAGTACGACCATGGCCTTTGTCAGAGTGCTGGGTAATTTGCTCAAAGACCCTGTGCTTGGACCGCGTATTGTTCCGATTGTCGCGGACGAGGCACGTACTTTTGGCATGGCCAATCTCTTTAAACAAGTCGGCATTTACTCAAGTGTGGGTCAGCGCTATGCACCCGAAGACATTGGTTCGGTGCTGAGTTATCGCGAAGCCTTGGACGGTCAGATCTTGGAAGAAGGTATTTCTGAAGCCGGGGCAATTGCGAGCTGGACTGCAGCCGCGACAAGCTATAGCGTCCATGGTCTGGCGATGCTGCCCTTTTACATCTACTACTCCATGTTTGGCTTTCAGCGTGTCGGCGATCAGATATGGGCCGCTGCCGATCAACGTCCACGCGGTTTTTTATTGGGCGCAACGTCAGGTCGCACAACGCTGGGCGGTGAAGGTCTGCAACACCAAGATGGCACGAGTCACTTGCATGCCGCCACGATTCCCAACTGCAAAGCGTACGACCCCGCATTTGCAGGCGAGATGGCTGTGATCATTGATCAGGGCGTGCGAGAAATGATGCTCGAACAACGAGACGTATTTTATTACGTCACGTTGATGAACGAAAACTATGCCCAACCGAGTTTGCCCGAGGGTGTGCGCGAGGACATCATTCGCGGAGCGTATCTATTTAATGTCTACCAGGCTAAAAATGAAACTGCGCAAGCTACTTTGCTCGGATCAGGTGCGATTTTGACTGAGGTCATCAAAGCCGCACAACAGTTGAGCGCCGAAGGCATCACGACATCCGTCTACAGTGTGACGAGTTGGAGCGAACTGGCTCGCGACGGTTTAGCGTGCGAACAGGCTGCGCTCTCAGGTGATCCAGCCGCTGGTGTACCATTTATCTACCAGCAACTCTCCAAGAGCCAAGGTCCCATCATTGCGGCAACGGATTATGTACGCGCGGTCCCTGAAACGGTCCGGGCTTATGTGCCCTCTAGCCGGCGCTTGATGACACTTGGCACAGATGGTTTTGGCCGTAGCGATACTCGCGCTGCGCTCAGAACGTTTTTTGGAGTGGATGCGCAAACCATTGTCCGAGCAACCAAATATGCTCTGACCTAACAATGTCCAGGCATGACCGCAGCTCAACACTCCGCTCCAAACCTCTCGCAGCGCCCTGCTTTGGTCATAGATGCTTGCATCATGATGTCAGGTTTGCTCAGACCACTGCTGCTCAATCTTGCTCAAACAGGTTTGTTTGACCCACTTTGGACGGACAAGATTGGCCAGGAGTGGCAACGTAATGCTGCCCGACTTTGGCCGATTGATCCTGAGCTTCTTAAGAGTGAATGGCAAAGTATGCAAGAGCAGTTTCCATCCGCCAATATGGGGGATGTCACCCCCTTCGAAGCTGCACTCAAGCATACCGATCGTAAAGACAAACATGTCGCAGCGACAGGCATTGCCGCCGTAGAGACCGCACACTTAGGCCCCATCAGCGTATTGACGTGGAACCTCAAAGATTTCAGTCGCTCTGAACTCAGGCGTCAACAGCTCGGACTCATCGATCCGGATCGCTTGCTCTCGCAGTGGTGGCCCACGCAACGTCAAACACTTTCCACAGCGCTTGACCTCACCGTTGACGAATTAGTCCTCAGTGGAAGAAGGCAACCAGAACCCATGCTCGGCATGTTGCGCCGCGACCGGCTGTTTAGATTGGCCGGACTTTACGAGCTGGCACAAAAAAACCCTGCCGGCTTGTGACCTGACAGGGTTTTTAATGACAGACCGTCAGTAATTACTGAGCGGGTGCCTCTGGTGCTGGGGCAGCAGGAGCGGCTGCGTCAGCGGCTGGTGCACCGCCTTGTTGCTCAATGCCACCAATGGCTTTGACCGACAAGCGCAAACGACCCTTGTCATCCGCCTCAATCACTTTAACGCGCAAAGCCTGACCGACTTTGAGCACGTCATTGATATTGGCGATGCGGTAATTTGCGATCTCGGAGATGTGCAACAAACCATCACGTCCTGGCAAGACCTGAACGATGGCGCCAAAATCAAGCAGACGCAAAACGCTACCGTCGTATTCCTGACCGACTTCGACATCCGCTGTCAGTTCAGTAATCCGGCGCTGAGCATCATGCGCACGATCAAGATCAGCACTCGAAATCACGATCGTGCCGTCATCAGAGATATCGATCTGGCAACCGGTTTCTTCGGTCAACGCACGAATGGTGGCGCCGCCCTTACCGATCACATCACGAATCTTTTCAGGATTGATCTTCATGCTGAGCATACGGGGTGCAAAAGCTGACAGCTCGCCACGCGAGTTCTGGATGGCTTCGCGCATTTTGCTCAAAATATGCAGACGTCCGTCGCGAGCCTGAGCCAAGGCGACTTGCATGATTTCTTTGGTGATGCCCTGGATTTTGATGTCCATTTGCAAAGCAGTGATACCGTTTTCAGTACCTGCTACTTTGAAATCCATATCGCCGAGGTGATCTTCGTCGCCCAGGATATCTGTCAGCACAGCGAACTTGCCCTCGTTGAGGATCAGGCCCATGGCCACACCTGCAACGTGATCCTTGAGAGGCACGCCAGCATCCATCATAGCCAGCGAACCGCCGCACACGGACGCCATCGAGGACGAACCGTTTGACTCGGTGATTTCCGAGACCAAGCGAATGGTGTACTGGAAGTCTTGAGCATCTGGCAACAATGGCACGAGCGAGCGCTTGGCCAGACGACCATGACCGATTTCGCGGCGCTTGGGTGTACCAACACGACCCGTTTCGCCTGTCGCAAACGGAGGCATGTTGTAGTGCATCAGGAAACGGTCACGATACTCGCCCATCAGCGCATCGATGATTTGCTCGTTTTGCTTGGTGCCGAGTGTTGCAATGACCAAGGCCTGTGTTTCACCGCGCGTAAACAACGCGCTACCGTGGACACGGGGTAAAACGCCCAGACGGATTTCGATCGGACGCACGGTGCGTGTATCACGGCCATCAATACGTGGCTCACCGCTCAGAATCTGGCTGCGCACGATCTTGGCTTCGAGGTCAAACAAAATGTTGTCGACGGTCACGCCATCGGGTGCGGAAACACCTTGAGCAGTCGCCGCTTCAGCAAGCTTGGCATGCACACTTGCGTACACCTGACGCAACTGTGTCGTGCGCTCTTGCTTTTGGCGTGTCTGGTAAGCGGCGTAGAGTGCATCCTGAGCAGCTGCAGTCACCGAAGCGATCAACGCTTCGTTTTTAGCAGCAGGCTGCCAGTCCCAGTCGGGCTTGCCAGCTTCGCGCACGAGGTCATTAATCGCGCCAATCACGGCTTGCATGGCGTTGTGGCCGAACACCACACCACCCAGCATGATTTCCTCAGACAACTGCTGAGCCTCAGACTCCACCATCAACACTGCGGCTTCAGTACCGGCAACGATGAGGTCCATCTGTGAGGTCTTGAGCTGGCTAGCGGTTGGGTTGACCAAATACTGGCCATCGATATAGCCCACGCGTGCGGCGCCGATAGGACCGTTGAAAGGGATACCTGAAATGGCAAGAGCAGCGGATGCGCCGATCATTGCGGGGATGTCAGGATCGATTTCTGGGTTGCAGGACAGGACGTGAATGATGACCTGAACTTCGTTATAGAAACCTTCTGGGAACAGAGGACGCAAAGGACGGTCAATCAGACGCGACGTCAGCGTTTCTTTTTCAGATGGTTTGCCTTCGCGCTTGAAAAATCCACCGGGGATCTTGCCAGCTGCGTAGGTTTTTTCGATGTAATCAACAGTCAGAGGGAAAAAGTCCTGACCTGATTTAGCTTCTTTTTTGGCGACAACAGTCGCGAGAACGACAGTATCTTCGACAGTTACAAGTACTGCGCCTGAAGACTGGCGAGCGATTTCACCGGTCTCGAGCACAACAGTATGTTGTCCATACTGAAACGATTTGGTCACTTTGTTGAACATGACAATTTATTCCTTACAAATGAAAAACCGTGGACGTTGCGGCAGTAGTGCCGCACCGACCACGGTTGACTCACGGGGAGACTGCCCCATGGATACCGATCACTTACGCAGACCGAGTTTTTCGATCAGTGCACGATAGGAATCTGGGTTGCGGCTCTTGAGATAATCTAGCAACTTACGACGACGGCTCACCATGCGAAGCAGGCCGCGACGTGAGTGGTGGTCTTTCATGTGGGTTTTGAAGTGACCTGTCAACTCATTGATGCGAGCTGTCAGCAAAGCCACTTGAACTTCTGGGGAACCGGTATCGCCCTGAGCGCGTTGAAATTGCGCGACGATGTCGGATTTTTTAATATCAGCAACAGACATTTTTTATGACCTCGAGTGACAAGCGTCAGGACTGAGGCGACCTGACGTGAGTGGAAAATAAAACTAAAATATGTATAAACATCGATAAAGCTTCAGAATTATAGCCGATTAGCTAAAATGGACCTAGTTGGTTCTACTTGAACCTCAGATTCGCCATTAAATGAGCCCCATGATGACCAAAATGACATTCATTTCCGCTCCTCAGCCTGCTTCTAGCCCAAAACGCGGTCTGCGCGCGCTTCGTCCGGTCAGTTTTGCGCTTGCGCTGACATCCATCGCGATACTAGCGGGTTGCGCCAACTACCAGTCCGTCAAACCCGGCATGTCCACGGCAGAGGCGATTCAAAAGCTTGGCAAGCCATCTACCATTTGTACGCGTGATGACGGTACACAACGCCTGATTTGGACCATGCAGCCTTATGGCCAGTACGCCTGGGGCACCAATACAACCAAAGACGGCAAGGTTGTTGAGATGGAGCAGTTGTTGACTGACGCACATTTTCAGGTCTTGGCCACCGGCCAATGGACAGATAAACAATTGGCGTGTGAGTTTGGTGAGCCCGCCAACAAATACGGGGTTGCTAAAGGCAATGAGATTGTCTGGGCCTACCGTTACAAACAAGAAGGCGTCTGGGCCTCGATGATGTATGTTTATATGGGCGCTCAGGGCAACCTAGTCAACCGCTTCCATCCCGCACCAGATCCGGATACGCTGGGTGATGGCGACAGAATGCGCTGAAAGTGATGGTTGAATCAGTTACAGGCAGTTCACTGCCTGTAGCCTGTGCTCTCAGCGCTTGCTACGCTGCCAACGCCAGAGCCAGACACCCCACCCCGAGAGTCCGTAGACAATAAATAATCCAAACAGGATCACGGGTGGGTTGCTAGAAATAAAGACAAAGCCAGCTACAAAGACCAAAATCACCCAAAACGGCACACTACGGCCGAGGGCGAAGGACTTACCGCTGTAAAAGGGCAAGTTAGACACCATCGCCACGCCACAATAAAGCGTGATGACAAATGCAGTCCAGGCCAGCAGTTCCTTGGGCACCTGTAGGCGGTTATCGACCACCAACCAAACAAATCCAGCAATCAGCGCGCCTGCGGCAGGACTCGGCAGACCTTGAAAAAACCTTTTATCCACGACAGCGATATTGGTGTTGAAGCGCGCAAGGCGCAAGGCCGCGCCACACACATAGACAAAAGCAGCCAGCCAGCCCCAGCGGCCCAAATCATGGAGTGCCCACTCGTACATGACCAGCGCTGGCGCAACGCCAAAGGACGTCATATCCGATAGCGAGTCGTATTGCTCACCAAAGGCAGAAGTCGTTTTGGTTAATCTTGCCACGCGACCATCCATGCCGTCTAACACCATCGCGACAAAAATTGCGATAGCAGCCATTTCAAAGCGATTATTCATCGCTTGAACCACAGCATAGAAACCCGCAAATAACGCGGCAGTCGTGAACGCATTGGGCAGCAAATAAATGCTGCGGTGGCGTTGCTCGGGGTCGCGCAAGGGGTTAACAGGCATAGGGTGTGCTCACTATAGAGTTGTTTCAGGCAAATCAGCGAGTACGGTCGTGGTGGCGCTGACCTTGTCACCAATCGCCACACGGGGGCGTGAACCTAAAGGCAAATAAACATCTACGCGCGAACCAAAACGGATGAAACCATAACGCTGACCGCGATAAAGCTTGTCACCCTGTTTTGTATAACAAAGGATACGCTTGGCCACGAGTCCGGCTACTTGGACGGCGGTCACAACATGCCCTAAAGGTGTGCGTAACACCATGGCATTACGCTCGTTTTCCAAGGACGCTTTGTCCAGGGCCGCGTTGAAAAACTTACCAGGAAAATATTGTGTCATCAATACTTCGCCATCGACAGGCGAACGGTTGCTGTGCACGTTAAAAACGTTCATGAACACGCTGATTTTGAGTGCTTTGCGATCAGCGTAAGGGTCCTGAGTTTCTTCGACGACAACGATTCGGCCATCTGCAGGCGAAATCACCGCGCGAGGCTCTGTTGAACCGGAGCGTGCAGGATCACGAAAGAACTGCAGGACAAAAATCGCAATAACCCAAAACAATACAGACCAGGCAGGTGACCACCAGGTCACTAGCAAAGCAATCAGGATCGAGCCAGCCAGAAAAGGCCAACCCTCGCGGGCAATAATCGGATGGGGATAGAGAGGTGTGTTCATTGTAAGTAGAAGGTTAACCCAAAAAAACACGCCCCGAGGGGCGTGTTTCAATTACTCACTGATTTAAGCGCAATCAGTTCTTGGTCTTGTCGACCAACTTGTTGGCAGCAATCCAAGGCATCATGGCGCGCAACTTGGCGCCCACGACTTCGATTTGCGACTCAGCGTTGATACGGCGGCGCGAAATCAGAGCAGGCGCTCCAGCTTGGTTTTCGAGGATAAAGCGCTTGGCGTACTCACCTGTCTGAATGTCCTTGAGACACTGACGCATCGCTTCGCGAGTCGCCTCAGTCACAACCTTTGGACCTGTCTCGTACTCGCCAAACTCAGCGTTGTTCGAGATGGAGTAGTTCATGTTGGCGATACCGCCTTCGTAGATCAGGTCAACGATCAACTTGAGCTCGTGCAAACACTCAAAGTAAGCCATTTCTGGTGCGTAGCCTGCGTCGACCAGCGTATCGAAACCAGCTTTGATCAGCTCAACCGTACCGCCACACAAAACAGCCTGCTCGCCGAACAAGTCAGTTTCTGTTTCTTCGCGGAAGTTTGTCTCAATAACACCAGCACGGCCGCTACCGATCGCGCAAGCGTATGACAAGGCGACATCACGGGCCGAACCTGAGTTGTCCTGATGAACCGCAACCAAAGCTGGCACGCCGCCGCCCTGAGCATAAGTACCACGCACAGTATGACCAGGCGCCTTAGGGGCGACCATCACGACGTCGATGTCGGTACGTGGAATGACTTGGCCGTAGTGCACGTTAAAACCGTGTGCGAAAGCCAGTGCAGCACCAGGCTTGATGTTGCTGTGGACGCTTTCACGATAAACCTGACCGATATTTTCATCGGGCAACAACATCATGACGAGATCAGCCGCTTTGACTGCATCAGCGACTTCAGCGACTTTCAAGCCAGCATTGGCGGCTTTGTTCCAGGAGGCGCCGTCTTTGCGCAAGCCCACCACAACTTTAACGCCCGACTCATGCAGGTTCAGCGCGTGCGCGTGGCCTTGGGAACCGTAACCAATAATAGCAACTGTCTTACCTTTGATCAGGGACAGGTCACAATCTTTATCGTAAAAAACCTTCATTCTGGGCTCCAGATTTTTGTAAATTGAATGCAATGGATAATTGGGACAACTTTAAATATTTAGCAGCAAATCACAGCTTGAGGATACGCTCGCCACGACCGATCCCTGAGACGCCTGTACGAACAGTCTCCAAAATCGCACTTCGATCCAAGGCGTCGATAAACGCCTGAATCTTGTCTTGATCACCTGTCAGCTCGATGGTGTAGGCTTTATCTGTGACATCAATGATACGGCCACGGAAAATATCCGCCATCCGCTTCATTTCCTCACGTTCCTTGCCTACTGCACGAACCTTAATCAACATGAGCTCACGCTCCAGGTGGGGTCCTTCGGTCAAATCAACGACCTTAATAACATCCACTAACCGATTCAAATGCTTGGTGATTTGTTCAATCACATCATCTGAACCCATCGTCACCATCGTCAAGCGCGACAGAGTGTTGTCTTCGGTGGGAGCAACGGTCAGGGTTTCAATGTTGTAACCACGAGCAGAGAACAGGCCAACCACACGCGACAATGCACCAGGCGCGTTTTCCATCAGAACAGAAATAATGTGTTTCATGGTGGTCCCCTTATAGATCTTCAGAACCGAGCAACATTTCGGTCAAGCCCTTGCCCGCCTTGACCATTGGCCAGACGTTTTCGCTTTGATCCGTAATGAAGTCCATGAATACCAGACGATCTTTGAGCTTGAATGCTTCGCGCAACGCACCCTCAACATCAGAGGGCTTTTCGATGCGCATCCCGACATGACCGTAAGCCTCAGCTAGCTTGACGAAATCAGGCAAAGCATCCATGTAGGACTCTGAGTAACGTGACGAGTAATCAATCTGCTGCCACTGACGCACCATCCCGAGGAAGCGATTATTCAAACAAATAATCTTGGGGCTCAGGTGATATTGACGGCAGGTCGAGAGCTCTTGGATATTCATCTGAATCGAGCCTTCGCCGGTAATACACGCAACGGTAGCATCGGGATTGGCCATCTGCACACCCATGGCATAAGGCAAGCCCACGCCCATCGTGCCGAGACCGCCAGAGTTGATCCAGCGACGTGGCTTGTCAAAACCGTAATACTGAGCCGCCCACATCTGGTGCTGGCCAACGTCGGAAGTAATAAACGCATCGCCGCCGGTGACTTCCCAGAGCTTTTGCACCACAGACTGCGGCTTGATGAGCTCAGTGGAATCTGCAAACTTCATGCAGTCTTTGCTGCGCCAGACCTCAACCTGTTGCCACCACTTGGCCAAAGCCTCGGTGTTTGGACGGGTTTCAACCGCAGCGGCCTGATACTGAGACATCAGCTCAGTCAAAACATCCTTGACGTTGCCAACAATCGGCACATCGACTTTGACGCGCTTGGAAATTGACGAGGGATCGATATCGATGTGAATGATTTTGCGCGGATTTTGCGCAAAGTGCTTGGGATTACCAATCACGCGATCATCAAAACGCGCACCCACTGCGATCAGCACATCGCAGTGCTGCATCGCCATGTTGGCCTCGTAGGTGCCATGCATACCAGGCATCCCGACGAACTGTTTGTCCGAGAAAGGATAAGCGCCAAGACCCATGAGCGTATTGGTACAAGGTGCGCCCATCATCTTGACGAACTGATTGAGCTCGGGCGAGGCATCAGACAAAATCACGCCAC
The DNA here is from genome assembly GCF_049655405.1 of Zwartia sp. GTDB lineage: Bacteria > Pseudomonadota > Gammaproteobacteria > Burkholderiales > Burkholderiaceae_B > Zwartia. The sequence continues at coordinate 347,840 of NZ_JBASJR010000011.1, forward strand.
CGCCGCTATAAATCATGGGGCGCTCGGCTTGCAGCAACATCTGCACAGCCTTTTTGATCTGCCCTTGATGGCCTTTGACCACGGGGGAATATGAGCGCATCGTCGGCTCAGCCTTTGGAGGCGAGTATTTGCAATGCGCAAAACTGACATCTTTAGGAATATCCACCAGAACGGGGCCAGGGCGACCCGTGCGGGCGATATAAAACGCCTTACGCATGGTGTCTGCCAGCTCTTTGACGTCACGCACCAGGAAGTTGTGCTTGACGCATGGGCGTGTAATGCCGACTGTGTCGCATTCTTGGAAGGCATCTTCGCCAATCGCGTGCGTAGGCACTTGACCGCTGAGGATGACCATCGGGATAGAGTCCATGTAGGCAGTCGCAATCCCGGTGACGGCATTTGTCACGCCTGGGCCGCTTGTGACTAAGCACACGCCTACTTTATTTGAAGAGCGCGAATAGGCGTCAGCTGCATGCACAGCAGCTTGCTCATGGCGCACCAAAATATGTTTGAATTTGTCTTGCTTGTAAATCGCGTCGTAAATATAGAGTACGGCACCGCCTGGGTAACCAAATACGTGCTCTACGCCTTCTTCGGCCAACACGCGCGTGACGATGTCTGCGCCATTTAATTCCATGATGTGATTCCTTTCATTACCGGCTTTTACCCTATGACTGCGAGCTTATTGAATAAGCAACGCTGAACCGCGACAGGTACAAGCAACATGCTCCGACGTTTTCAGGCTCACAGAGCCTGGCCACCCGGACACCTTGCCAACATGGCGCGCATTCGCCATCAGGCTATGCACGCACCCAACAGGGGTGCACTGGATCGAAACGGAAGCGACTGACCCAAGCTTTTGGCAAGGACAGAAGCAAAAGTTTATGTGTGACATAACATCTCAAGGTGGTGACCTAGAAGTGCCTGCCTACGCACAAAAGACGGTAAGCTTTTTGTGCGAATCTCAAACTTTAACGTGTTGTGCGCCGCAGCGCAAATCCTGGGTGCCGATATAGAGAGAGGTTGTCACCTCCGCCCGAGTCCGCTAGAGTGGAGTCTTAGAGACAAATTGCTGCAGTGCACACAGGAATGATGAACGAAACTGCCAGCCAAGTACAACGTTTTATTTACAGCCACCACCTTTACAGTGGGGTCAGGCGCGCTGCGGGCACCTTGCTGCCAGTGACTATTTTAGGTGGCATTTTTGGGTGGTACGCGGCCGGACTCGTGGCGACTTTTGGCGCATTGTGCGTGGCCTTCATCGATCAGCCTGGCCCACACGAACACCGTGGCCGTGAAATGCTAGGTGGCACCCTCCTGAGCACAATGACTGTGGCAGTCACGAGCCTGGCCTCTAACTATCCCTTGCTGTTGTGGCTCGTGGTTATCGGCCAGTGCTTTGCCTACTCCATGCTTTCTGTTTACGGAAAAAGAGGGGGTCAAATCGGTTTTGCATGTTTATTGCTCATGACAGTGACCATGCACGAGGCTCTTTCTGCCAACGAAGTGTGGTTGCACACCCTTACCTCGCTGGGCGGAGGTCTGTTTTATACCCTCTTTAGTTATTCGCTCAGCCGGGCTATGAATCTGAGAGAAAAAGAACAAGCGCTCTCGGTTGCCCTGTTCGCGACCTCAGATTACGTCGCCCAACGGGCAAACATGTACAGCCTCGATCATGATTTGGATGAGAGCTATCGAAAACTCATCACCTGTCAGTCCAACATGACAGACAAACAACAAGGTGCCCGCGACATGGTGCTGAGGGGTCTGTCAGGAAAAATAAAAACTGATCAGCCTAAACGCATCATGCTGTGGAATCTTTTTGTCGACACGATCGACATTTTGGACACCCTCGTCGCGACGCGAACGGACTACTCCCTTTTGCGCGCAAAACTTGGGGACTCAGACATCCTGATTTTTATGCGGGATGCGCTCTATAAAATGTCAGTGGATCTTGATCGAATCGCGCTCGCAGTGTCACGTGAGCGCGCCGCGTCCCCACGCAATAGTGTGAAAGCTGAGTTGCGTGCACTGGAATTTGAAATCGACCAGATGGAACGCAGTGGCTATGCCCAGCGCGAACCCGATGTCTACAACCTCTGCATTGAAATCCTCAGACGACTGCGCCACAGTGCCAACATTGTCCAGAGAATGATCGTCTCGACAGACTTAAATAAACAAACAGTGCCGATTCAACCGACTGTGCTTGATCAGTCACTGAGTCAATTTCTCTCGCGTGAAAAATATCGCCCCGGGATGATCACAAGCAACTTGCGGCTGGACTCGCCCATTTGTCGTTATGCCTTGCGCGTGACCTTGGCGGCCGCCACTGCGATGACCGTCTGGACGCTCATCCCAGCGCTCGCACCTCAGGGATATTGGATTTTGCTGACCGTCCTGATCATTATGAAACCTGGCTTTGCGCTGACACGTCAGCGAAACGGCTGGAGATTGTTTGGTACGCTAATCGGATGCGTGGTCGCACTCGGTGCGCTTTACAGCACCGACAACAACACCTGGCTTTTTGTCGCCATGGTCGTGTCCACGATCATTGGTGGCAGCCTGCTGCAGCTCAACTACATGGTGGCTTCAGTCTTTAATACAAATGCTGTCTTGCTGGCGTTTCACTTTGTTGATCCGACGGCTACCACCATCATCACGGATCGAGCGCTCGATACGCTCATCGGCTCGGTCATTTCTTTTGCCTGCAGTTACTTTTTACCCTGGTGGGAAGCACAGTTTATGCCCTCGCTTGCCCGTGCGGCGATCAATGCAAACAGAGAATACTTACGCGCAGGTTTGCACTATGTCGGTGTACGACAAGCCAATAAAAATGACCCTCAGAATCCTGAGAGTCATCGGGCCGAAGTCGCATGGCGGCTCGCCCGTAAAAACGTCTATGTGGCACTTGGCAACTTTGCTGAAGCGTTTTACCGCATGATGCTTGAGCCGCGCTCCCGACAATGGCATGTGATTGAATTTAACAACTTGATGATTCAGACTCACATGCTGGCCTCTCAAATCAATGCCGTCATGCATGCGCTCATGACTTCTGCCCAAGCCAACCCTACAGTGACCTCGCATCTCGCTCAAATCATCCCTCATTTGCAAGCGGATCGGAGCGAACCCCTGCCCGAACTCCCGGCCTCCATCGTAGATGGCAGCTTGCCTAACTTTGCGTATCCCATGACACAGCTGCAAAAAACAATCAACAATATCGATGATGAAATAGCCATTATTCATAGCAATATCTCCCCCACCCCATCCCCTTCAGGAGTTTGAGATGTCTCTTCAAAATAAAGTTGCCCTAGTGACGGGTGCCGCAAGCGGTATCGGACGTGAATGTGCGCTCACCCTAGCCCGCAAAGGTGCGACTGTTGTGATTGCAGATTTAAATCAAGCAGCAGCGGATGCGGTTGCTGAGCAAATCAAACAAGCAGGCGGCAAAGCGATGGGTGTTGTGATGGATGTCACCAGCGAAGAAGCCGTTAATGCAGGCACCGATCTCGCTGCCAAAACCTTTGGTGGCATCGATATCTTGGTGGCCAATGCTGGGATCCAGATCGTGCATCCGATTGAGGACTTCCCGTTTACGGACTGGAAAAAAATCATCGCGATTCATCTCGATGGCTCCTTTCTTACCACTAAGGCTGCGATCAAGCATATGTATGCAGGTGGTAAAGGTGGCTCAATCATTTACATGGGTTCGGTTCACTCGCACGAGGCTTCGCGCCTGAAAGCCGCCTATGTCGCCGCCAAGCACGGCATCCTCGGTCTCGCGCGCGTCGTCGCGAAAGAAGGCGGCCCAAGAGGCGTGCGCGCCAACGTCGTGTGTCCGGGCTTTGTCCGCACACCACTGGTGGACAAACAAATCCCCGAACAAGCAGCTGCCTTAAAAATCACAGAGGCTGAGGTGATCAAAAATGTCATGCTCAAAGACACTGTGGATGGCGAGTTCACCACCACCGAAGATGTCGCAAACGTGATCGCATTTTTAGCCAGCTTTGAAAGTAATGCCTTGACCGGCCAATCAGTCGTGGTGAGCCACGGCTGGAGCATGCATTAAACAAGAGGCCTGTGTGACCGCGTCAGTTACCGCGCTTATTGGTGGCGGTGAACATCGTAGGTCACAAAATTTTCTCCTGGAGGCGGCATGTCCAGGCACTTTGGATTTTCCAAGGTGCGTCGCATGTCTGCCAGACCAGTGCCCCAGTGATGCGTCATGGTTTCATGACTGAACTCAAAATCTTTGTAGTGCCCTGCCGTTGGCTTGTTTTTGTAAATGAGCTGGATACAGTTGTAACGAGCGCCAAAAACACGTTTGGACACTGCATCAAACCAAGGGTCTTTTGCACGCACCTCTTCGGGAATCCTGGCAATCGCATCCCACAACGTCTGACGTAAGCGCTGCAAGTCATTGACCTGATTAGTGACACCACGCGTACGACTCGAATATTGAATATCTTTTTGACGCTCCAGCACTTCGAATAAATCGGTTGGCAATCTGCCTTTCGCACTCCACAAGTCCACTTGAAAAATAAGCGTGTCCTTGCGCGGCATCACATTCATGACATAGTCTAAAGGTGTGTTTGAAACGCATCCGCCATCCCAATAAAACTCCCCATCGATTTCCACTGCAGCAAAACCAGGGGGTAGCGCGCCCGAAGCAATAAAATGCTTGGCTTCGAGACGCATTTCCGTATTGTCAAAATAGACAAAGTTACCTGTCTGTACATTTGTTGCACCAATCGAGACGCGCATTTCTTTGCTATTGATGCGATCAAAATCGACCAAACGCTCAAGCGTTGCGTACAAAGGCGTCGTATCGTAATAACTTGTGATGTCTGGACCACCACCGCCAGGGGCCAAGGGACGCGGCGTGAAAAACCCAGGTTGCCCCTCGAGCAAGGTCTGTGTCGCAGAGTAAGAGCCAAACATTCGCTCGGTACTCGCCAGTGTCATGCTGCGCATGGGCTCTGCGACTGCGCCAAACATGCCGAACATATTTGAGAAAGTCTTAGAGAGTAACGAAGGGGGCTGACAAATCGTGTCCCAAAATTCTTTTAATTTGTTGAGCCGATCCTTGGGTGCATTACCCGCCACTAATGCGCAATTAATGGCACCAATCGAGATCCCCGCGACCCAGTTCGGATCAAGATCAATTTCATGCAAACCCTGAATCACACCAGCCTGATAGGAGCCTAAGGCACCTCCGCCCTGTAAAACGAGGGCAACGCGTGGATACTTGGGGACTTTAATTCGAGAGGTCTTGAGCTGGGCCATTGGGTTATTCGGGTCTACGGAAAACGAGCTTGTCTTCTGTCGACACCTCAGGTGCAAAGGCATAGCCTTCGCTCGCAAACTTTTTAAGGCCCTCAGGTTTGGTAATGCGTTTTTCAATCGCAAATCGCGCCATCAAGCCGCGCGCGCGTTTCGCGTGAAAACTGACAATTTTCCAAGTCGGGCCTTTGGCATCCTGAAACACGCACTGAATAATCCGGGCCTTGAGCGCCTTTTGATCGACGGACTTGAAATACTCCTCCGAGGCCAGGTTCACAATGATAGGATCTTTGTCCTTAGCAAGCCGTTCGTTTAAATATGGTGCAATCGTTTTGGCCCAAAATTGATAGAGGTTGGCACCGCCAGGATTTGCGATTTTGGTACCCATTTCCAAACGGTAGGGCTGCATCAGGTCCAAGGGACGCAATACCCCGTATAGACCGCTCAGAATCGCCACATTGTCTTGCGCCCACTCCAAGTCTTTTTCTTTGAGCGTAGCAGCCTCCAAGCCCTCGTAAACGTCACCGTTAAAGGCCAGAACAGCCTGACGCGCGTTATCTTGGGTGAACGTCGGCTTCCAGGCTGCGTAACGATCTACGTTAAGTTTTGCCAAGGCTGGGCTCAAATCCATTAACTCAGCCACGTCCTCTGCGCTTTGGGTCTTGAGGACCTTGATCAGCTGTGTCGCTTCTTTGACAAACAAAGGCTGAGTGTGGGTTTCAGTCTGGACGGCAGAGTCATAATCGAGTTTTTTAGCTGGCGACAACAGAAATAACATGGCTTAGTCCGGCTCAAAGGTTGGGATCAACATCGATCCCTCTAGTGTAGCGGCTTGCGGTCCTGTTTCTGCTAGAATGACGCCCTTGACCCATGTGAAGCGTCAGCTTCATCGCGATTGATCCACACAATTGCACGCGCCGGAGAGGTGGCAGAGTGGTCGAATGTACCTGACTCGAAATCAGGCGTGGGTGCAAATCCACCGTGGGTTCGAATCCCACCCTCTCCGCCAGCGATTACTTTTCCTTGATCACATCCACGCGACCGCCGCAACCAACAAAACAACTTCGGTAGTACTCATCACAGCGGTAAGTGTTGGCATTTGCCCAGCACATTGGCTGGCCCAAGCCACAGCCTCTTGCCTCGTCTTTATTTCTTGCGCGTCTCAAACACTGTTGATAATTCCAACGATTACGCTGCTCACATGCGTATGCTTCATTTTGTGCGCGATAACTTTCGTTGGCGCTACACATTTCGCGCAAATTCGCGCACTGGGCTACGCATTGAAGACCCGCCTCTGAGACCGGCGCTTGATATTCGTAACGAACAAAGGTACAGCCTGCCAGCAAGGCAATAAAGAGGCACGCAACAAAGTGGCGATAGAATCTGATCATATATTCCGTTGATTGTATGAGCTTAATGCCAAAGATCGACTGTCTTTTTTTGAATGAGCAGCACTTCATCATTAGAAAAAGTGTGAGTTGATTTCATATAGCCTGAAACAACAATCAGGATTACAGTCTGGCAATGGACAATCGCAAAATCTATTCATTCTGGCGAGACGGCTGGCGCAGCCAACGAGGCGAAATATACGTCGCTATCCAAGGCCTGCTTTTTGCCTGGCTGATCTTTGGCCCCAAAAACTGGCCTCCTCTGGGATCTTGGCCACTCTTTGCGGGCACTGCTGCCACATGGACTGGAATCACTTTGATTGCGCTAGGGTTTTTTATCGCTTTAGCCGCGGCGCTCGGTCTAGGACGGGCACTCACACCTCTTCCAAAACCCAACGAGGTAGGTCAGCTCGTCGCATCAGGTGTGTATCGCTGGGTGCGCCACCCCATCTACACAGGTGTGTTGCTCATGGCTCTGGGCTGGGCTTTTTATATCGAAGGACTGGTCACGCTTTGGAGTGTTTTGTTGCTAGCGATTTTTTTCGACATCAAATCACGTCGTGAAGAGCGTTGGTTACATGAGAAATATCCTGAATATGCGGCGTACACTAAAAAAACACGCCGACTGATTCCTTTTATCTATTAGCGAAAAAAAGACCGGTTCAAAAAAATGAACCGGCCTTTTCTACTGACTCAAACGATCACTTAGACATCAAAACGATCTGCGTTCATGACCTTGGTCCATGCGGCGATAAAGTCTTGGACGAATTTTTCTTTGTTGTCGTCCTGTGCATAGACTTCTGCGTAGGAACGCAACACTGAGTTCGAACCAAACACCAAATCGACGCGCGTCGCGGTCCACTTTGTCTTGCCAGTTTTGCGTTCAACGATGTCGTAGCTATTGCGACCTGTTGGCTTCCATGTGTAGGCCATGTCGGTCAAATTCACGAAAAAGTCGTTGGACAGGACGCCTTCGCGCTCTGTCAAAACGCCGTGTTTCGTCGCGCCATAGTTTGTACCCAAGACACGCATACCACCGACCAACACCGTCATTTCCTGTGCCGTCAGACCCATCAGTTGTGTGCGATCGAGCATGAGCTCTTCGACACTGACTGCATAGTGCTGTTTGGACCAGTTACGATAACCATCATGAATGGGTTCGAGCACGGCGAAAGACTCTGCATCGGTTTGCTCGGGCGTGGCGTCACCACGACCTGGCGTGAACGGCACCGTGACGGTATGACCTGCTGCCTTGGCCGCTTGTTCAATCCCCACTCCACCTGCCAACACAATGACGTCGGCAACGCTAGCACCCGTGGCCTTGGCGATACCCTCTAAAACACCGAGTACTTTAGCCAAACGCTTGGGTTCATTGCCTTCCCAATCTTTCTGAGGTGCTAAGCGGATGCGTGCGCCATTGGCACCACCACGCAGGTCCGACCCACGGAAGGTCCGTGCGCTATCCCAAGCTGTTGCCACCATTTCACTGATGGACAGGCCGCTTGCGGCGATCTTGGCTTTGACAGCGTTGACATCCATGTTCTTGTTGCCAGCAGGGACTGGATCTTGCCAGATCAAGTCTTCTTTTGGTACTTCGGGGCCAATGTAGCGCGTTTTAGGTCCCAAATCACGGTGCGTAAGTTTGAACCAGGCACGTGCAAAAACCTCGGAGAAGTAGGCAGGATCTTTGTGAAAACGCTCGGAGATCTTGCGGTACTCAGGATCCATTTTCATGGCCATATCCGCATCAGTCATCATTGGGTTAAGACGAATGGAGGGATCCTCGACATCGACGGGCTTGTCTTCTTCTTTGATGTTGATGGGTGCCCACTGCCAAGCACCAGCTGGACTCTTCGTGAGTTCCCATTCGTAGCTCAAGAGCAGATGGAAATAACCGTTGTCCCATTGTGTGGGATGCGTGGTCCATGCGCCTTCGATGCCACTGCTCATTGTGTCGCGTCCCACACTTCGCGTCGTGTGGTTCATCCAACCGAGCCCCTGCTCTTGGACGTCCGCACCCTCAGGCGCGGGCCCTAAGTTTGAGGCGCTGCCATTGCCGTGTGCTTTACCGACAGTATGACCGCCGGCAGTCAAGGCAACGGTTTCTTCATCGTTCATCGCCATGCGCGCAAACGTCAAACGCACATCTTGTGCCGTGCGTAGTGGATCGGGCTGGCCGTTCACACCCTCTGGATTCACATAGATGAGACCCATTTGTACTGCTGCAAGGGGATTTTCGAGAGAGGCGCGATTGTCACCATCGTAACGGCTGGAGCCGAGCCATTCTTTTTCTGCTCCCCAGAAAATATCTATTTCTGGTGCCCAAATGTCCTCACGACCAAACGCGAAGCCATAGGGTTTCAGGCCCATCGACTCATAGGCAACCGTGCCAGCCAACACAATCAGGTCAGCCCAGCTTAATTTGTTGCCATATTTCTTTTTAATCGGCCACAGCAAGCGACGCGCTTTATCCAAGTTGACGTTGTCTGGCCAGGAATTTAGTGGCGCAAAGCGCTGATTACCTTTGCCCGCACCACCGCGACCATCCGCGATCCGATAGGTGCCGGCGGAGTGCCACGCCATACGAATCATCAAGCCACCGTAGTGACCCCAGTCGGCTGGCCACCAGTCCTGGCTATCTGTCATCAGGGCGGTCAGATCTTTTTTAAGTGCCGTGACATCAAGTTTTTTGACTTCTTGACGGTAATTGAAACCTTTGAGCGGATTGGTCTTGGTGTCATGCTGGTGCAAAATCTCCAGCTTTAATGCATTGGGCCACCACGCCATTGGGGACTGACTTTCTGTGGTGTTGGCGCCGTGCATCACGGGACATTTACCTTGGTTCGACATAATTGACTCCTTAATCTGCTGAACCCTTAGATTAAAGCTATTTAAAATAAAAACCTAATTGTTTTTATTGATATCAGTCATAGTCTCGTCACAATTTGTATCTATATGTAACCTGCTGGTCTCACCTAGACCGCAGAGTTTGAGATTTTTAGCTCATCGACAACATGACGCACAAAAGAAACCATCAACTGATGCGCATATTGAGCGGGTTTAAGTTGACCGACGACTTCATTGACGTCCACCCCACTTTGCTGCAGAGCGTACGCTCGCCGCATGATGCAAGCACGCATGAGCGAGGGGGTGAACTCTGGATGAAATTGCACGGAAAAAGCTGTTGGGCCATAGCGCAGAATTTGATGAGGATCATGCGCAGAGGAAGCGAGAACCACGGCTCCAGGCGGGGGTGTGACAACCGTCTGTTCGTGCGATAAATTTGCCTCAAATTGTCTTGGAAGGTTCTCTAACAATGGGTCCTGAGAAGCAGCGGCGGTCAATGTCACTGTTTTCAAACCAATTTCTCTGCCAAGTGGGTGATAGTCGACATGTCCGCCAAGCGCATCGGCCATCAACTGATGTCCGTAACAAACACCCAACATGTATTTACCGCTAGGTAGCACCTCAAGTATCCACTTTCGCGTGATTTCACTCCAGCCTTCGCGATCAGTCACCATCGACCACGAACCACTCAGGATCGCGATGTCAAAATCTTCCGACTTTGGCAAGCGCTCTCCATCCGCAGGGCATACGACGTTGAACTCAATATGCTCAGGGGCGAGCGCGCATTTGAACCACTCGCCCTGATCACCAAACACATGAGAAATATCCTCAGGCGCCCGACCCATTTGAATCAAGACGACCCTGCAACGCGAAGTCATATTGCTGAGTCCTTTAATCGACTTTTAGACCAGCAGCCTTGACCACAGCACCCCAGTCAGCGATTTCCTTATCTACAGTTTTAATAAAATCTGCTCGGGGGCTTGCAATGACTTGTGAGCCACTTTGATTGACCTTCATTTTCATCTCAGCGGATGCCATGGCCTTTCGAATTGCAGTTTCTAGATAGCTTACGCGATCAGCAGGCGTGGCTTTCGGAACGAACACACCATACCAATCCGTCACGTTCATATCCTTAATCCCTTGATCCGCAAGAGTAGGAACACCCTTGAATACCCCAAGAAGGTCGCTGTTAGTCGAGGCAATCACACGCAATTTCCCACTTGCAACGAGGCCCTCAACTGACGAGGGTGAAGTCACCACCATTGCAACCTGACCGCCCATCAGGTCAGTCACAGCAGGACCTGCTCCTTTGTATGGGATATGAGTAAGCTGCAATTTTTCCTGAGTGGCCATCCTAGATGTTGTCAGATGTGACAGGGTGCCATTACCTGGCGTGGCAAATGTCAACGTATCAGGCTTTGCTCGGGCATCTGCGATGTAATCATTCATTGTTTTGTATGGGCTATCTGCGCGCACAACAAAGACAACAGGAGCACTCGTCAGTTGAGAAAGAGGCTCAAAGTCCTGCTTGGGCTTAAAACCAGCATTGACGTAAAGGGCTGGATTGACGCCAATGATGCTTGTTTGCGAAGTCAGAATCGTGTAGCCGTCAGGCTTTGCTCTTGCAACCGAAGAGGTACCAAGATTTCCACCTGCGCCTCCACGGTTTTCAACGACAACGGGCTGACCAACAATTGGAGCTAACTCTGCAGCGAGCAAGCGTGAGATTTTGTCATTCCCGCCCCCTGGTGGAAAAGGCGAGACGATTGTGATGGTTTGCTTAGGAAAGTCAGCAAGGGGTTTAAGCTCCTGTGCATGGCTCTCGTTTATCGAAAGCGAGCACAAAACAAGACCTGCGGCGAATGTTCCTAGCGCTGCTTTCATCGTTATTTTTCTAAAATGACTCATGATATGTCTCCAGTTTTATTAGTAGTAGTGAAATCTTGTAAAAAAATTTAAGAAAGCCTAAATATTCTCTTCTCATCCTGATCAATTTGCGCCAATAAATTTGTTTCCCAAGCCAAATATTGTCGCGCGGCTTGTTTATTACCATCATGACGGTCATGCACAAAGAACAGATAGTCGAGACATTCAGCATCCATCGGCATGTCTTTTGTACTTTCAATCACAAGACCTGCGTTCTCCCACTCAGCCTCACCATCCAGACAAAGATGAATGCTCTCGAAACCGAGTTCGTAGGCATCTTTTTTAGCCAAGGACGCGGTAGTGACATCATTCGCAATCATCACTAACTTTGCGCCCGCTTGCATTGACTCTTTCAGTAGCCGATCAAGACGAGGTCGAATGCTCCAGATCGCCCCTCTAATGTGAGCTTTCCGGTATTGCATAGAAGTCCTGAGGTCGCACAGAATAGCGCCCTGATCCAAAAGTGTCGTGATATCTTTTGCGGATACAAAACTTGAAAACGGCACAAGTGTTTCCTTATGTTCTGATTCCAAGGAAATCTGCAACCTATGTGACTCCCCCTCTTTGAGCACAACAGCTTCCCAACCCAACATCATTAGCCATGATGCGACAACGGGTGCACGCACATTTTCATCGTCAATGATGACGAGACGCGCCCCTCGGGTACCAATAAACTGATCAGTCGCTTGGATAAGCTGTCCACCTGGAGTGTGTTGTGCTTCAGGAATCGGGGTAACGAGTATTTCTTCGAGCGTACGTACATCACATAAGTAGGTTGTGCGTGCAGGATCTTTTAACCATGCATTCACTGTCGAAGAATCCACAAAAGAGATTTGGTAGCGTTCGGCGAGCTTCATCGCACGACTCTGCCTAACTTTAAGCGAGCGTTCATCAGGAAAATTTTCTTTATATTTTCGGGAGGCGCCGTGCTCCAGCTTTAAATCTTCAAGGTACCAACCTTGTGTACCATTCTCCAATGCCATTACGGGATTAGGTAGGCCAAGATTAATGAGCGTCTGAGCGCCAACGATACTACGCGTTCTACCAGCGCAATTTACGATGATTGTCGTATTCGGACTTGTGATTAACTCATCAACCCTAAGTGCAAGCTCTCCATTGGGGCAGCAATATGCACCAGGAATACTCATCTTCTGGTATTCCGAATAAGGACGCCCGTCTAGGACAATGACATCCGCTTGCTTTTCTATCAGCGCGTTAAGTTCTTTAGCTGAGATGCGCGGGGTATGAAAAGCATGCTCTGCGAGTTCACCAAAGGCTTTGCTGGGAACATTGACCCCCGCGAAGGTCTCAAAACCAGACGCCTTCCAGGAAGCAATACCACCATCCAGAATATGCACATCACTGTACCCAAGCGCAAACAATCGCTCTGCCGCTCGACGTGCGACCTGATTCGTTTGATCATCGACCAAAACAACTCTAGTATTTTTACGTGGTACTAGGCGAGTGATGTCAGCTTCTAAACGGCTATATGGCGCTGGTATTGCCAGAAATAAATGACACTCACCGAATTGCCCTTGCTCTCGGACATCCAGCAAAGCGATTTCTTTGCCATCATGCAACCATTTCTTTAATGTGTATGCGTCAACCATTTCTGTATGCATGGTTTGAAAAGCTTGATGCAAATCCTCGATCAGATCATCAGGATCCTCTAAACCTATGTGGAGTCGAACAACGATGCCCCTATGGCTCCAATCGCTCAGCACACGCGAATTTGCAAGATCAGCAGGTATCACCAAACTTTCAAACCCACCCCACGAAGCACCTAATCCAAATAAGGATAAAGCATCAATCATCCGTTCAACTTTTTCGCGAGGATATTGAAGCTTCAGTTCAAAAGACACAAGTCCATTACTACCCTTACAGTACTTTTTCCACAGCGCATGATTGATGTCGCTTTCAAGCTCAGGGAAGAAGACTTGTTGGACTTCGGGCTGCATCATCAACCAATTTGCTACTCTTAACGCACTCTCTCCATGGGTTTTCAACCGCATCGGCATCGAACGCAACCCTCTTAAAGCAAGAAACGCATCATCTGGACTGGTGGTTTGTCCAAATCCTATCACTGCTTTTTGTAATTGCTGCCATGTGCGTTTGTTCGCTACGGCTGCCCCCATCATGACGTCAGAATGCCCGCCCACATATTTAGTGGTCGCCATAATAGAGATGTCAGCGCCAAGCACGAGTGGTTGATAAAGCCAACCTGAACCCCAGGTATTGTCAGCCACAATGACTAGGTCAAGATGTGCGACGTGTTCAGCAATTTTGGGCAAGTCAATCATGTCGTACGTCATCGTGCCAGGTGCCTCGACATACAGCATTCGAGTGTTTGTTCTAAGTAGGCTCTCGATGTTGCTGCCGTCAGGGGAGTAAAACGAATACTCAATGCCAAGACCAGCTAACTGCTGTTTGCAAAAGTTACGAACGGGCTCATAAACAGCATCACTGAGTAACAAATGATCGCCCGGTTTCAAAAACGCCAAAAGCGTTGTCGCAATCGCAGCCTGTCCAGTTGGAAACAAAAAACAACGATGTCCCTGTTCGAGTTCGACAAGCGCATCCTCAAGAGCATGCCCCGTATCGTTTCCGCGAGCGCCATACGAAGGTAACCGTTCCAATTCCCGTCGAGAACGTGTATCTTTCCATGCCGCGACAGTTTTAAAAACATATGTACTGGCGCGATTAGGTGGAACATTGACCCAGCCGCTGTCAGGACGGCCCGAACGCAGGAGTTTGGTGATTCGTTTTTTTATTGTCATGATCAACGCTGCGTCTTGACGCCGATATCCATGACAGCGCAAGTCCCATTTTCAAGATCAAAAGCCATTCTCTCGGTCAGTGTTTCAAGTGCCCGCCCATACATATGTAGATGTCTGATCGGCTGATCGCCTTCTATTTTTACGGCATGAATGTCATCCGGCATCAAACCGATCGAGGTCCCGGGTGAAACTTCCACAGTCGCAACCTGTTTCAAAGTCGGGGCTCCAGGCGATGTTCGCTCATAAACATAATTGAGTTCAACTCCCTCCACTGCAGCGATGCACGCCCAAGTAGTGTGATTGTGAGGGACAATTTTTTTCCCAGGACGCATCACATTGAGATAAAGCGCAAATGACTTGTCTGGATCTTCGCTGATGAGATAACGCGCCTGTAGATCGCACTCTGCGGGAGCGGGATAAAGCTCCGCTGACCACCACTCGCGGTGGCTCGCGAGGTCTCGAACAACGGTTTCAACCAAGGTTAAATTGTCACGAGAAAACGGTCCATTATGTGCAATTTTTTTGATATTTTGAATATGAGTATTGATTTCGGACTGATGTGGATTTGACATGCGATTACCCTAATACATTAATAAAATAGCCATTTTTTTCGATTTTGGCAGGATTCATTTCAGTAAACAATTTAAAATGCTTTAAAGTAAACATTAATTTAATTAATGTTTAAATCCACATGCGAAGTCTTGAAATTGATCTACTAAGAACGCTTTTAGCCATTTCGCGACATCAGACTTTTGCCAAGGCGGCTGAAAGCCTACACAAAACCCAGTCCGCTATTACCCAGCAAGTACAACGACTAGAAGAAGTTGTTAACACTCCCTTGTTTGTTAAGCATGGGAGAAAAAAGGTGCTCTCTGATGCCGGCATGCGTCTCGTAGGCTATGCCAGACAGGTTATTGCGCTAAATGATGAAGCCTTAACAACGCTACAAGGTAACCGCTATGCAGGTAGCCTCAAACTTGGCGCACCTCATGACATTGCCGATACGATTCTTCCGCATGTACTCAAACATATCGTACGCACTGCGCCTCATATCCAGTTAGAGATTCGTGTAGATCGCAGTCCATTTCTGATGGATGCTTTACACGCTGGGGAACTCGATTTCACAATATCAACAAGATTCGATGAAAGTCTTGAAGGCGTTGTTCTAAGGCGCTCCCCCACTGCTTGGATTTGTGCGGCAGATTATGTTCACGATCCCAAACAACCCGTACCGTTGATTTTGGCGGACGAGCCAAGTATTTTTCGGAAACTCGCACTAGAGGCCCTTGAACAGGCACCCGGACTGCGTTGGCATATCAGTTATGTCGCCCCAAACCTAGTTGGAATCAAAGCAGCTGTTCGGGCAGGTCTTGGGGTAACAGCGAGAAGCATTGAGTTACTCAGCACAGATATGCGCGTACTCGGCGAACAAGATGGACTCCCAACTTTACCAGACGCCACCTTTTATCTGTGGAAACATTTCAACCCCTCAAACTCATCGACAGAACATGTCTATCAGATGTTAAAAAGCAGCATGGGACTTGTTTAAACGAATGAAGTGCCTGTGATTTTTTCAATCGTACTCACAACTGCGTGACTCAAAGACTTACTATGAATACCGCAGCGATCTAGCTCTCTGAGCAGACCGAGATAATCTCCGTAATATTTCATAAAAATTTTATGAGAATTTTCTACGGACATTGCATGATCTTGGATCACACCAAAAACTGTGCGCGGTTCCTGCAACTCTTCCCATGCAAAATCCACGTAACGCTGCAAGGTTGAATACGACTCATCGTACCGGGAAGCGATCTCGGATACAGGTAATTGACTGTAGTCAACCACCTCAATCGGCTCTGGCGATAAGCGAAGTTGAAACTTGGATAAAAGATTTGTAAGCACGCGCACTGATTCCATTCACATCATTTAATTAGAGTTTTAGACGGAATATTTGGCTAAGAATAACCACAACTTGCGTGCATGTTACACCTCATTTTTCAGCGTAAACCAAAGGGCGTATCGACCTCAAAATCGCATTTACATGCCCTGACTCATCGTGCATTGTTTCCAAAACAAGCATGACTTTACAGCGGTGATCGTGCGGGATCTAATAGGCTTTTACACTTTAAGCGGCGGACACAGAGCCGTGGAGACGAAATGAACATCACCAAAATCCTGACAGCCATCGCCGCAACGTTTCTGACTTCGGTCGCGGTGGCGCAGTCTTATCCTAACAAGCCAATCAAAATCATCGTGCCCTACCCTGCTGGCGGTAACGCCGACATCACAGGCCGGGTATTGGCCAAAAAAATGTCTGACCTCCTTAGTGTCCCAGTCGTCATTGAAAATCGCGGTGGAGCGAATGGCGGGATTGGCACGGATGCTGTGGTCAAAGCGGCGCCGGATGGTTATACCTTGCTGCTTGCGGCAAGCGGACCGATTGTCATCAATCCCGTTCTGTACGCAAAAGTGCCCTATGACCCGATCAAAGATTTGCGTCCCATTAGCCAGGTTCTGACTTTTCAATACGTTTTAGTCGTGCCAACTGCGTCATCCATCAAAAGTATTCAAGATCTCGTGACGCAAGCGCGAAGCCAACCCGGCAAGCTGAGCTATGGTTCCACAGGGATCGGTGGTGGCGGGCACTTGGCAGGTGAAATGTTTGCCATGACAAGCAACACTCAATTTAATCACGCACCATATAAGGGCAGCGCGCCCGCTTTGGTTGATCTGATGGGTGGCCAACTATCCTTTACGTTTGATACGGTCTTGACTGCTTCACCACTCATTAAAGACAACCGTTTGCGTGCCTTTGCCGTGTCGGGTCCCAAGCGTGCAAGTTCTTTGCCTGAGGTTCCGACCATGGCCGAGGCAGGCTTCAAAGACTTTGATGTGACACAATTTATCGGCTTGTTTGCACCCGCTAAAACAGACACTTCGATCGTCCAGAAACTCAATGCTGCGGTGGTACAGGCCATCAAAGATCCCGAAGTCATCCAAGCCTTGCAAACCAAGGGTGGCAATGATCTCGTCGGCAACTCGCCAGACGTGTTCGCTGCGATCATCAGCCGTGAACTGAAAATGTATGATGCATTGATTCAAAAAGCCAAAATCAAGCAAGAGTAAAACTATCGTTCTTCTTTTTTTGGCACGAAACTTGCTTTGTGCTTAAGAGCCCTCTATTGGGGGCTTCAGCTCTGTTTACATTTAAATCTTTTTGAGGAACGCGAGTGAAAGTCATCTCCAATATTTTTAAACTGACTCTGGCCGCCTTGGCGCTGTCATCTACATTCACGACGACTGCCTCGGCCCAAGATGCATATCCCAACAAGCCCATCAAAGTGGTCGTCCCCTTTCCGGCTGGTGGTGCCACAGATATTCTGACTCGCGCGATTACCGAAAAACTTGCTCAGCGCATTGGACAATCGGTCATCATTGAAAACAGACCAGGCGCAGGTGCCAATATTGGTGCGGCCACGGTTGCCAAGGCTGCCCCAGATGGTTACACCCTGTTGATGGGTTCGATTGGTTCACACTCGATCTCTGTCACCTATCACAAGGACCCTGGTTACAACTTTCAGAAAGATCTGATGCCAATTTCCGCGGCTGGTACGCTCAGCAACATCGTAGTGGTCGGCAACGAAGTGCCTGCGAAGAACTTGGCAGAGTTGGTGGCCTATGCCAAAGCCAATCCAGGCAAACTGACCTGCGGCTCCTCAGGTACAGGTGGCTTGATTCATCTTACTTGCGAGATGTTCAAATCTGCAGCAGGCATTGATGTACTCCACGTGCCCTACAAAGGCACCTCTTTATTGATGCCCGACCTGATCTCTGGTCGGGTCACGATGGCGCTCGATACACTCCCCCCTTACTTGTCCATGTTAAAGGATAAGAAAGTCCGCGCACTCGCGATTACGACAGCCAAGCGTTCACCATTAGTCCCAGATGTACCGACAGTTGCTGAGTCTGGTTATCCAGGTTTTGAATCGGTGGCAAGCTATGGATTTTTTGCGCCAGCTGGCACACCAAAAGCCATCATCGACAAACTGAACAAAGATATCAATGCCGTACTGCTTGACCCTCAGCTGAAGGAAAAGCTCTTGGCTCAAGGCATTGAAATCGAAGGCAGCTCACCCGAGGCCTTGCAAGCCTTTGTCAAAGGTGAAGTCGACAAATGGGCACGCGTGATTAAGACAAGCAACATCAAACCCGAGTAATCACTCAGTTTATTCAGGGCGGCTCTGCACACCAGAGTCGCTCTTTTTTTTGTGTGGCCACAACAACAGAGGCGGCAAAACGAGCAACCACGCGATGCGCGTCTGATAGCGAAAGTGTGGCTTAGACAAACCACCGGTCGCAAAGGCATTGGCCAACACCCCAAGCCAAATCATCACAATCAATCCCAAGGCGGTCCAGTTGCGCGATCGGCATGCCCAAACACATAGAAACAAGCTCAATAGAAAGCCAGCAAAGACGGTCAAGGTGCCAATTGCGCTGACGACAGAGACACGCTCCAACATCGTGCCCTGCACTTGTTTTGAGTTTTTATAACGTTCAAGCTCAGCGACTGAAAAGAACTGTTCGACACTTTTTGCAACAGTCAGATCCAGCCAGTCCGAGCTGATGGTGTCGCCAAGCTTGACCATTGAGAGTTGTGTGACAGTGTTTTGAATCGCGGACCACAGAACTTGAAAAGGCCTCGCGCGCACAGTCAAGGCCACAATTTCTGACGCCTCAGGCGCAAGTCCAATGGGACCACCTGGGTGCGTCCATACAGGACCATTGGCGTCCCACATAAAAGAGTCGCTGTCTTTGGCCAGGCGTTCTGTCCATGCACATAAATGCCACGATTTTTCGGAGCAATATTTTTCTAAAACGCTTTTGACGTTTCCGTCTGCAGACATGCGGGCCAACATAAACACTGAGCCAAAGGGCGACACTGCGACCTTGTTAAACGCATACATGGTTGTCCCGACCAAGGCGAAGAGCGCGATCATCAAGGGCAAAACTGCGAAAACAAAGCGTCGCCATCTGAACACCAGCACCACAAGCAGGCATGCTGCAGCGATCACAAGATGTGAAAGATGAACCGCAATCGCCAACGCCCCCAGCAAGCTGACCCACACCGTCATGGTCTTGGTGAGTTTTTTTGAAAAACCCAAGACAAACGTACTCAGCACCACCATGCCTGAAAAAATATCCGGCATGACAAGCGACACGAACCAGGAGGCACCTGACAAAAGCGATAAAACCAAACAGACAAGGAGGTGGCGCAGTGGCGTAACCGTCCCGACTGTCAGCTGAGTCAGCCAGACCAACTGCGAAAGGAGAACGCCTTGGACAAATACCACCCCCCACAACGAATACCAGAAGTGGGACAGCAGCATCCAAGGACCGTAAATAAACGGTTTATCCCAATTGAAGTGGCCGGGGGTTGGCTGGGTAATAAAAACGTGCGTATCGCTGTAGAGCAGCGGATAGCCATTCCACAGAGCCGGCCAAATCAGCAGAGCCCCACCCAGCAGAATGGCGATTAAGTTGAGCGCGCGCAAGGACCTCAAGAAGTCCACGCGCTTAGACTAAACGCTTGAGCCAGCCGTGACGATCAGGTTGACGACCGTACTGAATATCGGTGAGCTCCTGACGCAAGGCCATAGTGAGCTTACCGGCTGGCGCATTTTCATCACCAGCAATAAAGCCGCGACCTTTCAGTGCCGCAATCGGTGCCACCACTGCTGCAGTGCCACAGGCAAACGCCTCGACATAGTCTCCCGATGCAATGCCCTGACGCCACTCGTCAATCGATATTTTGCGTTCTTCGACTTGATGGCCACGGTCTTTTGCGAGCTGGATAATACTGGCCCGTGTGACGCCCTCGAGGATGCTGCCCGTCAAATCAGGCGTAACCAGCGTGCCGTCTTTTTTGACCAAAAAGATGTTCATGCCACCGAGCTCTTCGAGGTATTTACCCTCTTGGGAATCCAAAAACAGGACCTGAGAACAACCATTTTCGTACGCTTCTTTTTGAGGCAACAAGGAAGCGGAGTAATTGCCGCCGCATTTTGCTGCCCCCGTGCCACCGTGTGCTGCGCGCGAATAGTCCTCGACCAACCAAATAGATACTGGCGCCACACCTTTTGCAAAATAGGGACCAACGGGACTTGCAATCACAAAATAGGCGGCTTTTTGAGCCGCGCGGACGCCAAGAAAATTTTCGTTGGCAATCATAAAAGGACGCAGATACAGACTCATGTCGGGCGCAGAAGGCACCCATGCATGGTCGATCGCCACAATTTGCTTGATCGACTCAAGAAACAGGTCTGTCGGCAGCTCTGGCAATGCAAGTCGGTGCGCTGAGCGTTGCATGCGAGCTGCATTGGCCTCAGGACGAAAGGTCCAGACGGAACCATCGGCATGCCGATAGGCTTTCATACCTTCGAAAATCTCTTGGGCATAGTGAAGCACCGAGGCGGCTGGATCCAACAGCAAGGGGCCATAGGGCTTGACCTGCGGGTCATACCAACCATCTTCGACGGTCCAATCGATCGAGACCATGTGATCTGTGAAGTACTTACCAAAACCGGGGTTCGCCAGAATTGCTTCGCGCTCGGCCACCGAGCGTGCATTTGACGAGCGTGTTGCTTTGAAAACCAGAGATGTGTTCGCAGTCATGGAAGTTGTCAGAGGATTGATTATTTGGTTGATTATAGCCACGCACGGACATCGTGCTGAGGGTGAAGATCGTTGCCGACCTGACTACTCTTGGCGCTCCTGCAAACGCCTGAGTAACGCCTCTTGTTCGCGCCGAGTCTCTTCGATTTCCTGCATCAGACCGTCCATATCGACAGGCGTGGTGTCCGCTTCAAAATGTCCGGTCAAGGCATACTCGGGGGTCAACTCTCCCGCTTCGAAAAGTTTCCAAATTTCTTTGCCGTAATCAGTTGTGAGCAATTCTGGCGCAAATTGCCCAAAATAAACAGCCAAGTTTTGAACATCTCGCAGCAACATGGGGCGCGCTTCATTATTGCCGGCCGCATCCACCGCTTGCGGCAAATCGATAATCACGGGACCATCTGTCGCCATCAAAATGTTGTATTCGGATAAGTCACCATGAATGATGCCGGCACACAACATGCGAACGACCTGATTAATCAAATAGGCATGACACTCTCGCGCACGCTCCGGTGTGAGCTCGACATCATTGAGTCTGGGGGCCACATCACCCTCTGCATCGGTGACAAGCTCCATGAGCAACACACCGTCCGTACAAATATAGGGCTGTGGCACGCGAACGCCCGCATTGGCCAAGCGGAATAACGCATCGACCTCGGCATTTTGCCAAAGCTCTTCTTGCATCTGCCGCCCATAGCGCGTGCCCTTTTCCATGGCACGTGCCTGACGGCTGTTTTTGACCTTGCGTCCTTCTGTGTAAGACACCGCATTTTTAAAGCTGCGCTGTTTAGCGTCCTTGTACACCTTGGCACAACGAATAGACTCGCCACTGCGCACGACGTACACGGTCGCTTCTTTGCCGCTCATCAATTGGCTCAACACCTCATCGACCAACCCTTCCTCTACGAGGGGCTTGAGTCTTGGGGGGATCTTCATCGGTGCGCACTCAAAGCATCTTCGACTGCCAATGCGACCGCAGACAAGCGCGCATCATCGCCATGCACAGAAGACAGCATCAGCCCCACTGGCAACTCTCCCTCACGGTGACAAGGCAAGCTGTAGGAGCAGCCGTCCAACAAGTTGATGGTGAAGGTATTGCGCAACATCTGACCATTCGCTTTAAAGAATGCCTCATCGGAAGCAATCAGCTTTTCAAGCTCAGGCGCGACGGTTGGTACCGTTGGGCACATCAGTGCGTCAAAGCCCTCAATGGCGCGTTCAACGCTAGCAATCCATGCACGGCGCTTATCTAGCAGCGCGATGTACTGTTGAGCGGTAATCGGGGCGCCCAGCATCACCCGAGCCGCCACGCGCTGGTCAAACTGAGCCTGTGCGCGAGCCAAGCGCTCGTGATGCACTGCGTAAGCTTCGATAGGCGAGAGTCCGCCAGGTGAGTTGACCTTGGGAATGTCTGCAAACTCGGTCAAGGGGATTTCGATAATCTGCGCTCCCGCAGCAGACAAAATTGACAAGCTACGGTCGAAGGCTTGGGCAACTGTGTGATCTAGGCCATCAAGCACCATGGTCTGGGGCACAGCCAAACGCATCCCAGCGATCGGGCGACGACGCACAGGTAGCAGGGCTCCCGACAGAACCGCATCCACTGTGATGCAGTCCTGAACACTGCGCGTCATGGCGCAAACCGTATCCAGCGCACGGGAAAGCTCTAATGCGCCCTCCAAAGGAACACGATTTTGCGTGCTTTTAAAGCCCACAATGCCACATAGTGCTGCAGGAATCCGAATCGAACCACCAGTATCAGAGCCAAGACCTGCAACAGATAGACCCAACGCCACCGATACACCCGCGCCCGACGAGGAGCCGCCTGGCACGCGTGCCACAGTCTGATCGGTTGGATTCACGGGTGTGCCATAGTGGGGATTGATACCGATTCCTGAGAAAGCAAATTCGGTCATGTTGGTTTTGCCCACAATCGCCGAACCGGCTGCGCGTAAACGTGCCACTACAGGGGCATCCTGAGTTTGAGCAGGTTCGCCCTGACATACGACGGAGCCAGCCATCGTGGTTTCACCCGCCACACCATACAAGTCTTTAATCGACACAGGCAAACCAGCTAAGGCAGGCAGCGTCACGCCAGCCTTGTGTGAGGCGTCAGCTGCGCGCGCCGCGGCAAGTGCAGCCTCGGGGTATATTTTAGTAAAGACGCTCTTAGCAGCCGGCAAGCCCGCTGCTTCCAGAGCACCGGCGACAAGCGCCTCGCGGGTTGTTTCTCCGCGCGTCAGGCGCTGGTTCAGCTGTTCGATTGTTTCGTGAATGTGGATCATTAAAGAGGCTCTTCGTTTGAGGCGCTTGCGCGCAAGGACAATCCGACAATGTAAGGAACACCGAGCGTGGGGTCAAGCGAGCTTTTGTAGGCGCTCAGTTCAAAAACGGGGCTATCCCCTAGCTCGATAGGTCTATTGGTACTTTTGTGGTCTTTTAAAGAGATAAAATAAGTTTCGCATCGTTTGATGCAACCTCATACAGGATACGACTATGCAACCATCACGTCGCCAGTTCATGATCTACACTACCGCCGGTTTGGCCTCATTGACGATGGCCAGTCAGGCACAGGCCCAAGCCATGCTCGGCGAAGCCGAACCCACCGCCGTTGCATTGGGCTACAAGGCAGATGCCAAGACAGTTGAAAAAGCAAAATTTCCTAAGTTCGCCGATGGCCAACTTTGCTCAAACTGCCAGCTTTACGCCAGCAAATCCGCTGACGCAGGCACCTGTACTATTTTCCCAGGAAAATTGGTTGCCGGTCCAGGCTGGTGTAATGCGTACATCAAGAAAGCTTAATGTCTTGAGTCGTTAGCTGAGAGATTCCGTTATTTCTCAGCAGAAAGTAAAAAAGCTGCAACAGAAACTCTGTTGCAGCTTTTTTATTTATCAGTGATCAATTACTGAGCAATGACGCGTGCTTCTGTGCCAGAACCTTCAATGTAGACCTTTTGACCAACGCGCAAGTTACCCGTCGGCTGCGTCACGCTGACCAAGACACCACCGCTTGTACGCACGAAAATCTGCTGGCCTTCGACGGGTTTGTCATAATGCTTTTGGATTTCATTGCCTGCGACAGCACCACCGATCGCGCCTAAAACCATTGCAACGGTTTTGCCAGTACCGGCACCGATCAGCGCGCCGATTCCAAGACCACCCAAGCCGCCCACCACGGCGCCAACACCTGTTTCATGGTTGTTTTTAATCTGAGTCGCATTGATCTGCTCGATCACGCCTGAACGGATTTCCATAGGCGCACTTGGCGTTGTCGGTGCGCACGCGACCAAACCGACTGCAACCATCAAAGAAAGTGCAATTTTCGAAATTTGTTTGAACATGATCATTCCCGTTAAATTTGTTAATCTTTGTTAAATCCACAAGCTAAGTGTAACGCTAAGCGGGTGCTTTTAGCCATCATCGTGATTGAGACGGAATCGTTTCACTCGTCCTTAGGAGATCGACATGAAATTTAAATTTGCCCTAGCTGGTGCTTGTGTAGCGTTGTTGAGTGCAGCAAGCGCTGTGAATGCTCAAGTACCCAAAGCTTCTACGACGACCCAAGAATTCGTCGCAATGTGCAGCAAAACAACTGATGTCGCTGCACAAAATTTCTGTCATGGCTTTAGTCAGGGCGTGTATGAAACCTACCTGATTACCCGTCACCCCAAAAGAGCAAAGCCCTTCATCTGTGCTGAAAGCTCCAAAAATACCCGTCAAGACTATATCAATGGCTTTATGACTTGGTCAGCTTCCAATCCTAAGTTCAATCAAATTTCAGCCGCCGACACGATTTTGCGTTATTTGGGCGAAACCTACCCATGCAAAAAGGGCTGAACCCCTTTAATACGATTGAGCGAAGCCTTGCAACACACGCTTGTTTGACTTCAAGCACATTTGAATGAATGCACTTTAGGAGCAATATCCATGAAAAAAACTTTGTTGGCCCTTCCCCTTATTGCAGCCTTGGCCTTGACAGGCTGTTCAAACATGAACACTACACAACAACGTGAGCTCTCTGGCGGTGCGATTGGCGCGGCCGCAGGCGCAGGCATTACAGCAATCGCTGGCGGCAATCCCATCTGGGGCGCCATTGGTGGCGCTGCAGCCGGTGTGCTGGGTGGTTATATTTATGACAAGCACGAACAAGGTCAGTGAAACTGAACTGCTTTATGGTTTAACTGTTTGAATTCAGTGCAGACATCCGTGCTTAGCCAGAAGCGCGTTTTACCCAAAAGCCTCGTTATTTACGGGGCTTTTGATTTTTCCAACGGCGATGGACCCACCACCATTGCTCGGGGTGACGGATAATCGAAAGCTCAAGTGCTTGGTTATACGCACGCGTATTTTTAATGATTTCCTGACCTACATCATCGTCCAGCACGGGATTCAGCGCAGGAAAAAACTTGAGTACATGCGTGCCATCAGGCTCGCGCCAAGACGCAGCAGGAATCACGGGGGCACCAGTCGCCAAGGCAATCACGGCCATACTTTTATAGGTTCCCGCTGCCTGACCAAAGAACTCGACCTCAATCCCCTCAGGACGACGCGCATATTGATCGAAGGGGAACACAATCGCATCGCCTGACTCAATCGTAGAGACGATTTCTTCGAGTGAGCCCCGTCGCCCCACTACGCCAAAACCTGCTTGATTAAAACGTCGGGTCAGCAAATCGCTGAGCCACTTTGGCTTGATCGGGCGTCTCAAGAAATGGATGCGCCCTTTGACCTGCGGAAAATGCTCAATCCCAGCGACTGTGGACACCTCGAAATTGCCAAAGTGTCCTGTCAAAATCAAAATCCCCTTGCCTGCCTCGAACGCTTCGATCATGCCATCGACACCTTCGACACGTACGATGGATTTTTTGCGCGCCTCAGACAAAAAACGAAACTGAATGAGCTCTTTTAACAGCGATAACAAATGACTGTAATGAGCCTGCGCAAGCAAAGCAATCTGCGAAGGCGCAACATTTGCACCATACACACGATTGAGATTTTCTAAAATCACAGCACGACGGTAAGGTAACCACCGAAAAAGAAAACGTCCGCCCCAAGAGGGTTTGAGGATGCGTTGAATTCTCAGCGCCACAGCCGTGGCCGTTGATTCGCTATGGGTCAGGGATATTTTGATTGTTTGAACCAGGTGGCGGCCCATCACGATTTCAGCTGCGGGCGAAGCCACGATATGAGGCGCGCCATATTCGTCTTTGACGACGGAAAAATCCATGGCGGTAATCGTGTTGAGCGCAGTTTCTCGGGGAAACAACTTGAGGCAGGCTTCTTTGGCCGCAAAGCGGGCAGCGAGACTTGCGACCCGACCGGGCCCATTTCCCGCATCCTCAATTTCGCGTTGAGAAAAAAGCTTGTCTAGCTCGCCTGGCATCGCCTCAATCAGGCGTGCGACGCGCGCAATCTCGACAGTGTCGACTGCGCAACCGTCTGGCAAGGAGGCTCCGTCAAGCAAAACGTTCGGCTGAGCGTTCGTTTGCGTCACACCATTCAACATTCGCGCGATGCGCGCAACAGAACGGCCGCATTGGTGCCGGCAAAGCCTCGACACAACACCAAAACAATGTCGCTACGTGCAGGGCGGTTCTCACGGCTCACATTGAGACCCGAACAACCTGCCGCAAGTTGTTCAAGGTTTGCAATCCCAGGTACAACATTTCGACGACATGCTTCCAAGCCCAGAGCCACATCTATCGCGCCAGAGGCTGCAAAAAGATGACCAATCGACCACTTGAATCCCGTCACAGGAGGCATATCAGCACCGAACACTCGCAGTAACGCGGCCGCCTCAGAGCAGTCTGAACCTTGCGTACCATTTGCGTGCGCCACAATCATTCCGACATCGGCAGGCTTGAGACCTGCGTCAGAAAGCGCACACTCGATCGCGCGACTCAAGCCATCACCATCCTCACGTACATCAAAGATGCCTTCACCCTCTGAAGCATCACCGCCCCCGAGGTATTCACCCAAAATCTTTGCTCCGCGCTCTTTGGCAGAACTCTCCGTCTCTAAAACGAGAGATGCAGCACCCTCTCCCAGCAAACAGCCATTGTGGCGTTCGTCGTAGGGACGCAATAAATCCTTGGAGATCAAACCCACTTTGTCCAGATAGAGCAAGGTTTGTGGCTCGATCGGCGCATCATGACCAATCGCCACCACACGCTGCGCATCTCCTTCGCGCAATGCCCAGGCACTTTCGATCACCGACAACACGCCACTCGTCGTGTGATTGGTGATGCAGCCATTGGGGCCTTTTAGCTGATTACGGATACTTACGTGACAGAGCACGTTGTTAGGCAAGGAACGCAGTAGCCACATGGGATTGACCATATTGGACAATTCCTGACCAAACTTAGCCAGACTGCCACCTGTTTCAGCCATCAGAGGAAAGTAGTCGTAGTTCACCTCAAACGCACCACCACCCGACCCAACATAGCATCCGGTCTGGTCTGCATAGTCATTGGCCGCCTTTTCATTCAGCGTCTCGCGCCAGGCGGGCAGGCCGGCTTGCTCAATCGCCTGTGTCCCTGCATAGATTCCAAACACATCCGAGCGACGGACTAATTTGAGCAACTTGCGATCGCCCAACAGCTTTCCGCCGTTGTAGTCCTTGACCTCGGCTGCCAAACTGCCGTTCCACCTTTCAGCGTCCCATGCAGCAATCGGAGCGAGCGCCGATTGTCCTTGGAGCAATGTGTCCACAATACTGGCGGGGTCTTGGCCTGCGCCACAAATCGCACTATTACCAGTGATCACAATACGGGTCATAACTATTACCGTCCTGCAGCGATCAACGCTGCGGTTTCTTCGGGGTGCCTGAAAGCCAAACAACTATTACTGCCACCAAAACCAAGGGAGTTGGAAAGGGCCATACCGATGCGCGCGGGTCGCGGCACATCGCGCACAATGTCCACAGCGCAATCAGGGTCGAGTTCGCGCAGATTGGCGCTCGGGGGCATCAAACCATCCCGAATCGCCAAGGCACAAAATCCAGCCTCAACGGCTCCGGCTGCAGCAATCAGGTGACCTGTGACGCTCTTGGTTGAGCTGACACCCACCTGCATGGCGCGCTCACCAAAGACGGCATGAACTGCCGCGCACTCGCTGCGGTCATTCATTGGCGTCGAGGTGCCATGCGCATTCAAGTATGTGATATCGGCCTCAGTAGCACCGGCATCGACAATGGCGCGGCGCATCGCTTGAATCGGGCCATCACCCGAGGGGTGGGAGTCGGTAATACGGTATGACGACAACGAATTGCCATCACCTGCCAACTCGGCATAAATCGTAGCGCCACGCTGGACTGCGCTGTTCCACTCTTCGAGGACGAGGAAACCAGCACCCTCACCCAGCACAAAACCGTTACGCGTCAAATCAAACGGGCGGCTGGCACGTTCGGGGGCATCATTGTCAGGCGAAACGGCGGATAGCAAACAAAATCCCGATAAGCCAACCGGTGAAATCATTGAATCGAAACCACCCGTGAGCACGCGATCGGCGACACCGCGACGAATCAAACGCAACGCTGTGCCGATGGCTTGGCCACCTGACGCACATGCGGTATGGACTGTCGAGGCATAGCCACGTATTCCGAAACGACGGAGTAACAAGGATACGCCCGCTGTCGACAAGCTGCGACTAAAAGCCATCACATCGCTGGCAACCGGTTCAGACAAAATCGCAGAAGGTTCGAATTCACCCTGAGGAGCGGCAGCCCGTTGAATGGCGGCAATTTCTTCGTGCGCCACCGTCATCATGCCAGCGCCCACCACACAACCCCAGCGCGCAGCGTCTTGTAGAGTCGGTCGAATGCCTGCATCTGCAATCGCCTGATCCGCTGCGCCAATGGCAAAACGATGGGCGCGGCTTGCGTACTTGAGCAGCTTGCGATCGTCAAGAGGCGGCAGATCGTCAAAGCCTTTGACTTCGGCGGCGATACGTGTGGAAAAACCGGAGGCGTCAAAAATCGTAATAGGACCAGCACATCCCTTGGCGGCCTTGATGCGCGCCCAAGTCGATGCCACATCCAAACCTGCTGGTGTGACAAGCCCAATGCCAGTAATCGCTACGCGACGTCTTGCGGTCATGCGGTTTCTCCGGAGTCAGGGACAAAGAACATCTTGGCACCTGCAATCGTACGGCCCTCAGCTTGAGCGCCGACTTTAATCAAAATAGGTTCAACGTCGGATTGACCTGGCTCGGCGACCTCAGCAAACAATACCAGTGTTGCGCAGGGAGCAGTAAAGGCTCGCACCTTGACGTTGGTAATGCGCTGGACGCGCACGGGACCGCCTGCCAAGCTTTTCGCCAGACGCTGAGCGAGCTGCAACTGCGCATCCAGCATCAAGGTCGCGGGAAAGACGGGGCGCCGAGGAAAGTGGTCTAAGAAAAACTCGGCCGCAGCGGGCACGGATAAATTTGCCTCAAGGCGCTGA
Organism: Zwartia sp.; assembly: GCF_049655405.1. GTDB lineage: Bacteria > Pseudomonadota > Gammaproteobacteria > Burkholderiales > Burkholderiaceae_B > Zwartia. The sequence continues at coordinate 377,174 of NZ_JBASJR010000011.1, forward strand.
GTGCCTTCTCCAGCCAAATCGGTCAGTACAGGGCTGGGAACGCCTTTGAAGGCGCCAGGCTTGCGGCCTGTTGAGGTCAGCAAGGCAAAGTCAGCTCTCAAAGCATCTGGCTCATCAAACTCGAGGATATCGAGCATCGAGCCCAAGGTATCGCTGAGCTCTAGAACGAGCTGCCCCTCAACCAGCGCACGACCACGGTACTGGATGGATTCAGCATCACACGACTCAATAGCCACAATCAACTCAAGCGTGTCACCCGCTTTGGGTAAGCGATGCATTCGCGTGTCACCCGCCAGCGCAGCAACGGGACGGTGAGTAAAGTCGACAACCGACATCGCCACCCACGCAGCAAGCTGCCCGATCGCCTCAGCGACCAAGCTCACAGGAAAGTGAGAGACCTCAGTTGGGATCGTATAGAGACCGGATACGCGGGACGTCCCTTCGATTTGAGTAATGCGATCGACGAACGAAAAGGCCGCGAAGCGGCAAACTAAACCACAAGCACCACCCGAACCACCGTCTGGCGAGGCCTCAGAGGCCTGCGCCATTGAGACTGCCATATCAGCCAGCGGCTTGTGACTCACGCTGAGCGCGGATCACGAGCTTGCAGAAAGTTTCAGGGGTGTAGAGACGCGCAATGTGATCGACACGCATGGGCGTTTTGAAGCGTGATGCATCGATTTCGGACAAATACTCACGTAAACGCGCCAAACCTTTTTCGGTCAGGATACCGTTTTCTTCGAATTCGGCAACAGGCATATCGCCGCGCACGTCTTCGATGATCTTGCCGCGTGGAACCTTGATTTTAAAGGCGCGCTCAAGACGGAACACCATATCCAGAAAGTCGATTGACTCAGCGTCCAGGCCCTCAATCAGAGAGACGTCCAACTTGATGTCATCTACATCGCAGCCTAGTGCATCGGCCATCGTTTTTTGAACGGTCGGGAAGACCGCCATGATTTCTTCTTTAGAGATGACTGCTTCAGCCATGATTTACTCCGTATATGTCAACGCGCGCTATTTTAACCCAACTATAGGGAAATCCCGCCTCGCAAAACTGCTGAGACAGGCATCATGCCCCCTGTTTCAGCCCATTTTAAAGCCGCCATCGACATAAAGGATCTGTCCGGTGACGTATCCAGCCATATCTGACACTAAGAATGCTACTGCATTCGCAACGTCTTGGGCCGCACCATACCGTTTTAACAGAATGTTGCCCTTTACCTCATCTTCGGCCAAATCCCGGACTTGTTGAGACATTTCAGTCTCAATCACACCTGGCGCTACTGCATTGACCAAAATCTTGCGTGGAGCCAGTTCGACAGCCATTGCTCGAGTCAGGGCATCAACAGCACCCTTGCTCGCAGCATAATTGGCCTGACCACGACCGGCTTTAGCGCCTGCGACCGAGGAAAGATTGACGATACGACCAGCGCGCTGGGACATCATATAAGGAATCACCGGCCGAGCAACGTTAAAGACGCCACCGACATTGGTGTTGAGAACTGACGCGATCTCTTCATCTTCCATCGCAGCCATCAGGTTGTCGCGCACGATCCCTGCATTATTGACAAGGATATCAATGCGTTCACAACGTTCGCCAATGGACTCAACCGCTGCAGCGCATGCGGCAGCATCACTCACATCCACTTGCAAGGCAGTGGCCTGTCCGCCCGCAGCTGTCACAGCCGCGACCACGTCCTCTGCCGCAGCTTGATTGCCTTTGTAAAAAAAAGTCACATTGACGCCCTCGCCAGCGAGAGTTTCGACGATCGCACGACCAATTCCACGTGAGCCGCCCGTCACGATGGCGACTTTGCCAGATAAACCTGATTTGAACGTCATAATTTTTAACCTGAAATGGCGAAACCGCCGTCGACTACCAAGGTGTGACCGTTGACCCATGCAGCCTCTGGCAAGCACAGCAGATACACCGCATCCGCCACATTAGCCGGTAACAGGCTGGGACCGGCAGGGGTACGTGCAGCAAATTCAGACAGAACCTGATCCCGATTGGGAAAGTGACTCAAGGCATCGGTATCCACCACACCAGCAGAGACGGTATTGACGCGAATCCCTCGTGGACCGAGCTCTTGGGCCAACGTCCGGACGAGCGACTCGAGTGCGGCCTTGGAGGCGCCAATAAAGCCGTAATGGGGCATTGCCCGCTGTGCACCGAGACTGGACATTGCCACGATACGACCACCGTTCTTCATCAGAGGGGCCGCGTGCTGAGCCAACAAGTTCACTGCGAAAGCATTGGTTTCGAGACACCAGCGAAAGTGCTTCAGCGTCATATCCATCGCTGGCTTGAGTACCCCCGAGGCAGCATTGCTGATAACGATATCAAGGTGACCGAACTCTTTTGCAATGATTTCAAACATCTCGGCCACGCTATCGGGCACGCCTACGCTCGCCTGAACAGCGATCGCGCGCCGGCCCATCGCGCGAACCTCAGCGCAGACAGCCTCTGCTTCGTCAGAGCTGTTGTAGTAGTTGGCAACAATGTCGCAACCGGCAGAGGCCAATTTCAGGGCACACGCACGACCGATGCCGCGCGCGGCTCCGGTGACCAAAGCAACTTTACCGGATAGGGGCTGACTCATAATGGGGGTAACACTCCTAGGGAAAGTGAAAGTTTAACCAAGATCAAGAAAAGCGACCAATAAGCGCCTCAACTAGTGCCCAGCCATCTTACAATGGAGGATTGATTGATTCATCGCTTACGCTAAAGGAACATGCATGTCCAAGCAGCCTCCAATGCCCGCCATCCCCGCTGTCGTCTCCCAATGGATTCACGGCAAAACCGTGACACACCCAGGTGCACGGAGCCAGGATGTCTTTAATCCCGCGACGGGACAAGCCACACGCAAAGTCGAGCTCGCGAGTCTGGAGACCGTCAACGAGGCTGTTGCCAGCGCCAAAGCCGCCTTCCCTGCCTGGTCGGATACGCCCCCCATCCGCCGCGCACGCATCATGAACAACTTTCTGGCGTTGCTCAATACCCACAAGGACGAGCTCGCCTCGATCATTACTCAGGAGCACGGCAAGGTATTTACCGACGCTCAGGGCGAAGTGATGCGCGGCATCGACATCGTCGAATTTGCCTGCGGTATGCCTCAACTGCTCAAAGGCGACTTTACTGACCAAGTCTCGACCGGCATTGACAACTGGACGTTGCGCCAGCCGCTCGGCGTAGTGGCCGGCATTACGCCGTTTAACTTCCCCTGCATGGTGCCTTGCTGGATGTTCCCCGTCGCGATTGCTGCCGGCAACTGTTTTGTGCTCAAACCCAGCGAGCGCGATCCTTCAGCCTCGATTTTCATGGCTGAGTTGTTTAAGAAAGCAGGCTTGCCCGATGGCGTCTTTAACGTCGTCCAGGGCGACAAGGTCGCCGTCGACGGTTTACTCGAACACCCCGATGTCAAAGCCATCAGCTTTGTGGGCTCGACCCCAATTGCTCAATACATTTACCAGCGCGGTGCTGACCTCGGCAAACGCGTCCAAGCCTTGGGTGGCGCAAAGAACCATATGGTCGTCATGCCCGATGCGGACATCGAACAAGCCGTTGATGGCTTGATTGGCGCAGCCTACGGCTCTGCTGGCGAGCGCTGCATGGCGATCTCTGTCGCGGTGTTGGTTGGCGATGTTGCCGACAAGATTGTGCCTTTGCTCGCCGAACGCGCTAAAACGCTCAAAATTAAAAATGGTCTGGAGCTCGATGCTGAAATGGGACCGATCGTGACCCGTCAGGCACTTGAGCGAATCGAGGGCTATATCGATATTGGTGTCAAAGAAGGCGCCAAATTAGTGGTTGACGGCCGTGGCCATAAAGTCCCCGGCCACGAACAAGGCTTCTTTACCGGTGGCTCACTGTTTGACCATGTCACCCCAGAGATGCGCATCTACAAAGAAGAAATTTTCGGTCCCGTTCTCGGCTGCGTCCGCGTCAAAGATTTCGCTCAGGCTGTCGACCTCATCAATGCGCACGAGTTCGGCAACGGCGTGTCCTGCTATACCCGTGACGGTAACGTCGCCCGTGAATTTGGTCGCCGTATCCAGGTCGGTATGGTCGGAATTAACGTGCCGATCCCTGTGCCCATGGCCTGGCATGGTTTTGGTGGCTGGAAGAAAAGCTTGTTTGGAGACATGCATGCCTATGGGGAAGAAGGCGTGCGTTTCTACACCAAGCAAAAATCCATCATGCAGCGCTGGCCAGAAACCATTGGCAAAGGTGCTGAGTTTGTCATGCCAACCGCCAAGTAAGATCGAGATCAGGGATGACAAAAAGAGCAGTGTGTTTGTTAAGCGGTGGCCTGGACTCGACCACCGTTCTCGCGATCGCGCAAGACGAGGGCTACGAGGTGTTTGCCCTAAGTTTTCGTTATGGACAGCGTCACTCCGTTGAGCTTGAAAAGGCAACGGAATTCGCGCGCGCGCGCGGCGTATCCAAGCATGTCATCCTAGATTTAGATTTACGTAGCTTTGGTGGGTCTGCACTGACGGCCGACATTCCTGTTCCAAAAGGACATTCTGTTGACGATATCAGTGCGGGCATTCCTATTACCTATGTGCCCGCTCGCAATACGATTTTTTTAAGTTTGGCATTGGGGTGGGCCGAGGTTCTTGGTGCACAGGATATATTTGTAGGCGTCAATGCAATGGATTACAGCGGCTATCCCGACTGTCGCCCCGAATACATCGAAGCCTTTGAGCACTTGGGTAACCTTGCCACCAAAGCGGGCGTCGAAGGTCATCAGCGCCTCAAGATTCGGGCGCCTCTGATAGATATGACTAAGGCCGATATTATTCGGCGCGGCATGGAACTCGGCGTCAATTTTGCAGAAACGACGAGTTGCTATGACCCGAGCCCAGAGGGTGCGCCTTGCAAGCAGTGCGATTCATGCTTGCTACGCGCCAAGGGGTTTGCTGAGCTTGGACTGACTGACCCGCTCGATCTCAAGTTCCCTATCTGATCAAGCGACTCTCTAGGCGCTCAATGGCTGAGCTCTATGAGACTGAGCGCGATAGTGATCTAACGCGCTTGAAATGCCAGTGAGAACTCCGGCACGTAGGTCACAAGCATCAACACCACAAACATGATGGCGATAAACGGCCATATCTTTGAAGCGACCTCACCGAGCTTGAGCCCACTGATCGCCATTCCGACAAACAAGCAATATCCGATAGGCGGCGCAGCCATTCCAATCGCAACGTTTGTCACAATGATGGCACCAAAATGAATCGGATCGATTGCAAAGCTCTTAGCAATCGCAATCAACAGTGGCCCAAGCACAACCATGATCGCGATCTCATCCATCACAGCCGCCAACAGGAAAAACGCAATATTCAGAACTAGCAGCATCAACCACTTTTCCTGAATATTCTGCGACAACCATGCTGCTAATTTAGGTGCGAGTTGCTCTTGTGCGATCAAGATGCCGAAGCCCGCTGAAAAAATCACAATTGACATCACGATCGCAGTAATTTTCAGCGAACGCCAGATAATCGGCGAGAGGCTGGCGAAGGTCAGTTGCTTTTCAATCACCATCCCGACGAAGAGCGCATACACGCAACTCACAACCGCGGCCTCCGTTGGCGTAAACACGCCACCGTAAATTCCGCCCAGAACAATCACTGGGGCCAAAAGCGCCCAAACACCTTCGCGTAAAGCTTGTCCAATCTCACGCAGACTCGCGCGTTTCTGTGTCGGGATTTTGTTGCGCTTGGCATGCACCCAGCACACTAGCATCAAACCTAGAGCCATCACGAGTCCTGGCAAGATACCGGCGCTAAATAGCCTGGAAATTGACTGCTCGGCAATCACACCCCAAATCACAAAGGCAATCGAGGGAGGAATGAGTGGTGCCAATACACCGGCACTCACAGCAAGCGCGGTAGCAAAGCCTTTACCATAGCCTCGCTCAGCCATCGCGGGAATCATGATCGCCCCAATCGCGGCTGTCGTGGCAGGCGCAGAGCCAGAAATCGCGGCAAAAATTGCGGCAGCCAAGACAGTGACGTGTCCAAGACCGCCTGTCAGATGACGGACGAAAACATCCGCCACCTTAATTAATCGCGCCGATAAACCGCCTGCTGACATTAACTCGCCAGCAAGCATAAAAAACGGAATCGCCAACAAAGAGAATGACTGCGTCCCCGCGAGGATCGACTGCGGCATCAGTAACGGTTCAATGCCCGCTACAAGCAAGGAAATAGCCACCACTATGCCAATCGCAAACGCAAAAGGCACGCCAAGCAACATCAACACGCCGAAACCAGCCGACAATAACCACGCCACACTACTCATCAAGAGACTCCGCCCAAGGCATGAGCCTCTCAAATGAAAATAAAGCAATCAGCACACCGAAAGCAGGTGCTGCTGCGTAAAGAAATTCAATCGGAAAACCGACAGCAGCCGAAGTCGAACCACGAGTTTCCTGAAAATATCCCCAGCCTGCATAAGTGATGAATAGACCCAAGGCAAGCAGCAATAAGGCAATCAACTTCTCTAGCCACTGGTGCACAGAAGCAGGCAACACATTCAACATCAAATCCATCCTGGCATGCGTCATGCGTCGCACCCCAATGGCTGTCGTGATCACAATGACCCAGGCAAAACCTAGCAAGGCAAGCTCTTCGCTCCAGCTCAGAGACTTGCCAAACACATAACGCAGAAATACTTGCGCCGCCAGGGCGAGAAGCATGAGCAGCACAATCGTGACAGCAGTTAGCTTCAAGACCCTTTCTAAACAATCAAAATAACGGCGCATCTGTATTCCTACTGAGTACTTTTGAAATTACTTCACTGAATCAAGAGCCTGATTGACCATGGACTCACCGACAGTCTTTTTAGCTTTTTCGTACATAGGTTGAACGGTTGCGCGGAAGGCTGCCACGTCACCCACTGTGTTGACCTTCATGCCTTTCTTTTCAAGACCACTGAGCAACGCTTTTTCGTTCTTGTTTGCAGCCAGCCGCTGGATAGCCGTGGCCTGTTTACCGGCTTCGATGACTGCAGCTTTTTGTTCTGCGTTGAGCTTGTCAAACACACGCTTGGAAAGAATCAGCTCAATCGCGGAGTATGTGTGGTTTGTCAGCGACAAGAACTTTGTGACTTCGTACATTTTGCTGCTGTCGATCACTGCGATCGGGATTTCCAGGCCATCAATGGTGCCTTGCTGAACGGCAGTAAAGGTTTCACCCCAAGCCATTGGTACGGCTGCGCCGCCCAAGGAGGTAAACATATCGATGAATACAGGGTTTTGCATCACGCGATATTTCACACCTGTCACGTCAGCGGGAGCAACAACGGGCTTTTTGTTGTTAATCATCTGACGGAAACCGCCTTCCATATAGCCTAATACCATGATGTTTTTCTTGGCTAACAGGGCTGTCAGATCCTGACCCACTTTACCGTCCAAAGCCTTTTGTGCTTGAGCTTCATTTGAGAACAGGAAAGGCAAGTCATTGATCTGGAAAGCAGGTTCGATCTGCGCGATCACGGCGTTGGTAATAATGGCTGAGTCCACCGTACCGAAACGGACACCTTCCATCATTTGCTTTTCATCACCGAGCTGACGGTTAGGATAGAGTTGTACTTGCACTGTGCCTTTAGTCAGCTTTTCGACTGCATCTTTAAATGCGTGCGCACCCACCGCATAGGGATCGGTCGGGCTGTCAGCCGTTGTCCAGCCTAGCTTGAGTACGGTTTGAGCACTCGCCACTGTTGGCATTGAAAATGTGAAAGCTGCAGATACGATGGCCGAAAGAGCCAAGAGGTGACGACGTTTCATGTTTTATCTCCTAGATAGATTGAAACTCATAAATGTATTTAGCGTTAGGCTCGACGACCAGCGAACGGTGCAAACCCGTAAAGCACTTCAGGATTTTGAACCAAAATTTGCTGGCGAAGCGCCTCGGTCGGTAACCATTTAAAAACGGTGTCGGCGATATCGCCATCATTGGGCATCGGTGCCGGAATATTGGGGTGCGGCCAATCAGTTCCCCAGACTAGGCGATCCGTTCGTGTGTTGAGCAAGGCGTCGACAAAGGGCTGAATCGCTGCCCATTTGTTGGCGGGATCGACCACACGGTATGCGCCCGACAACTTCACCCACGCAGTGCCCTCTTGCACGAGTGCGCACATATTTTTAAATCCGGCGTCATGGACGTCAGGCTTGGACGGGTGTCCAAAGTGATCAAAAACGACGGGCACGCCAAGCTTGGAAGCCCAAACTGGAATATCAGGTTGAGCAGCCACATCGACCAAGAACTGGATATGCCAGCCAAACGGCTTAATCCGACGCGCCAAGGACTCAGCATCGCTGAGCTGACTACCGCCAGCAAACAAGATGTTGACTCGCGTGCCTCGCGTTCCTGCCTGATGGAGTCGCTCGATTTCTGCGTCGGTGCTGTCGACCGACAGAACCGCCACAGCGCGTAAACGATCAGCATGCGCACGCATGGTGTCGTACAAGGTACTGTGATCATGTCCATACACAGAGGGATGGACCAACACAGCACGGTCTGCACCAATGCTATTGTTCATCGCCTCGAAGGCTGCCCAAGGTGCAAGCGATGGCGTGTATGAGCGATTTGCGGTGTGAGGATAGACCGCCGGATCCTCAAATACGTGAAAATGGCAGTCAACCGTACCTTCGGGCAAGCGATTCTTTGGGGTAACCAAAGGATCAAAAGGTAAATATTCGGATGTCATCATGATGTAGTGCGATCCCCGGCATTTTTTATATTTGTGACATATTTGTCTGACTGCAATTTAAGCACTAATGGATAAAGAATGCGATTGACGTTCTCCCTGAGTCAAGCACAAACGACCCAGACATTCGGGTAAATACTAATATTGCGCTTCAAAGGGCATGTTTAACAAAAGCAGATGCATAATCAATTGAAAACAGCTTTAACACCAGTCATTTTTCACTCAGGATTCAGGTCATGAAAGCAAGTGTGAAATATATCCTTGCGCTTGATCAAGGCACCACGAGCTCGCGCGCGATTCTCTTTGACGAGAGGGGCGTTATCGTAGATTCGGCACAAAAAGAGTACGCGCAACATTTTCCCCAGCCAGGTTGGGTCGAGCATGATGCTCGGGATATCTGGGCAACACAGTACGAGGTCACACAAACGCTCCTCAAGCGGTGTTCAAGCCCTGAAAATATTGCAGCGCTCGCGATCACGAACCAGCGCGAGACGACCGTTCTATGGGATCGAAAAACCGGTCAACCCGTCGGGCCTGCGATCGTCTGGCAAGATCGCCGAACGGCAGATCAGTGCGCCGCCATGCGCCAGCAAGGGCTGACCGACTTGATTCAAACCAAAACGGGTCTGGTACTCGACGCGTATTTTTCAGGGACCAAGCTGGCTTGGCTGCTGGATAATATTGACGGGGCCAGAGCTCGCGCCCAACGGGGCGAACTTGCTTTTGGTACTGTTGACAGTTGGCTCGCCTGGAATCTGACAGCCGGTCGTAGCCACATCACGGATGTGAGCAATGCTTCACGCACGCTACTGTTTAATTTGCATACTCTGGACTGGGATGACGAGCTGCTGACGCTGCTCAACATTCCACGTGCAGTCTTGCCAAAAGTCGTACCAAGCTCCGGCGCACTCGCGCATACCGAAGCATCGGTACTCGGCCATGCCATTCCTATCGCAGCGATGGTCGGGGATCAACAAGCCGCCACATTCGGGCAAGGCTGTTTTGAATCTGGGATGGCAAAAAACACCTACGGAACAGGATGTTTTATGTTGCTCAATACAGGCACTCAACCTGTGACGAGCCGAAATCATTTATTGACGACTGTGGGCTGGCAGCGCGCAGTGCCGCCAGCGACTTCGATGCAGACAACCTATTGCCTGGAGGCCTCAGTTTTTATGGGAGGGGCCACGATCCAATGGCTACGCGACGGCCTCAACATCATTCAAACTGCCGGCGAGGTCGAAGCACTGGCCCAAAGCGTCGCGGACGTAGGAGATACCTATCTGGTACCGGCATTCACAGGACTCGGGGCGCCCTATTGGGATGGCCATGCGAGAGGGACTCTCATTGGCATGACGCGCGGGACGACCAAGGCGCACATTGCCCGTGCATCGCTTGAAGCGATTGCACTGCAGGTCGCTGATGTGTTTGAAGCAATGGAAAAAGATGCAAGCTTGACCTTGACTGAGTTGCGTGTCGATGGTGGCGCCTCAAAAAACAATTTGTTGCTTCAGATGCAGGCCAATATTCTCGGTGTGCCGGTTGTGCGTCCCAAAATCGTTGAGACGACTGCACTAGGTGCAGCATATCTAGCTGGGCTGGCAGTGGGTCTCTGGTCAGACACGCAGGTCATTTCCGAGCTCTGGCAAGAAGACAGGCGTTTTGAACCACAGTGGTCAGATTCACAGCGCAACGCTAAACGCACGCGCTGGCATCAAGCGGTCGAGCGCGCCAAATCCTGGTCTGAGGACTAAACTACTCAGATGATGACCACACAAAGCAGCTCAGCCAGCCAAGCAGCGCCCTCTTCGCCAATTGCGACTGAGCGTCGCGCTCTGTTTTCTCAACTTGAACGCGAAGCGCCCTTTGATCTGGCCATTATCGGCGGTGGGGCCACAGGTCTGGGGTTGGCACTCGACGCGGCCAATCGTGGTTATTCAGTTGTACTGATCGAGGCAGCAGACTTTGCTAAGGGAACGTCCTCGCGCTCAACCAAACTTGTGCATGGCGGCGTTCGTTACCTTGCGCAGGGCAATATCTCACTGGTGGTCGAAGCCTTGCACGAGCGCGCCACACTTTTGCATAACGCACCGCATCTTGCTCGCGCCTTATCCTTTGTGATGCCCTGCTATCGGTTTTGGGAACAACCATTTTATGGACTTGGCTTACTCATGTACGACCTCCTTGCAGGCCGTCGCAGCCTTGGACGCACGCGCTTTCACGGGGTCGCGGCGACACAGTCCGCACTCCCCAACATCAATACCAAGGGACTCAAGGGCTCAGTACAGTATTGGGATGGCCAATTTGATGACGCGCGACTGGCCATAGGGCTCGCAAGGACCGCAGCTCAACAGGGCGCCACGCTCATCAACTATTGTCGGGCCGTCGAGTTGCTTCACGACGCTGAGAACCATGTTAATGGCATTCTGGCGCAAGACGTCGAAACGGGCCTGCCCTACACGATTCAAGCCAAGTGCGTGGTCAACGCAACAGGTGTCTGGGTCGATGAAATTCGCCACCTTGATGATGAAGCACGCGGAGAAAAAAGTCAGACGATGGTCGCACCTAGTCAGGGGGTCCATGTTGTCGTGGATGGAGATTTTCTGCCAGGCGATCAAGCACTCATTGTTCCCCATACCAGCGATGGACGGGTGCTGTTCGCCGTGCCTTGGCTCGGGAAAGTGATCCTTGGCACCACAGACACACCACGACAAGATCTCAGTCTAGAACCCGAAGCCTTTCAAGAAGAACTTGCGTTCATTTTGCGCGAAGCTGGCCAATACCTGCACCGCGCACCGACACGCGCGGATATAAAAAGCATTTGGGTGGGGCTAAGACCTTTAGTCAAACCGCCGACGGATGCTGCGGGCAATACAAAGAAAATCAGTCGTGAGCACACGGTGCTGGTCAGTCCAGGACACTTAGTGACGGTCACTGGAGGCAAATGGACGACCTATCGCGCCATGGCACAGGATGTTCTCAAGCACTGTATAGATGCCAAGCTTCTAAAGGAAAAAAATCCTTGTTCCACCGAGCAACTCCTCCTTGTCGGCGCCCAATCAGGGCAACCCGTTGAGCATTCGATGCATGAGCGCCCCGGCCTAGCTGCCTATGGTGATGAAGGGGATTTTGTCTCTTCACTTCCAGGTTCCGAACAACAGTTGGGAGGCGGCCTGACTGTCGCAATGGTGCGTTTTGCAGTGCGCTATGAATACGCACGTACCGTTGAGGACGTTCTGGCGAGACGTTCGCGACTGCTATTTTTAGATGCGCGCTTAGCGGGGGCCATTGCTCCTACTGTCAGCGCCATCGTCCACGAGGAAACCGGCAGAGACCCAGAGCTTGCGGCATTTATGGTGCTCGCCGCTCACTACACACATCTGCCACAGTCAGGCACCTAGCTCGCTTGCGCATCCTCCAAGATCAAATCTGCACCGCGCTCAGCGACCATCATCACAGGCGACTGGGTGTTGCCAGACACCATTGCAGGCATGACCGAGGCATCCACGATCCGCAGGCCCCGCAGGCCCTTGAAGCGCAACCTCACATCCACCACGGCCTGATCATCGGTACCCATCCGACAGGTGCCGATTGGGTGATAAATCGTTTGGCCGTTGGCGCGACCAAAATCTAGCCATTGTTCGTCAGTCTGGACGTTTGGGCCCGGACTCATTTCAAAATCAATGAAGCTCGATAACGCTGGTCGGCCCACAATTTGACGTGCAATTCTCATTCCATCAATCAAGGTCTGCTGGTCTTGCTTTGTTGCCAGGAAATTAGGACGAATCGAGGGCCCTTGACCGGGATCATTTGATTTGCAGTGAATACTGCCTTGCGAGGTTGGACGTAATCCAGCCACACCGATTGTCATGCCCGGGGCACTATCTAACTTGCGGATGGCCGCATTGGCATAACTTGCATGCATAAAGAAATATTGCACATCGGGTGTCGGAATTTGAGGTTGAGTTTTGACAAACCCGTGCACCAATCCTGTACCCAATGTGAGCAAGCCTTTTTTGCGCGTAAAGTACTGAAGCGCGGCAACGCCTACTCGCCAGCCTTGAGCGAGCTCGTTCAAGGTCTGCGTATTTTTGACACGCCAGTTCATCCGCGTGGCAAAGTGATCAATGTAGTTTTCTCCAACGCGCGGTGCTGCATGCACGAGTGCAATACCGAGGCGATGCAACAATTCCGGGTCGCCGATGCCCGATAGCTCTAACAACTGTGGTGTTTGTACGGCACCAGCGGCAAGAATGACCTCGCGCTGAGCGTTTACTGTATGAACTTCGCCCTGACTTAGATAGGTCACGCCCGTACAGCGCCCCTCTGACACATTAATCTTGGTGACCAAGGCTCCCGTGCGAATCGTCAAGTTTTTACGTTGACGAACTGGGTTGAGATAGCCCTCCACAACGCTCCAGCGCTGACCGTTTTTTTGGGCCACTTGGTAATAACCAAAACCTTCTTGTGTACGACCGTTGTAATCCTGGGTCAGTGGCTGACCGTCTTGTTCCGCCGCTTGTAACAAGGCATGTGCAAGAGGATAACGCTCGCTCACTTGGTGTATGTGCATGGGACCACTTTTCCCACGCATCTCGTCACCAGGTAAATAGGTTTCCATTTTTTTAAAATACGGTGCAACGTCTTGGGCTGACCAGCCCGTTGCACCGAGTGCCGCCCAGTGGTCGTAATCCTGTGGCTGACCATGCACATAAATCATGCCGTTGATCAGACTTGAGCCCCCTAAACCCTTACCGCGAGGAATCGCGATTTTGCGCCCTAAGGTATTGTCCTCAGGTTCGGTTTCAAAACGCCAGTTGTAGATCGGATCGTTGAGCAACTTGGTGAAACCCGCAGGAATCTTGATCCACATACTTTTGGGCTCACCACCTGCCTCAAGCATCAGAACCGTATAGCGCCCATTGGCCGTCAAGCGATTCGCCAATACGCAGGCGGCCGTCCCGCCACCTACAATCACGTAGTCGAACTGTTCCATTACTTTGCGACTCCCATAAAGTCCGCCATCAATTCAATCTGACATTCGAGCATTGGCAACCCAAACTGTATACGACAGCCTTTTGCCTGCGCAGCTAGCAACAAGGGTGTCCAGACGGGAGTCATAATGATTTCCGCAACCGTTTGACTCGAACTCAGGCCACTGACATCTAAAGGCATTGGATCACCTGGCTGCATACCCAAAGTCGTTGCATTGACAACCAAATCATAACCAGCAGGATTGGCACCCACGGCGGCCATCGGGACTGCCGGATAAACGGTCTGTAGTCGCGTGATGATGTCTTGTGCCTTTGTCTGCGTACGGTTGTAGAGATTTAGGCAAGCCACTCCCGCATCCGCCAGAGCAAAAGCAATCGCCTTGGCGGCCCCTCCGGCACCACACAGCAACACACGCAGCCCCTTGGGTTCAATGCCGGACTGACGCAACCCCCCTACAAAACCTTGTCCATCCAGAATATCTCCGGACAGACTGCCATCTGAATTACGGCGCACAATATTGACGGCACCGACAAGACGCGCAGCAGGCGTGATGTCATCGCACAAGTCAACCATCGCTGTTTTATGCGGTACGGTGGCAATCATGCCGCCAAAGTTCAGTACGCCTCGCAGGGCCTGCACAAAGACTGGCAAATTCTCTGGGGCCACATGCATGGGGACCAACACGCCATCTGTGCCTCTTTTATCGAAGACTTTACGCATCGTTTGTGGCGTCTTGACCTGCGAGACTGGATCGGCCACGATGCCATAGAGTCGCGTGCTTCCTGTGATTTCCATCATAATGTCAGCTAGTTATTGATTTTCAGACTTTGATGCTGGAGTTTACTCATGAATCGATTCAAAAAACTCGCTCGCATTCTGTCAATTGCGCTCTGGCCTGCCCTCTGGCCTGCGCTGGGTTTAGCGGCACCCGTTCAACACCATACCTTTACGACGTCAGACGGGGTTCGCCTGCATTACATCGAGGCAGGTCGTGGCAACAAAACAATTGTGCTGATTCCGGGCTGGCTGATGCCGGCAGCCGTATTTGAAAAGCAATTCGAAGCACTCTCGTCCACCTACAGAGTCTTGGCGCTGGACCCAAGGTCGCAAGGACTCTCTGAAGTCACCAAACTTTCTCACGCCCCTAAGCGACGGATTGAAGATATCGCTGAGTTTTTAAAAGCCACCAAAGTCGGAGACTTTGTGCTGGCGGGGTGGTCGCTGGGTGTGCTGGAATCACTTGATTACGTCGCCAACTACAAACCTCAAGGTCTAAAGGGTTTGATTTTGATTGACAACTCTGTCGGCGAGGGCAAACCACCGGCAGGACGTCGTTCGAATTTTGCTCAAACAATGAACGATCCAGTCAAGCGTGAGCAATATATGCGAACCTTTAGCCAGGACATTTATCGCAAAACACCTCCGCCATTATTGGCACAAGCTGTCCTTGACTCTGCACTTCAAGCCGCCCCAAATGTCGCTATCCAGTTACTCAATCAGCCCTACCCGCGCACCTATTGGAGCGAAACGCTACAAAAACAGCAAGTACCCGTTCTCTTTGCCATCAGACCTTGGCTCAAAGAGCAAGGAGACGCACTGCAAAAAAAACGTGCCCGAGATCTCATCACCATCGAAATGTTTGACAAGGCTGGGCACGCATTATTTGTAGATGAGCCTGAGAGTTTTAATCAGGCCGTTTTAAAGTTTAGTCAGCAAGCCTTTGCGCGTAAAAAATGAGCAGGAGAAAGAATGCGCAGAGAACGTTGCGCCTTATTAATTAATTTTGACGACGCACAACCTGGACGTTGCTTCGCTCATTAGTTTTGTTGTAACTGAATGCAAAGGGCAAAGGCTTTACATTTGTCGACTCACGGTAGGCCTTAGCAAGCGACTCTTGCTTTTTACGATTAAACAACTCGTGTGGATACAAAAAACCACCATATAAATCCACCGGACCAATCTGTGCCAAATAGGTGTAATTCAGACCTGTCTCATCCTGCACCACCATGGTGGCGTTTTCCACCAAAATATCTCGCATCACAGAGAAATAGGTTTCCTGAAGTAAATGGGAGGCGGCTTTAATCAGTACGGGGTTTTTTGCTTCGCGAGCCAGCCACTTGCGCATTGGCTCGTTCTTGGTCAGGCTAGCATCTGATAAGTCTAGGCTGACGTAATCCAGCGTAACAGGCTTACCTGCCTTGCTGAGTACCAACCGCACTGACTTCCATTGACCCGTTGTGCTTTTGATAAAGGTATCAGACTGTTCATCATAGACAATGGGATAAATATCCATGACATCAAAGCCAGAGTACAGCGCAAACGTTGACAAAATCGTCGTCACACCAATCGGCGCAAACTGATCACGCTGGTCTTCATTTAAATCATCTGTCCGGAAAAAGGCCAGTCGACTGAACTTCATCCATTCGCGCATAAACTTTGCTTGAAAGCCTTGAGCACGGGCGGCTGGCATGGTGGCGAGCGTGACTGGAGCACCAGCGGCTTGCATAGCAACCATGACATAACGATCAGCTTTTGGAAAAGCGTGCGCGAGCGTCACAAAGTCAGGGCCAGAGAAGGGATAAAAGACCGTACCGCCCTCTTTGGGTTTAATTTCTGCTGCAGCAAAATTTGTGAGTGGCTGACCGATGGTCTTTTGATAAAAGTCCCAAGCACCATCGGCTTGTGTTTTAAGCGCACCTTGCAAAAAGGGAAAGGCAGGCGCGGGTTGCTGCGCAGTCGGCAAATAAAGCCCGAGGGTTTGCGTAGCCGACGCACTGCCAAATGTTGAGAATGCTCCAAACAGCATCAATGCTGCAGTGGTTACAAGTTTTTTCATCATGCTCGTCGGCCAACACTTCATCACGCAAGAACCCCATCAAAAAAAGAAAATGATCAGACCGACTTGAGTAGGCTGAGGCCACCCATGTAAGGACGCAAGACTTCGGGCACCACAATGCTTCCGTCGGCTTGCTGGTAGTTTTCCAGGACAGCGACCAGCGCACGACCCACTGCAAGGCCAGAGCCATTCAATGTGTGGACAAATTCTGGCTTGCCACCCTCGACACGCGTACGTGCCTGCATGCGACGGGCTTGGAAGGTTTCGCAGTTGGAAACTGAAGAAATTTCACGCCAAGTATTTTGCGCGGGCAACCACACCTCTAAGTCATAGGTTTTGGTGGCACCGAAACCCATATCGCC
This sequence comes from Zwartia sp., assembly GCF_049655405.1. Taxonomy (GTDB): domain Bacteria; phylum Pseudomonadota; class Gammaproteobacteria; order Burkholderiales; family Burkholderiaceae_B; genus Zwartia. Next base: position 394,086 of record NZ_JBASJR010000011.1, read on the forward strand.
TGTGCACAACAACATGACGCGATAAGGCAAACCCAGTAGCTGCAATACCTTTTCCGCATGGCCTGCCATGTCTTCCAGCGCCTGATAAGAGGTATCGGCCGCAACAATCTGCACCATTTCAACCTTGTCGAACTGGTGCTGACGAATCAGACCTCGCGTGTCGCGTCCTCCACTGCCTGCTTCGGAACGAAAACAAGGCGTATGCGCCGTCAAGCGAATCGGTAAGTCTGCGGCAGGCACGATCGTGTCACGCACCATACTGGTTAAGGTGATCTCCGATGTCGAAATCAAATACTGCTCTTCGCCCGCAACCACATTGCCCTGCTCATCAAGAGTGGGCTCATCTCCCCCACGCGTGACCCAAAACATATCGTTTTTAAATTTTGGCAACTGCCCAGTCCCCATCAGGGTGGATGCATTGACGATATAAGGGGTGTAACACTCGGTGTAGCCATGTTGCTCAGTCTGGAGATCCAGCATGAACTGCGCAAGCGCACGATGCAAACGAGCCATGGAACCGCGCATGAAACTAAAACGCGCACCAGAGAGCTTGGCTGCCACATCAAAATCTAAACCAATCGACTCGCCGAGTGTGACATGGTCCTTGGGCTCGAAACCGAGCGCTTGAGGGTCACCAGTGCTTGGATCTGGGCTGGGTACCCAACGACGCACCTCAACATTACCCTCGCTATCTGCGCCCAAAGGCACGCTCTCATGCGGCATGTTGGGGATCGACATCAACATATCGTTGAGCTGAACCTGGATCTCAGAAAGGTCCAGTTCAAGTGCTTTCAGTCTGGCGGGGATCGCCTGGGACTCGGCCAAGACTGCCGAGGCATCTTCGCCACGGGACTTGAGCGCACCGATTTGCTTGGCGAGCGCATTGCGTTGTGCTTGAAGATTTTCCGTCTCGGTCTGGACTGATTTACGACGGGTCTCTAGGCTATTAAAAGCATCCATTGGGAACGCAAAGCCACGACTGGCTAAGCGACGCACGACGGATTCGAGGTCTTTACGTAACAACGCTGGGTCAAGCATGATCTGTGAAATAAATGACTAGTGAATCGCGTATTGTATCCGCCGCAGCAACCAAGCCACCACGGATAAGGCCCCTACACTCAATAACCAGATCAAGACCATCCATCCCCAGCGTTTCATGCTGTTTCCTAGTGGTAATCGTGGGTAGGACCCACTTTGCCGCGAAAGACCCAATACGCGTAAGCGCTGTAAGCCAAAATAATGGGAATCAGAAACACTGCCCCGACCAAAAGGAATTTCAGGCTATTGTCTGGCGCCGCAGCCTGCCAGAGCGTAACGGATGAGGGCACCATGTAGGGAAAAAAGCTAATCACCAGCCCGATGTAAGACAAAACAAAGAGCCCTTGAACGGCTAAAAAGGACATCAGCGGACGGTTGACCTGAAGTCCGCGGAACAAGCAAAAAGCGCAGACCAAGACCAACAACGGAACCGGCGCCACAAAAAGCATGGCCGGCCAGGCAAACCACTTTTGCATGAAATGCTCATGCAAAAAGGGAGAAATACCACTGACCAGTACGATTAGACCCAACATCACTATACCCAGACCAGCCGTCGCCCGTTTCGCACGCTGCTCAACCGCCCCATCGGTCTTGAGAACAAGCCAAGTCGCTCCCAGCAAGGCATAACCGATCACCAAAGCCAGGCCGGTCAGTAAGCTAAAGGGCGATAACCAGTCCCACCAGCCACCCGCATACGCGCGTCCCGAAATTTGAATTCCTTGGACCAGTGCCCCAAGTGCGACACCTTGTGCAAACGTGGCGACGAGAGAACCGCCTGCGAAAGCCCAATCCCAAATATATTTACTATTTTTGCTCTTCCAGCGAAATTCGAACGCAACGCCACGAAATACCAACGCAAGCAACATGATGATGATTGGCGCGTACAAGGCCGGCATGATGATTGAATAGGCCAATGGAAAGACGGCAAACAACCCTCCCCCACCCAAAACAAGCCAAGTTTCATTGCCATCCCATACAGGTGCGACCGAATTCATCATCAAGTCACGTTCTTGTTCGGTTTTGGCCCAAGGAAACAAGATCCCAACACCAAGATCAAAACCATCTAGAACAACATAGGCCAGTACGGCAAAAGCGATCAATCCCGCCCAAATCAATGCGTAATCGAGTGTCATTTGTGATCCCCTTGGGCGCCAGTTAAGCCTGTTTGGGTGCTTTTTGCAGCAAGAGTGGGTCCAGGCACAATGCCTGCAGCGCGAATCGGCTCATGAATAGATAAATCAGCTGTGCCTGCAGCGCCGACAACAGGCGCGGTCTTCATGAGGCGCAGTATGTAGTAGACCCCCGCACCGAACAAAGAAAAATACACAATGACAAAGGCCGCTAAAGAAAAGGCAATGGCAGTGGCATCAATCGGCGAGGCAGAATCTGCTGTGCGCAATAAGTTGTAGACAGTGAAGGGTTGGCGACCCACTTCAGTCACAATCCAGCCCGATAAGACTGCGATGAAACCAGAGGGACCCATCACCAGCGCCAACCGGTGCATCATCGGCGTGTCGTACAAACGACCTCGATAACGCAACCACAGGCTCCACAAACCCACGCACAACATCAACATGCCAATACCGACCATGGAGCGAAAGGCGAAAAACACAATGCCCAACGGTGGACGATCCGCCGCCGGAGTAGCGTTGATACCAGGCACGACACCGTCAAAGGTGTGGGTCAAAATCAAACTGCTCAAATAAGGAATGGAGATCGCATAATCAATCCGAGATTCTTTGGCATTTGGAATGCCAATCAAAATGAGCGGAGCCTTGCCCAACGACTCGGTATGCCCCTCCATGGCAGCAATCTTGGCCGGCTGATGCGCAAGCGTATTGAGTCCGTGTGCATCACCTGCAAAAATCTGAATGGGAGCAACAATCGCAGCCATCCACATTGCCATCGAAAACATCACGCGCGTCGCGGCTTGACGGTCCGGCGATGGCAAAGCCCCGGGTTGTTGCAATCGCTTGCGCTCTTTAAGAAGATGAAAGGCGGCGACGCCACCCACCACAAACGCAGTCGTCAAATACGCTGCCAACAACATGTGAACCAAGCGATAAGGGAACGAAGGATTAAAGATGACCTTGAACCAGTCTTCGACAATAAACTGTCCCACCTCGTTGATGGAATAGCCCGCGGGTGTCTGCATCCAACTATTAACAGACAAAATCCAAAAAGCTGACATAAAGGTGCCCAAGGCCACCATCGCTGTGGCAAAGAAGTGCAGTTTTGGACCCACTCTTGCCCGGCCAAACAACATCACGCCAAGAAAACCCGCCTCGAGGAAAAAGGCAGACATCACCTCGTAGCCCATCAACGGACCAAGCACTGGACCAGTCTTGTCCGCAAACACACTCCAATTGGTACCGAACTCATAACTCATGACGATGCCGGACACCACACCCATACCAAAGGCGACTGCGAAGATTTTTTTCCAGTAGTTGAACAAAGAAAGATAGACCTCCTTGCCTGTCCAGAGATGCAAGCCATTGAGCACAGCCAAGTAGCTCGCCAAACCGATGGAGAAAGCGGGGAAAACAATGTGAAAGCTCACCGTAAAGGCAAATTGAATGCGGGCAAGCGTCAATGCATCTAACCATTCCATCGCACTACTCCTTGTTACTTTCTTGAGCTTGTCGATCTTTCTCGCGTAATTGCGCAAGTTTTTCGGCAATCTTTATTTCCAAACCGCGGGGGACAGGTTGATACCACTGTGGCTCACGCATCCCTTCTGGCAAATATGACTCTCCTGCCGCGTACGCATCGGGCTCATCGTGTGCATACCGATATGCGTGGCCATGACCCAGCTCTTTCATGAGCTTAGTCGGAGCGTTTCGCAGATGAACGGGCACTGGCAAAGAGGCACCTTTTTTAACAAATGCAACAGCTTGATTGTAGGCCTGATAACCCGCGTTACTTTTTGCTGCCACTGCTAAATATAAGGTCGCCTGCGCTAAGGCCAACTCGCCCTCGGGGGAACCAAGCCGCTCATAGGTCAAGGCTGCGTCGTTGGCTATTTGCATGGCGCGAGGGTCGGCCAGTCCAATATCCTCCCATGCCATGCGCACAATGCGTCTGGCAAGGTATTTTGGATCTGCGCCACCGTCGAGCATACGCGTGAGCCAGTAAAGTGCGGCATCAGGGTTTGATCCGCGCACTGACTTATGCAGGGCCGAAATCTGATCGTAAAAATTATCCCCGCCTTTATCAAAGCGCCGTGCGCTCATACTAAGGGCATTTTCGACCAGACTTGCATCAACTTGTGTTGTGCCAGCGTTTTCCGCTGCCACACTCGCTTGCTCAAGGAGACTCAAAAAACGACGTGCATCGCCATCCGCGTAACCAATCAAGGTATCCAGTGCAGCATCTGCAAAACTGAGCTCTTTCAGCACCGTCTGCTGGGCGCGCAGCAACAGTTCACGTAACTCTGTTTCATCAAGAGATTGCAGCACATAGACCTGCGCACGAGACAACAAGGCCGCATTCACTTCAAAGGATGGGTTTTCAGTCGTCGCACCAATAAAAGTGACTAACCCTGATTCGACAAACGGTAACAGCGCATCCTGCTGGGCTTTGTTAAAGCGATGGATCTCATCGACAAACAGGAGCGTCCGACGCCGATATTGATCCAGCGTCATCTGCGCCTCATCCATCGCGGCACGGATTTCTTTGACCCCTGCAAAGACCGCGGAAATCGCGATAAATGCGCAATCAAACGCATTGGCAGTCAAACGCGCAAGAGTGGTCTTGCCGACACCGGGCGGGCCCCACAAAATCATGGAGTGAGGGCGTCCCGATTCGAACGCGACACGCAAAGGTTTGCCGGGCCCAAGCAAATGCTTTTGTCCGACGACCTCGTCTAGTGTCCGGGGCCTTAGGGCCTCGGCCAGAGGCGCTTTGGGTGAGGCTTTAAATAAATCAGCCATCGCAAGAACAGATCTCTGAGGTGGCTGAGAAAGTCATCATTGCATCCTGACGACATCAGCCCCTTTGGGGGCAACAAAATCAAAATTACTGGCCGACAAACCGGGGTTGCGCATGAGCGCAGTCAACTCCACGTGCGTGGTCTGACCAAAAGCATCTAACAAAATAATTCGATGTGGAATGCCATCTTTGAAACCAAGATCGACATGGACAAAACCCGCATCGGTTTGCTTAGGCTTGGCCCGAAGCCAAACTAAAGCTTCTCGATCTGGAAGCGCCATGACTTCAAACGACTGCTCAAGGGAGCCGGAACCAAATAAAATCGCAGCGGGTGAAGCACCGATTGCTTGGTTAACCTGACGGACTGTGACCTGATTGAGATCCGGATCAAACTGATAAATTTCGCGTCCATTGGACACAATTTGCTGCTCGTAGGGCTTCAGTACGTCCCACTTGAAACGCCCTGGGCGCATAAATAAAAATCTTCCGCGCTGGGGAGGCTTTGTTTGTCCCTGAGGTCCAACGGTGTATTGCGAAAACTCACCACTGGCGGATTGCACTTGCGCCACAAAAGTCCGCAGCTGTTCACGTGCTGTGTCGGCTCGGGCAGGCGCTGCGAGACCCAAGCTTGCCACAACCAACATACCGGACAATGCAAACAAGCGCATTTTTGAAAAAAGAGACATCCGGATTATTCCTCGCGGGGCACATTAGGGGCGAGAATTTCACGATTCCCGTTGGACTGCATCGTCGATACCAATCCAGAGTTTTCCATTTGCTCGAGCAAGCGTGCCGCGCGGTTGTAACCAATCCGCAAGTGACGCTGCACTAGAGAGATTGAAGCACGCCGATGCTTGAGCACCACCTCAACAGCCTGGTCGTACATGGGGTCCGCCTCGGCATTGGCCATCCCTGTCACGCTGCTCACACCATCCCCAGTTTCACCCTCGGAACTGCCCTCGAGCAAGCCATCGATATAGTCCGGCTCGCCTTGTGACTTGAGTGACTCTACAACACGATGCACCTCTTCGTCAGAGACAAACGCCCCGTGAACGCGCACAGGCAAACCCGTACCAGGTGGCATATACAACATATCGCCCTGACCTAGGAGCGCCTCTGCGCCCATTTGGTCGAGAATCGTGCGCGAATCGATCTTGGACGAAACCTGAAAAGCGATACGGGTCGGAATATTGGCCTTGATGAGACCGGTAATGACATCGACGCTTGGACGCTGTGTCGCCAAAATCAGGTGGATCCCAGCAGCCCGCGCTTTTTGAGCCAACCGGGCAATCAATTCTTCGATTTTCTTGCCTACGACCATCATCAAGTCGGCCAACTCGTCGATCACCACCACGATCGTGGGCAACTCTTTGAGTGGCTCAGGAGCATCGGGTGTCAGGGAGAACGGGTTGGCGATCGGCTCCTCGCGTTTGATTGCCTCGCGAATTTTGTTGTTGTAACCAGTCAGGTTACGCACACCGAGCTTGCTCATCAGGCGATAACGCTTTTCCATCTCCCCCACACACCAATTGAGCGCATTTGCAGCTTGGCGCATGTCGGTGACCACCGGTGCCAAGAGGTGAGGAATCCCCTCGTACACGCTCATCTCGAGCATCTTTGGATCAATCAAAATTAAACGCGTCTGCGAAGCGTCTGCTTTGTAGAGGAGCGACAAAATCATCGCATTGATGCCGACGGACTTACCAGAACCGGTCGTACCAGCCACGAGCAGGTGGGGCATTTTGGCGAGGTCTGCGACAACCGGATTGCCAGCAATGTCCTTGCCGAGCGCCATGGTGACCACAGAGGCACTTGAATGATAGACCTGAGAACCCAAAATCTCCGACAGTTTGACCATTTGTCGGCGCGGGTTAGGGAGCTCAAAGCCCATCAGATTTTTACCCGGAATCGTCTCGACGACACGGATACTCACCAAGCTCAGCGCACGCGCCAAATCCTTAGCCAAGTTGACAATCTGGCTGCCTTTGACCCCTGTCGCCGGCTCAATTTCATAGCGCGTAATCACGGGACCAGCCTGCGCGGCCACCACCTGAACGGTGACGCCAAAGTCCGCCAGTTTTTTCTCAATCAAACGAGAGGTGTATTCAATCGTTTCATCTGAAACTGTCTCAAAGGCCTCACCGGGCTGGTCCAACAAACTCAACGCAGGCAAGTCACCCGTCACCGTAGGTTCGATAAATAGCGATTGTTGCTTTTCTTTTTGCACACGCTCGGACTTTTCCACCACCACAATCGCCGGCTCAATACGCACAGGTTGTTCGTGGACGATTTTTTCGTGTTTAGCCTCAACCTGCTCATGCCTGACCGCTTGTGCGACCTGACCTGCGCGGCGATCTTGTCTGGCGGTGCGACCATCCTTGACCTTGAGCCATACCCATTCAAGGCCGCTTCCCACTTTTTCAGCAATAGCCAACCAGGAAAAACCAAAAAACAAACTACAGCCAAAAATAATTAAGGCCAATAAAATCAATGTGCTACCGGAAAATCCAACGGCAGAGGACAAGAAACCAGACCAGACGTGACCAATGACACCCCCTGCACCGCTGGTGAAATCAGTGCGGCCGGGCAACTGCATCCCCCAGGAACTCAGGCGATACGCCTCCAGCCCGACGGAACCCAGCAAAACCATAAAAAATCCGATGCCCTGCTCCCAACGAACGCGCGCAAGGGTTTCAGGTTCGCCGCGGGTGCGAATTTGGTTGGCCAGACGCAAATAGCCTGCGCGGACCCGATGGAGCAACAAAATCACCAGCCACCAGGCTGAAAAACCGAATAAATACAACAAGACATCTGAAATATAGGCGCCAATCAGACCACCACGGTTGTGAAGCTCTGTGGCGTCTCGTCCAAAAGAGTGAGACCAGCCTGGATCGCTGCCATTCCAAGTCGCCAGGACCAGCGTCAACCAAGCGGCCAAGGCGGCGAATACGATCCAGCGCGCCTCCCGGAGGATCGAGAGTATTCGAGTTTGCATCACCGAAGGCCCGTTTCGGGTATTTCGGGTCGATCGCGAAGTCCGCGTTGTGGCTGGGGAAAGTCTAGGCATAGTCGCCATTATAATTTGCTGCTCAATATAGAGGGGTAAATCTGATGTCAACGCCAAAACATGCCAAAGTTCTCATTTTAGGCTCGGGTCCAGCGGGCTACACCGCAGCAGTCTACGCTGCACGTGCCAACCTCAACCCCGTCATGATCACAGGTCTTGCCCAAGGCGGTCAACTGATGACCACGACAGAGGTCGATAACTGGCCCGCAGATGCGGCTGGCGTGCAGGGACCTGAACTGATGCAACGCTTTGCCGCTCATGCCGAGCGCTTTAACACTGAGATGGTGTTTGATCATATCGCGAGTGTGGACTTTTCTTCACGCCCCTATCGTCTCACAGGTGACGGTGGTGCCCAGTACACTTGCGATGCCCTGATTATTGCTACTGGCGCTTCAGCAAAGTATCTAGGGCTGCCCTCAGAGCAAGCCTTTATGGGTCGCGGCGTTTCCGGCTGCGCGACCTGCGATGGCTTTTTTTACAAGAATCAGGACGTCATCGTGGTCGGTGGCGGAAACACGGCTGTCGAAGAAGCCCTCTACTTGTCCAATATTTGTCGCTCTGTCACGGTGGTGCACCGTCGCGACAAGTTCCGCGCTGAACCCATCATGATCGACAAAATGATGGACAAGGTTGCCAATGGCAACATGAAGCTTGCGACCTTTCGTCAATTAGACGAAGTACTCGGCGATCAATCTGGCGTCACAGGCGTTCGCTTGCGCGCCACGGATTCTGACAAAACCGAAGAGCTTGCGGCCACAGGCGTCTTTATCGCGATCGGACATCAGCCCAACACCTCGATTTTTGAAGGCAAGCTCGATATGGCCAATGGCTACATCGTCACACGCAGCGGTTTAGCGGGTCTGGCAACGATGACATCAGTACCCGGTGTCTTTGCCGCTGGCGATGTGCAGGATCATGTGTATCGCCAAGCCATCACCAGCGCAGGCACGGGCTGCATGGCCGCACTCGACGCTCAGCGCTGGCTGGAGAATGCGGAACAGTAAAGCGGGCTTCGCTGACCTCAAGCGCCTGCACCAAACGGCGCTTGAAGAACAGCGTGCCCGCCAAGAGCGCGATTTGATCAAACTGCAGGCTCAGCAGCGTGCAGGCTTGAAAGGTCCTGCCTCAGTGACTTCTGCAGAGGAGGTCAAGCTATTTGCACGGGCGACTCAGTCTGTGACACCTCTAAAATCTGCTGCGCGCATGTCACACCGCCCAAGCGATACGCAGCAGGCTGATGTCATGACGCAGCGCCGACAGCGAGCATTAGGCCAGGACAATCCCAAAGTGCCTCCTCTGTCTGATGGCTTTTCTCCTTTTGCCGATACAGAAGCCGACCTGGCCTGGATCGCACCAGGCATCGGACCCGAAGTGCTGAGGCAGCTTAGACGCGCTTTTTGGCCTGTCGGTGCTCATCTTGATTTGCATGGTCTGAACAGCGATGAGGCGCGTATTGCACTGACAAACTTTATCGAAACTAGCCAGATCCACGGCACGCGCTGTGTCAGAATTGTTCATGGCAAGGGATATGGCTCGGCAGATGGGCAATCCGTCTTAAAAGCACGTGTCGCGCAATGGCTCACCCAGCTCAATACCATCAGCGCATTTGCTTCTGCTCCGCCTGCGCATGGTGGCCAAGGTGCGCTGCTGGTTCTGCTTCGCCCTCATCCGGCTCACGTAAATAATCCACCAACTGGTCGGTGATAAGAGCGGGCTTTGGTGTGCACAAAGACACCAAAATGATGACAATAAAGGCGACAGGAGCGCCAAACACCCCAGCTGCGATCGGCTGAATGTCCCACCACAGTTCGATGGGTGTGCTGCGTGGCACATTTAGCACCCACTCCCGCAACCAGGGTTGCGCCTGAACCATATAAAAAAATGTGGTGAATAAGCCTGCCAACATCCCTGCAGTCGCCCCCCATTGATTGGCACGCTTCCAAAATATTCCCATGACCAGCACGGGGAAAAACGTGGAAGCCGCCAAAGAAAAGGCAGCCCCGACCAAGAACAAGATGTCGGCGGGTGTCCGTGTTGCGGCCCATGCGGCTGTAAAGGCCACCACCAATAACAACACTTTGGACAAGATCACCTGTCGCCCACCTCCCATGCGCGATGAGACAACACGCAACAAGGTGTCGTGCGACAAGGCATTTGAAAGTGTCAGCAATAAACCATCTGCCGTTGAGAGCGCAGCCGCCAACGCACCCGCAGCAACCAGCCCGGACACCACATAAGGCAAACCTCCTATTTCAGGTGCTGCCAACACAATCACATCTCCACCAATCTGCACTTCGGAGAGTTGGACAATCCCATCGTGATTGAGATCCAAAATACTGATAAGTGAACGATCGACTGCGGACCACGCACTGACCCAAGAGGGCAAATCTACAAAGGGCATCCCCACCAGATTGTTATAGATCTCAAACTTCACCAAGATCGCGAGTGCGGGAGCTGTGAGATACAGCAACAAAATAAACAGCAAGGACCAAAACACTGATTGACGCGCGTGGCCAACAGAGGGAGTGGTCAGTGAGCGCATCAAAATATGAGGCAATCCTGCTGTCCCCAACATGAGACATAAAACAGTGGCGAGAAAGTTATTTCGGACCGCGTCAGGTGACTCATCCATTTTGCTGACAAAAGGTTCAGCATGGGGCATCGGTGGCGCTGCGCGCGCAGCAAAATCATCACGTGCTTTTGACCAAACTGTTCGAGCCGCCTCGACAGACTTTGGGTAGGCAGCGAACTCTCGCTCAAGAGAGCGTATTTCTACCATTGGCGCATCGTTTGCACGTGCACGCAGCAGTCGCACTGTCAGTTGCTGTTTCTCTGTCTCCCAAGACTCAGGAAGCTTGGCGATTCTGGACTGCATCAGATCTGCACGACTTTGCCAAATATTTCTGACTTCCAGTTCAGCCTCGTCTCGGCTCAACACTTGTTCACGCTCAATGACTTCAGCGAGTACGGTACTTGCCGCAAACTGCGGCACAGGATCGCCAGTTTGCTTCACAGCGAGCCAGATGACGGGCACCAGATAAGCAATTACCAAAATGATGTATTGACCCACCTGCGTCCACGTGACCGCCCGCATTCCTCCAAGAAAGGAACACACTAGGACACCACCCAAACCAATAAAAATGCCAAGCTCAAATGAAATGCCTGTCATGCGGGTCGTAATAATCCCAACGCCATAAATCTGTGCGACCAAGTAGGTAAAGGAGCACAGCACGGCACACATGACCCCCACGAGTCTGGGTAAATTGCCTTCGAAACGTGCTCCCAAAAACTCTGGGATCGTATAACCACCAAACTTGCGCAAATAAGGTGCTAAAAACAACGCGACTAAAACATAGCCGCCCGTCCACCCCAATATATAGGCGAGTCCGTTGTAGCCAGAGAGGTAGAGGGTGCCGGCAATCCCGATGAACGAAGCCACAGACATCCAATCCGCAGCCGTGGCCATACCGTTAAAAATGGCTGGAACTCGGCGCCCTGCCACGTAATATTCAACGGGATCGGACGTTCGACACATGATGCCGATTCCAGCGTAAAGGGCGACAGTCGAGAGCAAAAAGGCATAACCAATCCATTGCCTTTCAAGACCAAAAACCTCCAGCACCGCCAATAATATGACTAGCGAAATAAAACCTGCCGTATAAGCGGCATAGCCGCGAAACAGTCGTCCGCTAAACGCCTGTTGCTGTGAAGCCATTTTTGTAGATTGAGGCCGGGTCAAGTCTGCTTCACCTTCTGGACTCTGCGTCGTTGATCCAGCTTTTCCATTCGCCAGGCATACACCCCGACAATCACCAGAAATGCCGTGGGTGCGCCAAAAGCCGCAACCCAAAACGGAAACGGCCAGCCAAAAACCATCAGATCAGAGAGTGCTCTCGCAAAGTAAGCAGGGACAAAAGTGACAAGCCCCCAACACGCAAGCAAAATGCTAATCAGGCGCAAATTGCTGCGCCAGTATGGAGTGGTTCTGCTAGGCTTTGACATCTCAGTCATGATTTGAGTCGCAAGGTTTTGAGAAATCGGAGTGCGATGCCTAATACGACAACGGCCAACACCTTAAGTGTCAGCCGTTGTGCGTTTCTTTTTTATAATGCCGTTGCTGCTAGCATGCCCTTTATTGAGCTTTGTCCCCTCACCTGCATGAAACTGATTCTGCACCACAGATCAGCAGACCGCATCAGGGAATGCCCTAATTGAGGGCAAAATGCTTCATTTTCTTTTTATTTCAACAGGTTTTTGCCCCATTTATGTTCAATCCCTCCCGCGATCAGGTACGCCAGTTTTTTATAGAAACTTGGCGTAAACACAAGGAGCTTCAGGTCTTGACTCCGCTAGAGGATATTGCGCTGAGCTGGATCGAACAGCACCCCGAGTATCACGAGATCCTCATTGCGCCTGACTCGATGACGCGCGAGTTCAATGTCGAAGAGGGCAAAACAAACCCTTTTCTTCACCTCTCCATGCACCTCGCCATTGCGGAGCAACTCTCCATTGATCACCCTAGAGGCATTCGACAAGCATTCGACAAATTAGCGTCACGCACGGATCGACACCACGCCGCGCACGAAATCATGGAGTGTTTAGGACAAGTCGTGTGGGAGTCTCAACGCTTGGGCACCGCGCTCGATAGCGATGCCTATATTGAACTCATTCGCCAGAGAACCAGCCGAGACTGACACGTTGGCGAATGAGGTGACTGTGGTGACTGAGGTTAGAACACCTCAGTGAGAGCCCAGCCTATAAAGCCTGACTTAGCGACGAACGGACAACGGTCCTGGTTGCGCAGCTAACCATGCGGAGACGTTCTTGATGTCCTGCAGGGACAATTGCTTGGCAAAAGCACCCATGATGGCGTTTTTACGCACGTTAGCCGTAGCAGGCGCACCGGAAGCACCGCGCTGATAGGCTTTTAAAGCATGCGCCAAGAAATCAGCGTGTTGACCAGCCAGAATGGGATAAGAGGGATCAACAGACTTGACTGCATCCGCGCCATGACATGAGGCGCAGTTGAGCTTTTCCCAAACAGCTTTACCCGCTGCTAAATCGGCTGCGTGGCTCAGCGTCGCTGAACCCAACAAGAGAGCCCCAGTGAGGGCGAGCGTTAAGTGTTTCATATGAGCCCCCGATTATTTGAGATTGGAGTAATAGGCGGCCAAATCAGCCATGTCTTGGTCCGAGAGACTTTTGGAGATTGCGTCCATCGTGGGATGGGTGCGCTCACCAGTCGCGTAGGCGCGCAAAGACGACTGAATGTACTTTTCATTCTGGCCGGCAATCTTGGGCACTGAATAGATCTCGGGGAAACTTGCACGGTAGCCAGGGATACCATGGCAGCCAATACACATCGACACTTTGGCCTTGGCGGCTTCGATGTTGCCCTTTGGAGGATCCGCGGCCAGGACCGGAAAGGTCACGGCACAGGATGCTGCAAGCGCTAATTTAGCGAGCTTGCTTGAGAATCTGGAGCGCAATGAGGCACGCGTAATCAACGCGCCAACAAACTGAGACTGCAAAATGTTCGGAGACTTCATAATGGACTCTTGGTCTGGCAGGGAAAAGTCCCGGGATTAACTCCCGGCCGCAAAACGTTAGGATTGTACGATAATTGGAAAAATTAGACTTCAATTATGTATCGCAACAGACTCTGACCACTTTCATTTTGGCAACCAATGACCTCCCAGACCCCCACCTCAGCTCAAACCTCCCGCTTTGACGGTACCGAGCGCTATGTCGCGACGGACGATCTCAAACTGGCTGTTAATGCCGCCTTGACGCTTCAGCGCCCCCTGCTCATCAAAGGCGAACCTGGAACCGGCAAGACGATGCTCGCCGAAGAGGTGGCCGCAGCACTTGGCCGCCCACTGCTGCAGTGGCACATCAAATCCACCACCAAAGCGCATCAAGGTCTCTACGAATACGATGCTGTGTCCCGGTTGCGTGACTCGCAGCTCGGCGACGAAAAAGTCAAAGATATCCGCAACTACATCATGCAAGGTGTGCTCTGGCAGGCTTTCGAATCACCCGAGCCCGTCGTGCTGCTGATTGACGAGATTGACAAGGCAGATATCGAATTTCCAAATGACCTGCTGCGCGAACTGGATCAAATGGAGTTTCATGTCTACGAAACACGTTCCACCGTCAAAGCGCGACACCGCCCGCTGGTGATTATTACGTCCAACAACGAAAAAGATCTCCCAGATGCATTTTTGCGTCGCTGTTTCTTCCATTACATTCGCTTCCCCGATCGCGACACCTTGCGCAGCATTGTTGAGGTGCATTTTGCCAACCTGCATGCGGATGTGCTGCGCGCCGCGCTCGACACATTTTTTGCATTGCGCGACGCACCAGGTCTAAAAAAGAAACCCTCTACCTCAGAGTTTCTGGATTGGTTGCGTTTACTGATTGCTGAGGATGCAACGGCTGAGCAAATTGATGCGCACGCCGCGACTTCGATTCCAATGATGGCTGGCGCACTGCTCAAAAACGAGCAAGACCTTCAATTGCTCGAGCGTTTGGCAGCCGTCACCCGCACAACACGTCGCCCGCCAGGATCCCCAAATGGCGCTTGATCAAGGCTTTACTCTGACACCACGGCCCTGCACACTGACAGGGCATGGCGTGCGTCTTGAGCCCCTGTCTCTCACACATGCTGAAGCACTTACCGAGGCAGCGCGTGATGGCGAGCTCTGGAATCTACGGGTCACCTCTGTACCCGAACCCGAGCAAACCGCCAGCTATATTCAGGCTGCGCTCGATGGTTACGCAGCAGGTCATATGCTGCCGTTCGTCGTGATCCACGCGGGTACAGAAAAAATTATCGGCTCGACGCGCTATCACGACATCATTCCCTCAGTTGCGCGACTGGAGATCGGCTACACCTGGTATGCCAAAAGCCATCAGCGTAGCCATGTGAACACGGCGTGCAAACTGCTATTGCTCGAGCATGCGTTTGACACGCTCGGCGCCGCTGTCGTGGGCTGGCGAACGGACAATTTCAACCATGCGTCTCAACGTGCCATCGAGCGCCTGGGCGCCAAACGAGACGGCGTACTGCGTCACCATGCGCTCCGTCGCGACGGCACAGTCAGGGACACAGTGATGTATAGCGTCATCGCTGGCGAATGGCCTGAAGTGCACGCACATCTGACCTATCAACTGAATCGTCATGCTGATTGACTTCTTTTATCACCTCCGCACGCAAAAACTCCTTGTTTCAGTCAAGGAGTACCTGACACTGCTTGAGGCATTGTCTAGTCCGATCATGCCGCCCACGCTCGAAGATTTTTACTATCTCGCACGTACAACGCTGATCAAAGACGAAACCCTCTTTGATCGCTTTGATCGTGCGTTTGCGAGCTATTACCGCAGCTTGGAACAAAAGTTGCCAGCGGGTAAAAAGATTCCCTTGGATTGGCTGGTCGCAGAGCTAGAAAAACGCCTCACTCCCGAGCAAAAAGCCGAGCTTGAAAAGCATGGCTGGGACAAGCTCATGGAAATGTTCAAAGAGCGTCTCGAAGAGCAAAAAGGACGTCACCAAGGTGGCAGCAAATGGATTGGTACCGGCGGCACTTCGCCTTTTGGTAACAGCGGCACACACCCGGAGGGCATTCGGGTGGGGGGTACGGGGGGAAGCCGCTCTGCGGTCAAGGTCTGGGATGAACGTAACTTTAAAGACTACGACGACTCCATAGAACTCGGCACCCGTAATTTCAAGGTGGCTCTGAGACGCCTCAGGCGCTTCGCGCGCGAAGGCTCAGACTTTGAACTTGATCTCGGCGATACCATTGCGAGCACAGCCCGCAACGCAGGCTATCTCGATATCAAAATGGTTCCCGAGCGACATAACAACGTTAAAGTTTTAATGTTGTTAGATGTGGGCGGCAGTATGGACGATCACATCTCTCGTGTCGAAGAATTGTTTTCAGCCGCCAGCAGCGAATTTAGAAACCTCGAGGTTTACTATTTTCATAACTGTCCTTACGAGCATCTTTGGAAGTCGAATCGTCGCCGACAAATGGAACGTTTTGAAACTTGGGATGTGCTGCGTAAATTTAATGCCGACTGGAGACTGATTTTTGTAGGCGACGCAACCATGAGTCCCTATGAAATTTTGCAGCCCGGTGGCTCGGTCGAGCATTACAACAAAGAACCTGGTGCTGAGTGGTTACAGCGCATGGTCAATGCCTGGCCCAAAACCGTTTGGCTTAATCCCGAACCTCAAGCCTCTTGGCAATACCGTCAATCGATCTCCATCATCCGCAATATTGTCCAGGACAAAATGTTCCCCGTGACAGTTTCCGGTATTGAGCAAGCGATGCGCTTATTGTCTAAGTAGGATTCAAAAGTGAACCATTTTGGGTGCCCATGCTCAAACAGGTTCGTTGTTTCTTTCAGGACTCCCTCATGCCGTTGTTTACCGATGCCCTGAAGCGTGCACTGATTGGTGCCGCATTCGCCTTTATTGGAAGTCACTCAATGGCCGCTGCCATACCCGCAGGTATCACCCAGGTGACCAGCGTCGAAGGAATTACCGAATACCGACTGGATGCCAATGGGTTGCGTATTTTGCTCGCGCCTGACGAATCCAAACCCACCACCACCGTCAATATGACGTATCTGGTGGGCTCACGCCATGAAAATTATGGCGAGACCGGGATGGCCCATTTACTTGAGCATATGCTCTTTAAGGGCACACCTTCCATGCCCAACTCACTTGGTGAGTTTTCAAAACGCGGGCTTCAAGCCAATGGCACGACCTCCGTCGACCGAACAAACTATTACGCAAGCTTTGCGGCCAATCCCGACACGCTTGCTTGGTACCTGAACTGGCAGGCGGATGCCATGATTAACGCCACGATTAAGCGCGAAGATCTGGACACCGAAATGACCGTCGTGCGCAACGAAATGGAGAGCGGTGAAAACAACCCCTTTCGCATTCTTTGGCAAAAGATGCTTAGCATCGCCTACGAGTGGCATAACTATGGCAAAACACCTATTGGCGCACGCTCAGACGTAGAAAACGTCGACATTGCTCAGCTGCGTGCTTTTTACAAAACTTACTATCAGCCTGACAATGCCGTTTTGATCGTGACTGGCAAGTTTGACACGTCGGCTGTACTGGCCGATGTGATGAAGTCATTTGGGAACATTCCACGACCCTCCCGCATACTCCCTCCCGAATACACAACAGATCCTGTGCAAGACGGTGAACGCAGTGTCATTTTGCGGCGCGTTGGTGGTGCCCCCCTGGTTGCGGCCATGTACCACGTGCCGTCTGCTGGTCACAAAGACTTTGCCGCGATTGACCTGGCCAGCATGATCGTGGGCGACACGCCCTCAGGACGACTCTATAAGGCGATGGTCCCCACCAAGCAAGCTGCAAGCGTCTTTGGCTTTACCATGGATCGCACTGCCCCCGGTACCGTCATGTTTGGCGCAAGCTTGCAGCCCGGAATGGATCAGTCCGCCTCACTCAAGACGCTCACCCAAACGCTTGAGTCACTTGCTCAACACCCTTTTACCCAAGAAGAATTAGACCGCGTCCGAAATCAATGGTTGAAATCATGGGAGCAAATGTTCAGTGACGCCCAAAAAGTGAGCACAGGCTTATCCGAAGCTGTTGCAGTAGGCGATTGGCGTCTCTGGTTTTTAGCGCGTGATCGCATTCGTGCCGTCACCCTCGCTCAGGTTCAGCAAGCGGCTAACCTTTACCTGACGCAATCAAACCGTACAGAAGGTCAATACGTCCCCACCGAAAAACCGCAGCGTTCTCCTGCCTTTAGCAAACCGGATTTAGCAGCGGAGCTCAAAGGCTATGTCGGTGACGCGCAACTCAAACAAGCTGAAGCCTTTGATCCTGATCCAAACAATATTGACCAGCGCACACAGCGCAAAACAGTCAAACTAACTCATGGATCCATGCGGCTAGCCATGCTGTCGAAGGAGTCTCGTGGAGAGCGTGTCCAGACCGTGATTCAGTTGCATTTTGGTGATGTGAGTTCGCTCAAAGGCCAGAGGATCGCCTCGATTGCAACACCAGATCTTTTGCTAAGCGGTACAGCTCAGCTCACGCGCCAACAAATCAAGGATCGGATTGATGCGCTGGGCGGTCAAGTCAGTGTGTCGGGCTCTGGCGCAACACTCAACATCAGTTTGTCCACCACGCGTGCCAATATCGACTCGCTCGTCCAATTTGTGCTGGATACCGTCCGTGAAGCAAACTTTCCACAAGCGGAAGTCGATGAGTACAAAGCCAAACTGCTGACCTCGATCAAGAGCTCAATGACAGAACCTACGTCCATTGCCACACGCATGCTTTCACGGCATGACAACCCTTGGCCCAAAGACGATATTCGTTATCAACCAAGCTTTGAAGAATCGCTTGCCGCCATTGATGCGCTCAAGCGTGAAGACTTAGTCGCTTTTCATCAAAAGTTCTATGGCACTTCGAACACGGCAGGCGCTGCGGTGGGAAGTTTTGATCCCGTCACGTTAGAGAATATGCTCACGGCATCGCTCAATCGCTGGGGCACTGGGCAAGCATACACACGCATCCCGAACCCTTATCGCGAGATCAAGCCTGTACAGATGCAAGCACTCACGCCAGATAAAGCCAATGCGTTTTACACAGCTGCGATGCCCCTCAATATGCAAGATACTGATGCTGATTACGCAGCGCTGTCTCTGGCAAACTTTTTACTCGGGACTTCCGAGACCTCACGATTGTGGCTCCGTGTGAGGGAAAAAGAAGGTCTGTCCTACAACGTTCGGACCCGACTGAATGTGTCAGCCTTTGAGCCAAGTGGATCTTGGGGTGTGTATGCCATCTTTTCTCCAGAAAACCGCCAAAAAGTTGAGGCAGCGATTCGCGAAGAATTTGAACGCGTATTGAAGGACGGTTTTAGCCAAACTGAAGTTCAAGACGGCATCAAAGCACTGCTCAACTATCGCAAACTTGCGCGTGCTCAGGATAGTGGTTTAACAGGCGCCTGGATCAATTATCTTGACACAGGTCGCACGTTTGCTTGGGCAGCCGAACTCGACCGGAAACTGTCCACACTATCTGCAGAGCAAGTCAATACAGTCGTACGCAAATATCTCAAGCCTGCGGCGTTCAGCAGCGTAGCAGCGGGAGACTTTGAAAAGAAGAAGTAATGAAAACGATAGACTGGATGATGTAAGTGATAAGGGCCGAATCTCACACTAAGATTCGGCCCTTATACATTGGTAACGGACGCGATACTTAGGAGAAAAAATCCTTAACGCGATCTGTCCAAGACTTGCTCTGTGGGGAGTGACGCTCGCCCCCCTCGCCAAGTGAAGATTCAAACTGACGCAAGATTGCTTTCTGCTCGTCGGTTAGCTTGACTGGAGTTTCCACGACAAAGTGGCAGTACAAGTCTCCTGGATATGCGCCCCGAACGCCTTTAATGCCCTTGCCACGCAGCCTGAAGGTTTTGCCGGACTGTGTGCCTTCGGGAATCGTGATCTCTGCTTTGCCATTTAAAGTAGGTACCTGAATATCTCCACCGAGCGCCGCGGTCGTAAAAGGAATAGTCAGCTCGCAATGCAAGTCATCATTTTCACGTTGGAAGATCTTGTGCTCCTTGATGTGGATTTCCACAAACAAGTCCCCTGGAGGTCCGCCATTGATGCCAGGCTCACCGTTGCCGGAGGAGCGAATACGCATCCCGTCATCAATACCCGCGGGGATTTTGACTTGGAGCGTTTTATTACGACGGGTACGTCCCACGCCGTCGCAAGGCACGCAAGGATCCGTGATTTCCTTGCCACTACCGTGGCACGTTGGACACGTTTGCTGCACGCTAAAAAAGCCCTGCTGCATGCGTACCGCACCTGAGCCACCACACGTGCGGCATGTCTTAGGCGTTGTGCCAGCTTTGGCACCACTACCTTTGCAGACTTCACAATTTTCCCAGCTTGGCACGCGAATTTCAGTATCAAAGCCATTCGCCGCCTGCTCAAGTGTGATTTCCATCGCGTACTTGAGGTCAGCTCCTCGATAAACCTGAGGACCACCACCACCGCCTCTGCGTCCAGCACCGAAAATTTCACCAAAAATATCGCCGAAAGCATCGCCAAAACCAGCCCCGCCTGCGCCACCCATGCCTGCGGCATTGGGATCAACACCTGCGTGTCCATAACGATCATAAGCAGCACGCTTATTGGCGTCAGACAACACTTCGTAAGCCTCTTTAGCTTGCTTGAATTTCTCTTCGGCTTCTTTACTATCCGGATTGCGATCCGGATGATATTTCATTGCCAGCTTACGGTAGGCTTTTTTAAGTTCATCGTCCGAGGCGTTTTTAGCAACGCCAAGGGTTTCATAAAAATCGCGTTTTGCCATGATCTCAGGCTCTTTTATTCAAACAGTATGAAGGTGGGCAAAAAAATGCGCCCGGGATGCTCTGAAAGAGTCCCGGGCGGATCGTGTCTAAGTCTAGACGATCACTTTTGATCGCGCTTAACTTCTTTGAACTCAGCATCGACCACATTGTCATCAGCTGGCTTAGCACCAGCCTCTGCACCTGCATCGCCCTGCGCGGCAGCCTGAGCAGCCTGAGCATCGGCATACATCTTTTCACCGAGCTTTTGCGAAGCAGTCGACAGCAATTCGACTTTAGCGTCGATCGCTGCTTTGTCTGAGCCGTTTTTCAACACTTCTTCGACATCAGTGATTGCAGCTTCGATCGCTGTTTTCTCTTCCGCTTCAAGCTTGTCGCCATACTCAGTCAACGACTTGCGTGTCGCGTGAACCAAAGCATCCGCACTATTACGCGCCATCGCCAACTCAGCCATGCGGTGATCTTCCTCGGCATTCGCCTCGGCGTCTTTCACCATACGCTGAATCTCTTCTTCGGTCAGACCTGAGTTCGCCTGAATCGTGATCTTGTTTTCCTTGCCTGTGCCCTTGTCTTTCGCGGACACGTGCACGATACCGTTTGCATCAATATCAAAGGTCACTTCGATCTGCGGCGTGCCACGTGCTGCTGGAGGAATACCCTCAAGATTGAATTCGCCCAGAGTCTTGTTACCGGCCGCGATTTCGCGCTCACCTTGGAATACCTTGATGGTGACGGCAGGCTGATTGTCATCCGCTGTCGAAAACACTTGTGAGTGACGGGTTGGAATGGTCGTGTTCTTTGTGATCATCTTGGTCATCACGCCACCGAGCGTTTCAATACCAAGTGACAATGGTGTCACGTCCAACAACAACACATCCTTGCGGTCACCAGACAATACAGAACCCTGAATCGCCGCGCCTGCAGCCACAGCCTCGTCAGGATTCACGTCTTTGCGTGGATCACGACCAAAGAACTCTTTGACCTTTTCCTGAACTTTAGGCATGCGCGTCATACCGCCGACCAAAATCACGTCGTCGATCTCACTGACTTTGACGCCCGCATCTTTGATGGCGATGCGGCAAGGCTCGATGGTGCGAGCGATCAGCTCTTCGACCAAGGACTCGAGCTTAGCGCGCGTCATCTTCAGGTTCAAGTGCTTAGGACCTGAAGCATCCGCGGTGATGTAGGGCAGGTTGATTTCAGTCTGCTGACTGGAGGACAACTCGATCTTGGCTTTTTCAGCAGCTTCTTTCAAGCGCTGCAAAGCAAGCACGTCCTTGGAGAGGTCCACGCCCTGCTCTTTCTTGAATTCGCCAATGACGTATTCGATAATGCGCTGGTCAAAGTCCTCGCCACCCAAGAAGGTGTCGCCATTAGTCGACAGCACTTCGAATTGCTTTTCACCGTCGACGTCCGCAATTTCGATAATCGAAATATCGAATGTACCGCCACCCAAGTCATAGACCGCGATCTTGCGATCGCCTTTTTCCATCTTGTCCATACCGAAAGCCAATGCAGCTGCAGTCGGTTCGTTGATGATGCGCTTGACATCCAAACCTGCAATGCGGCCTGCATCCTTGGTAGCCTGACGCTGGCTGTCGTTGAAGTAGGCAGGAACCGTAATGACGGCCTCAGTCACTTCTTCGCCCAGAAAGTCCTCGGCAGTCTTTTTCATTTTGCGCAGCACATCCGCCGCAACCTGCGAAGGTGCGAGCTTTTTATTTTGCGCTTCCACCCATGCATCGCCATTGTCAGCTTTGACAATTTTGTAAGGCATCAAATGGATGTCTTTTTGCACAGCATCTTCGGAAAACTTGCGACCGATCAGACGCTTAACGGCATAAAGAGTGTTCGTTGGATTGGTCACAGCCTGACGCTTGGCGGGGGCACCTACCAAAGTCTCGCCATCTTCCATGTAGGCGACAATCGAGGGTGTGGTGCGGGCGCCTTCAGCGTTTTCCAGAATTTTGACCTGATTGCCGTCCATGACTGCCACACAACTATTGGTGGTGCCAAGATCGATACCGATAATCTTACCCATGGTGAATTACCTTTAAAAAATCAGAATGAGATGAATTGCTTGAATGAATAGAAGATGGGGCACAAATCTGTAATTTCAAGCCCAGTTCAACCTCTTTCATTCAAAAACCGTTTTCGGACTGTGTTTAGTGTGTCAGGCCGCGACCGTCACAAGAGCGGGACGCAATACCCGATCTGCGATCAGATAGCCTTTTTGCAGCGTCTGGACCACCGTATTGGCCTCCTGCTCAGCCGGAATCGTGGCGATCGCCTGATGCTGATGGGGGTCAAATTTAGTACCTGAGGCAGGTGCGATTTCTTTGAGGTGATTGCGTTCAAAACCTGTGATCAGCTGCTTGAGGGTCATTTCTATGCCCGCACGCATGTCTTCTTGGCTTTGCTCTGACTGCGCCAAAGCAGCTTCGAGGCTGTCCTTGACCGGCACCATGCTCTCGGCGAAAGATTCAATACCAAACTTACGTGCTTTGGATACTTCGTCCTGTGCGCGACGACGGACATTTTCCATCTCTGCATGCGCGCGCAGTACTTGGTCCTTGTGCTCAGAGACTTGAGCAAGTGCCGCAGCCAAGTCAGCCTCTAATTGCTCGATCGGATCAAGCGGCTCCTGACCGTGCGCATGAGTCGCCTCGGCGCCCGAGGCTGGTTGATCTTGCTGGACTGCGTCAGACTTAGCGTCTGCGGAACCGTTGTTAGCCGTCATGTACTTCTCCAGAAAAATGCATTGTTGCTAAAGCATTTGGGGGCAAAATCCCCAGATTCAAGAGAAAATACAAAATAATTTGTCGGGTTTCAGCGACTTTATTCAGAGCGAATCGGCCAACCCTGAAGATGCTCCTCGACCATGTCAGCCAGTGCGCGAATCCAAGCCGGATCATCATTTAAGGCCGAGATATAACGAAATTGCTTGCCGCCGGCATGCTTAAACGTGTCACCAACCTCAATCGAGATTTCCTCGAGTGTCTCAAGACAGTCTGCCAAAAAGCCCGGGCACACCACATCAATCTCCGTTACACCCTCTTTGGCGAGACGTTCAACCGTAGGCTCTGTATAGGGCTCCAGCCACTTGGCCGGCCCAAAACGACTCTGAAATGTCACTAAATACTGATCATCAGTCAAACCAAGATGTAAAGCGAGGGCGCGAGCCGTTTCATAAGAATCCTTGCAATAGGGATCTCCCATGTTGACGCATTGTTGCGGCAAGCCGTGAAAACTCATGACAAGCTTTTGTGGACGGCCGTGTGCCGCCCACAAAGCAGCGATTTTGTCGCTTAAGGGCTTGATAAAAGAGGGATGGGTATGAAAACGCTTGATAAAGCGCATTGCAGGTTGATCACGCAATCTGGCCGCAACTTGTGTCACAGCGTCTACCACCGTGGCGGTTGTGCTGGAAGCGTACTGAGGGTAAAGAGGCACCACCAGGATATTTTCGCAACCACGCTCACGTAAAGACATCATGGCACTTTTAATCGAAGGGTTGCCATAACGCATGCCCGTCTCCACCTCGACCTCCAGACCGCGCTCAGCAAAAACTTTACGCAAACCCTCTGTCTGACGTTGTGTATAGACCAAGAGCGGTGAACCCTCTTCCATCCAAATGCTCTGATAGCGCGGCGCAAGCTTGCGTGGCCGCGCCAACAATATTGGGCCATTCAATATGGGCCACCACAAAAACTTGGGGATCTCGATGACGCGCGGGTCAGATAAAAACTCGCGCAGATATCGTTTAATGGCCGGGGCGGTGGGCGCATCCGGCGTCCCTAGGTTCACCAGCAACACCCCGACTCTGGCCTGGGTGAAGGGCTTGGGCCAAGGCATAAAACGCGTGGCAGGTGCGCTTGCACGCTTGGGTTCGGACCAAAATCGCATATTAAGAACGCTCAGAAGAGTTGTGGCTCAGCGCATTTGAAAGTAAACGCGCCGTAATGTCGACAATAGGAATGACGCGCTCGTAGGCCATCCGCGTCGGACCAATGACACCCAGCGTCCCGATGACATGACCGTCGATACTGTAGGGAGCGGTGATCACGGACAGATCCTCCGTTGGCACCAGATCAGAATCGCCACCGATGTAAATTTGCACACCTTGCGCGCGACTGGACACCTCGAGCAACTGCAAGAGATCGGTTTTTTTCTCAAACATCGAGAAGGTCTTGCGCAATCGGTCCATATCAGAGGCGAGTTCATTGACATCCAGAAGCCTGCGCTCGCCAGAAATCACCATCGTTTCAACCTCATCGGCTGCCTCAGCCCCTGCCTCGACGGCAGCTTGCATGAGGCGGGATGTGTCCTCTTGGAGGCGGGCGAGATCCTTTGCGAGTGTCTGTCTGACCTCGGAGAAAGACTTGCCCGCAAAGTTGTGATTGAAAAAATTGGCGGCTTCGATAAGTGCGGTGCTGCTGTAATCTCGGGGGGTCAGCAAAATCCGGTTTTGCACGTCCCCGTCCGGCGTCACAATGATGAGAAGAATACGCTTTTCCGAGAGCCGAATGAACTCGATTTGGCGAAAAACCTGAGCGCGTTTAGGGGATAAGACGACCCCGGCAAACTGCGTCAAGCTCGACAGCATTGAAGCCGCGGCGTTGACCGCGCGCGAAGGGTCGGAGGCTGACTGTAAATCCCGCACATTGGAAGTCGAAGCCAGCTCAAAAGGTTTGGCTGTCAACATTGTGTCGACAAACAAGCGATACCCTTTGGGAGTCGGCACGCGTCCGGCTGAGGTGTGCGGGCTGTGAATCAACCCGAATTCTTCGAGATCCGCCATCACGTTGCGAATAGTTGCAGGTGACAAGTCGAACAATTTTGAGAGCGTACGGGATCCGACGGGCTGACCGTCGTCAATGTACCTTTCGATTAATGCTTTAAGCAGGGAGCGCGCACGATCATCCATCATCGCCCTATTTTACCTTCCCCACCTCTATAATCGAATAGTTTTTCGTCGATTGAGCTTTGCATGCATTTTCCCATCATCGCATTAGTGGGCCGTTACCAAGACTCGGGCTTGCATGCT
This sequence comes from Zwartia sp., assembly GCF_049655405.1. Taxonomy (GTDB): domain Bacteria; phylum Pseudomonadota; class Gammaproteobacteria; order Burkholderiales; family Burkholderiaceae_B; genus Zwartia. Next base: position 419,551 of record NZ_JBASJR010000011.1, read on the forward strand.
CCGCTGCGCGCGCTTGCCACCCAGCTGACCCAAGCCGGCCGTCAGGTCCTGATCGAAGCCGAAACGGCACGCCATACAGGCGTCTCAGAATACCCAGCCGCCGACTTTTCCGAAATCGGTCAACGCGCAGACCTCGCGATTGTGATGGGCGGCGATGGCACGATGCTTGGCGCCGCTCGGCACCTGGCCCCTTTTGCCGTTCCGGTCGTGGGTATCAACCACGGTCGCCTGGGCTTCATTACAGATATTCCTGTGCATGATGCGAATGCCGCGTTGACCGACCTGCTACAGGGTCGCTTTGACACCGAGGAGCGCATGCTGCTGAGCGCCACAGTCTGGCGCGGCCAAGAGCAGATGTACGCTGCGACCGCACTCAATGATGTCGTACTGAACCGCGCGGGTCGCGGCGGCATGATCGAGGTGCGCGTTGAGGTCAACAACGCCTTCATGTATACACAGCGAGCCGATGGATTGATTGTTGCCACGCCGACGGGCTCGACCGCCTACGCCCTTTCAGCGGCCGGCCCCATTCTGCACCCCTCAGTCAGTGCGATGCTCTTGGTGCCTGTCGCCCCCCAAACACTCTCTAACCGTCCCATCGTCATCCCCGCCGACAGCGTGCTCAACATGACCCTCAGCGCCATGAGTCGCGTCGAGCTTGGTGCCAGCGTGCACTTTGACATGCAGACTTGGTCAGATCTGACTTCCGGTGATCGTATTGTTGTGCAGCGCGCACCACACACCATTCGCTTCCTGCACCCAACCGGCTACAGCTTTTTTTCCACTTTGCGCCGCAAACTCGACTGGAATCGGCTGCCGCAGTCCGGTAACGACGGGGAATAAAGGATGCTACGCGCACTCCATATTCGCGACTTTGTGATCGTGACCGAAGCAGAAATCAATTTTGAGTCGGGATTTACAGTTTTTTCAGGCGAAACCGGTGCAGGGAAATCCATTCTGATCGACGCTCTGGCTCTTACCTTAGGAGAGCGCGCCGACTCTTCGGTTTTAAGAAGTGGTGCGGCGCGTGCTGAAATCAGTGCAGTGTTTGACGTTCCCCCAGAGCTCTCTCTGTGGCTTACTGAGCATGACCTGAGCGGAGAGGGCGAGCTGGTGTTGCGCCGAGTAGTCGATGCTCAAGGTCGCAGCCGCGCATACATCAACGGCTCAGCCGTGACGATTGCACAGCTGCGCGAAGTCGGCGAGTACCTAGTGGACATTCATGGCCAGCATGCCCATCAGAGCCTGTTGCGCACCGAAAGTCAGCGCGACATGGTGGATGCGCACGGTGGACACCAGGCGCTGCGCCAACAAGTCTCACTCGCTTGGAAGGCCTTAAGGAAAATCGAACGTCAGCTCACACTTTCCGAACAAGATGCCAATGCCCTGAATGCCGCCAGGGAAAAACTGGAATGGCAGCTCGGCGAACTCGATCGCCTGTCACTCGGTGCGACAGAATGGGAAGAGGTGTCTGCCGAGCAAACGCGACTGGCAAACGCTCAATCGCTGCTTGACGGTGCAGCCCTCGCGCTCGGATGCCTAGATGAAAATGAGGACTCGGCGCATCACCAGATCGTGGCGGCACTTCAGAAAATCACTCAACTCCTGAGACATGATCCTGCGTTGCAAGCCGTACACGAATCGCTTGAGTCCGCACGTATTTCAGTCAGCGAGGCGGTTTCCGACCTCAATGCTTATTTGTCACGTGTAGAGCTGGATCCCGAAAGGCTCGCGATCGTCGACGAACGGATGCGCAATATTTTCGATCTTGCTCGCAAATTCAAAACCGAGCCCGAACAGCTTTACACACTTCATGCGGCCTTGCGCAGCGAACAAGAAGCCCTGAGTGCCTCTGCGGATATTGAAACGCTTCGTGCCACGGCCGCCGCACTCAAAGCCGAATATCAAACCCATGCCCGTGCGCTGACGACAGCCCGACGTAAGGCGGCTATTGACCTGTCGAAACAAGTGTCCAAGGCCATGCAAACCTTGGCGATGGAGGGGGGGCAGTTCAGCGTAGCGCTTGCTGAAGGTCCCGCCTCGGCGCAGGGTCAAGATGTCGTGGAATTCTTAGTCGCTGGACATGCAGGAACGACCCCAAAACCCTTGGCCAAAGTGGCCTCAGGCGGTGAGCTGGCCCGCATTTCGCTGGCGCTTTCGGTGATTGCGAGCCGTGCCGCACGGGTGCCTACCCTGATATTTGATGAAGTCGACAGTGGAATTGGCGGTGCTGTGGCCGAAGTAGTCGGCAATCTGCTACGCGAGCTGGGGTTGCGCCATCAAGTGCTTTGCGTCACCCACCTCCCTCAAGTGGCGGCTCGGGGCCAGCAGCATTTTCAAGTCAGCAAGCAACAGACAAAGGGCGTGACCGAGTCGTCGATTGCAAAACTTGATGTTCAGGCACGGATCGAAGAGGTCGCCAGAATGCTCGGCGGCATCAAAATCACTCCGACTACGCTCAAACATGCCCAAGAGCTGCTGGAGTCCTGAGCGCTAGCAGCAGGTCAGCTTTCTTTAGTGACAGCTTTTACACACACCATATAAAACCATGGCATGACTTTCCAGGGTAAAACCGTTGTCTCGTGCGATTTTTTGCTGACGCTTTTCGATCTCATCGTCATTGAATTCGGTCACTGAACCGCAATGGGTACAGATCAAATGATCGTGGTGATCACCATCATTGAGCTCAAAAATCGATTTACCACCGTCAAACTGACTCCTGGACAGGATACCGGCTTGCTCAAACTGAGTCAGCACTCTGTAAACCGTTGCCAAACCAATATCGATATTTTCAGCAATGAGAAAGCGATATACATCCTCTGCGCTTAAGTGGCGATCATCTGACTTACGAAAAATGTCCAAAATCTTTAAGCGCGGAAACGTCGCCTTTAAGCCAACGTTTTTTAAATCACTTTGATCGTTTTCGAGATCCACGGATTGTCCTGTAGGGTAAAGACTTCGGCTCTGTAAAGCTTTATGATAACGTCTTTAGTCCTTTTCCCATCAGAGGTTCGCAGTGTTCATGCTCCGTCAATACACCTCTCCTTTGCGCACTGGCTTGGCTTTGCTTGCCCTGGCGGTCGGTATGACTGCACTTTCTGGCTGCTCCTCCAGCCAGTGGGGTTTCCCTTACAAGTCTGGCGTCCAACAAGGCAACTGGATCACAAAAGATCAGGTGGCGCTGCTGCGCCCCGGGATGACACGTGAGCAAGTTCGCTTTGCGTTAGGCACACCAACGCTGAGCAGCGCGCTGCATGCCAACCGCTGGGACTATCCCTACTATTACCGTGCAGGCAACGGCAAGGTCGAAGATCGCGTGTTCACCGTGCTGTTTGACGGTGGACAACTCACCAGCTGGAAAGGTGATGAGCAGCCTGAATTGCAGCCCTTTCAAATTGCTCGCGACGAAGTCGGTATCTCCAAGCGCGAAGCCGCGCAGGACGCTTTATTTAGAGAGCGTCAGGCAAACGACTCCGGCATCGGCGCACCGATCGAAATGGCACCTGGCCTGAGCTTAGGACAGACCATCGGAGACACGTCGGTCTCTGACCCCGCCGCGATTCCGGGTGCTCCCGAAGACGCGCCTGCGCCATTGCAGTAAACACCGTTACAAAAGAGTTCATGATGAGAATTGCAATTGCTGGAGCGAGCGGTCGCATGGGCCGTATGCTCATCGAAGCGGTCACTCAGTCGAATGACCTGCAACTGACCGTTGCCCTCGATATCGCTGGTGCGCCAATGTTGGGGCAAGATGCGTGTGCGTTTCTTGGCCAACCAAGCGGCGTGCTGATCACTGATCAGCTGGCTGCGATCAAAGGGGCTGATTGCCTGATTGACTTCACTCGGCCCGAGGGTTCACTGCAGCACTTAGCGGCCTGCGTGGAGCATGGCGTCAACATGGTGATTGGTACAACAGGTTTTGACGAAGCTGGCAAAGCTGCAATCACCAAAGCAGCTGAGAGTATTGGAATTGTATTTGCCCCGAATATGAGCGTAGGCGTCAACGCCACGCTCAAATTGCTCGATATGGCGGCACGTATCCTGAACTCTGGCTATGACGTTGAGGTCTTTGAAGCCCATCACCGCCACAAGGTGGATGCTCCCTCCGGCACAGCCCTCAAAATGGGTGAAACGATTGCAGAGGCCTGGGGCAAACCCCTCGATGACATTGCAACTTGGACACGCCACGGACACACTGGTGCACGCAAAACGGGTGAAATCGGTTTTTCCGTCGTACGCGGCGGGGATATCGTCGGTGATCACACGGTGTTTTTCTGTGGCACGGGCGAACGTATCGAAATTTCTCACCGCTCAAGCAGCCGTGCCGGCTATGCAGAAGGCAGTCTCCGTGCAGCCAGATTTCTAGAGGGCAAACATCAGGGCTTGTTCGATATGCAAACCGTGCTGGGTCTCTGATCTAGCCCAGCATTGTCACTGCAGCCGCGTCAGACACCACGACAGGCTCAATTTCAAGCTCAACCCCAAATTGGGCGCGAACTGCTGAGCGAACGTCTTGGGCCAGTCTCAAGAGCTCTGCGTCTTGTGCCCCCCCGTAGTTCACCAACACCAAGGCTTGACGGTCATGCACGCCGACCGCTCCTTGGCGTCTACCTTTCCAGCCTGCACGTTCAATCATCCACCCTGCAGCAAGTTTAAAACTGCCGTCCGGCTGAGCATAGGCCACCAAATCGGCAAATTTTTGCTTGAGTGACGCATATACAGCCGCCGAAACAATTGGATTTTTAAAAAAGCTTCCTGCATTTCCTAAAATGGCAGGATCCGGTAGTTTGGTGCGCCGAATGTCACATACGGCATCCATCACTTGTCGCGCGGTCACGTCTTCAGAATTTATAGAGGCAAGCCCTGGATGCTTTTGCAAATCTGGGTAGGTCAGCACGGGTGCCCAGCGCTTGGGCAACAAAAATCTCACAGACACGATCAACCAGGTGCCAGGGACAGCACGCTTAAAAATGCTGTCTCGGTAAGCAAAAGCACACTCAGCTCTGGACAGCGTGATCAGGCGTCCCTCCGGAATATGCCAAGCCGTGACAGACTCGATGCGCTCCTGCACCTCAACGCCATACGCACCAATATTTTGAACAGGTGAGGCGCCAACGGTGCCCGGAATGAGTGCCAAGTTTTCGAGACCCAGCCAACCGTTTTTTGTTGCGGTCTCCACCCAATGGTGCCAACCTTCACCGGCGGCGACATCAATACGATAGGCCTCATCCTGACCGGGCGCGTATGCCTCGACCAGTGCAATTCCCTTGAGTGCCACTTGCACCACCACACGATTCAGCTCTGCAGGCAAGACCACATTACTCCCGCCGCCCAGCACGAACAGGTCGTGATGGTCGCGATAAAGTGCAGTGATCTGCGCAAGCTGGGACAGAGAGGTCAGCGTCAAGACGCGCTTGGCCCGACACGCCAACCCGAGCGTATTGAGTCGATCGAGCGATACAGTCTGCAGCGAATTGTCAAAATCAGAATAATTTTGGGTTGGATTTGACATGTAGGTGGGTAGTTATGATATAGTTTTGGTCTTCGCACGAAACAACGTTTTTTGTGAAGACCAAGCGGGAGTAGCTCAGTTGGTAGAGCGCAACCTTGCCAAGGTTGAGGTCGCGAGTTCGAGCCTCGTCTCCCGCTCCAAATTCGGCAAAAAAAGCCTGACACAATTTAATTGCGTCAGGCTTTTTTCTTTGGTGTACTGCTTAGTCAAGCTTGGCACCAGATTTTTTGACGACATCCGCCCAGAGCTTAATCTCGCCATCAACAAACTTCCCAAACTGCGCACCCGTCAGATCAGGGAACTCAGCGCCATTTGTTGCCCAAACCTTAACAATCGTGTCGTCTTTTGACAGCTTTTTGATTTCGTCAATCAGCTTGGCCTGAACAGCGGGCGGTGTGCCCTTTGGTGCCCAGATCGCGTACCAAGTACTCACGGTGTAGTCAGGCAGACCGAGTTCGGCTGCACTGGGAACATCAGGAATCGCTGGGTTACGTGAAGCGCCTGCTACCATCAAAGGCTTGATTCGGCCAGACTTGATGTGGGCAGACGAAGAACCCAAACCGTCAAACATCATATCGACATCACCTGCCATCAAACCCTGCAAAGCCGGGCCTGCGCCACGATAGGGAATGTGGGCGATGTTGGTGTTGGTCTGAATTTTGAACAACTCACCTGCCAAGTGGTGAGAAGTGCCGCTACCCGCCGAGCCGTAATTCATCTTGCCAGGGTTGGCATTCACTTGGTTCATAAAGGCCTTGAAGTCGCCTGGAACCTTTTGAGGATTGACGACCAGTACCTGTGGGACGCGTGCGACGAGTGCGATCGGCACGAAATCTTTTTGGAGATCATAGTCAAGCTTGGGGTACATGGAGGGCGCGATTGAATGGTGCACGGCCCCCATAAATAGGGTGTAACCATCTGGTGCAGCCTTAGCGGCAATACCCGCGCCAAGGTTGCCGCCCGCACCACCGCGATTGTCGATGACAATTTGTTTGCCAAGCGACTTGCTCAACACAGCGGCCATGGGGCGCGCAAAGGCATCCGTGCCACCACCTGCTGGGAAGGGAACCACCAGGGTCACAGGTTTAGTCGGCCAATCGGTCTGCGCATAGGCGCCGGTTGCGGACAAGGCTAAGGCACATGCACCTACTTGCATCAGTATCCGACGCTTAATGATTGTTTTCATGGATGTCTCCAGATTTGTTGATCAATTGAACCGTTGCACAGGTATTGCTCAAGGCAGTCCCCTCGCGACAGGCTTAGGCGAGAGTATAGTTTGTACTAGCATCTATTAAAAACCGCTTTTGTAGTATGATCTGCGCCTGCGTAAAGCTTCGTGTTGGCGCAATGGCAGAGTGGTTATGCAGCGGATTGCAAATCCGTGTAGCTCGGTTCGATTCCGGGTTGCGCCTCCAACACACAGCAAGCCCTAGTGCGCGGCGAAGAGCCCTCAGACAAGCGCCACATGAAAAACTCATCACTCCAATCGCCCCCCCTTTCAAAAGACCTGCACCAGACTCCTACTGGTTTTGTGGCGTTTAGGATCATCCTTGTTTTTGCCTGCGGGTACTTTCTCTCCTATGTCTTGCGATCCGTCAACGCAGCGATTGCCCCACTTTTAGCAGAGGATCTGCAGCTTTCGCCTGGTGAACTTGGCTGGCTTACCTCTGCGTACTTTTTGGCTTTTAGTGCTGTGCAAATCCCGGTGGGTATTTGGCTGGATCGTCATGGTGCCCGGCGCACGGAGTCTGCCCTGCTGTTGGTGGCTGCCGCGGGTGCGGTCTTGATGGCAACCAGCGAAGCCCTATGGCTGCTCTCGGTTGGCCGCATGATGATTGGCGTTGGTGTCTCGGCCTGCCTGATGGCAGCCTACTCCTACTTTCGTCGCTGCTTTTCAGCGGAGCAACAGCCCCGTCTGGTCATGTATATGCTGATTGCCGGCACATCGGGGGCGCTGATGGCCAGTCAACCTGCTTTGGCCTTGGCAGAGTGGATCGGCTGGCGGCATTCGTTTGGTCTGATCGCGATTTTGCTGGTGTTCAGTGCTCTGGCAATTTTCTTGTTTGCAGGTGATTTAGATCGGCAACAAACACCGCCTGCTGCAGCGCATCACCGCGAAGGAGGCTTTCTGACACTTTGCAAGCATCCGCTCATGGTGCAGGCGATTCCGCCCACCATCTTTATCGTCGGCGGCTTTGGTGCCTTACAAACGCTGTGGGCGGGCCCTTGGTTTACGGGCGTGTTGGGCATGACGCCCGACCAGGCGAGCCAGACCCTGCTGTACCTGAATGCCATGATTTTGCTTGCTTATATTTTGATGGGCACGATTAGTCCTTGGCTCATCAAGCGTGGCGTCGCACTTGCAACACAGTCGCTATGCGCATTAATTTGGATTCCACTGTGCTTTGCAGTGATTGTTTTCTGGCAAGGCGCACTTTCTTGGATTGTCTGGCTGATCCTGTCACTGATGGTGCCCGCGATGTTTTTGCTGCAAACCCAGGTCGCGCTCGCTTTTCCCAAGCACATCGCTGGTCGCATTCTGACCACCTATAACCTGATGGTTTTTGTGGGTTCCTTTGCGGTGCAATGGGGGTTTGGATTGTTAACAGACCTGTTTATTGCTTTTGGTTACGGCCCCTCACAAGCGCTCACTGGAGCAATGGGCGGCCTAGTGATCTTGCAATTCATCAGCATGTTCTGGTTTCTAGCGAGAAAACCTCATGGATCAATCGGTACTTGACGCTGTCAAACGCTGGCCAGATGTGCCGGCTGTTTATGGGTGGCTTTCTTTGACTCCGCGAGGCGAATGGAAACTTCATCCTCTAGGTGATGCGCAAGCAGGGGGACTTGGACAAGGCATCAGCAACACTCAAATCCTGGGGTTTATGGATCGCAATTATGCTGATCAACCCGATGGTGCCTGGTTTTTTCAAAATGGTCCGCAGCGCGTGTTTGTGCGCCTGGATGCGGCACCTCTCATTGTGCATGTCGATCCAAACCATCAGACGCTCACGACACATCACGGAAAAACGCTCCAACACGTCTTTCATTGGTATTGCGATGAAACGGGGCAACTTTACGCAAAAACCGATTGCGGTCCGGCACGCATTGACGACCGTGATCTGCAGGTGTTGGCAGAGGTCTTGCGAAGCGCAGAGGGGCTCACTTTGTTTGATTTGTTCGAAGCGTTTGAATTGAGCGAGACGCCACAGTCCGGAGGGTCAGAGCAGCCTGCCTTGACGCACACACTGTCAGATCCCCTGAAGCGATACCCAGCGCTCAGCCAAGCCGCCCCCTTGCGTTTTTTAAAGGCAGCCGAGATCGCCCAAGCCTTGCACTTTATCCCTAACCCTGGCCCTGCAGCTGTCAATTCTCCCTCCCTTGGTCGTAAAATAGTGTCATGAGCCACGATCCAAGCTTTTACTTTCCCGCCCCTCGCGAACAAAAGTTCTGCAGTCAATGCGGCACCCTCAACACCAATCGTTTACTCGAGGGTGACAATCGCAAGCGCGATGTTTGTGAGAATTGCGGTGCGGTCCATTATCAAAATCCGCGTCTAGTGGTTGGGACCCTTCCTGTGTGGGGAGACAAAGTTCTCTTGTGCCTCAGGGCCATCGAACCGCGCGCCAACACCTGGACGCTCCCTGCTGGTTTTATGGAGCTCAACGAGAGTATGTCCCAAGGGGCCGAGCGCGAAACCCAAGAAGAAGCAGGCGTTAAGATCGCGCTTGGAAAGTTGTACACCGCAATCGATATCCCTCAGGTGGATCAAGTGCATGTGTACTTTTTAGCTGAGGCCTTAGGCCCCGAACTTGACCCGGGTCCTGAGACACTCGAGGCTCGCTGGTTTGGCCTGGACGAAATCCCCTGGGATAACTTGGCGTTTCGCTCTGTTTCCACTTCTCTCAAACACTACATTCGTGATCGTTCCCACGGTCATTTTGAGATGCATCATTATTCGCTCGCGCTTAATCGCTAGCCAAGCCGCGCAGTTGAGGACTCAGGCGCTATTGTGAATCTGACCTGGCTTGACCTCGATACCCCTTTTCCGCCTGTCACGCAGGCGTTGACAGACCCTCCAGGTCTTGTGGCCGCAGGTGCTGACCTCTCCATTGCGCGTTTGCGTGCGGCCTACTCTCAGGGCATTTTCCCTTGGTTCTCTGAGCACGAACCTCCACTTTGGTGGTCGCCAGATCCTCGCATGGTTTTAAAGTGTGATGATCTTCATCTCTCACACTCACTCAAAAAGCGTTTACGTCAAATCACCCGTGCGCAAGCGTGCGGAGATTTTTCTATTGTCGTCACCGTCGACACCGCCTTCAGTTCAGTGATCCGCGCCTGCGCGCGTTCCTCACAAAACGGACAACCTGGCACTTGGATTACGCAAGAAATGAGGCTGGCTTATGAAGCCTGGCATCTGCTTGGTCAAGCGCACAGCATTGAAACCTGGCTAAACGGAGAGCTCGTTGGCGGCTTATATGGCGTCAATCTCGGCCAGATGTTTTTCGGCGAGTCGATGTTTAGTCGCGCGGATGATGCCTCCAAAATCGCCTTTGCGCATTTGGTCGCCTTTTTAAAACGGAATGGTGTTGAATGGATTGACTGTCAAATGAAAACAGCTCATCTTGCCTCGCTTGGGGCTGCAGTCGTACCCAGAGCGGACTTTATTGCGCACATAGAATCCCGAGTGACGCAGCCAGACCTGACTTGGCGTCCCGGTCGTTTAGACCTACAGGGACAATGGCATCCCCTGTCCGCAACCCCTTGATTTGTACTATTCTCAACAGCATGAGTTTCTGCCTTTAACCCTGGTGTCATGCATGAGCCAAATCAAGGAACTACCCTTCGCCACCTTGCAGTTTTATGCCACGGCACCCTATCCGTGCAGCTACTTGCCTGGGCGACAGGCCCGTTCACAAGTGGCAGCACCCGGGCATCTCATCCAGTCCGACACCTATTCGCAACTCATTGATCAGGGTTTTCGTCGCAGTGGTCTGTTTACCTATCGACCACACTGCGATGACTGTCAGGCATGCACTCCCGTACGGATCAATGTTGATCAATTTGCGCCCACCCGGACCCAATTACGTGCACTCAAGCGCCACAAGGATCTTCGTCCGCTTGTAGCTGAGCTCACTTGGTCTGAGGAACACTACGCACTCTACTCTCGCTATCAAGCCCGACGACATCCCCAAGGCGGCATGGATGAAGACAGTCGTCAGCAATACGGTGAATTTCTGCTTGCCAGCCGAGTGAACACGCGACTTGTGGAGTTTCGCGATCAAGACGGTACGCTTCAAATGGTGTCGATTATCGACGTGCTGGAACAGGGTCTGTCATCCGTTTATACCTTTTACGATCCTGATACGCGCGGCAGTCTTGGGACGTACGGTATTTTGTGGCAGATTCAGCAATGTCGACAGCTGAGCCTGCCTTGGCTGTATCTGGGGTATTGGATCGAACACAGCGAAAAAATGGCCTACAAGGCGCTCTTTAAGCCCGCCCAATACAGAATAAACGGTCAATGGCAGTCTGACCGTTAAAATACCTTTCTTATTTCATCTCGTCACGATACCGCCCGAGGCACCTAGTCATATGTCCATCCTATTTCAAGCCTACCCTCTCGCACGCCATGCGCTGTTTGCCATGGACGCCGAAGCCGCGCATGAGGCAACGCTAAGCGCCTTACAGCGCGCCTATGATTGCTCGCTGACACGCGGCCTCATGCACAGTCAAGTACTAGTGCCGACAACCTTGATGGGATTAGCGTTACAAAACCCTGTGGGTTTGGCGGCAGGCCTAGATAAAAATGGCGCGCATATCGATGCCATGGGCAATCTCGGCTTCGGTTTCATCGAAGTCGGTACGGTCACGCCGCGTGCTCAACCGGGCAATCCAAAACCACGCATGTTTCGCTTGCCCGACGCAGAAGCGCTGATTAACCGGCTAGGTTTTAACAACCAAGGCCTCGACGCATTTTTAGCGAACGTTCAACGCAGCACCTGGCGCGAACGTGGCGGTGTGATTGGTCTCAATATTGGCAAAAATGCTGACACACCCATTGAACAAGCAGCGGATGACTACCTGATCGGCTTGTCTGGCGTGTATCCACATGCCGACTACATTACCGTCAACATTTCCTCACCCAACACAAAAAATCTGAGAGCGCTTCAGGGTGAGCACGAACTCGATCAACTGTTGTCACAACTGGCCACACGCCGCTTGGCCTTGGCGCAACAGCATCAGAAGCGTGTGCCTCTCGCCGTCAAAATTGCACCAGACTTGACTGAGGAACAAATTGACATCATTGCCGAAGTTCTGCCACGTCACGGGATCGATGGTGTGATTGCGACCAACACGACGCTCTCAAGAGAGGCTGTGCAGGGTCAAAAATACGCTGAAGAGGCAGGCGGACTTTCAGGTGCACCGTTACATGCCAGATCGCTTGAAGTGATTGGTCGCTTGCGTGCCAAACTGGGCACTGACTTCGCCATTATTGGTGTGGGCGGCATTATGTCCGGCAAGCACGCTGCAGAAAAAATGGCGGCAGGTGCCAATGCGGTTCAGCTCTACACAGGGCTGATCTATCGTGGCCCGAGCTTGGTGGGTGAATGCGCCAAAGAAATCGGTCGCCAACGTCGTTAGTTTTTTTTGTGACGCAAAAAGAAAAACACCTCAATGACGCATTGAGGTGTTTTTTTGTAACCGACTATTAGGCAGCGCGGCGACCGCGGGTAGCGGACTTGGCGACTTCGGCGGCCTCTCCAGCTGCTTTGAACGTGGCGCTTGTGGCAGCGGCCAGATTCTTTTCAGCAACTTCGGCTGCCTGTTTGGCGACTTTGGTCATGGAATCAAAGGCAGTGTTAGCTTGAACCAAACCGCTTTTGAGCATGGCAACAGCGCTTTCAGAACCAGCAGGTGCATGTTGTGTCAGTTGCTCAATCGCATCGTGCATGTGCTTTTTGCCTTCGGCAAGCTGAGCTTCGCCGAGCTTGGCCAGATCTGCCTGAACAGAAGTGACGATGTCATACACGTGCTTGCTGTAAGCCATCGCTTTTTCTGCATTGGGCTGAACCAGCGTGGATGTCATGGCAACCGCTTCTTGGGCATCTTTGATGCTGGCGGCATGCTGTGACTTCTCTGACACATCGTCAAGCGTCGCCTTGATGGCCTTGAGGTTTAAGTCGACAAGCTTTTCAAAGCCGCCGAATACTGAACTCTGAATGGAAACCAGTGCTTCGATTGCTGCTTTCTGGCTGTTTAGAACTTGCTGAGGAATCGCGGACATGGTGTTCTCCTAAAATTGGGGGATGCGCTGGATCAAACATCTCGCAGAAACTTTTGCTGCAGCGCACAAACTTCATTGTAGCCCCCTAAATTCTCATGTCAACACTTTTTTGTTGCGATGCACAAAAACGACAAACCCTAGGCGCTCAGACCCGCGTCATAGCCGAGTGCCTCCGAAATTTTGCCCGCAGTAGCCACCAACTGTGGAATCCAGGCGTCTTCGAGCCGACCAGAGGGTGCGGAAATAGATAAGCCTGCTACGAGTTTGCCCGTGTCATCGTAAATGCCTGCTGCGATACAGCGCACGCCCAGTTCGAGTTCTTCGTTATCACGGGCATAACCGTGTTGACGAACTAAAGAAAGCTCTCGCTCAAGCGCCTCAAGAGATGTAATGCTATTGACTGTGCTGCCTGCCAGATGCGTACGCGCAGCATAGGCGCGGACTTGACGCGTATCAACGGCCGAGAGAAAAAGCTTGCCGTTAGAGGTCAGGTGCAGCGGCGCTCGACCACCAATGGCACGCACGACTTGCATGCCTGAGCGCTCACTCCAGGCTCGATCAATGTAAACAATTTCGTCACTTTGTTGAACTGAAAGGTTGACCGTTTGACCTGTCAGCACATGTAAAGCCTGCATAGCATCGATTGCAGCCTCCCGAACATTCAGGCGCCCTTTAACAAGCGAACCAAGCTCGAGGAGTCGCATACCCAGTTGATATAAACCGCTGTCGACACGATCCACATACCGTCCCAACACGAGATCGTTCAATATGCGATGCGCAGTAGAGGAATGAAGCCCTGTTGCCTTGGACAGGTCTTTTAAGGCGACGGGATCGGGCTGAGCGGCTAAGGCGTCCAGCAAAGCGGTCGCTCGTTCGAGCACCTGAATCGCCATGCCCAGACCTGCAGTTGAAGCACTCAAGGCGTTCGAATCGGCTGACACTACCGCTTGGTGTTGGGCAGCAACCTGCGGCCGGGCGGAATGAGATGAATTCATGGAACGGGTCCTCTATTGCAACGCAACAGAGGATATTCTATCCCATATTGTGAAAAATCACTTGGCGGGAGGATCGTAACGACCGCCTAGACGCAAGGCTTCCGCTCTTAAAAACTCCAGTGCCTCAGCCGCTACCGCCGCCTCACCTTTTACGCCGAGCTCGATATGCGGCACGCCGCCACCATCACCGACGGAAGGCAAACTAAAGGCCCGCACGCCCGGCCACTTTTGCTCAAGCGCCTCAAGGGCCGGAGTAATACGCGACTCGGGCATGCTGTAGACGATAAAAGAGTGCTCGGTGTGGTCTTCTTTGTTGTGCAAGTGGGCGTAGCGACTATCAAGTGTTGCCTCGAGCATGGGCCATGCCATGACAGGAAAACCAGGCACAAACGTATGATTTTGAATATGAAAACCGGGGATGCGGTTAAAGGGATTGACCACCGCTTCGCAACCCTCTGGGAAAAATCCCATTTGCAATCGCTGGATATTTTCCGGGGCCGTCATGTCGGCAGTCCCTTGGCCTTTTGCAGCATTTTCCTGGCAGCGAATCGTGATTTGCTCTTGGGCAAACGGGTGCAGCACCAAGGGGCGACCCAGCGCTGCAGCAGCGGCTTGACGTGTATGGTCATCGGGCGTGGCACCGATGCCGCCACAACAAAACACAATGTCATTGCCCGCAAAACTACGGGTCAAGGCTTCGGTCAACGCTGCGCGATCATCCGACAGAATTTCTACCCATGAAAGTTGTAAGCCACGCGCGCCCAATAGCTCGACAACCTTAGGGAAATGTTTGTCCTGTCGACGACCAGACAGAATTTCGTCACCGACAACAATCAAACCAAAACGTGCTTTGTCTTGAGAACCCGACATATGCTTTCCAGTAAAAATTCAGCGAAATAATCTAGCATTTCAGCACAAAATTAGCCTTTGCCTTTTTGCACGATCAGAAAATATAAGGTTTAGAGATCCAGTGTTTTTTCAGCTCTGAGGCGCTGCAGGGCGTCCAGACCATAGTGGGTATAAACCAGACCTGAAAAGACAGGTAGGAAAATCCATGCGGGAGGGACTAGATTGATCACGGCACAACACATGCCAATCGTCCAGAAGCCAGTGCCATGGCGCTCAATGAGCATCATGCGTTCTTGGGTCGTCGCATGCTCAACAATCGCATCAATCCGCATGATGCGTGAAAAAGCAAACGTCCACCAGAGCAAAGACACGAGCAACCCAAGTGGTGGAAACAACCAAAACGGCAAGGTTAGAATCCAGCCCAGTACGAACACCACGCTGACCCACACCGCATTCCAGACGCTCACAACAAGCGCATTTTGCCCTTGCAGTGCCAGAGCTGGAAAATGTTGGCGTGAGACGTGCGTCACAACAAGAGGCATGACAAAAATAGCCGCGACTGTGAGCCCTAGGATTCCAGAGATTGGCAAGAGCACCATCAACACGATAAAAAAGACCAGCGAGGATTGAATCCCCTCCAAAGAAAACAACCCTTTTGACACGAGCCACTCATTGGCCGCAATCAAAGCCGAAGTTTCACTCAACATCTGATTCAGCCAAGTTTTCAGTGGGCTCAGCGCAAAGAGCATTAAAAGTATCGCCCCCACCAGCATGATTAAAAATGGCATCAAGAGGGCGAAGAGCATACGCGGATGCACCTGTGACACAAGCGCACGCCAAAAGGCCTGACCCACACCCGACAGCCCAACGGATACTGCGCGTGGAGCCTGAGGCGGCGAAACTGAATGCGGCTGTTTCATGATGTCCAATCCAATAAGCGTCCAACAAAAGTCAGACTGCAATGCGTTCAATGCGGCTATCATAGACAATCATTTTGTCTCGTGCTGACATGACTTGTTATTTTCCTGACACCCCTGCCCTGACCCAACGGCTTGCCTCCACAGAGGGCATGCTAGTGTTGTGCTTTTGCGCCGCTTGGTGTGATACCTGCAAAGAGTATCAACCCAAGTTCGCGGGCTTAGCCGCACAGCACCCCGAGGCGAGTTTTGTATGGGTAGATATCGAAGATCACCCCGAATTGCTCGGGGATGAGGACGTTGAAAATTTTCCCACTATCGCGATCATTGAGCACACTGCAGTGCGCTTTATGGGCACGATTTTGCCGCACATTGAACACCTTGACCGGCTGATCGTCGCGATGCAAGCGCCGGGGAAATCTCAACAGACGGATCTTCCCGAAAACTTGCTTTCGCTGCTCAAAGGCTAACCCTTCACTCAGCCTTTTTAGGCGCCCCGCCTAACAACAAACCGACGGCACGTTTAGCCTGAATCGCAGGCTTTTTGCTATTGGAAGCAGGTGCCTGTGCCGCAGCAATTGCTGCAGGCGAAGGCTCATAGGGCTTGAGAAAAAACTCATCAATCGGCTTGACTGGCGCGCTATAGCGGCTGGGTCTTGCGCCACGTTCGCTACCTCGATCGCTCCCACGATCAGTACCGCGCTCACCACCGCTGCGGGGTGTGCGGGCGGGTCGCGACTCCTCTCTAACCGGAGCGCGCGTGAGTAACTCACCAGGAATGTGCAGAACCGCACGCGTCACCGGTGCCTTGATCAATTTTTCGATATCGAGCAAGTATTTTTCTTCGGCTGGCGAAAAAAAGGAGATGGCCTCACCACTCGCGCCCGCACGTCCAGTTCGGCCAATACGATGCACATAATCTTCGGCACTGTGCGGCAAATCGTAATTAATGACGCAAGGAACACCCGCCACATCAAGACCACGCGCAGCTACATCGGTGGCCACGAGTACCTCGAGCTCGCCGGCTTTGAAGGCCTCGAGCGCTTTCATCCGGTCGGCTTGCGACTTGTCGCCATGGATCGACTCCGCGCGCACACCATCGAGTTCGAGTTGGCGCGCCAAGCGGCTAGTGCCGATCTTGGTGTTTGAAAATACGATGACTTGTTTGAGACCACGTGACTTGACGAGGTGAACCACCGCTGCACGCTTGGCTTCTCCCGCCATGGCGTAGGCGATTTGCGTCACAGTATCGGCGGTCGCATTGCGCTTGGCGACTTCGAGTTCGACCGGATTTTTTAGATAGGTCCGGCCAAGCTTGCGAATTTCATTACTGAAGGTCGCCGAGAACAGCAGAGTCTGGCGCTGTGCGGGCAGGAGTCGCATGAT
The DNA here is from genome assembly GCF_049655405.1 of Zwartia sp. GTDB lineage: Bacteria > Pseudomonadota > Gammaproteobacteria > Burkholderiales > Burkholderiaceae_B > Zwartia. Next base: position 436,498 of record NZ_JBASJR010000011.1, read on the forward strand.
GCGATCCAAATCGGGAAGAAAGCCCATGTCCAACATGCGGTCAGCTTCGTCGAGCACCAAAATACCAACCTGGCTCAAATTGACCGTGCGCTGTTCAACGTGATCTAGCAAGCGTCCTGGCGTGGCAATCAATACCTCACAGCCATTGCGCAAAGCTTCTTTTTGAGGACCAATGTCTACCCCACCAAAGACAACGGTGGAGCGAAGCGGAGTTTTAAGACCATAACGCTTGACACTTTCATACACTTGATCCGCCAACTCACGCGTGGGGGTCAGGATCAAGGCACGGACAGGATGCCGAGCCGGCGATGCGCTCGTATTGGCCATCGGCATCAAGCGATGCAGAATCGGCAGAGTAAACGCAGCGGTTTTTCCTGTGCCTGTCTGGGCCGCGCCCATGACGTCATTGCCAGCCATTACAGAGGGCAGTGCTTGGGCCTGAATCGGTGTGGGGACGGTGTAGCCCGTATCCGCAACAGCTTGCAAAATAGCAGGATGAAGTCCGATTTCAGCAAAAGTAGGAATGGCCGGTGCAACGTCGTCCGGTAGCGCCACAACGGGCTGACCAGAGGGATCTGACTGGGGATGGTGAGGGGTTTGAGTGTTTGAAGTCATTGAATTATTTAGAGAAATCAGCCTTCAGTGTAACGCAGCGCAGCAAAATTAAACGGGTTGAGCCGGAAATGTTGCCCGACGAGTCCAGCACATCAGGTTTAGAGACCAAAGGCCCAACGAGAGACCCACAGGGCGGCCATCCCGGAAACAATCAACAAAAATCCGTTACGCGTCCACAGAAATACCCCGACCGCGATCGCCGCGGCCAGCAAACGCAAATCAACTTGCGGCCCATCAATGGGATGCCACGGCAGCAACTCGGGAATAACAATCCCTGTCAGTGCCGCCAAGGGGGCATAACGCAAAGCACTGCGCAAGCCGTCGGGCAACGTAATGTGATGCCCGAAAACAAAGTACCCAGCACGACAAATCGCCGTGCAAATCGCCAGCAACACAATCGTTGTGTAAAGATATTGGGAGTTTTCCATCAGCCCCTCGCCTTTGATTGTGTGCGTCTAGCCTGAATGCGCCGCTCCGTCCACATCCCGGCGATGATTCCCACAATCACTGCCGCAAGCAAGCCTAGTCTGAGCGGCCACAGCTGGGTGAGCCATGCCGTGAGCGCCGAGGCGACAACAGAAATGAAAACCGGCCAAGAGGTGATGTACGGCAACATCATCGCCATCAGCGCCAAAACAGCTCCAAACTCGAGCGACCAAGAGACTGGCACAATCGCGCCGAGTGCAATGCCCAGCATTGAGGCCGTCTGCCAGACCACCCAAGCAGGCAAAATGGTGCCGATAAAAAACCAATGTTGCTCAAGCGTCCCTTTTTTGAGGGCGTCTGCGAAGCGAGGCATAAACACAATAAAAGAGACGTCGACGCTCAAGTAGCCTAAAAAAAGGCGTTTGCGCCAAGAGAGATCGCGGAAAAAGGGGTGAAGTGCCGCCCCAAAAATGAGGAAACGCAGATTAACGATGATGCCAGCCGCAAAAATCAGCCAAATAGGGGCGCCCGCGGCCATCAAAGGCAAGGCGGTCAATTGGGCGGAACCCGCGTAGACCAAAAGTGACATCGCAATCGCTTGAGGCTCGGAGAGACCCGCTTTGACCATCGCCACCCCCGTCACCACTCCCCAGATTGCAAGTGCAATCAGGCCGGGACTGACCGCCCTAAAGCCATCGCGCATTGCAGAGCGGCGCTGAGCACTCAACGTTGGCGCGGGGGGTAGTGAGGACGTCGGGGAAGACAAAGGCGTAACAGTCAGCAAAAAGTAGAGCGAAATTGAGCAAAGTACCCAGAAATTTTCACTATTGTAGACCGCTCGCTTGTTACAATGGTCAGATTGAATTCGAGTTTTGAGAAGACTGATGACACAAGCTCCTAACGCCGGCAAAAATCAAGGCCCGGTGATCGTGACTGCAGAGGATTTACCCCTTCACTGCCCAAGCGACAAAGCACCGCTTTGGAGCATGCACCCGCGTGTCTTTTTGGACATCGTGGATACAGGTGCTGCGAAATGTCCCTATTGCGGCACTGACTACAAACTCGCCGAAGGCACAGTGGTTCATGGCCATTAAAAGCATCGGTCAACATTTCTGTGCCTAACATTTTTGCTACTGCCGAAGAAGCCGAGCTTGCGTTTTATGACGCTCTCGAACGCGCCGATCTTCCCAGACTGATGCAAGTGTGGGCGGACGATGAAGAAATTGTCTGTGTACATCCTGGCGGCTTACGGATTGTGGGACTACATGCTGTCAAAGAATCCTGGCAAGAAATACTGGCGAACGGAGGCTTAGCGATTCGTCCCTCCGCGCCAACTGTGCTGCACAGCATGATGGGCGCGGTACATTCACTCGTTGAGCAAATTACTGTTCACGGTACAGACAGCACCGAAGTGGCTCATTGCTACGCCACAAATATTTATCACAAGGGTCCTACGGGCTGGCGCTTGGTGATGCATCACGCTTCAGCCGCACCCGCTCAGGTCGATGCTTTTGACTTGCATGACAGCCCTGGGCTGCTCCACTGAACCCAAGCCCGACGTGACAGCTACCCCTCCAAGTGCTTCTTTGTTCAAACTCGACGCGCTAAGCGCCGAATTAGATCTCGACGCCTGCCCTGTCCCAGCATGGCTGCCAGATAAGCAATCCCAAACGCTCTTTGGTGCACTCGCAGCCCCTGTCAACCGCATCCGGTTCGTTCGCGAGCGTGTTGACACACCTGATGGGGACTTCATCGATCTTGACTGGAACGCGCCAGCATTGCGCTTGCGCTCGCGTCGCCAACAAGACCCCATGCTGGCGCATACTGCTGCGGTGCGCTGGATGACCCCCGCAGATCAGGCGCTCCTGCACCCAAGCACCCCACAACCCGCCCTTCTTTTGCTGCACGGACTCGAAGGCAGCAGCCAAAGTCGCTATGCACAAGCGATCACGCAACACTTTCTCTCCCTAGGCTGGCTGGTTGCCGTGGCGCACTTCAGAGGGTGCTCGGGTTTTCCGAACCGCCTTGCCCGCGCATATCACTCCGGCGATTCAGAAGAAATTGCCTTTATTCTCGACACGGTCCAGCAACGTGCCCCCATGGCCAAATGGCATGCAGTCGGCGTTTCTCTCGGGGGAAATGCCCTCCTCAAAAAACTGGGGGAAACGCCTGAGAACTTTACTTGGCTCAGTGCTGCGGCAGCTGTTTCCGCCCCCCTCGATCTAGTCGCGGCGGGTAATCATTTGTCCGACAACCTCTTTAATCGTGAGGTCTACTCACGGCACTTTCTGCGCACACTCAAACCCAAGGTTCTCGAAAAATCTCGTCGATTTCCAGGCGTGATCGATGTCATGCGGATTAATCAGGCCAGGGACTTACGCGATTTTGACAATGCCTACACCGCACCGATGCACGGCTTCAAAGATGCGGCAGACTATTGGCAACAGTCCTCTAGCAAACCTTGGCTTAAATCCATTCGCACACCGACACTCGTTTTAAATGCACGTAACGATCCTTTTTTACCGGAACAGGTTTTGCCGGGTCCGGACTACGGGAGTCCAAGCGTCGTTTTTCACCAGCCTGCTCAAGGCGGTCATGTCGGCTTTGTGACAGGCATGTGGCCAGGCAATCTCACTTGGCTTCCCAAGCGATTGAATCGTTTTTTTACCGAGTCGCCCAAGAGATCTCTGGTTTAAGACCTGAATCGTTCGAGCAATCTGCGATCCTCAGCGATTCGGCCAGAAAGCTCACGAATTCTGACGTCAATTTGTGATTGAACGTAAAAATCCTTGGATAGTGTTCTGGCTTGTTGCAATTGGGTATAAGCCGAGGGTAAAGCGCCTAGTTTTTCGTAATACGTTGCCATGGTCTGACGCGAATCCACCACCTCTCCGAGCCGATCTTGGCTAATCGCCAACATCTTGTAGAGCTCGGGCTCTTGGGTCGGCCATCGCTTGACTTGGGCCTGCAAAAATTTGACCGCTTCGGCATCGCGCCCGAGCAACTGCAAGCTCTGCGCAGTTTTTAAGACAAAAGAGCGTCTTTGTGGCCAGCGCTTATGAGAGGCTTGCGCCAGACTGAGCGCGGCGGGAACCTGTCGACGTGCCAGCTCGATCTCTACACGTTGCAGTTCAATGTAAGGCGAATTGGACATGAGAGCCTGAGCCTGATCGAGAGCCTGAGCAGCCGCCTTGGGGTCTTGTCGCGCTAAGGCGGCGAGAGACACTCCGTACCAAGCCGCAGCCCGACGTGCAGCAGAGGGTGCCGCACCCTCGCGTTGCGAACCCGCTCGCGCTTCCTCCTCTAGTTGCTCATGCGCTTGTCGCAACGACCGAGGATCCACGGCTTGCAAGACGCGCGATTTTGCCCGGATAAACCAATACTCATCTTCATTTTGCGCGCCCACAGGACTAAATTGGCGGATGCGGTTTTGCATATCCGTCATGCGTTGAAGGCTCAGAGGGTGTGTAGACGCATACGCACCGCCACCCCGACCTTCATTCAGGCTTGCGGCTTTAGTCAACCTGCCAAACATGGCCGCCATCCCATTGGGGTCATACCCAGCCTTGCGCAACATCTCAACACCATTGCGATCCGCCTCTTGCTCAGCCTCTCGTGAGAAACCGAGTTGACGATCGATGGCCGCAGCCTGACCAAACGCAGCAATCCCCATCGCTGCCTGACCAGAACCGGGGATCAAGGCCGTCAACAGTGCCGCTGCAATAGAAGCCAGTGCGATATGACTGCTTTGACGCTGCTGAGTCAGTCCGCGAGCAATATGGCGCTGGGTCACGTGGGCAATCTCGTGGGCGACCACCCCGGCAACCTCAGACTCAGAGCCAGTCCCCACGATGAGACCGGTATGCACACCGATAAAACCCCCGGGCATGGCAAAAGCGTTCAGTTCGGGGTTTCGCACGCCAAACACATCAATTTGCGGCGCGCCCCCTGGGGCAAAAGCACCCAATTTGCGACCCATATTTTCCAGATATTGGCTCATATCCGGGTCACTGATGTATTCCGGGTCTCGGCGCCCCTGAACCATAATGGCTTCACCCAACTTGCGCTCCAAGGCGGGCGATAACTCCGCAGAGGAAGTCGATCCCATGGACGGCGCGGCAGATGGCTGGGCTAAGACAGGAGAACAAGCAATGCTGAGGGATATTGCAGACAGCAGGCTGCGCTGCAGACCCGTCAATCGACGGCGGGGAGCCAAGATCGAGGTGCGAAAAAAAGACGAAGTCATATTTGGATTTTGTCTGGCCATACGCTTATGATAGCGGCTGTTGAGATTGGTTCCGCCCCAATGGCGGGAAGTTTCTAGGATTATTGATGCGCCCTGTCCGTAAAGCTGTTTTCCCCGTCGCCGGTCTCGGCACGCGTTTTTTGCCCGCAACCAAGGCCATGCCCAAAGAAATGCTGCCTGTAGTGGACAAACCGCTGATCCAATATGCCGTCGAAGAGGCCATTGCCGCCGGCATCACTGATCTGATTTTTGTGACGGGACGACACAAGCGGGCCATTGAGGATCACTTCGACAGTGCCCCGGAAATGGAAGCCGAGCTTGCACGCAAAGGCAAAAATGAGTTGCTCGCGATCGTACAAAATATTTTGCCTCCAAATGTCAGTTGCATTTACATCCGACAATCTGCCCCGTTAGGCTTAGGTCACGCGGTGCTCACGGCTGCGCCCATTGTTGGGGATGAACCGTTCGCTGTGTTGTTGGCAGACGACCTGCTAGATGCAGATCGTCCTGTCATCGGTCAATTGATCGATGCTGCCTTAACCCATCAAGGCAGTATCTTGGGCGTTCAAGAGGTGCCCTTGACTGACACAGACAGATACGGCATCGTAGCGACAGATCCAGTTTCAGCATCGACAGAGCGCGTGCTGCATATCGTTGAAAAACCTAAACCGGCTGTCGCCCCCTCCACTTTAGCGGTGGTGGGTCGCTATGTTTTGGATGCTAGGATTTTTGCGCATCTGCGCCAAACGCAAGCAGGTGCTGGCGGGGAAATTCAGCTGACAGACGGCATTGCTTCCTTGATGAAGGAACAAGCTGTGTTTGCGCATCGTTACGAAGGTATTCGCTACGATTGTGGAAACAAAGAAGGCATGTTTAAAGCAACTGTTGCGTTGGGACGCAAGTATCACGGACTCATACCGTAACGCTAAACCTTCCCCGACACTGCTTTTGCCTGAGGTTAAGTTCTCGTCTTTGATCGCTCAGGCTTGAGCACTCGGGGTTTGGGCGTGCCCCATCGACCTTTGGCTGAAAGTCGCATCAATGTTCGCAAGGCCACCAACAGACCAATCACCTCAGTCATCGCTGCAGGAATCCACATGGTCAAACCACCAATCATTTGGTCGGTTTGTGGTGTCATGGCAATTGCGCGGCCACACAGATCAAAAAGTGGGTACAGGTCGCGTTCAGTAAACGCAATGATGGCGCCAGCCACCATTTGAGGCGCCATCGTGAGAATCGGTGAAATCACGCGTCCACCTGGTGTCATCGCGGCCGGAGGATTGGGGCGACGATCAAGAATCAGATTCCAATACATAAAACCCGTAATCACGACCGACCAGTTCATCAGCCGATAGAGGCGCCAATCCAGCATGGAGTAGAACTGCACGGACGGGATCAGCCAAATGACCACCAAAAACACGAAGAGTGTTGGGACAATGATGGGATTGGTCAGGATGGAGATCAGGGCACGCCCAAGAATTGTCTGATTGAAATGATGCAGGCGTATCCGCCACGACAACGGCATACCCGCGCGCATGACTGAGCCGGGGTAAGCGGCCATGATCACCAAAGGACCGAGGTGGTGCAAGACGAGGTGCTGGACGCGATGAATAAAAAACATGCGCTCAGCGTAATAATCCAACACGGTATGCATCGATAGATACAGCATGACCCAACCGAGCCAGAAAAAAACCTGCCGGGTGCGAGAAACAGCATGGACGCGTTGGCCGCGCACAAATAACCAGGCACTGACAATAAAACACGCCAAGAGCACTGGAGAGAATTCCCAAGGCTTTAACCAACTCAGCCAATCCATCGTGACAGCCTTTTAGTGAATACGCTTTTCAGATCAACAACCTGTCATGATTGTAGTATGTTGCTTGTGTGGCGCAGGAGATCTCCCTGCTCATGCGCTCTCTGGCTCAACTTCTCTCGCTTTGTGACCAAAACATGTCTGCCATCACCAGTCCGATCCAACATTTTAAAACCCGTCGCGAACGTCTATTGGCATGGATGCACGCGCAAGGTGGTGGAATCGCGATTTTGCCTACTGCGACCCTGCGTCAGCGTAATCGCGACAATCATTTCACGTTTCGACATGACAGCGATTTTTTCTATTTGTCCGGTTTTAAAGAAAGCGAAGCTTGGCTTGTCCTCATTGCAGGCGACTCTAATCAGAGTATTTTGTTTTGCGAAGGGAAAAATCCTGATGTTGAGATCTGGAATGGCAAGCGCTGGGGACCACAAGCTGCGGCTGAGTATTTTGACTTTGATCTAAGTTATGACGTGGCAGAGCTGGATCAGCGTATGCCCGCGCTGCTGCTTGGGCACGCACAACTCCTTACGCCGCTGTCAAATTTTTCAAACCAACAGCTGCTGACCAAGGTTCACGACTGGGTCGCCACGGCTCAACGTCAAGCACGCGGCACCCGTGCGACACCTGTTAAATGGCTTGATCTCTGTGAGCCACTTTCTGAAATGCGCCTCATCAAAGATGCGGCAGAGCTTGTCATCATGAAAGAGGCAGCCTCTATTTCGGCACAAGCGCATGTACGTGCGATGCAAGCAGCCCGTGCGGGATTGCACGAATACGAATTAGAAGCCGAGTTGCTCCATACCTTTCGTAAAAAGGGTGCACAAGGCGTCGCCTATGACAGCATTGTTGCAGCGGGCGCAAATGCCTGCGTTCTGCACCACCCTGCAGGGAACAGCGTGATGCACGATGGCGAACTTGTCCTGATTGATGCGGGCTGCGAACTAGAGGGTTACGCTTCCGACATCACGCGCACATTCCCCGTCAATGGTCGTTTTTCCGGCGCGCAACGGGCGTTATATGAAATTGTGTTGCACGCACAAAAACAAGCGATTGCACACACCTCGCCAAAACACCACTGGAATGCGGGGCATGAAGCGGCTGTGCGCGTGCTGACTCAAGGACTATTGGACGAAGGTCTGCTACAAGGCACGCTTGAACAAGCGTTGGAAACATCCGCCTATAGTCGCTTTTATATGCATCGCACTGGACATTGGCTTGGAATGGATGTGCATGATGTCGGTTCTTATCGCACACCACCACTTGGCGCCCAAGATCGACCTTGGCGCATGCTTGAGCAAAATATGGTGCTCACCATCGAACCAGGCTTGTACGTCCGGCCCGCGGAGGATGTGCCTGAGGCCTTTTGGAATATTGGCATTCGGATTGAAGACGACGCAGTGATTACGGCTCAGGGCTGTGAACTCATCACACGCGGTGTTCCAGTGGAGATTGCCGCGATAGAAAGCCTGATGAATCGCTAAACAAGACCCTCGCCTCGATTCGGTAATCGGGGCGAACAGACTATCCCTGCAGATTCAGTCCTTCTAGCCAACCGAGGGCCGACCAGATGTAAATCACGATCATTGCGATCCCGAACATGAACGCGACGGTGCCAATCAGCAAGGTAAAAGATGCCACTAATATGGCTCCCCAGCCGCTTGGATGTTCGCGCTTGAGTCCAGGATTGAAACGCGCGTCAAAACGGGCATCACTCATCAAGCACCACACGATCGCTTCAATAAAACCGTTGAGGATCGGGATAAATAGCAAGAAAAACGCAGGATTTTCCCACCAGACCTCAGCAAAGGCGCTCAACACCATCAGCACCACGCTATAGGCCGTCACGAGCCAGGCGAAAGGTCGTTTGAGATACCACCAGTGTGCTCCCACCACACCCAATAAAGCGGCGAGCAGGCCGACGGTGACTTTATGGCGAAATTTGGGGTGAACTTGGGTTGTCGGCATGATGAGTCAGGGTCAAATATTTCGAGCATACCTGATTCAGGGGCATCTTCTCGGCTGCAAACCCCCAGCGTTAGAATAGCTATATGTCACGATTAGATTTCGATGTTGCGATTATTGGGGGCGGGCCCACTGGCTGCGTGTTGGCTTTGTTGCTGGCCCGCTATAGCGCCCATCCGGAAAGAATCGCACTCCTGCAGTCTGGTCACGCGTCCCAGTATGGCTTCACGCCAGACAGTGACCCTAGAGTGCTTGCGCTCAATCATGGCAGTCGTGTGCTACTTGAGTCTTTGGGTGCGTGGCCGACCGAAGCCGCTCCAATCCAAACCATTCATGTTTCACAAAAAGGGCGGCTGGGTCGAACGGTGATCCGCCATAGCGACTTTGACGTGCCTCAACTGGGCTCCGTTGTCCGTTATGGTCATCTCCATCACAGTCTCATGCAGGCTGTCGAGGCAAGTGGTGTGCAAGTCCGCTCAGGTCTTGCCGCCCAAGTCACGATGCAAGATGCCTCCAGCGTCAGCATGATGCAAGATGGCCAACTCCTTCGCGCAGCACTCGCAGTTCAGGCTGACGGTCAACCGAATACACCCGTCCAGCGCGAATACACTCAGATGGCACTGCTGACAAGGGCTCGCGTGAGCCTACCCCGCAAAGGCTGGGCATTTGAACGCTTTACCGATCAGGGACCGCTTGCTGTGCTGCCTCACCCACACGCGACCGATGCCCAATCGATCGTTTGGTGCTGTTCTCCTGAGCGCGCGCAGGCTCTCAAGCTCATGTCACCTCGGGACTTTTCCGCTGCACTGAGCGAGATGTTTGGGACACGCTTGGGGACATTTTCAGTCGACGGACCTGTCACACCTGTCCCACTGAGGATGAATGTACGTTCAAATACGGTGGACGGGCGCTGCGTGGCGATCGGCAATGCCGCTCAGACCCTTCACCCTGTGGCAGGCCAAGGACTCAATCTCGGACTGAGAGACACCGCCGCGCTGGCGATTGCCTGTCGCGACTGGTTGGCAGACCCCTCACAAGATGTCAGTCCCTCGCTCAATCACTTTAAACACATGCGTCAGCCTGACCGTCAATTGACAGCTCTCCTGACAGACAGCATGGCTAGAACATTTACAAGCGGCCTGCCCCCACTCGAGCATTTGGCAGGTCTTGCTTTGCTGGGAATGGATGCCTTACCCATGGCGCGCGCACCCCTGGCGCGTCATCTCTTGCAAGGCTTGCGACGTTAGTCTGAGCAACAAGCCGCAAGAGATTACAATTTCACGATGAAAATTGGTGCCTGGTCACTTCCAAATAACGTTTTTGTCGCCCCGATGGCTGGGGTGACGGACCGTCCGTTTCGGCAGCTTTGCAAAAAGCTGGGAGCAGGCTATGCCGTTTCCGAGATGGCAGCGAGCAATCCTCTGCTTTGGAAAACGGTCAAATCATCGCGCCGCTTGAACCATGATGGCGAAATTGATCCTGTCGCTGTGCAAATCGCGGGCGCAGATCCGGAAATGATGGCGCAAGCAGCTGTTTTCAATATCAGCAAAGGCGCTCGCGTGATCGACATCAATATGGGCTGCCCGGTTAAAAAGGTCTGTAACGTGGCCTCCGGCTCGGCACTCTTGCGTCATGAGGACTTGGTAGCGCGCATCCTTGATGCTGTCGTCCAAGCCTGTCTGCCCCACCAAGTCCCGGTCACGCTCAAGACCCGCACTGGATGGGACAGAGAGCACCGCAATGCGCTGCGTATTGCCAAGCTCGCCCAAGACTCAGGCATTGCCGCCCTCACCCTGCACGGTCGCACGCGTGCGGACTTGTACCTAGGCGAAGCCGAATACGACACCATTCGCGAGGTAAAAGCCAGCCTTTCCATCCCCGTCGTCGCCAATGGCGATATTGACAGCCCCCTCAAGGCCCGAGAGGTACTCGCCTACACGGGAGCCGACGCGGTCATGATTGGGCGCGCCGCACAAGGTCGCCCCTGGATATTTAGAGAAATTGATCATTTCCTGCGGACTGGTGAGATGCTCGCCCCACCGACATGGATCGAGATGCGGGACTTACTGCTTGAACATTTAGCTGATCATTACCAGTTTTATGGTGAATTGCCTGGCGTTCGCACTGCACGCAAACACATCGGCTGGTATGTCAGCAGCTTGCCTGACGGAAAACAATTTACAGATCAAATCAACAAAATCGAAACAACGAGCGCACAATTCGAAGCAGTGAATCAATGGTTTACACATCAACACCAGATTTCACCAGACATCCCTGCTGCAACCTGCGACAATCTCACACTTCGCGCAGGACATCTTCAAGCAGCCTGAGTGCTGCATTCTCCTCTATCCATGAAAAAAAATAATATTCTCGAAGATTCTGTCCGCTTGAGCCTTGAGCAGTACTTTAGCGATCTCGGCGACACCGATCCAAGCGACATGTACGAGATGGTGATTCGCTGCGTTGAACGCCCGATTCTCGAGGTCGCGATGGAACGCGCCCACCAAAACCAATCAAAAGCCGCCCAGATGTTGGGCATGACGCGCAACACGCTGCGTAAAAAACTCATTTTTCATAAACTCATCTCTTTAGACTAATTAAGCAATGAACATTCAAACTGCCCTGCTATCCGTTTCCGACAAAACCGGCATCGTCGACTTTGCCTCTGCGCTGGCCGCCCGTGGTGTGCGCCTGCTGTCTACTGGTGGTACCGCCAAACTGCTAGCCGAAGCCGGACTCGCTGTCACTGAGGTCGCTGAGCACACGGGTTCACCCGAAATTTTGGATGGCCGCGTCAAAACCTTGCATCCGAAAATTCATGGCGGTCTCTTGGCACGTCGCGATAGCGCCGAACACCTCAAGACCATCAAACAACACGGCATCGACAGGATTGATTTGCTGGTCGTCAACCTGTACCCCTTTCGTCAAGCTGTCTCAAATCTCAACTGCTCCTTCGAAGATGCAGTAGAAAACATCGACATCGGTGGCCCCGCCATGCTGCGTGCCGCGGCTAAGAACCATGGCACGGAAAAAGGAGGGGTGACCGTGGTGATCGACCCTGCCGACTACGCAGCGGTCCTCTCAGAAATGGATCAGACAGGCGGCACCTCTTATGGTCTGCGCCTGCAACTGGCCACCAAAGTGTATGCACACACCTCCGCGTATGACGGTGCCATCGCCAACTATCTGAGCAGCCTGAACGTCGCCGAGCCTGCACAAGACACAGCCCCTGCCCGCAATACTTGGCCTAATATCCTGACCTTGCAGGTCTATCAAAAACAAGTCCTGCGTTATGGCGAAAACTCGCAACAGCGCTCGGCGTTTTACGTGGATCCTTACTGCCCAGCAGGCCTGCTCTCCAATTTTACGCAGCTGCAAGGCAAAGAACTTTCCTACAACAACATCGCTGACTCCGATGCAGCCTGGGACTGCGTGCGTAGCTTTGCTGAACCCGCCTGCGTGATCGTCAAGCACGCAAATCCCTGCGGTGTTGCGACAGCAGGGAGCGCTTTGGACGCATACCTCAAGGCCTTCAAGACCGACCCGACCTCTGCGTTCGGTGGCATTATTGCGTTCAACCGCACGGTTGACCTTGCGACTGCCCAAGCGATTAGTGGTCAGTTTGTCGAAGTCCTCCTGGCCCCCGCTTATGATCAAGACGCACTCGCCTTGCTCGCCAGCAAAAAGAATGTGCGCGTTCTTGAGGTCCCGATGGGTGACGGACAAAACGACATCGACGTCAAGCGCATTGGTGGCGGCTGGTTGGTCCAAACCCCGGACTGCGAAACCGTCAAGGCTGAAGACCTCCGCGTCGTCACGCGCAAGCAACCTACTGCCGAGCAAATGCGCGACTTGATGTTCGCCTGGAAAGTGGCCAAATTCGTCAAATCCAACGCGATTGTCTTTTGTGGAGACAGCATGACGCTTGGCGTGGGTGCCGGCCAGATGAGCCGCATCGACTCAGCCCGTATCGCCTCGATCAAGGCTGAGAACGCCGGCCTCACCCTGAAAGGTTCAGCCGTTGCGTCAGACGCCTTTTTCCCCTTCCGTGATGGTCTTGATGTCGTGATTGATGCAGGTGCGACTTGCGTGATCCAGCCAGGCGGAAGCATGCGTGATGACGAGGTCATCGCAGCGGCAAACGAACGGGACATTGCCATGGTGCTGACAGGCATGCGACATTTCCGTCACTAAACTGCGTCACTCTGGAAGAAAAAAATGCGTATCCTTGGGGTCGATCCGGGTCTCCGCCGAACAGGTTTCGGGGTGATCGACGTCCAAGGCGCCAAGCTCACTTATGTAGCCAGCGGCACGATTGTTGTGCCGACTGATATCACCCTGCCTCTGAGACTGAAAGTCATTTTGGACAATCTTCGACAAGTGGTCGAAGAGACGCAGCCAGATGTCGCCGCTCTCGAAATTGTTTTTATGAACACCAACCCAGCCAGCACACTGCTGTTGGGTCAGGCGCGCGGTGCGGCCTTGTGCGCGCTCGCGGATCGCGATCTCGCAGTGCATGAGTACACTGCGCTTCAAATTAAAAAATCAGTCGTCGGCTCGGGTCGTGCTGCAAAAGAGCAAGTTCAGATGATGGTGCAACGCCTTCTGTCACTTGATGGAGTGCCCGCGCCTGACTCAGCAGATGCCTTGGCCTGCGCGATTTGTCACGCCCATGTTGCCCCGCTCACTGAAAAACTCGGTCAAATGAACTATCAAACCCGCACCTCACGCGGTCGCACACGCGTGCGGGCAGGTAGATTGCTGGGCTAGTCCCAAAGGATTCAAAATGATTGGTCGCCTCACCGGTACCTTGTTTGACAAAACGCCTCCCCGTATTGGACTTGACGTGCACGGTGTCGGCTATGAGATTGATGTCTCGATGACGACGTTCTACGCTCTGCCAGAACTAGGCGCTCAAGTCACTCTCTTGACACACCTGACCGTGAGAGAGGATGCACATATTTTGTTTGGTTTCGCAACCGCTCAAGAGCGTGCAACCTTTCGTGAGCTCGTCAAAGTCAGCGGCATCGGCGCACGTACCGCGCTCGCTGTGCTGTCTGGGATGACGGCCGAAGAACTCTCGCAAGCGATCACCTTGCAAGATCCTGCTCGTCTGATGCGTGTGCCAGGCATTGGAAAGAAAACAGCGGAAAGACTGCTCCTAGAAATGAAGGGCAAACTAGGCGCAGATCTGGGACACACCCTGAGTCCAAATGCAACGGCGGGCTCTAATACTCAAACCGATGTCATGCATGCGCTGACGGCACTCGGATACTCCGAACGTGAGTCTTTATCTGCAGTCAAAGGCCTGCCCGAAGGCCTCAATATTTCCGATGCAATTCGCCAAGCCTTGAAAGGGCTGTCTAAATGACACACATTATTCATCGCTCTTTGCGACATACTCCGCTTGTTGCCGCCAGTTCCCAAGGTATCCATATCATCGACGCGCACAATAAAAAGTATATTGATGCGAGTGGTGGTGCTGCAGTTTCTTGCCTAGGTCATGCGCATCCCGATGTGCTGGCCGCCATGCATGCACAGATCGACAAGCTCGCCTACGCACACACAGGTTTTTTTACCTCTGAAGTCACAGAGGCACTCGCCGATCATTTAATTGAGCACGCCCCAAGCGACCTCAGCGAGGTCTACTTTGTTTCCGGCGGCTCCGAAGCGGTCGAGGCGGCACTCAAGCTCGCCAGACAATATTTTCTGGAAATCGGACAACCCGAACGCACGGTCTTTGTATCGCGTAAACAAAGCTATCACGGCAATACCTTAGGCGCACTCGCCGTTGGCGGCAATGAATGGCGACGCCAACCTTTCGCCCCCCTCTTGATGGATGTCCCTCGAGTCTCACCTTGTTTCGAATACCGAGACCGCTTGGCACACGAATCACAAGAGGATTACACGCATCGACTTTTGACTGAAATCGAAGAAACCTTTATCGCAACAGGACCCGAACGCATCATCGCCTTTTGTGCAGAGACGGTCGTGGGCGCGACGACAGGCGCCGTGCCACCTACGCCGGGTTATTTAAAAGGTGTGCGTCACCTCTGTGACAAATATGGCATCCTTTACATCGCTGACGAGGTGATGTGTGGCATGGGCCGGACCGGCACGCTGTACGCCTTTGAACAAGATGAAACACTCCCAGATATTGTGGTCATTGCAAAAGGGCTCGGCGGTGGCTATCAACCGATTGGTGCGCTGTTGGCTCGCTCACACGTCGTCGATGCATTGCGACAGAAAAGTGGCATGTTCCAGCACGGTCATACTTACCTGGGACACCCCATCGCTTCAGCCGCCGCACTGGCCGTTCAACGCGTCATTCAACGCGATCAGCTACTTCCGCAAGTACGTGCACGCGGCGCTTATTTGACAGACGCACTCCGTGCAACGTTTAACGACCACCCACATGTCGGCGATATCCGAGGTCGTGGCTTGTTTATGGCAGTCGAGCTCGTCAAAGATCGGGCCAGCCTCCAACCGTTTGACCACAATAAAAAATTACATGCCGTGATCAAACAGCAAGCCATACAAAATGGTTTGTTGGTGTACCCAATGGGGGGAACGATTGATGGAAAAAGCGGTGACCACGTACTTGTGGCACCGCCTTTTATTGTGAATGAAGCAGAAATCGATCAGATTGTTGCCTTACTCAAGCAATCGATCGACGAAAGCCTGAGCTTAATCGCTTAGTTCAGCTGCTTAGTCTACGCGCGCACCAGAAAGCTGCACAGCCTCGGACCAGTTTTTGACTTCTGTGGCGATCACTTTCTGGAAGGCTGCAGGTGAGCTGTTGTTCACTTCGCCGCCCATGTCTCGCAGACGTTGGGTCATTGCTGGCTCAGCGACGATTTTCTGAATGTCTGCAGAGATTTTTTCACGTAAGGCCTGACTCATTGTGCCGGGTCCGTAGATTCCAAACCAAGTTGCCGCATTGAAATCAGGTAAACCCGACTCTGTCATGGTTGGAACGTTAGGAATCGCAGCCACGCGCTGCGGATGCGCCAGCGCAATCGGTTTGAGTTTGCCGGAGTTGATATAAGGCAACGCTGCCGACAAGGTCACAAAAGCCACCTGTACTTGTCCACCGATCAGGTCTGTCAACATTGGCGTATCGCCTTTGTAGGGTACATGGGTGAGAGGTGTGCCCGTTTTGGACTTGAACAACTCGCCTGCCAAATGCTGTGGTGTCCCATTGCCGGGCGACGCCATCGTTAAGCCATTTTTTTGTGCTTTGGCGTAGGTGATCAACTCAGGCAACGTATTGACTGGCAAAGTTGGATTCACCAACATCACCAAGGGAATCGTCGAGATCAGGGTGATGGGTGCAAAATCCTTGACCGGGTCGTATTTCAACTTGCCGTACAGGCTTGCGCTAATCGTATGAGCCGCAGTGGTGATGTAAAGGGTGTAGCCGTCACCTTGAGCGCGCGCAACGCCTTCAGCTGCAACGGTTGTACCCGCGCCTGGCCGATTGGTCACCACCACTTGTTGCTTCCACTGTGCCGGCAGTTTTTCAGCCACCATCCGGCCAATCACATCGGTTGCACCGCCTGCTGGGTAAGGCACAACAAGCGTCACGGCCTTTTCAGGAAAAGTCTGCGCCAAGGTTGCGGCAGATAAAGAAGCGCCCAATAAACAAACAGCGCTGATCAGTAAACGATTGATTTTTATTTTCATTTTTTTCACCTCTCCTTTTTAAACTTGAGCCTCGCGCCATGCCAATAAACGCGTCACACCTTCGCGCATTTCTACGACAGGTTTCCAACCAATGACCTCACCCGCCTTGTCATGAGGAATATGGAAAGCTCCGCCAGAGGTTAAGCGTACCTTACCCGGGGGGTCAGGACGCACCTCAGGCTTGAGATCGCTTTTGCAAAACTCAAGCACCAGATTGACCAGTTCGCCAGTGGTAATCGGTGCAGGGCCCGAGACATTGACCGCTACATCCGTTGCGGTGCTTTGCAGCGCCGCAACGTTGGCGCGCGCGACATCGGAGACATGCACGAAATGTTTTGTATCCTTGCCATCACCTGGCAAGATTGGCGCCTCGCCCTTACGCACACGATCATAGGTTTCCATGATGTAAAGCGAATTGGCGGCGCGATAGTGTTGGCGCTCTCCATATACAGTCGAATAGCGCAACACCACGTAGTCTTGACCAAAAGTCTGGTGATAGTGGCGGCAAAGTTGCTCGCCCATGATTTTAGAGGCGCCGTACAAAATCGCTGCAGGGGGTGCACCAACGGAGTGAAAAGGAATCTCTTCGGCGAGCGCGCCCTCGATGCCCGGACCATAGCCATACACAGCGTTAGAAGAGGCGAAGATGATTTTCTTGACCTTGTTCACGCGGCAGGCTTCAAGCATGTTTTGCGCACCGCGAATATTGACATCGACAGCCTGCCAAGGTGTCTGTGAGAAGCCCAAGGTCATATAAGCTGCCAAATGGATCACGCCATCGACATCTTCGGTCGCCATCAATAAGTCAGGCAAACGCATTAAGTCCGCACGAACAATTTTGATGCGGGGATCGTTCTGCAGATGCGCAATCGCCTCCATGGAACCGAAGGAGAAATTATCGAGCAAGAGCACTTCGCGGGCGCCTTCTTTGAGCAAGAGATCTGCAGTGTGCGAGCCCACCAGACTCGCAGCACCCGCGATCAAAATCCGCGAATTTTTAATAATGAGGGCCTGACCTTTTTTTGTCGTTGTCATGATGAGAGGGCTCACACAGCAGGTTTTAAATAAACAGGGGCAATCGACTCGAGGGCAGTTGGCACAATCCCGAGCAGTGGGTTCATGGGGGCATGGCTAATATTGTCTACCGTCAAGGAAGCGAGATTGTCACGCGACATCAAGGGCTCACCAGGCAAACACTCAAAGAAGAAAGCTTGCATCCGCCCAATTGAAAGCGGCAAGGGCAAGACAGGACGAGGGTGACCACTCCACAACGCGGCAAGTTCGACCAACTCACCTAGCGTGTAAACACGCGGACCCGCGAGCTCAAACGTTTGGCCACATGCCCAAGGCTGTGACATTGAATTGAGAATGGCTTCGGCAACATCCATCACAAAGACAGGCTGCATCTTGGCTTTGGCACCTGCGATCGGCAACACGGGGAAAAACCGCGCTAACCGAGCAAACATATTCATGAACTGATCCTCGGGGCCAAAGACAACCGAGGGTCTGAAAATGGTGAAGCCATCATTGCCCGCAGCTTGATAGGCAGCATGGATAGCCTGTTCACCCGCCGCTTTAGAGCGCAAATAGCCACTAGGGGCCTGTACATCGGCGCCCAATGCACTGACGTGCATCAAGCGTTTGGTGCCGTTTGCCAGGCAAGCCTGTGCGATACGCTTGGGCAACTGGACATGGGCACGCTCAAAGTCAGGTCCGAAAGGCTGACCCGGGCGACTGTGCAAAATCCCGACGAGATTGATCACCACGTCACAACCTGCCACCAGCCGATTTAAATCCACATCGTCATGAATATTGGCTTGCATGACGGTAACAGTGGGGTGCACGAGCAGCGCGCGACCGTGCTGATATTGCCTGGTCGGGACATGGACGACATGCCCTTGGGCCACTAGACGACCGACGATTTGTCGGCCCAGAAAACCCGCACCACCAATCACCAGAACACGCATCGCTCACTCCAAAAAAACTTAAACTTGCGTCAAAAAGCCCGCATAGGCCTGCAAGTCTACATTACCACCACTAATGATCACGCCTACGCGCGCGTCCTTTTCTACTGGGAGGACGCCTTGCAAGAGCGCGGCAGCACCGAGGCAGCCTGTCGGCTCGACCACCATTTTCATGCGTTCAGCAAAGAAACGCATCGTGTCGAGCAATTGAGGGTCTGTGACAGTCAAAATATCGGTGACCCGCTGTTTGATCACGCCGAATGTCAGCTGTCCAAGATACAGTGTGAGCGCACCATCCGCGATGGAACGGGGTGGATCAATATGCACGACCTCGCCTTTGCGCAGGGACTGCTGTCCGTCGTTCCCGGCCTCGGGTTCGACGCCGAAGACCTTGCACTTGGGGCTCAATGCAGAAGCTGATAATGCGCTTCCAGAGAGCAAACCTCCGCCGCCCAAACACACGAGCAAATAATCAAGCTCGCCGACATCTTCGAGTAACTCTTTCGCGGCAGTGCCCTGACCGGCGATCACATGGAGGTGATCATAAGGAGGGATCAGTGCCATGCCCGTCTTTTTTTGCATCTCACGGGCAATGTCATCACGACTTTCTTTGTAACGGTCGTAGCTCACCACCGTTGCGCCGTAGCCTTGGGTCGCTGCTTTTTTAGCTGCAGGTGCATCATGCGGCATGATGATCGTGGTCGCCACGCCAAGCAATTTGCCGGCCAGCGCGATTGCTTGGGCATGGTTACCCGAGGAAAACGTCAATACCCCTGCACGGCGTTGCTCGGGAGATAGGTTGGCAATCGAATTGTAAGCACCGCGAAACTTAAAGGCGCCTGTGCGTTGAAAATTGTCGCATTTAAAGAACACCTGCGCACCCGTCATCCGATTCGCTGTTGACGAAGTCAGCACAGGCGTTCGGTGGGCAACCCCTTTTAGCGTCTCAGACGCCCGGATCACATCTTCATATGTTGGCAACACGATAGACATTGCTTTCCTCTCATTATCGGATCTTGGATGTAGGATAGTGTACGATTGTCCGAGCATCATTGTGCAGTCTGTACCCCTATTGGATTAATTTTTACATTCATGGCTATTCAGTCAGATTCCCTAAGTTCCCGCGCCGAGGCCTCGCGTCTCGTGACGCCTCAGGCAACGACACCTAACGAAGAGACCATTGAGCGGGCGTTACGCCCCCGAGCCCTCGAGGAGTATGTCGGCCAACAGCGCGTGCGCGAACAGCTGCAGATCTTTATTGCTGCAGCGAGAAACCGTCAGGAATCGCTGGACCATGTTTTGTTGTTTGGCCCACCCGGGCTTGGCAAAACAACACTTGCCCACATCATTGCCCACGAGATGGGCGTCAACATGCGCCAGACGTCGGGCCCAGTGCTTGAGCGCCCCGGCGACCTCGCGGCCTTGCTCACAAATCTCGAACGTAATGATGTGTTGTTTATTGACGAAATTCATCGCTTGTCGCCCGTCGTCGAAGAGATTTTGTATCCCGCTCTCGAAGATTTCCAGATTGACATCCTGATTGGCGAGGGTCCAGCCGCGCGTAGTGTCAAACTCGATCTTCAGCCCTTTACGTTGGTGGGCGCCACGACGCGCGCTGGCATGCTGACCAATCCCCTTCGTGATCGCTTTGGGATTGTGTCGCGCCTGGAGTTTTACACACCCGATGAACTGACTCGGATTGCCACGCGCAGTGCGGGTCTTTTGCAAGTCCCGATTACCCCTGATGGTGCGGCTGAGGTGGCGCGTCGTTCGCGCGGCACGCCGCGGATTGCCAACAGATTATTGCGCCGTGTACGCGACTATGCTCAAGTCAAAGCCAAAGGCACGATCGATGCTGCTGTCGCGAACGCGGCCTTGGCGATGCTGGAAGTCGATCCACAGGGCCTAGACCTGATGGACCGCAAGCTCCTTGAGGCGATCGTGCACAAGTTTGATGGTGGGCCCGTAGGCGTGGATAGTCTGGCCGCTGCGATTGGCGAAGAACGTGACACCATCGAAGATGTCATCGAACCCTATTTGATTCAGCATGGTTATCTGCAGCGTACGCCCCGCGGGCGGATGGCCACGCAAACAACCTGGCGGCATTTGGGTTTAACGCCTCCTAAAGCGCAACCCTCGGACGGCCCGTTGTTTACCTAGGGCTTGCAAACGACAACGCCTGAGCCGTATTTAACGCTCAGCACACTCAGCGATACACGCCAAAATTAATTCGCCGTAAGACTCTAGCTTGCGGACACCCACGCCGTTGACATGACTCAAGTCCTCCAAGCTGTCAGGTCGAGTCAGCGCAATCTCGCGTAGTGTCGCATCGTTAAAAATTACATAGGCGGGTACGCCATGACTACGCGCGATTTCGGAACGCCAACGGCGTAAGGCCTCAAAGATCCTCTGTGCGCCTGAGGGCAAGTCAGGCAGCGCGGCTTTAGATTTTGGCGTGGAAGATTTTGCTGTGCGTTCTGCTTCTCGTCGTAGCATCAACGTACGCTCACCCTTTAAAACAGCGCGGCTGTCTTCGGTTAAGGCGAGTGTCCCGTAGCCCTCTTGATCGACCACCAGCAGGCCATGTGCGAGCAATTGCCGCAGCACGCTACGCCAAGCCTGGTCTGTCAGATCCAGGCCTATACCAAACACCGTCAGTTTTTCGTGTTCATTTTCTAAGACGCGCGGTGTCGATTTGCCCCGCAAGATATCGATCAGATGCCCGGCACCATAGCGTTGCCCGCGCTCTTTCATCAAGCGATAAATCGCTGATAGCATTTTTTGAGCGGCGACGGTCCCATCCCAAGCCTCAGGAGGTTGCAAGCAGTTGTCACAGTTCCCGCAAGGCTCGATACGTTGGCCAAAGTACTGCAGAAGGCGCTGACGTCGGCAAGCAATCGCCTCGCACATGGCCAGCATGGCATCCAGTTGCGCGCCGAGGCGACGTCTAAAGGCATCGTCGCCCGCAGACTCATCAATCATGCGGCGTTGTTGCACCACGTCTTGTAAACCATAGGCTAGCCACGCTGTAGCAGGCAAGCCATCCCGACCGGCTCGCCCTGTTTCTTGGTAGTAGCCCTCGACAGATTTTGGCATATCGATATGAGCCACAAAGCGCACATCGGGCTTGTCGATGCCCATCCCGAACGCAATGGTGGCCACCATCACGATGCCGTCTTCGCGTAAAAATCTTGACTGATTGTGCGCCCTCACCTGCGCGCCCAAGCCCGCGTGGTAAGGCAAGGCTTCGATGCCTTGCGCGCACAGGAATTCGGCCGTGTCATCGACCTTGTTGCGGGACAGGCAATAAATAATCCCGGCATCGCCTTTGTGCTCTTGCCTAAGGAGCTGCAAAAGCTGCTTGCGAACGTCTTGCTTTTCAACAATGTTGTAACGAATATTCGGGCGATCAAAGCTGGCAACAAAATGTTGTGCGTCGTCGAGCGAGAGGCGAGTGGCGATTTCGCGACGCGTGACATCTGTGGCTGTCGCGGTCAGCGCAATGCGCGGCACGTTGGGCCAACGCTCGTGCAAGACGGAGAGGCCTAGGTACTCTGGACGGAAGTCATGTCCCCACTGTGAAACACAATGGGCCTCATCAATGGCAAACAGAGCGATGTTTCCACGCTCTAAAAGCTGAGTGCATCGCTCGGTCAGCAAGCGTTCGGGCGCCACGTAAAGCAGGTCAAGCTCTCCATTCAGGAATGCTTGCTCGACGTCTTTGGTGTCTTGCCAGTCCTGGGTAGAGTTCAGAAATGCTGCCCGGACGCCGAGTTCGGTGAGTGCGTCGACCTGATCTTGCATCAGCGCGATCAGAGGGGAAATCACAATACCTGTACCAGACCGCACGAGCGCAGGCACCTGATAACAAAGAGATTTTCCGCCGCCGGTCGGCATGAGCACCAAGGCATCACCACCGTTGATGACGTGTTCAACGATCGCGTGCTGGTCACCGCGAAAAGATTCGTAGCCAAAGACCCTCGCCAACACCTCGGAAGCGTCCAGTTGACTGGCGCTTGAATGCGAGGAGTGATGGGAGGACAGGTCTGCAGCGAAAGCGTTTGGCTTACGCATAGGTGGCTTTTATCAACAACATATGGGGATTGTAGAGGAACAAATTGTGGGTATTTCATAAGTCCACAGGCTATCGAGTGCGGCTCATGGCAAAATATGTCCTTATTGCTTGCTATGGCCGCCCAAAATCCTTGTATGACCTCTGAATCCAACGCTCCCGTTACGACTAATTTTCTGCGCAACATTATTGAGTCTGATCTCGCTTCTCAGCGATTTGCCGGCAAACGATGGGCGGGCCACCCTGGCACAGCAGACGTGCAGGCAACGGGTGCGCTCGACTCGGCACGGATTCGTACCCGCTTCCCCCCCGAGCCCAATGGCTACCTGCACATTGGCCACGCCAAAAGCATTTGTCTGAATTTCGGTTTGGCGCGCGACTACGGTGGGATCTGTCACCTGCGTTTTGATGACACCAATCCGGAAAAAGAAGAACAAGAGTACGTGGACGCCATCATCGATGCCGTCAAATGGCTTGGGTTCGACTGGAAGGTGGAAGGTAAAGAGCATCTCTACTACGCCAGCAGCTATTTTGGGGATATGTTTGCGTTTGCAGAAGCGCTGGTCGAGGCCGGTCATGCCTATGTGGACGAGCAAAGCCCAGAAGAAATGCGGGCGATGCGCGGTACGCTCACTGAACCAGGTCAAAACTCACCTTTCCGTGATCGCTCGGCCGCTGACTCGCTGCGCTTGCTGCGCGAGATGCGCGATGGCAAACATCCGGATGGCAGTATGGCCTTGCGTGCACGGATTGATATGGCCTCGCCCAATATCAACATGCGTGATCCTGTGCTCTATCGCATTCGTCACGCCGCCCATCACCGCACAGGCACGCAGTGGTGCGTGTATCCCATGTATGCCTTTGCCCATCCGATTGAGGATGCGCTTGAGGGGATTACGCACAGTATTTGCACGCTTGAGTTTGAAGACCAGCGCCCGTTTTACGACTGGACACTGAACCGCCTGCAGGAATTAGGCAAGTTTTCCTTGCCGCTGCCGCATCAATATGAGTTTGCACGTCTCAATGTGAGCTACATCGTCACGAGCAAACGCAAACTGTTACAGCTGGTCAAAGAAGGCCACGTGAACGGTTGGGACGACCCTCGTATGCCTACGTTGGCGGGTTTACGCCGGCGCGGCTATACCGCCGCGGCACTCAGGCTGTTCTGTGAACGCACAGGCGTCTCAAAATCCAATTCGCGAATCGACTACAGCTTGCTAGATCAGGCCTTGCGTGAGGTTCAGGATCCTTTGGCACCTCGCTCGGTGGCGATTTTGGATCCCGTCAAACTGGTCATCACGAACTTTCCAGAAGGCCACACAGAAATCTGCCACGCCCCGCGCAATCCGCACGACCCAGCCGCAGGTCAACGCGAATTTCCGCTCACCCGTGAAGTGTGGATTGAGCGAGAGGATTTCGCCGAAGTGCCGCCTAAAAAATACTTTAGACTCTTTCCAGGCAACTCTGTCAGGCTCAAGTACGGCTATGTCGTGACGTGCACAGGCTGCATCAAGGACGATCAGGGCAATATCCTGGAGGTCCATGCCGAATACAACCCCGAGACCAAGAGTGGTACACCTGGCTCGGACGCTGTCAAAGTCAAGGGCAACGTTACCTGGATTAGTTGCGCGACTGCAGTACCGGCTGAAATTCGCCTGTATGACCGCTTGTTCTCTGAGCCTTTCCCAGATGCGGGCGATCGTGAGTTTTTGGACTATCTCAACCCGCTGTCCGTGCACACTGTGCAGGCATGGCTTGAACCCGGCACCTCCCTTGAAACTGGGGTGGTGTCGCAATTTGAACGTCTGGGCTATTTTGTGATTGATGCGAAAGACTCGACCGCTCAGCGCCCTGTCTTTAATCGGGTCACCACCCTGAAAGATACCTGGGCGAGCGCAGTGTCTGCTTGATAACGATTAACAAAGGCGGTCCATTGATGGCTAAAAAAGAAGAAGTTGATGCAGACACGTTGGCCTTAATCCAATGGTGCACCGAGGTTGAAGAATATTTAGTCGCGGCCGGGGCAAGTTTGCGCGAAGCCCAAGGCTATATCGAAGAACATGCCGAGTGGTTTACCGATCAGTTTTATGAGGGTTTAACGCCCCAAGAGGCTGCCAAAGCCTCCTTGAACGAGCCTTAAGCCTCATTATCATCCCTCAGTCTTCGTGATTTTCAAGACGTGTTCGAACATTTTTTGGACTTTTCCTCGCTGTCCTAGGTAAGGTATGATCCCAGACAATGACGACCGAACTTTCCCCCCTAGAATTTAAAAGCGCCACACTATACGCAATACGTGTGGTGCTCCAGCTCGCTGACACCAAAGAACTGATCCTCGCCCTCAAAAAACGCATGGCAGATGCTGGTGCTTTTTTTGAAAACGAGCCTGTGGTGATCGACGCGATGCGCGTGGACGATGTGATCGACTGGGCAGCACTGCTTGAGGCTTTCAAAAAGCACAAACTGCCTGTGATCGGTGTGGTTGCCCAAGGTGACAATTTGATCCAGGCGCAAGCCTGCGGTCTCACGCCGGTCGATCTTTCAGCTGCGCCTGCGCGTCATGCGTCAGATACGCAAACGGCAGCCTCCGTGGCCGAGCCGGTCACGGCTAGTCTGCCAACGCCTGCAGCCTCAGAAGAAAACAGTATCAATGAACCCGCTGTCAGTGCGAACACCAACGGTGACGCAGCGAACGACGCAGCTTCTCAGCGCGCCGATTCTGTGCCCACCTCTGCTGCGTCGGCAGCCCCCACTATGGTGATTAAGGGCCCTCTGCGTTCAGGCCAGCGCGTCTACGCACGCAGCAGTGATCTGATTGTGATGGGCGTTGTTAGTCGCGGCGCCGAAGTGATCGCCGACGGCAACATTCATATTTATGGTCCCTTGCGCGGCAAAGCCATGGCAGGTGCCCGCGGTGATGCCGCCGCACGTATTTTTACGACCGGTTTTGATGCTGAGCTCGTTGCAATCGCAGGCATCTACCGTGTCGTCGACACCAAATTATCAGCCGAACTGCATCAAAAACCTGTTGTCATTCAACTTGAAAAAGATGCACTTCATATTAATGCCCTTGGGCAGTAAAATTAACATTTCCATTTAAAGGTTCTCGCGTCATGACTCGTATTGTGGTGGTGACTTCAGGCAAGGGTGGCGTTGGCAAGACCACCACGAGCGCCAGTTTTTCTTCCGGTTTGGCCATGCGTGGCCACAAAACAGCCGTGATCGACTTTGACGTCGGCCTGCGTAACCTCGACCTCATTATGGGTTGTGAGCGTCGCGTGGTGTACGACTTTGTTAACGTGATTCAGGGTGAAGCCACCCTCAATCAAGCCTTGATCAAAGACAAAAATCTCGAAAACCTGTTTATCCTGCCCGCCTCGCAGACACGCGACAAAGACGCGCTGTCTCTGGAGGGTGTTGGCAAGGTCATCAATGACCTGAAAGACATGGGTTTTGAGTACATTGTGTGTGACTCCCCTGCCGGTATTGAAACAGGCGCCTTGCTGGCGGCCTACTTTGCCGACGATGCCTTGGTCGTCACCAACCCTGAGGTCTCCTCAGTCCGCGACTCAGACCGTATTTTGGGCATTTTGGCCTCCAAATCACGTCGTGCGATCGAGTCTGACGAGCCTATCAAAGAATATTTACTACTGACGCGTTACAACCCCAAGCGTGTCGAAGACGGTGAGATGCTTTCGCTCAAGGACATTGAGGATATTTTGCGGATCAAATTGATCGGCGTCATTCCTGAGTCTGAGTCGGTTTTGCAAGCCTCCAACCAAGGCTTGCCAGCCATTCACATTGAAAAGAGCGATGTTTCAGAAGCGTATCGCGATGTCGTGTCGCGCTACCTTGGCGAGGAAAAGCCCCTGCGTTTCGTTGATTACGAAAAGCCCGGCCTACTCAAGCGCTTGTTCGGAGGTAAGTGATGTCTTTTCTGTCGTTTTTGCTCGGCCAGAAGAAAACCTCCGCCAACGTTGCTAAAGAGCGTTTGCAGATTATTCTGGCCCATGAACGTGTCGGCGGCGGGAATAATTCGCCAGACTATTTGCCCGCACTCCAAAAGGAATTGCTGGCGGTGATCTCTAAATATGTGCAGATCAATCCTGACGACATCAAGGTACAGTTTGATCGACAGGACAGCCTTGAGGTCCTCGAGGTCAAGATCGAGATGCCTCAGCGTTAAGACACTCGCGAGGCCACCCGGCCTCGAATCCTGCTTGTCATACACAAACAAAAAGCGCCTGATACAGGCGCTTTTTGTTGACTGTGCGAGCTGACTAACGTAAGGCCTTGTAGCGAATCCGCTTGGGCGCTGCACCCGCCTCACCTAAGCGACGTTTCTTGTCGGCTTCGTATTCCTGATAGTTGCCATCAAAGAACACCAGTTGCGAATCACCCTCGAACGCCAAGATATGCGTGGCAATCCGATCCAGGAACCAACGATCGTGACTGATGACCATCACAGAGCCTGCAAACTCTAAGAGCGCATCCTCAAGTGCACGCAAGGTTTCTACGTCCAGATCGTTTGAAGGTTCGTCCAGCAGCAACACGTTGCCACCAGTAATGAGGGTTTTGGCCAGATGCAGACGACCTCGTTCACCACCCGAGAGCTGACCGACCATCTTGCCTTGATCCGCCCCTTTGAAGTTGAAACGACCGAGGTAGGCGCGAGCGGGCATTTCAAAACGGCCGACCGTCAGGAGATCGGCACCGTCAGAAATCGTGTCAAACACTGTCTTGGCATCTGGTAACGCATCGCGGGACTGATCAACGAAGGCGATCTTGACGGTCTGACCGATTTTGACCTCACCGCTATCAGGCTTGTCTTGACCAGCGATCATGCGGAACAGCGTTGACTTACCCGCGCCGTTGGGTCCGATAATGCCGACAATAGCGCCAGGGGGTACACGGAAACTCACATCATCCATCAACAGCTTGTCGCCAAACGCTTTGTTGACGTTCACGAACTCAATCGCTTCGTTACCCAAACGTTCGGCCACAGGAATAAAGATCTCCTGCGTTTCGTTGCGCTTTTGATATTCATGAGATGACAATTCCTCAAAGCGAGTCATACGCGCTTTGGCCTTGGCCTGGCGACCCTTGGCGTTTTGACGGACCCACTCCAGTTCTTTCTTAATCGTTTTTTGACGGGCCGACTCGCTGGACTCTTCTTGCTTGAGTCGATCGTTCTTTTGCTCGAGCCAGGAGCTGTAGTTGCCCTTCCAAGGGATGCCATGACCGCGGTCCAACTCAAGAATCCACTCTGCGGCGTTATCCAGGAAGTAACGATCGTGGGTCACGCCCACAACAGTTCCGGGGAACTTGGCCAGAAACTGCTCAAGCCACTCAACGCTCTCAGCATCCAGGTGGTTGGTGGGCTCGTCTAGCAGCAACATATCTGGCTTGGACAACAACAAGCGGCACAACGCGACGCGACGCTTTTCACCACCGGAAAGCTTACCAACGTTGGCATCCCAAGGGGGCAAGCGCAGCGCATCGGCGGCGATTTCCATTTGTGTTTCTGTATCGTCAGAGCCGCTCGAGGCCGCGGCGGAAATAATGGCCTCTAAATCCGCCTGTTCAGCGGCGAGCGCATCAAAATCAGCATCTGGTTCGGCGTAGGCGGCATAGACTTCGTCAAGCCGCTTTTTAGCCGCAACAACGGGTCCCATGCCCTCCTCGACCGCTTGGCGCACAGTGTGATCGGGGTTGAGCTTGGGCTCTTGCTCCAGATAACCAATATTGAGACCGGGCATCGGAACGGCTTCGCCTTCGATTTCCTTGTCCACACCCGCCATGATCTTGAGCAAGGTCGACTTGCCCGAGCCATTCAGACCCAACACGCCGATTTTGGCGCCCGGGAAAAACGACAGAGAAATGTCACGCAGGATCTGACGCTTAGGGGGAACAATTTTGCCCACGCGGTGCATGGTGTATACGTATTGAGCCATAGGTCCATCAAAGAATAAAAAGACGATGCGCTATTGTAGGGCTTGGAGGGCGCTATGATGACGGCTAAATCGACTTTTGCCTGACTGAACGGCTCCAAACTGAGTTCTTATGACCACACCTGACCACGCCCTGCGCTTTACCGAACAAGAACTTTCCATGCTGGGTAAAACCGCCGATGGTCTGAGCGCCTATATGGGCAAGTCTGTTTTGGCTGAAATCGGCATGGATGACGATGCGGAATGGGTCATTTTTGCCATTCCACTTGGGGTCGATGAAACGCCAGATGAAAAAGCCACACATGTGCAAATGGGTGGCCCGGGTGCGCGCTTTGTGGGAAACCGTGGCGGCCTGGATTTGGATACAGAGGTCTATGACTGTCAGTATTTGTGGGCGATTCAGATTACAGATGATCCAGAAGCGCGTTTTGTCAGGCTCGATCAGAATGGTGATGAGTTTGACTACGCGATGGAGCTTGCTGAGCTCCTGCCTTTTGATTTGACCGAAGACGCCTTGCCTGATCCAGATCTTGAGTTGCTCGAAGATCTAGGGGATGACGATGATCAAGAGGATGATCTGTCAGCGGGACAGGCGGGCAAGCCGCCGTCTCTTCACTGAGTCCACCCCGACGAACCCTTTACAAAACTCCGCGGGTCTTTAGTTGGGCGATTTCTTCTTCGATTAAACCGAGTTCGTTATAAAAAATCGCGTTGTGTTCGCCCACCGCAGGGCCGCTGCGATGCTGGCGCACCGCTGCACCGACTACTCTGGGTACAACACAGGGAGCGGGGATCGAGCCTAAGTCGGGGTCCTCGATCCGCATCACTGACTGGCGATGCTGCACCTGAGGATCGGCCAGCACATCTTTGATATTGAACACCTTGGTATAGGGCACATCGGCCTGACCCAAAACACGTTCGATTTCACTAAAGTCGTGGCTGGCAAACCACTGGGAAATCCCCTCATCGATCACCTCTACATGACGGCATCTTCCGGGATTGGTTTCAAATCGCGGGTCAGACAACCATTCCACGTGACCGATCGCGTGACAGAGACGGCTAAAAATGGGGTTGGAAGAAGCCACTAAGGTCACCCAGATGTGATCTTTGCTTCGATACATATTTGATGGTGCGGTGTAATCGGCACGATTACCGACGTGGCTGCGCGTGTAGCCCAACACCTCTTGTTCGACCGCAAGCGGATCCAGCAAACGGAAAATCGCCTCTGTCGCAGAAAGGTCAATTTCAAAACCACCTTGCTCTGGACGCGCGCGTAATGAGGCCATGGCCGAAGCAATGCTAAACGCACCAAAGACTCCCGTAATCAAATCGCCGATCGGTAAGTTTGGATGCTGGGGGCCACTCTCAGGTGTACCAATGAGGTTGGTGAGGCCGCTCATCGCCTCAAATATTCTGGCAAAGCCTGGACGTTTTGCATAGGGTCCCGTCTGTCCAAAACCCGTAATGCGTAAAACCACGAGCTTAGGATTGACAGCATGCAGCGTCTTTAAATCTAAGCCCCATTTGTCCAGCGTTCCGGTACGAAAGTTTTCGACCAACACATCGGTATGCGCAATCGCTTTAAGAAATAATTCGCGTCCTTCTGGCTGGCGCACATCAAGTGTGATGCCTTGTTTATTGCGATTGACCACCTTCCAGTAGAGCGCATGCTCAGGGGTTGTGGGCGCTAAGCCTCTCAGCGCATCCGAACCATCCGGCAACTCAATTTTTGTGACGTGCGCACCAAGATCCGCACAGAGTGTGGCGGCAAAAGGCGCCGCAAGCACAGTCGAGAAATCGAGAATATTGATGCCATCAAGCATGGGGAGACGGGGCGTTTCGGTGTCAGTTTCTGTATGCATCTTGATATTTGAGCAGATTCCTGACTGGATGAGTCCTCTGTTCCGCACAGCGAAACGCTAGTAAATTTAGGTTGTCCCTGTTTCGACAATCCCTCAACATATGATGATGAACAAGGCGCCCCACTCCGTGGAGACAGATCGTCAGTTTGCAATTAACTTGAGCCGCGGACTACAAGTCCTGCGCGCCTTCACGCCTGCCGAGTATCTGCTGGGCAATCGAGAGCTCTGTGAAAAAACAGGTTTGCCCAAGGCGACTATTTCGCGACTGACCTACACACTGGAACAACTCGGCTATTTGACGAGGATTGATCGCCTGCAAAAATATCGCCTCGGACCTGGGGTGCTGATGCTGGGCTATCCCATGCTTGCCAGCATGGAAATCCGGCACTTGGCCCGACCCCATATCGAAAAGCTGGCTGCCAAAACAGGTTGGACAGTGAATCTCGGGATGCTGGGAAAACTCGAGGTGGTATACATCGACGCCCTACGTATTGACCGAGGGAATTTTTTAAAACCCGATATCGGCAGTGCGCGCCCCTTGTTAACGACAGCCCTCGGACGCGCCTTGCTTTTCGCAAGCACAAACGCGCAACGCGCATCGATATTGAATCGACTCAAAGTCGAGGACCCGGCGCAATATGCGGCAGACTTTCCCTATTTTGAAAAAGACCGTGCGTGCTACGAAAAAAATGGCTTCTGTTTGAGCCGTGGCGACTGGAAGCGCAATGTCCTCGCCGTGGCGGTTCCTCTCACGGTCGCCTCGGATGATCATCTGCAAATCGGCATGAATTGCACGATCAGTACGGCTCGACTGACCAAAGCCGAACTCCTTAAAAACATCATTCCTCACTTATTTGAAGCCCGTCACAACATCGAACGCGACAGCGGCAAGATCCTGACCACAAGCGGAACATCCTTATGATTCAAGACTCAACACTCAACACTCAACGCCTGGACGACATTCGTCAATTTGTCCGTGAAATCGCTATTCCTGCGGAAGCTCAAGTTGTCAGGGACAACGAGATTCCCGCGCATATCGTCCAGATCATGCGCGAGCGTGGTTATTTTGGCTGGAGTATTCCGCGCGAATATGGCGGCGCAGGTATGACAACTGAGGAACTCGCGCTCGCCAATATTGAACTCTCGAAGGCCGCAACGGCTTTTCGCGCTCGGGCGGGGACCAACACTGGTATCGGTGCTGAATCCATCATTCAAGACGGCACGCTTGAGCAAAAACAAGAATGGTTGCCCAAGCTCGCCAGTGGTGAGGTCACGGGCTGTCTCGCATTGACTGAACCCGATGCAGGCTCGGATGCCACAGCACTAAAGGCGTCTGCAACCCCAGCGATGACAGGCGGTGCGCAGCAGTGGCGCATCAATGGCACTAAACGCTACATCACGAACGCCCCAATCGCCGAGCTCTTTACGGTATTTGCCAGAACCGACCCCGAGGACTTGTCGCACCGTGGCATCAGTGCCTTTTTGATTCCACGTCAAACACCTGGCTTGAGTACGGGTCCTGAGCACCGGAAAATGGGTCAGTCAGGCTCGCCTGTCTCGGAGGTTTACCTTGAGGATGTCATGGCAAGCAGCGAGCAGATCGTAGGCGGCGTGCCCGGAAAAGGCTTTGCGACCGCCATGAAAACTCTGAATAAACAACGTATTAATTTGGCCGCACTGTGTATCGGTCCGGCGATGCGTCTGCTCGACGAGGCTCTGGCGCATGTCAAAAAGCGAGAGCAGTTTGGCAAACCGATTGGCGAGTTTCAACTGGTGCAAGCCATGCTGGCTGAGTGCCAAGTGGAGATTTCAGCCGCACGCAGTCTGGTGCTGGAGACTGCGCGCGCACGTGACAACGGTGAGGATGTGACGACACAAGCCTCGATCTGTAAATACTACGCCTCAGAGATGTGCGGACGTGTAGCAGATCGCGTGGTGCAAATTTTCGGCGGCGCAGGCTACTGCGCCGACATTGGCGGACCGATTGAAATGCTGTATCGGGATGTCCGGCTGTTCCGTTTATACGAAGGTACAAGCCAGATTCATTTGCTCAACATTGCAAAACGGATCATGAAGTAATTTTATTTTTTATTCATCAGTTTTATTGCTCTCTGGAGGCAGACATGAAAATAATTAGCCGCATCGCACTCGCACTTGGCTTAACACTGAGTGCAACAGGCTTGGCACTCGCTCAAGAATGGCCTACAAAGCCAATCAAACTGATCTCGCCCTTTCCGGCAGGTGGCTCAAACGACATCGCCACACGTGTCATCGGTGAACGCCTTGCCATCCGTCTCAAACAACCTGTTGTCGTGGAAAACAAGCCAGGCGCCAATACACGCATTGCTTCCGCCTTCATTGCCAAGGCTGATCCAGATGGCTATACCTTGCTGATGGCCGCCGCCCCTCATACGACCAACCCCGCATTGTTTGGCCAGCTTCAATACGACACGCTCAAAGACTTTACGCCCATTATCCAAGTGGTCCGTGCTCCACTTTTCTTGTTGGTCCCGGCAGCCTCACCAGTCAAAACCACCAAAGAGTTACTTGCACTCGCTGCCAAGTCTGGAACAGTCAATGTCTCCAGCCCAGGCAATGGCACAGGCCCTCATTTGGCGATTGAGTTGTTTAACTATTTGGCTAAATCGAACATGACGCATGTGCCCTACAAGGGCGATGCGCCAGCGATGACGGACCTCGTCGGTGGCCAGTTAACGGCAGGCGTGCATCCTATTGTCGCACCTCTGCCCTTTATCAAGAACGACCGGTTGCGCGCGATTGCCGTGTTTGGTTCACAGCGCTCAGCTTTGTTACCAGACGTTCCCTCACTTGGTGAGCAAGGGTTCAAAGATACTGACGTCTACACCTGGTTCGGTCTCGTCGGCCCCGCAAAGCTGCCCGCGAATATCGTGACGCGCCTGAACAAAGAGATCAACGAGATCCTAGCTCAACCCGATGTGAAAGAGCGCTTTGTCTCGATTGGCATGGAGCCTGTCGGCGGGAGTTCAAAAGAGTTTGAACAATACATCGAAACAGATATCAAGAAATGGAACGAGCTCGTCAAGGTGCGCAACATCAAGACGAACTAGTTTCACTTGCCGTGTGGCCGAGGCAATTAACCCTGCATCGGCCAACCTTCTGCAACACCATGGCAGGCAATTTCCACGCCTTTAAAGTTTTGTGTCGCGGGGGCTTCAGTTTTGCAGCGCTCTCGCACAAAGGGGCAACGCGGGTGAAAGGTACATCCCGTGGGTGGATTCAAGGGATTGGGAACCTCACCCGCAACAGGCGTACGTTTGCGTCCCTGCCCCGTCATATCTGGAATCGCTGACAGCAACATCCGCGTATAGGGATGCTGAGGATTTGCAAACAAGGTGTCACGATCGGCGATTTCGACAATCCGCCCCAGATACATCACACCCACACGGTCCGCCACGTGGTGCACAACAGCCAAGTTATGTGAAATGAACAGATAGGTCAGACCGAGATTTCTCTGCAAGTCTTTCATAATGTTCAACACTTGCGCTTGAACAGACACATCGAGTGCCGAAGTCGGCTCATCGCACACGAGAAACTCGGGATTAACCGCCAAGGCTCGCGCAATCGAAATGCGCTGCCTTTGTCCACCGGAAAACTGATGCGGAAAGCGGGACTTGTCTGAGGGATGTAAACCAACCTGGGTCAGCAACACATCGACACGGTCATCACGCTCTTGCTCGGTCATGTCGGTATGTGCCAGCATCGGCTCAGCAATGATCCGTCCGACACGCCAGCGAGGATTCAAACTGGCATAGGGATCCTGGAAAATCATCTGCAGGCGCTTGCGCAAGGCCAGACCAGAGCGGCCCTGCATATTTGAAATTGGTTGACCATCAAAGGTAATGGTCCCGCGCGTGAGCGGATAAAGACCGACCAACATCCGGGCAATGGTGGACTTGCCGCAACCGGACTCCCCCACTAGCGCCAGAGTCTCGCCCTTGCGAATGCCAAATGACACACCATCGACCGCGCGCAGAATACTGCGTGGCTTGCGGGACAGCACGCGCTCGAGCCAGGGGGCCGAGACATCAAACCAACGTGCCGCGTCATGCACTTCCACTAAAGGACGCTCTGTACTCATGACGCCTCCTTTGATGCGTGTAACCAGCAGGCAGCTTGCGAGGTGCCGACCTGAATGATTTCGGGACGCTCTTCGCGGCAGCGATCCATGACACGCGGGCAGCGTGGATTAAACGCACAACCCTTGGGAATCGCCGTGAGCCTTGGCATCGAACCATCAATCTGCACCAGACGTTCGACATGATGGTGGATGGAGGGAATCGAGCCCATCAGTCCCACTGAGTAAGGGTGACGAGGCGCATGAATCACGTCACGTACCTTGCCGATCTCAGCGACGCGTCCTGCATACATCACCACGACTCGATCAGCCGTTTCGGCGATCACACCCATATCGTGTGTGATCAACATCACGGCGGTGCCTTGTTCGCGGCACATCTTTTTAATCAACTCAATAATCTGCGCTTGAATAGAAACATCCAGTGCCGTGGTGGGCTCATCCGCGACGATCAACTTGGGCTGTGCCGCTAAGGCCAGCGCGATGACGACACGCTGACGCATGCCACCCGAAAACTGATGGGGATAGTGATCAATGCGCTCACGAGCGGCGGGGATACCCGTCGACTCTAGCAACTCGATTGAACGCTGTCGGGCTTGAGACCTCGTCATCGGTAAGTGTGTCACGATGGTCTCAGTCAACTGATGACCAACGGTATAGAGCGGATTGAGAGAGGTCAGCGGATCTTGGAAAATCGCGCCAATTTCACGGCCGCGAATCGGCCGCATCTGCTCATCCGACAAATTATCGATCCGCCGGCCTTCAAGCAGCACTTCACCTCCG
The DNA here is from genome assembly GCF_049655405.1 of Zwartia sp. Taxonomy (GTDB): domain Bacteria; phylum Pseudomonadota; class Gammaproteobacteria; order Burkholderiales; family Burkholderiaceae_B; genus Zwartia. Next base: position 471,992 of record NZ_JBASJR010000011.1, read on the forward strand.
GAAATGCGTCCTGGCGGTTCGAGCAAACCAATAATGGCTGCACCAGTCAGGGACTTACCAGCGCCCGACTCGCCAACGACGCCCACCACCTCGCCCGCTGCGATTGAAAACGACACATCGTTCAACGCTTTTAAGGTGCCGTGTCGTGTCGGAAACTCGACGCTGAGGTTTTTAATTTCTAAAATATTAGACATGTCTGCCCTTAACTCAAACGGGGATTCAGGGCATCACGCAGCCAATCCCCAAGCAGGTTGACAGACAACACCAGCAGCACGAGAGCCGCGCCCGGAAAAATGGTGATCCACCACTCTCCGGAAAACAAAAAGTCATTGCCCACGCGGATCAGTGTTCCAAGCGAGGGAGAGGTTGGCGGCACACCGACCCCCAAAAAGGAGAGTGTCGCCTCTGTAATGATCGCGGTCGCCAGGTGAACCGTCGCGAGCACCAGCACGGGACCCAATACATTGGGCAGCACGTGGCGAAACATGATGACAGGCGAAGAAATACCAATCACGCGCGCTGCTTGGACGTATTCTCGATTTTTTTCAACAAGGGTCGAGCCCCGAACCGTTCGCGCATATTGTGGCCATCCCGCCAGGGCAATCGCCCCCACCAGCACTGGAAATGCGATCACCTCGTGCATGTCACCTGGCACCACTGCACGTGCCACACCATCGATCAGCAAGGCAATCAGAATGGCAGGAAAGGAAAGCTGGACATCCGCCACGCGCATGATCAAGGCATCAATGCGACCCCCTGCGTAGCCAGAGATCAATCCAAGCACAACGCCGAGCAACATCGCCCCGGCCACCGCAGCCAAGCCAATGAGCAGAGATACTTTGGTGCCGTACATCAAGGCGGAGAGCAGATCACGTCCTTGACTATCCGTACCCAATAAGTATTTGGACGTGCCATCGTCCGCCCAAACGGGAGGCTTGAGCGCATCCAGCAACTCGATCGTTGCCAAGTCAAAGGGGTTGTGTGGCGCAATCCATCCAGCGCCAAACGCAGCAATCAACATGATGAGCAGCGTAAAGGTCGCAATGATGGCCACGGGTGTATGTCGCCATGACCAAGCGAGATCCCCATTCCAGAATTTTGCAAGAGCGGCGCGCATCAGTGGCCCCCTCCTGACTTGCCTAGACCCACACGGAGTCGCGGATCGACCGCGAAGTACAACAAATCAACAATCAGATTAATCACCACAAAAATAAATGAGATCAGACACAGATAAGCCGCCATCACCGGAATGTCGGCGAACTGGACAGCCTGAATAAAGAGCAAACCCATGCCCGGCCACTGAAACACGGTCTCTGTGACAATCGCAAACGCGATAATGCCGCCGAGCTGCAAACCCATAATCGTAATGACAGGCACGAGCGTGTTTTTAAGGGCATGACCGAAGTGAATCGCCCGCTTCGTCAAACCGCGCGCACGCGCAAACTTGATATAGTCAGCACGCAAGACCTCGAGCATCTCGGAGCGAACGAGACGCAAGACCAGTGCGACTTGAAAGAGAGAAAGTGTGACTGCTGGCAGGATCAAGTGTTTCCAGCCGCTTGCCGTGAGTAAGCCTGTTGACCACCAGCCCAGTTTTACGGTGTCTCCACGGCCATAACTAGGCAACCAACCCAGCTGAACAGAAAACACTAGGATCAACAAGATACCGATGAGAAACGTGGGGAGCGAAACACCCAAGAGCGAAAATGCCAAAAAAGCTTGGGATAACTTTCCATTTCGCTTGAGTGCCGTGTAAACACCTAACGGCACGCCAATCACTAAGGCGATCAACGCAGCAGCGATTGACAACTCCAAGGTCGCCGGCAAGCGATCACGCAACAGCACCGAAACTTTTTGTCCTTGCCGCAGTGACAAACCAAAGTCACCTTGTACGGCATTGGCGAGGAAATGATAGAACTGCACAATAATTGGATCGTTGAGCCCGAGGTCCTGACGTAACTGCTCACGCTCAGCAGGCGTGCCCTCCTGACCCAACATGATCATGACAGGATCGCCGACATACTGAAACAGAATAAAAGCTAGCAGCGCGACGGTCAGCATCACGCCCACGGCCTGAAGCAACCGGCGAATAATAAAAGCGAACATGCATTCTCACAAAAATGCGAACCTCCACACGGAGGCTCGCTTTAGAAACATCGATTAATCGATGCGGATCCACTCGATCACGGGACGATTGTCCGGACGGTGAATCATCTTGACGTTTTTCTTCATGGCCCAGGGGATGATCTGGTCATGCAGAGGGATCGCACCAAACTCCTTGGCATGAATGCCAAGCGCTTCTTGAATCATGGCGGTGCGTTTCGCATCGTCGGTTTCGGTCTTGATCGTATCGATCAAAGCATCCACCTTGGGATTGGAGTAACCACCATAGTTAAAGGCACCTGCTGCGCCGGTACCCTTGGTACGAATGAGTGACTCCAGTGTGTAAAACGCATCAAAGGTTGGCACGCCCCAGCCAAACAAATAAATGCTGGTGTCGCCATTAGCCAACTTCGGGAAGAAAGTCGCACGCGGCATCGCATTCAGTTTGGTTTTAACACCAATCTTGGCCCACATCGCGACAACAGCCTGACAAATCGCTTCGTCGTTGATATAGCGGTTGTTCGGACAATCGATCGTGAACTCGAGGTTGTTGTCGTAGCCAGCTTGCTTGAGCAGCTCGCGGGCCTTGACGGGATCATAGGGCACGCGCTTACCCAAGGCGTCTGAATAGCCATTGACCTGTGGAGAGATCATGGCGCCTGTGGGCAAGGACATGCCGCGCATCACGGACTTTTTAATGGCCTCGACATCAATCGCACGATAGAGGGCTTCGCGCACACGCACATCGGCAAGCGGATTTTTATCCTTGATGTTGCTGTACTTCAGCTCAGGACTTTTGACGTCCATCGCGATGAAGATCGTACGGTATTCGTTGCCGTCCAGCACGTTGACTTGTTTGCGTAAGCGGTCCAAATCCTGTGCAGGTGGATCCAATACAAAATCAACTTCGCCCGACAGCAAGGCAGCCGTGCGTGTCGCGTTTTGCTTGATCGGCGTGTAGACGATTTCTGTCACGTTACCCGTTTTGGTCGGTTTACCCCACCAGTTTGGATTTTCCACATAAACAGTCTTGATGTCGACTTCGCGTGACTTCAACTGATAAGGACCGGTGCCCATCGCGTTGCGCGCAGAAAAACTTTCTTCTTTTTTGTTGAAATCCTGAGGTAACGCGGCATTGTTCTTTTCAGCCCAAGCTTTGCTCATGATGCCCAATGAAGGTAACTGACGCAGCAAGACAGGGTTAGGACCGGCCGTGATGACATCCACAGTCAAAGGATCGACGGCGACCACATCGCTGATGCCTGCCACGTAGGACTTGAACTGTGAAGAAGGTGCCATGGCGCGCTTGAGCGAGAACACCACGTCATCAGCAGTAAAAGGTGTGCCGTCCTGAAACTTTACATTTGGACGCAATTTGAAACGCATCGTGGTGGGGTTGATGCGCTCCCACGAGGTCGCCAGCGAGGGCACGACTTCATATTTTTCGTTGTATTTGACCAGCGGATCGTAGACCCACAAGTTAGCGGCAATGTTCAGCCCTTCGTTTTGCGAGTGAGGATCAAGGGTCAGAATATCGCCCTGGCTGGTCCATTTGAATGTCTTGGCAAAGCCCAGTCCGGGCAACAGCATCGCGGCTGAAAGGGCCGCAGCAATGAGGGTACGGCGCATGGCACGCTCCTGGAATAGTTAAATAACAAAGTCATATTGCCCCACCCGCGATGACTGCGTCAACCATAAGCTTATTCAAGCTTTCGTCAAACTGACATCGTCGCGGATTCCGGACGTTTAAAAAACGGTTAAACCGTGGCGACCGCCGTGGCAGGCGAACCCACAGCACCGGGCAAACGCAACGGTGGCGCGGTCAACAAGAAGCGATTTCGACCGTTCTTACGCAACCATTGCGCCAGGGGGGTGAGATAAAACATCTCACCCAAATGCACGCCGAGTTTGAACAAGCAATGCTCATGCAAAGGCAATGTCGCGCAACAACCGATGTGGCTGGTCGCTGGGTAAGTTTCAACCGCATAGTTGTCAGCCATCAGCACAACAAGCTGGCTGTCGGTGATCCACTTGAGGAGTTTTTGATCGCGACCGTCTAACGCCGCGCAGCTGTTTTCAAGCGTGTGCAGATCAGGGTTGCCCTTCATGTCCATCAGCAGTTGTGCAAAACCCGTATGCAAACACACCATGTCGCCGGGCTCAACGACCACTTTGTCTTGCTCCATCACACGCATCAGCGTGTCGTAACCAATGATTTCTCGCTTATTGCCAAAGTGCGCGTGGAAATCGATCATTACGCCGCGACCCTGCACGCAAGACTCGGCCATATTTTGGATACCCAGCGCGATGGCGTTGGAGGTGGACTTGTTTTCGCCCGGTCCAGGAACGCCCGCATCCTTGCCATCAGTAGGTCCGATAATGTGCTCGCCCGCACGATAGCCGTTGTAATAGACCGACTCGGGGATCCCGTCGCCATTGGCATCAAATCTGGAGCCCACGTGGGCCAAACTGTCCCACTGCGTGGAGTATTGGAGGTGCATCACAACCAGATCATCACTGATCACGTCGGTTTGCTGGTCGTTATCTCGAAACAGACCATAGTTCATATTGGGGCGATCGCCACGCAAGGTGGGACGGATGACAGGCGGAAAACGCCGTGGATTCAATAAGTTACCCCCCGGGAGGTCCAAAGGCAGGCTCAGACAGAAAGGCTGAAACTCTTTGACCTCGGCAATGCCCTGCTTAAGCTTTTCTGAGGTCAGCAAGTTGATGCGACCGCGCTGATCATCCTCACCAAAATCACCCCAAGTAGAGCCCTCTGGGCGATTGACCCAACGTTTATTGCCACTCATAGCGAATCTCCAGGTTTTATTTTTTAATTGAATGATTGGAACGGTAATCGCCCGTTTTACAAGAAAAACGGACCTGAAACTTGGTCAGAAAAAGTAAAAGGGCTGCAAACCGTTAAGTTTGCAGCCCTATACTTAATTCTAAATACTTAGTCCGAATGCCAAAAACTCAGGCTTTCTTGACTTTTTCCAGCATTTTGAACACGCCTTTCGGTGCGTTGACGAACAGGCGCTTGAAGGCCTTGCCCAAGCAACGGCGCTCGAGAGTGTTGCGGCGCGTGCGTTTTGTTTCTGAAGCCATAGCAATTCTCCGGTATTGAGCTTCGTATATTACCCTATATCTGGCCAGAATATTCATCTGGTTTTCCATGCGCCTTGCAGGCCGCCGCTCTATGATTACGCTATGAACCCAACCATTCGCATCACTGGCGCACGCCAGAACAATCTTAAAAACCTCGATTTGACCTTGAATACGGGCGAACTGACGGTCATCACGGGCGTAAGCGGCTCAGGCAAAAGCTCTCTGGCGTTTGACACGCTCTATGCCGAAGGTCAACGACGCTATGTCGAGACCTTTTCGCCCTATGCGCGTCAATTTCTGGATCGCATGGACAAACCGGTTGTCGATCGCATCGAAGGCATTTTGCCTGCCATCGCCATCGACCAGACCAATCCGGTCCGCAGCTCACGCAGTACGGTCGGCACCATGACGGAGCTCAACGACCACCTCAAGCTACTGTTCGCGCGGGGCGCGCAACTAATGTGCCGCGGGTGTGGCCAGGCAGTCTGCCGGGACAGTACCGCATCTATTTTTGCTGCCGTCCAGGCACGCTCTGAAAAAGCGAATGACCCTCGCTTGGTCGTGACTTTTCCGGTTCAGGTCCCACTGAACTTCACAGAAGATGAAGTGCGTGGATTTTTAGAGCAGCAAGGCTATACGCGTGTGCATGCGGATGAAAACCCGCTGCAGTCAGCTGCGGCCTCGAGTGCAGCGGTCGCGCCACCTGCGAAAGCTTCCAAAAAGAAATCCGCAACCCTGTCGCCGCTGTTACGCACCCTGCGCGTCGTGCAGGATCGGTTCCGCTTTTCCACCGCGGAGCCCTCTCGCGTCATGGAGGCCTTCGACATTGCCCTCAAAATGGGCAATGGTCTGATATCCGTCCATGCTGTCGATCAGGAAGGCGCGGATACAGAGGTCTGGAAATTTAGTGACAAGCTGCACTGCGCAGATTGCAACATCAGCTATAGCAATGCCTTGCCCAGTACGTTTTCATTCAATTCGCCACTTGGCGCGTGTGAGGCTTGCCGAGGCTTTGGTCGCGTCATTGGGATTGATTTTGGTTTGGTCATTCCAGACGAGAACAAGACGCTCGAAGGCGGTGCGATCAAACCTTGGCAGACACCGAGCTATAAAGAGTGTCAGGTCGAAATGGAAAAGTACGCCAAGCGTGCCAATGTTTCGATCAATACGCCATGGAAATATCTCCCCCCAGAACATCAAGAGTGGGTCCTGCATGGCGACCCACTTTGGAAAGGCGGCAATCAAGCCTGGAAAACGCAATGGTACGGCGTGCAGCGTTTTTTTGACTGGCTCGAAACCAAGTCATACAAAATGCATGTGCGGGTCTTGCTGTCTAAATACCGTAGTTATACGCCCTGCCCGACCTGCAAAGGCGCACGACTCAAACCCGATGCCCTCCTGTGGCGAATTCAGGGCAAGTCGATTCAAGACTTGATGCTGACACCGATCGTGCAGCTGCGAACGTTTGTCGATCAAGTGACCTTTCCTGGCGCCATGGATGCGGCCATGGATCTGGTGCTAACCGAGGTGCGCGCACGACTGAAGTTTCTCTGTGATGTAGGTTTGAGCTACCTGACGCTGGACCGGCAAAGTCGCACCCTCTCAGGGGGTGAAGTTCAGCGTATTAATTTGACGACCGCACTAGGGACTTCTCTAGTCAACACCTTGTTTGTGCTGGACGAGCCTTCCATTGGTCTGCACCCGCGGGATATCCACCGTGTGGTTGAGGTGATGCATCGACTCCGTGACGCTGGCAACACACTAGTAGTAGTCGAACACGATCCTCAAGTGATGATCGCCGCCGACCGCGTGATTGATGTCGGCCCAGGCCCTGGCGAACGTGGCGGTCAAATTGTGTTTGATGGCACACCGGCTGCGCTTAAAGACGCCACCACACTGACCGGTCAATACATGGGCGGTCGACTCAAAGTCGAAGCGCCGCGTCCCATGCCTGTTGCGGACAACACCCCGAGGCTCATCTTGGAGGGTGTCACCGCGAACAACCTCAAAAATGTCTCAATCGAAATTCCGTTGGGACGTCTAGTGTGTGTGACGGGTGTCTCAGGCTCGGGGAAATCTACACTCATTCAAGACGTGTTGTACCCAGCCATGCTCAAGATCATGGGCAAGCCGACCGAAGCACCCGGCGCGTTTGATCGCCTCCTGGGTGCCGAGCAACTTGCTGATGTCGTGATGGTCGATCAGGCCCAAATCGGCAAGACGGCGCGCTCCAATCCCGCAAGTTATGTGGGCGCGTTTGATCCCATTCGTAAACTGTTTGCACAAGCGCCCGTCGCGCGTGAGCGTGGCTATACCGCGGGAACCTTTAGCTTTAACAGCGGTGATGGTCGATGCCCCACCTGTGGCGGCACAGGGTTTGAACACGTCGAGATGCAGTTTTTATCGGATGTTTATATCCGTTGCCCAGACTGTGATGGGAAACGTTTTCGACCCGAGGTCCGTGAGGTCCAGATCGAACATCTGGGTCGACGCGCCTCGATCGACGCCGTGCTTGATATGACGGTGTCTGAAGCCTTGGAGTTTTTCAAAGGCTTGCGTGATGTGCAGCTGGGACTCGCGCCGCTCGCAGACGTCGGCTTGGAATACGTCAAGCTGGGTCAGCCTGTGCCAACGCTGTCGGGTGGTGAGGCGCAACGTCTGAAGTTAGCGGGACACCTTGCCGAAGCAGCGCGCAGTGGTATTTCTACTGCAAAGGTCGCTAAAAAGGGAAGTTTGTTTTTGTTTGACGAACCCACCACAGGTTTGCACTTTGACGATGTCGCACGTCTGATGCGCGCGTTTCGAAAGCTCTTGGGCGCGGGACATACTTTACTCATCATCGAACACAACCTTGATGTGATTCGTGCCGCGGATTGGGTGCTCGACTTGGGTCCGGAAGGTGGCGATGGCGGCGGCGAACTCGTGGCGGTCGGAAGTCCAGAAACCGTCATGGCCAATCCACGCTCGCACACAGGTGCGGCGCTGCGTGAGTATGCTGTAGCGATGACTCCGGATGCGATTGGCTCGGGTGCGGCAGGCATACCCGCTCAAGAAGCCAGTGGTCGTCCCCTGCAAAGCGTGTTGAAAGAAAGACGTCGCTCACACAGCATCGATATTTTGCATGCGCGAGAGCACAATCTCAAAAATATCAATGTCAGTATTCCCCACGATAAGTTCACAGTCATCACGGGAGTGTCGGGTTCGGGCAAATCCACATTGGCGTTTGATATTTTGTTTAACGAGGGACAGCGCCGCTACCTTGAATCCTTGAATGCCTATGCACGCGCGATCGTGCAGCCTGCCGGCAAGCCCGACGTGGATGCAATCTTTGGCATTCCACCCACCGTGGCGATCGAGCAGCGTACGAGCCGTGGGGGTCGTAAATCGACCGTCGCCACCATGACGGAGATCCATCATTTCTTGCGTCTGATGTACATGAAACTCGGGACGCAAATGTGTCCGACATGTCAGGTCAGCGTAGAGCCTCAGAGTGCGGATCAAATTGTCGCGCGCATCATGCGTGACCACAAAGGCGAGCGCATCGGTCTGATGGCACCGCTGGTCACGGCAAGAAAAGGTTTTTATACCGACTTGGCGAAATGGGCTTCAGGTAAGGGCTTTACCCATCTGCGTGTCGACAATGAGTTTATCGGCACCGCTAAATGGCCGCGTCTGGATCGTTTCAAAGAGCACACCATTGAATTGCCGGTTGCTGATTTAGTCGTGAGCACCAAGGACGAGGCAGCTTTGCGTGAGGCCGTCCGCAGCGCGCTCGAGCACGGCCAAGGGTTGATGAGTGTGCTGTGGCCGTTGGGCAAACTCGAAAGCGATATGTCTGCGCCACTCGAGCAAACACATTTTTCAGTGAAACGTGCCTGCCCAAGTTGCGGCACGAGCTTTCCTGAGCCAGACCCAAGGATGTTCTCCTACAACTCCAAACACGGCTGGTGTCAGGGATGTTTTGGAACAGGTTTGCAACTGCAAGGCTTTGACGGCGAACAAACCGGTGAAGAGAACGCGTGGAACGCCTCGTACGAGGGTGAGACGCAGACCTGCACCAGCTGTCATGGCGCGCGTCTCAATCCGATTGCACGTGCGGTGTTGTGGCGGGATAAATCTATCGCTGAGCTTGCAGGCATGCCTGTCTCAGATGCACACACCTTTTTTACCGGCCTCGTCTTGCGTGGCCGAGATGCGGAAATTGCGCGTGACATTTTGAGCGAAATCCGTGGCCGTCTGCAATTTATGCAAGAGGTCGGCTTGGGCTATCTGGCCCTTGATCGTGCCGCACCGACCTTATCGGGTGGCGAAGCACAGCGTATCCGCCTCGCCGCGCAATTAGGCTCGAACATGCAGGGTGTCTGTTATGTGCTGGATGAGCCCACAATTGGTCTGCATCCGCGTGACAATCGTATCCTGCTCGGTGCGCTATCCAGGCTAGAGAAAAACGGTAATACGCTGGTGGTGGTGGAGCACGATGACGATACGATTCGTCGGGCTGAGCACATCATCGATATCGGACCGGGTGCAGGTGTGCGTGGCGGTCGTGTCGTTGCGCAAGGCACGCTTCAAGACCTCATGGAAGCACCTGAGTCCACAACGGGACATTATTTGCGTCATCCTTTAGCGCACCCGTTGCAACCTAGACGCCCCATTGCCAAAGATACGCCGATGATCACGGTCAAGGGTGCGATGTTGCATAACTTGCGCGGCGTGACCGCACATTTTCCGATTGGGCGTTTGAGTGTCGTCACCGGCGTGTCCGGCTCTGGCAAGTCGACTCTCGCACGAGAGGTCTTGCTGGATAACCTCTCAGCAGCGATTGCGGCACGTGGCGCGCAACCTTGGCATGGTTGCGCAGAGATTACAGGCTGGGATGTATTAGATCGCGTACTCGAAGTCGATCAAACGCCGATCGGTAAAACACCGCGCTCATGTCCTGCGACCTACATCGGTTTTTGGGACGATGTCCGCAAACAGTTTGCTGAAACCAATGAAGCACGCATTCGCGGTTGGGGTGCAGGTCGCTTTTCCTTTAATACGGGTGATGGGCGCTGTCCGTTGTGCGAAGGCCAAGGTATGCGCACGTTAGAGATGAGCTTTTTGCCTGACGTCAAAGTGCCCTGTGATGCGTGCAATGGCGCGCGTTTCAACACCGACACCTTGGGTGTCAGAATGCGCGAGAAACACGCGGGCGATGTGTTGTCCATGGAAGTCGATGACGCCATCGGGTATTTTGCAGCCCATCCGCGCATCCGCCATCCCTTGCAGCTGATGCAAGACGTGGGACTGGGCTATCTGACGCTGGGCCAACCCTCTCCCACGCTTTCGGGTGGTGAAGCACAACGCATCAAGCTTGTGACTGAACTGGCTAAAGCTCGAATGACCGAGGGTGTGATCACCACCGGACGTGCCTCGCGCCTGCCGCATACACTTTATGTCTTGGATGAGCCGACTGTCGGTCTGTCGATGGCAGATGTGGAAAAATTGATTCGTGTGTTGCATCGCCTGGTTGAGGCTGGCAATACCGTTGTGGTGATCGAACACAATCTGGACATCATTGCCGAAGCCGATTGGCTGTTGGATCTGGGTCCAGAGGGTGGTTCGGGCGGCGGACAACTGGTGATCGAAGGCACGCCCGAGCAAGTGGTCGCCGCACGCCAAAAATCGCACACAGGTGAAGTCCTTCATGAGTTTTTAAATCGTTCATGAGTCACTGTCGTTTCGAGGATCGTCTGACACAGCATGCACGCGTGCTCACGCAGCCGTGTGGTCGAATTGTGGCGACCTCACCTGGGGAACTGCCTGAGGCGTTTGCCCAGATTGAGGATGCGCGTCGCGCCGGGCACTGGGTGGCGTTGCTGCTCGAGTACGAATTGGGTGAGTGGCTGGAGCCAGCGCTGACGGAGTCGTCTCGGCAAGCTGTTCTTGATAGTTCACATGCACAACCGAGACTCACGGCACTGGTGTTTGAGCACATGCACGAAGAGCGGCCTTGGTCTGTGGCTGCGCAATGTAAAAGCGATACAAGCGATACGCAAGCTAGCATTCTGTCAGTCACCCCTGGCATTGCCAAGGCGCGTTACCTTGCTCGCATTGAGCAGATCCGAGAATGGATCGCGCAAGGTGAGGTCTACCAGATCAACTCAACCTTCCCTTTGTCTGTCAAAACAGAGGGAGACCCCGCGCAACTGTATCGTCAAATCGCCACACGCCATCCTGTCGCCCACGCGGCCTTTATCGAGGACGAAGGACGGACGATTCTTTCTTTTTCACCTGAACTTTTTTTACAGAGAACGGGCAACACCCTCATCACGCGACCGATGAAAGGCACCGCACCACGTTCTGCGGATCCTGAAACGGATCGCATACTCGGCGAGACTCTGCAGGCGAGTGAAAAAAATCGCGCTGAAAATCTGATGATTGTGGATCTACTCAGAAACGATCTTGGGCGCCTTGCACGCCCCGGAACAGTTCGAGCCGATCCATTATTCTCTTTGGAAAAATATCCATCCGTCTGGACTATGACGTCGACGGTGCAAGCTGAGATTGCCACTGAGACCTCGCTAGCCGAGATTTTAAAAGCCCTATTCCCCTGCGGCTCAGTCACAGGTGCGCCAAAAATCGCAGCAATGAAACGTATTCAAGAAACAGAACCTGAACCCCGCGGCATTTACTGTGGCAGCTTGGGTTGGCTCGCGCCAAACGGTGACTTTTCACTGAATGTCGCGATTCGCACACTTGTATTGGATGCTCAAGGCCAAGGTCGCTATCATGTCGGCGGAGGCATCGTCTACGACTCCAACCCTGAGCAAGAGTGGGACGAATGCCATTGGAAAGCTCGGATATTGAACAAAGATCAATGACTCAAAACTTGCAACCCAGCTTGATCGAAACCATGAAGGCAGACGCAATGGGGAAGGTTGTGCTGCTGCCCTATCATTTGCGGCGTTTAAAGCAATCTGCTCTAGCGCTGGGATATGCTTTTCCTGGGGACGATACGGTCATCGCGGCCATCCAAGGGGCGTTAGACCAAGCCGGCTCTGCGTCGCCGATCTCGGCCGCCGCCAACACGTCTCACCCGTCCTCTCACGCAATCGATATCTCCGGCACGCGTGTTCGACTCTTACTCAATCCTCTTGGCCAGCTCGACATTCAAACTGCACCGCTACCAGCTTTGCAAGGCGTGCCTTTCGTCGCGTTGACTCACCTGAGACTCGACAGTGCTGAACCTTTTTTGCAACACAAAACGACACATCGCCCCTGGTATGACGCGACCACACAGTGGCTCACCCTGCACCCTGATTATTTTGATTTGATTTTTTTAAACGAAAAAGACGAGCTCTGTGAAGGTAGTCGCTCGAATATTTACGTATTGAAAGAAGGCAGATGGCTCACGCCACCACTGGCCTCTGGACTCTTGGGCGGCGTCTTGCGCACACATTTGTTAGAGACCGGACAAGCCAAGGAAGCGATCCTTACCTCCTTGGACTTTACCGCCGACAAGGCCTCAATCAGATTATCGAATGCCTTGCGCGGCTGGTTTGACGTACAACTAGACCCATCAATCCTTCCAGGGCATTTCCTTCCATAACTGACGCAGCTGCTTGTCAGTATTTTCCAACTCGACTGCATACTCCTTGGGTGCGAGATAGCGAATCGGCGCAAACAACTCACCCGCTTTCTTGATGTACTCAGGATCTGCAGCGGCCTTGGCGACTGCGCTGACAAGCTTTTCACGAACATCGGCAGGAAGTCCTTTCGGTGCGGCCAAGCCTCGCAAAGAAGCGCTCTCAATGTTGTAGCCTTGTTCCGCGAACGTAGGAACATCTGGCGCCAATACAGTGCGCTTGGCAGACATCTGACCAATCATTTTGATTGGAGAGCCACCTTTGATGTAGGCAAGCGCCTCACCAACGTTGATTGCAGCAACCATCACTTGACCGCCAACGACTGCTGCACGTGTTTCACCAGAACCTTTGTAAGGAATGTGTGTCATTTTGACGCCGGCTGCACGCTCAAAAAAGAGCATCGCGAGGTGGTCGTCAGAGCCCACACCTGTTGAACCCACGGTCACTTTGCCGGGATTTGCTTTGGCATAAGCAGCGAGCTCTTTCAGATTTTTAATCGGCGAGGAAGTGTTCAACGCGAAAGCACCTGGATCATCAATCAGGTTGCCAATCAGGTCATAGCTCTGCCAGCTGTAACTGGATGGACGCTCGATTGGGATCGACAACATGTTGGGCGTATTCACAAAACCAATGGTGTAACCGTCTGGCGTAGCCTTGGCGATCTCAGTAAAACCAATACCACCTCCCGCGCCAGGACGATTGGTCACAATGATGCGTGCATTGTTGCCCAGGTGTTTTTCAATATAGGGGGCAATCAAGCGCGCAATCAGATCGGTTCCACCGCCAGGCGCGAAAGCGATCACCATGGTGATAGGCTTGGTTGGATACTGCGCCGCCGCTGAACCCGACCATGCTGCTGCGGCCAACAAGGCAACACTCCCTAAACGACTCAACTTATTGATCACTTTTTTCATACTCACTCTCCTCGGTTTAGTGCTGTTTTTATTTTGTTATCCAAACATCTTTTTATATCTTTCCAGGAATACTGGAAATACTTCGGGGTTCACTAAACGTGGCGGACGCTCTCCACGCAAGATGACTTCGATTTGCGCTGCACCCATTGCCGCTGCATTGCCACGGGCTTCGTGTTTAACGCCAGCGGTGTGATAGGTCGCTACAACATTAGGGAGACTGAGCAATGGATTGTCTGGCGCGGGAGGTTCGACCGACCAAACATCAAGGCCTGCTCCAGAGAGATGCTTGTCACGCAAAGCTTCATACAGTGCTTGCTCGTCATGGATACCACCACGCGCAGTGGCGATAAAGACAGCGCCTTTTTTCATGGCGCGAAACTCTTTGGCGCCAATCCAGTTCAACGTCTCTGGATTGCGTGGGCAATGAACCGTCACCACATCCGAACGCGCGAGCAACTCTTCAAAACTCACCGGTGTGGCGCCACGTCGCTTGATTTCCTCACTTGAAAGGTAAGGGTCATAGCCCAGTACATTCATATCGAAAGCTTTTGCTAACTCTGCCATGCGTGTGCCGATATTACCCACACCCACGATGCCGATCGTTGAGCCGCGAATATCGTTGCCCATCAAATCTTCACGCGTAGTGTAGGCGTTGGCGCGCATCACGCGATCGGATTCTGTAATGCGATGCTTCACCGAAAGCAGCATGCCCATTGCATGCTCAGCCACCGAGTTGGCGTTACAGCCAGACTGGTTGACCACCAGAACGCCATGACGGTTGCAGGCCTCAACGTCGACAGGGTCGTAGCCCGCACCCGAGGTCGACGCACACAACAAATTAGGCATCTTGCTGAGCAGAGTCTCGTCGACCCACCATTGCGACGGCACCTCATCGCGCGCAGCGCAGATGTGATAGACGTGCGCGTCTTTAAACAGCGCCAATGTCTTTTGTTCGTCATCCGAGTACTGGCTGACTGACACATCAATGTCCTTCAGCGTGCTCATGTGTTGATCGAACGCTGGGTTCAACCAGAAATCAAACCGTACGACCTTTTTTTTCATTGTCTCCGTCCAATAATGAACTGCCCACCGTAGTGGGCAGTGTGACTGATTGTTGTTGATTCAGCGCATACTGTGAATCAGGGTATGCGCTTATAGCGATCCATGATTACTTCAGGACGCCTTTTGCGCGCAGGGACTGATCGACCCAGCTGCGGTCCAGCGTACCTTTAGCAATCTTGGCGAAGATCTCTTTTTCTTTCTTCTCAATGTCAGCCACAATTTTTGCTAACTGATCAGCCATCTCTGGGCGAATCGCAAACACGCCGTCGTGATCACCCACAATAATGTCGCCGGGATGAACAACCATGCCGTCCACACAGACCGTCACGTTGATTTCACCGGGGCCTTCTTTGTAAGGACCGCGATGCGAAATGGAGCGTGCGAAAACTGGAAATTTGCCCTTGCTCAAGGCGTCGAAGTCGCGAATAGGACCGTCAATCACAAAACCAGCAATTTTGCGGCTTTCTGCCAGTGTAGACATGATTTCGCCGATGATGGCGTTGCGCTGAGGACCACCTGCATCCACCACGATCACATCACCAGGTGCGGCCATATCAATCGCCTTGTGCACCATCAGGTTGTCACCTGGGGCAGTTTTGACGGTGAACGCGCGACCCAGAATGCGGCCACCTTTATGGATCGGACGCAGGTCTACCGTGCCGTTCGTGCGGCTCACCGCATCACTGATATTGGCCACTGCAAATTTTGCAAACTTTTTGAGTGTTGCGTTACTGACGGTGTGCTTGTGTGTATTCACCGCGAATCCAAGATCTGCCATGTTGACTCCGTTTTTTAAAAAGATAGTTAGCGTAAAAGGACTAGAAAAATTTATCGGCGACCGACGTGCACCAAGGAGGCGGGCGTCAGTTCATTCAGACGGTTGATTCCCATCATCGCCATATTGCGCAAAACTTCTTGCGACAGCAAGGAAATTGCATGATCGACACCGGCAGGGCCACCCACTGCCGCTGCGTAGTTAAAAGGGCGACCTAAAAATACGCAGCGCGCACCCAATGCGAGCGCTTTCAAGACGTCTGTGCCGCGCCGGACACCACTATCCAACATCACTGGACCGTCTTTGAACTGATCAAGAATTTGCGGCAACATCCGCAACGGGGCCACTGCACCATCAAGCTGACGGCCGCCGTGATTGGAGACAATCACGCCATCCATTCCGTACTGGCGAGCCAAGGCAGCGTCTGCTGGATGCAAAATACCCTTGATGACCATCGGGCCCTTCCAGCGCGCGCGAATCTCACGCACATGATCCCAATTCAAATGGCCACGTGAGGAAAAGTCGCGCATGACATTCGCAGACATAATGGGCGCGCCACGGGTGGCAAAAGAGTTTTCGAAATGCGGCATGCCATGGCGCATGAGGGTTTTCAGAAAGGTACCAAACAACCAACGTGGATGACTGATCCCTTCCCACGCCAGGCGCACACTGGGACGCAAGGGCGTGGAGAAGCCCGTACGCACGTTGTTTTCGCGATTCGCCGATGATGGCGTATCCACCGTGATGACCAGGGTTTTAAAACCTGCAGTGGCCACGCGATCGATCAAAGGTGCGATCTGATCGACCTTGCCGGGCAAATACGCTTGAAACCACGCGTCAGGTGCGACCGCGACGAGCTCTTCCATCTTGATCAGCGACGAACCGCTCATGATCATTGGAACATTGGCGCGCTTGGCCGCCTCCGCCAGCACGATATCGCCGCGGTAGGCTGACATCGCCGTGATCCCCATGGGTGCCATGCCAAACGGCGCATCGTATTGCTTGCCAAAAATCTCAACTGTCTGTGAACGCTGAGAAATATCCACCAAAATACGAGACACAAACTCGTACTCTGCAAAGACATCGCGGTTTGCGCGCAAGGAGTGACAGTCCTCACACGCTCCCGATACATACCCGAAAATGGGCTTAGGTAAGCGCTTTGCTGCAGCGCGTTCAAAATCAGCCAAGGAAAGAATCTTGGATAATGCACGTGTCTGAGTCATGGTTGTTATTTTGATTGTGTGTGGATAATCTTGTTGACGGCCTCCGCTGCCGCCGCAAGTCCCATGGATGCCGTGACAGTAACGCTAGAGCCGTACCCAGCGCAAGAGAGCCCTTGCAAACCCGCGTCGGAATTCGTCTGCGTTTCCTGCCAGGCCTCTGGCAAAATTGTTGGCTGATCCAGCCATAACACCCGGACTCCCAGCTTGGGAATACGCTTGCGTGGCTGACCCGCCCCAGTCGAGGCACGGGCATAGCCATGCTGTTTTCTCAAAATATTGCGCAACCGAGCGAGCAGCGCATCATGGGTGGCTTCGGACAAGTCGCCCGCGCGCAAGGAGAGCAGATCCGTCTTGCCTCCTGCCCCTCCGCACACGATCAACGTCTGCTTTCTGGTGCGAGCCTGCAACACCATGGCGACCTTGGCACGCATCTGGTCCGTGCAGTCAATCACGACATCGAGTGCCTCAGGCAGGACCTCACTGACGTTTTCAGGGGTCAAAAAATCATCCACCAAAGTGACCCGGCATTCTGGGTTAATCCCGCGAATCCGCGCCGCCATCGCCTCCACCTTAGCTTGTCCGAGCGTATCCGACAGCGCGTGCACCTGCCGGTTGATGTTTGATTCAGCGATGTGATCCAGGTCAATTAAGGTCAAGGCACCCACCCCGTGACGCGCCAAAGCCTCCGCAGCCCAAGAGCCTACGCCCCCAATGCCCACGACAGCCACATGCGCCTGACGCAACGCAACATAGGCATGGGGACCGAACAAGCGCGCCAGACCACCAAAGCGGCGCTGCGCTTCGGACACGTGCTCTGCCTGTTCATCGGGATGAACCTCTGACGAAGCATCGGACTGTTGTCCATTCATTGAGCCATGCATTCAATGTCCTGATGTCTGCTGAATGATGCATTTTTGCATGATCTAGAAAAAAAATAGTCATTCGCTCTCGACAAGTGTCTGGGAGAGGAACACAATTTGCCCATAACACCGTGAGCATGTCTTTCCCACCCTCCCCATCTTCTGCCAAGTTGTCTGCTTTTGCCGGACCGGTGGCACTTTGTCTGCTCGTTTTGCTGATTCACATGGCGATCTCTGGTGGGCGTGTCGCCGTATCTCTGACTGCACTCGAACTCAAACGCTCGACCTTCGAAGTCGGTATTTTGATCGCCGTTTTCGCCTTGTTACCCATGCTGCTTTCAGTCAAGGCGGGGCGTCTGCTTGATCAGATTGGGCCCTGGCGCCCCATGCGGGCCAGTGCTTTTGTGGTGATTATTGGCATTATTCTTCCCTTGATTTGGCAACATTTCATTGCACTCGTGATTTCAGCGGCCTGTGTGGGTGTCGGGCACATGATTTTTCAAATCGCGGTGCAACGCCAAATGGGCTTGAGCGTTGGCGAAGAGCGGCTGCGCAACTTTTCCTGGCTCTCGCTTTCTATGGCAACCTCGGGTTTGCTGGGCCCCCTGCTGGCAGGCGTCTCGATTGATTACCTGGGTCACCGAGCAGTATTTGCCTTGCTCGCCATCTCCCCGGTGCTCTGCGTGTTCGGTCTATATCGCGTTCGCAACTACCTCAAAACCTCACACAAACCGCCTACCGAGACGAGCGAGACCAAGCAAAGTGTCACAGATCTGATTGCGAGCCCCAAATTGCGCCGTGTCTATACCGCCAATATGCTGCTGTCGAGCGCTTGGGATACGCATATGTTCGTCGTGCCTATTTTTGGTGTGATGGTCGGGCTATCCGCCACAACGATTGGCTTGATTTTGGCCGCTTTTGCCGCAGCCACCATTGTGGTGCGCTTGGCGCTCCCTCTGTTGCAACATCGCGTCCGCCCGTGGCAATTGATTCACTTTGCTCTGCTCGCCACAGGCCTAAACTTTGTTTTGTATCCTTTTTTTGAGCAAGTGTGGATTTTGATGACACTCTCTTTTGTGTTGGGCCTCGGCCTGGGCTCGACACAGCCCAGTATCCTGGCGCTGCTTCAGCAAAATGCACCCGCCGGACGGGCTGGCGAAGCGTTTGGTCTGCGAATGGCGCTCATTAATGGCTGCCAAGTCACCCTGCCGCTTGCTTTTGGCGCCTTGGGCGCAGTGATTGGTATCATGCCGCTGTTTTGGCTGACCGCCGCGGGTTTAGGGGCTGGCCGCTGGTTTACGCGTCACGCTGAAAGCGCTGGCAAAGCCGATGAGCCTCCTTCGCCTTCAGCCCCGCCACCACCTTCAAAGCCACCCTCAACCACTTAATGCCGCGATGAGTTCGTTCCTACAGATTCCAGCCGCCCCGCCCCTCAGCACCTTTGCACGCTGGCCAGAGGAGCGCTTAAAAGCCTCTCGAGAAGAAGCCCTCAAGCAATGGCGCAACACAGAGGATGTCTGGGTATTTGGCTATGGCTCGCTCATCTGGAAACCTGAATTCGATTTTATCGAGCAACGCCCAGCAACCTTGCCAGGCCACCACCGTGCGCTTTGCCTGTGGTCTCGTATCAATCGTGGCACACCCGAACTACCGGGTCTCGTCTTTGGACTTGAAGCGGGTGGAGAGTGCCATGGCATGGCTTTCCGACTGGCAGCAAACACGGTCGCCCCCATATTTGAGACGCTTTGGCGCCGTGAAATGGCCACAGGTGCCTATCATCCGAGCTGGATCGACTGTCAAACAAAGGATGGCACGGTCAAGGCACTCGCTTTTGTGATTGATCAAGCCGGCCCTGCATATGTGTCAGAACCGCCCGAAGACGCTCTGATTGAGATTGTGTTGAGAGCCTCTGGCATCTATGGCTCTTGCTTAGAGTACGTGACGCAAACAGCCGATGCTCTTGAGGCCGTTGGGATTCATGATGTGCGACTGACCGCCCTGGTGACGCGCCTGAAAATCAAACTTCAGCAAGGACAGCACACCCTTTCCTGAGCTCGGGTCAATCAAGCCAGCCCTGACCATGTCACGGTACACTCAGTATTATCCCTTAACCCTTGTTGGCGACTCATCTTTAGTCCGCCGTATCGGACCCGAACTATGTCTATTGCGGATATTCGTCAGAGCTACGACAAATACACACTCTTAGAGAAAGACGCGAAAGCATCCCCCTACGAGCAGTTTTCAGTCTGGTTCGATCAGGCGCTCACCCAGAACGTTCCAGAACCCACTGCGATGACACTCGCGACGGCTGATGCTCGCGGCCGTCCTTCCGCGCGTATCGTTTTGCTGAAAGGCGTGGACGAAAAGGGCTTTCTATTTTTCACCAACTACGAATCACGCAAAGGTGTCGAACTAGCGGCTCAACCTTGGGCGAGCTTGTTATTTTTCTGGCAGCCCCTTGAGCGCGAAGTCCGCATTGAGGGGATTGTCGAAAAAGTCACAGAGGCAGAGTCGGACGATTATTTTCAAACACGCCCAGTGGGTTCGCAAATTGGTGCCTGGACTTCTCCACAGAGTCGTCCGATTACCCTTGAGCAACTCGCCGCGACTGAAAAAGCGCTCAAAGACCAGTACGGGGACAGCAAGCCTCCACGTCCTCCTCACTGGGGTGGATACCGGCTCAAGCCCGAGTACTTCGAATTCTGGCAGGGACGCCCATCGCGCCTGCACGACCGCCTCACCTACCAAGCGACTGGCACGGCAACGTGGACGATCGGACGCATTGCCCCCTAATATGAACACAACACCCCCCTCATTTGATTCGGCTTTTTTTAGAGCAGCACTCGGCAGATTTCCAACAGGCGTAACGGTCATCACCGCATCCGCGGAAGGCATGGCCCCTGTTGGATTGACCGTGAGTTCATTCAACTCCGTCTCTCTCGATCCACCTCTGGTAGTGTGGAGCTTATCTCGCAATTCTTCGTCGCTCAAAACCTTGGAGCGCTGCGACCGTTATGTCATTCACGTCTTGGGTTCTGAGCAGATGTCTGTCTCTCAACGCTTTGCAAGTGGCCCAGCAGCCGAGCGTTTTAGCGGCGTTCCCATGACGCAAGCCCCCAACGGTTCTCCCAGACTCGATTTGCCCTGCGCCGCATGGTTTGAATGCGCTAACCATCGGCGTTACGAAGAAGGGGACCATATTATT
Organism: Zwartia sp.; assembly: GCF_049655405.1. Taxonomy (GTDB): domain Bacteria; phylum Pseudomonadota; class Gammaproteobacteria; order Burkholderiales; family Burkholderiaceae_B; genus Zwartia. The sequence continues at coordinate 492,876 of NZ_JBASJR010000011.1, forward strand.
TTTATCGGCGCTGTAGAACATTGCGCGCGCACAGATGCCCTTCCCTTGGTTTATCACGCAGGCGGCTATGATTTAACGCCCTCCAGCGACCGTTAGTTAGTAAAAATAAAAGAGACAGCATGAGTACAGATATTGATTGCATCGTGGTTGGAGCCGGTGTTGTCGGCTTGGCAATTGCCCGCGCACTGGCGCGATCTGGACGTGAAGTGATGGTGGTGGAGTCCGCAGAGGGCATCGGTACCGGCACAAGCGCTCGCAATTCCGAAGTCATCCACGCGGGTATTTATTACCCGGCGGGTAGTTTGAAAGCCAAACTCTGCGTGCAAGGCCGGCACATGCTGTACGAATATTGTGCGGAAAAAGGCGTGGCGCACAAGCGGATCGGTAAGCTGATTGTTGCGACGAGCGAAGAAGAAATCCCTAAGCTCACAGATATCCTTCAAAAAGCCCGCGTCAATGGTGTCGAGGACATGGAGTTGCTGACAGCAGCGCAAGCGCAAGCGCTTGAGCCTGCGCTGTTTTGTACAGCTGCACTGCTATCTCCCTCTACAGGTATCATCGACAGTCATGGCTTGATGCTTGCCTATCAAGGCGATGCGGAAAACGCCGGCGCTCAATGTGTCTTTCATACGCCACTTGAGTCAGGCCAAGTTCGCAGCGATGGCGGTTTTGACTTGCAGTTTGGTGGCGCAGACGCCATGAGCTTGTCGTGCAACGTACTGATCAATGCCTCGGGCTTACACGCCCCGACGCTGGCCCGTCGCATACAAGGTATTCCGGAGTCTTCGATCCCGACCGAGTATCTGTGCAAAGGCAGCTACTTTACGTTGCAGAGCCGCGCCCCTTTTACACGCCTGATTTATCCCACTCCGCATCATGCCGGTCTGGGTGTGCACCTGACACTTGATCTCGGTGGTCAAGCCAAGTTCGGTCCCGATACTGAATGGATCGATCGCGTCGACTATGACATTGATCCAAGCCGCTGCGAAGGTTTTTACGAAGCGGTCCGCAGTTACTGGCCCGGCATGAAGGATGGCACGCTGTCGCCCGGTTACACCGGCATTCGACCCAAAGTCTCCGGACCACACGAGCCTGCGGCCGACTTTATGATTGTCGGTCCCGCGACGCATGGCATTCCTGGATTGGTCAACCTCTTTGGTATCGAGTCGCCAGGCTTGACCTCTAGCCTCGCCATCGCTCAGGAAGCGCTCGCGCGCCTCAACCCCTAATTCGGAACTCAACCCATGTCACATCCCGTTCCAGACGCTCACGGACTCAATCTCTTTGCGGCAGACTCGGGACGCGATCTCTTGGCGTGCTACTTGCCCAAAGATTTACACGCACACTTATTGCCGCATCTTGACCGGCTCGGAGGCCTCGCGGGTTCCCTCCTCGACGATCTGGCAGGTGTCGCAGACAAACATCCACCCACACTCGCTGTGCGGACGCGCGCTGGCATCGATACCAATCAAGTCAATAAGCATCCCGCTTATGTCGAACTTGAGCGCTTTGCTTACAGCGAATTCGGCCTGGCTGCAATGTCACACCGAGGCGGCGTGCTGGGTTGGCCAACGCCCATGCCCCCGGCTGCCAAATACGCCCTGACCTACTTGTTTGTGCAGGCAGAGTTTGGTTTGTGTTGCCCAGTCAGCATGACAGACTCGCTTGCGCGCACGCTTCGCAAGTTTGGGGATCCTCGCTTAGTCGAACAGGTTTTGCCCCTCGTCACCACCCAAGATTTTGATGCGCTTCATCAAGGGGCCATGTTCATGACCGAACAAGGCGCAGGGTCAGATGTGAGTGCAACAGCAACCGAAGCCTCTCTCAACACGGACGGTCAATGGTTACTGTCTGGTGACAAATGGTTTTGCTCCAACCCAGATGCAGGTTTCGCCATGGTGCTGGCGCGTTCAGAGCCTGTTGAAGGGCTCAAAGGCGTGTCCTTGTTTCTATTGCCACGCACAAGGCCTGATGGCTCGCCAAACAACTATCGCATTTTGCGTTTAAAAGACAAGCTCGGCACACGTTCAATGGCGAGTGGCGAGATCCGTCTCGAGGGTGCTTTCGCCTGGCTTGTGGGTGAGCGTGGTCAAGGCTTCAAGCAGATGTCGGACATGATCAACAACTCGCGACTCTCCAACGGCGTACGTGCCGCGGGACTGATGCGACGCGCACTCACAGAAGCGCTTTATGTTGCCAAGCATCGCATGGCCTTTGGCAAAAACCTTAACCAGATGCCCCTGATGCAACGCCAACTCAGCAAAATGGCCATGCTGACCGAGCAAGCCCGCACCATGGTCTATCAAACAGCGCTCGCGCTAGCGGCGGCGGACGAGGACGCCTCAAAGCGTCCACTCATGCGCATCATGACGCCACTGATCAAGTTTCGCGCCTGCCGCGACGCGCGCAAAGTCGCCGGTGATGCGATGGAGGTGCGTGGCGGTTGTGGCTACATCGAAGAATGGAGCGACCCGCGCGTGCTGCGTGATGCGCACCTAGGTTCTATTTGGGAAGGCACGAGCAACATTGTGGCGCTCGATGTGCTGAGAGCGATTCAACGTGAAGACTCTCTGCCCGCACTGCGCACGCATGTGGAAAAACTGCTTGCCGAAGGCGCGCCTGTTGGCGCCTCTCTCGCTGCCCTTCAGGCCGAACGCATCGAACGCGCGTTTACCTTTGCCCAAGCAGCCAGCACCTCCAACACCTCTGAGCAAGCACGCCAAGTCGCTACCGCCTTGTACAACGTTGTCACCATGGCCGGTATGCGCTGGGAGGCCAAACAAGCAAATATGCCGATCCGCAGCCATCTTGCCGACATCGTCCTACAAAATCGGTTAGCCGCACGCGATCCTATCGCAGACCCGCTATTAGCAGACATCCGCGTGTGTGAATGGTTGTCTGAATCGCTTTAGAACGGCCCCTTTGCAGAGGAAATCCCCCTCTCAACGGGATATGATTAGACACTTATTCAAGTTCTCACTTAAAAGACACATAAAAATGAGCCAAGCCCCCTCTCCCAGTCAGCCACGTACCGGTGGCCAGATTCTTGTCGGTCAACTCGTCAGCCATGGCGTCAAACATGTTTTCTGCGTGCCCGGGGAAAGCTTTCTGGCGGTGCTTGATGCCTTAGTCGATGTCAGTATTGAGGTCACTGTATGCCGTCAAGAAGGCGGTGCCGCCATGATGGCCGACGCCTTTGGCAAGCTGACCGGTGCGCCGGGCATTTGTATGGTGACACGTGGGCCTGGTGCCTCCAATGCGCTGGCTGGCATTCACATCGCCAAGCAAGACTCCACCCCTATGATCGTTTTTGTCGGACAAATTGAACGCGGCATGCGTGAACGCGAAGCCTTTCAGGAAATGGACTATCGCGCGGTCTTTGGACAGGCTGCCAAGTGGGCCACCGAGATCGACGATGCCGCACGCATTCCCGAGATTCTCTCTCGAGCATTCCATGTCGCAACCTCTGGCCGCCCAGGACCTGTTGTGATTGCGCTGCCTGAGGACATGTTGGTTGAAATGGCCACCGTGTCAGATGCACCTCATTACGAAGCCATCGACTCTGCACCTGCCACCGGTCAAATGGCAGCTTTGGCTGAACGCCTTTCTAAAGCTAAAGCTCCCGTCGCGATTTTGGGTGGCGCGCGCTGGAACGCACAGGCAGTCGAGCAGTTTGCCAAGTTCGCCGAGCGGTTTAAGTTGCCGGTGGCTGTGTCGTTTCGCCGTCAAATGCTTTTCCCCGCCAACCACCCCTGTTTCATCGGTGATGTCGGCATTGGTCTAAATCCCGAGTTGCTCAAGCGCGTGCAAGACGCCGACCTCGTGCTGCTCGTCGGTGGGCGCATGTCAGAAATGCCGAGCCAAGCCTACACACTCTTTGATATTCCCGTGCCCAAGCAAGAACTGGTGCATGTGCATCCCGATAGTGGCGAGCTGGGTCGCGTCTATCGCGCCTCGATCGCGATCAATGCATCACCCGCCGCGTTTGCCGCTGAGTTGGCAGCTTTGCCCACGCCCACTTCTACACCATGGGCTGCGGGCACTACCGCCATGCACAAAAGCTACTTGGCATGGAGCGACCCTGCGCCCATTAAAACGCCAGGTGCGGTTCAAATGGGTGGCGTGATGGAATACCTTGAAGCGCATTTGCCAAGCGATGCCATCATGACCAATGGCGCGGGTAACTTCGCCACATGGCTGCACCGTTTCCACCGCTTTACACAATATGGCACGCAACTCGCACCCACTTCGGGCTCGATGGGTTACGGTCTGCCAGCAGCTGTTGGTGCTAAGCGCTTCTCACCCGACAAAATGGTGGTGTGTTTTGCCGGTGACGGTTGTTTCATGATGCATGGCCAAGAGTTTGCCACTGCTGTGCAATACAACCTGCCGATTGTGGTTGTGATCATTGATAACGGCATGTACGGCACCATCAGGATGCATCAGGAAAAACATTACCCTGGCCGCATTTCCGCGACACAACTAAAAAATCCTGACTTTGCAGCCTATGCACGTGCTTTTGGTGGTCACGGCGAGCGTGTCGAGAAAACAGAAGAGTTCGGCCCCGCCTTTGAACGCGCGGTCGCAAGCGGACAGCCCGCGATCTTGCATCTGTTGATTGATCCCGAGGCCATTACCCCGACCACGACTATTGCCAAGCTCAGAGCCGCTGCCCAGAAAACCTAAGGTCTTCAAGCGCGACTCACTAGGCATTTTGTACAATTTTGAATAGTTTTTAATTTGGAGCATGACATGGCAGAAGCCACTTTCAACTGGGAAGACCCTCTCTTGCTGGATAGCCAGCTGACCGACGAAGAGCGCATGGTTCGCGATGCCGCGCGCGCTTACTGTCAGGACAAGCTGGCCCCACGCGTCCTCGAGGGTTTTCGCCACGAGAAAACTGACGTCAAGATCTTCCCTGAAATGGGTGAGCTTGGCTTGCTAGGCGCCACGATCCCCGTTGAATACGGCGGCTCAGGTCTGAACTACGTCAGCTACGGTCTGATTGCTCGCGAAGTCGAGCGCGTCGACTCCGGTTACCGTTCAATGATGAGCGTTCAATCCTCGCTCGTGATGGTCCCCATCAACGACTTTGGCAGCGAAGCTCAAAAGCAAAAATATCTGCCTAAACTGGCCAGTGGCGAATGGATCGGCTGTTTCGGTCTGACTGAGCCCAACCATGGCTCTGACCCAGCCGGCATGGAAACACGGGCCGTCAAAACCGCCCATGGCTACTCCCTTACCGGCAACAAGATGTGGATCTCTAACTCCCCGATCGCAGACGTGTTCGTCGTCTGGGGTAAGTGCGTGGGCGGCGATTACGATGGCCGTATCCGCGGCTTTATTCTTGAAAAAGGTATGAAGGGCCTGTCGGCACCTGCGATTCACGGCAAGGTAGGTTTGCGTGCCTCCATCACCGGCGAAATCGTGATGGATAACGTTGAAATCGGTGACGAGCAAATGTTGCCTGGCGTCTCTGGTCTCAAAGGCCCCTTTACCTGCCTCAACTCCGCACGTTTTGGTATCGCCTGGGGTGCACTTGGCGCCGCCGAGTTCTGCTGGCACATGGCCCGTCAGTACACCTTGGATCGCAAACAGTTTGGCCGCCCTCTGGCCGCCAATCAGTTGATCCAAAAGAAACTCGCCGACATGCAAACTGAAATCACGCTCGGCCTGCAAGGTTGTTTGCGTCTGGGTCGCATGAAAGATGAAGGCACTGCAGCAGTTGAGATCACTTCAATTATGAAGCGTAACTCTTGCGGTAAAGCGCTCGACATCGCACGCATGGCCCGTGACATGCTGGGTGGCAACGGCATCTCTGACGAGTTCGGTGTGGCCCGTCACTTGGTCAACCTCGAAGTGGTCAACACCTACGAAGGAACCCATGATGTGCACGCCCTGATCTTAGGTCGCGCGCAGACAGGTATTCAGGCGTTCTTTTAATTTCTTTAATTGATCGATCTGTCGCTGCAAAATGACTGCGGAACATTAAAAAATGTTCCGCAGTTTTTTCTTAAATCGAAAAGTCTTGATCGAAATTAGGTGGGCGTTTTTGCAAGAAGGCATCGATGCCTTCTTTGCCCTCAGGACCTGCCATGCCGATAAATTCGAGTGCGAGTGACGCATCAAATATCGGACCGGCTTGACGCAACCAACTGTTGAGCGCGTGCTTAGTCCAACGCAACGCACCCGGAGGGCCGTCGGCGAATTTGCTGGCGATATCAATCGCCTTTTGCTCGACCTCAGCATCATCCAGCGCCATTGAGATCAGATTCATGCGATCGGCCTCTTCACCAGTAAAGGTGTCGGCAGTCATCAGGTAATACTTGGCCTTGGCCATGCCGCACAACAGTGGCCAAATAATCGTCGCATGATCGCCCGAGGCAATACCAATTTTCAAATGACCATCTGAAAATTTTGCATCTTTTGATGCAATCGATACATCCGCCAAAATCAACAGAGCAAGACCGGCTCCCACTGCCCAACCACGCGCAGCCGTCACAATCGGCTTGCTACAGTTGATCATGCCGTTGACTAGATTACGCGCCTCGCGCATCGCCTCCATCCGCTGAGCATAGTCATCACACACTTTACGCTCGTGATTCAAATCACCGCCCGCGGAGAAGTTCCTGCCCTCGCCCGTCACGATAATCGCCGATACCGAAGGATCAGCATCCACATCTTTCCATATCTCAGACACTTCACGGTGCATGGTCGCATCCATCGCACCCATCTTGAGTGGAGAGGCGAGCGTAATACGCAGGACACGGGGATGGGGTCGATCAAACTTCAGGCGTGTGTAACGGTCATAGCAACTTTGCATGGCAAAACCCTTTGAACAAAAAAGTAGAAAATTATTTTAAGAGCTGCTTGAGCTTTCTCACCGCACTGTCCGGCGTGGTCAAGATGCGGGCCTGTGTGCGAATCGCTGGATGTGTTGCGGCTGCCGCCATCGAAAACTGTCCCAGCACGATGGTTGAATACTGACTCAAACGATTGATCTGCTCAGCAATCAGTAGGTCGTGCTGCGCTTGATCGCGCGCCAACAAGGCATCCAGCGCACCCTCGACCATAAAAGAATCCACCTGCACCTCAACACCCTTTGCACGCATCATCTCAGCCAACTCATCACGCAGCGTTTGTCGCGAAGGACCGAAGGTCGTCAACATCGCGATCGTGCCCCCCCGCTCGATTAACTCTTCAAACATCGCCTGATTGGAAGTCAAAATCGGAATGGATTGCTCCGTTTTAAGATGGTTGATGGCCTCCCCAAAGGCCGAGCACGTAAACAAAATGCCATCTGCCCCCGCATCCACACAATACTGACCGAGACGTGAAAACCGCTGAATCATTCTAGGGGTCATCTTTCCATCAGCCAACATATCAACGGCTAATGACTCCTCAAGCACATTGATAATGCTGGCCTCTGGCCATTGCTGTTTAAAACTTGTGGAGGCCGGCGCCATGGAAACATCCACAGCGTGTACGAGAAAAATACGATGGGCAGTCATAAAATTATTCCGGTTGAATCCCAGCGTCTTTGACGATCTTGCCGGCTTTTGCGATCTCTTGATTTAACAAGTTGGCCAATTGCTTGGAGTCGCCAATCATCGGCGCCGCGCCAATCGAACGAATTTTTGCATCTGTTTCAGGGTCTTTTAAAACAATCTCAAACTCTTTGGAGAGTCGGTCAATAATGGCTTGGGGTGTTTTTGCTGGCGCAAACACACCGACCCAAGCACTGTAATCAAAACCCGGCAAGCCCAGCTCAGCTACCGTTGGCAAATCTGGCGCTTGCTGAACACGCGTCAAACTCGTCACACCGATTGAGCGAAGCTTGTCCGCTTTGATATTGGGCACTGACGTCGCTACGGGCTCACAAACGATTTGAATTTGTCCACCCATCAGGTCATTGAGCGCTTGAGATGAGCTTTTATAGCTGATCATTTTCAAATCAATCCCTGCCATCGTACGGAACATTTCCATACATATTTTTGATCCGACGGTCGCGGTGCCGTAGTTGATCTTGCCAGGGTTTGCCTTTGCATAGGCGATGAACTCTTTTAGATTTTTTGCCGGTACATTGGGATTAATCACCAGTACGTTATAAAAATCTTTTAAGGCCATCGAAACAGGCGCCAGGTCATTCACAGGATGGAAAGGCAGACTTTTTCGCAGATGATAATTAGCCGCGAGTGTTGTGCTGGAACCCAAGACAAGGGTGTAACCGTCAGGCTCTGCCTTGGCACCTGCATTGACACCAATCACACCTTCGGCGCCCGGACGATTTTCAACCACGACAGGCTGGCCGAGGCGCTGCGACAGCTTAGCCGCCACCACGCGCGCCACCACATCCGTCGCACCTCCTGCACCCAGAGGAACGATTAACTTAATCGCCTTGGAAGGATAGACATCTTGCGCCACGGATACACCCGCGAAAGCAAAAGTCGATATTGCAAAAGCACAGAGCGCTTTGAATAAAATTTTCATGCTTGTCTCCTTTGGGGATATGGACTCTTGAGAGTGCTCTTATCTAGGTAAAGAATACATCAGACTGTCGGTGTGGCTCCACCATCCAGCGGTAAAACAATACCATTCAAATGCGAAGCAAATGGACTCGCCAGCCAAACGACCGCATGAGCCACATCCTGAGGTGATCCTTGAGTCGCCATCGCGGAGGGCTTGGCGGCAGGTATTGCGCTGTCTTGGGCGGCCAGAGCGTCAAAGCGAGCGGAAGCAATGGGGCCCGGAGCAATCGTATTGGCCCGAATACCCTGGCCTTTATAACGATCCGAGATGCCTTTGGTGAGCAAGTTCACCGCAGCATTCATACTGCCGCCTGGCAAATGCGCTGGAGACGGCAACTTGCCCGCACGACCAGAGATATTGATGATCACACCTGAGCCCGCCTTGAGCATCGTAGGCAATACGGCACGCATCGAACGCACATACACCATCAACTTGCTTTGAAACGTTTTTTCCCAATCCTCGTCGGTCAAGTCAAGGAAATCACCAAACGTCGAGGAGGCGGTGGAGTTCACCAAAATATTGATCTTGCCAGATTGACGCACAATCTCTCGTGCAGCGTGAGTGACCTCATCCGTGCTCGTGGCATCGAGTACGCGGAGCCTAGCCTGCCCGCCTGCTTGCGTAATCGTATCCTGCAACGCTGCGAGTTTTATTTTGTCGCGCCCGCTCAACCAAACTGTCGCGCCATGCGCCGCAAGCATCTCTGCAACAGCTGCGCCAATCGCGCCAGACGCGCCTAATACCCAAGCGCATTGACCAGTCAGCCCGAGGCTCATGTTTGGTGTTGAAATCATTTTGTTTCCTTAAACGTTCACAAATACAATGATGCTGACAATCTAGCATCTTACTGATTATGATTGTTGGCTAGGCTACTATCACGCGAAATCAAAACTTATAAAGAGAAGACATGATGGATTTAGGGTTAAAAGGAAAAGTCGCCTTAGTAACGGGTGGTTCAAAAGGGATTGGCTTTGCCATTGCCACAGCACTTGCCGAACAAGGCTGCGCACTCCGATTAGTGGCGCGTGATCTCGCTTCACTCGAAGAGGCACAACGCGCACTTCAGAAAGAATTCCCCGTTGAAGTGTTGATTCATTCGGCGAACCTCTCCATTCCTGGCAGCACAGATGCCGTTGCACAGGCCTTCCCAGAAACCGACATTCTCATCAACTCTGCCGGCGCCGTTGCACGTGGCGGGTTGCTAGACCTTGATCCAAACGGCTTCCGTGAAGGTTTCGAAGGCAAGGTCATGTCAAGCATGATGCTCAGTCGTGCCCTTTATCCACATATGGTGGCTAAAAAATATGGTGTGATTATCAACATCATCGGTATCGCTGGAGAAAAACTGAATCCAAACTCGATTGGAACGTCTGTCGCAAATGCCGCCCTGATTGCTTTTACCAAAGCGTTTGGTGCGCAGAGCGTCGATCATGGCGTTCGCGTACTTGGCATCAGCCCAGGCTTGATCCACACACCCCGCACCGACAATTTGCTACACCCCAAAACCGACGTTGATCGCCAGGCCTACGCAAAAGTCATGGCAAATCTGCCATACGGTCGCATGGGTCAACCCAAAGAAGTGGCCGATCTCGCAGTGTTCTTTGCTTCAGATGCTGCTAAATATATTAGTGGCGATGTGCTATCCGTAGATGCTGGAACGCGTTTCAGAGCCTAATACTCTTTACGCATCCCAGCACAACATCTTTACTGAGGTTTGATGCCGATCTGTTTAACAAGATCGCCCCAAACCTTATCTTCCTTTTCAAGGAATTTTGCAAACTGTTCCGGCGTATCCTGACTGCTCTGTGCACCAATATCAGCGATACGCTTGACCATTGCAGGTGAAGCCATCACTTTCATGATCTCTGTATGCAGACGATTCACGATGTTTTTTGGCGTTCCTGCAGGCAAAAATAGCGCGTACCACTCATATAGCTCAAAGCCTGGGAAGCCAGATTCAGCAATCGTTGGAATATCACTCAGTGCAGCAGGACGAGTCGCACCTGTTGTCGCGATCGGACGCAGTTTGCCACTTTGCACATGCGGGATCGTCGAGGTGGGGCTATTGATCAGCATCTGAATGTGTCCCGCCAACAAATCGGTGAGTGCGGGACCGCCGCCCTTGTAGCCAATTTCTGTGACATCAATGGCAGCCAGCTTAACTAAATACTGCATAGACAATTGACCTGAGGTCAAACCACCTGGCGTTCCATACGCGAGTGAACCTGGCTTGGCTTTTGCGAGCGCAACGAGCTCTTGAAGATTTTTAGCTGGCACCGCAGGGTTGACAGTCAAGATTCCGGGCATCAAGGCCAACATGGCCAGAGGCGTGAAATCCTTCTTTGAGTCATACGGCAAAGACTTTGTAATGTATGGATTGATCGAATGCGCGCTGATGAACAAACCAATCGTATAGCCGTCAGGCGCTGAGCGCGCGACTTCCTGTGTCGCAATGGTGCTATTGCCACCAGGCTTATTCATGACCAAAACAGGCTGACCGAGGGCCTTGGATAAGTCCGGTGCAATGGCGCGTGCCAGCACATCAGAGGTTCCACCCGGCGCAAAGGTCACCACAATACGAATAGGCTTGCTTGGCCAGGTGTCCGCAACAGCGGCAGCAACTGGAATGATCGTCGCGCATAACGCGATCGCCAACGATTTAAGTTTGTTCATGTCTTGTCTCCAATTATTTTTTTATGTTTGGTACTACAAAAACTCACCTCAACCTCACTTTAAAATTTCATGCGTGTGCTGCCCCAAACTCGGGCTGCTGACGCTGCTCTCCTCCCCTAAAAACAATGGACTTAAAGGCGTGGGTAACGCATTGATCACAGTGCCGTCCGAGGTGTGCAGCGTACGTTTAAACACGCCCCTTTCCACAAAGTGTGGGTCCTGCGTGGCGTGTTCGAGACCAACTACCTCAGTCACACACACATCGTGCCCTTCAAAAATCGTTAACCACTCTGCTGCAGTCCGTTGAGCCATCACTTTGGCCACACGTGCTGTCACGAGTCTCGCATCCTCCACCGACTGTAGTTCAGTGAGTCCAACGAGTGTGAGAAAGTTTATCCAGAACTTTTCTTCTAGAGGAGCCGCTGCCAAAAACTTATCATCAAGGGTTTGGTATACCTGATAACGCGGGCTTCCTCCGGTAATGAGTTCATTGCTCGGAGAGGGCCACTGATTGGCAGCCCAGCCATTTCCAAGCCCCCAGTACATGAGCGTAAACAAGTTGTCCGCCATGGCTACGTCGAGATGGCAACCAAGACCATCCAAATCCCGCTTGCGCAAGCCAAGCAAAATATTCATCATCGCGGGATAGGCACCGCCCGCAAGGTCTGCCGTCAGTACAGGCGGCACGAGAGGCACGCCATGGCGATCCGCACTGAGTGCCACCATGCCGGCCCGGGCCTGGTAGTTCATGTCGTGCGCGGCAATCTGTGCACTCGGCCCCGTTTGTCCAAATCCGGTGATTGAGCAGTACACCAGGCGAGGATTCATCTGTGCCACTGCCTCGTATGCGAGACCGAGCCTATCCATCACACCTGGACGAAACTGCTCGACCAGCACATCAGCTTCTGTAATCAGATGCTTAATTTTCGCAATGATTGCGGGATCTTTCAGATCCGCGACAATAGATTTTTTCCCTCGATTGAGTAAAGAAAAATTGACGCTATCTGCTCCGATCTTTGGACTGTAGTCACGCATATCGTCACCCGATGCGCGCTCGATCTTGATCACATCCGCACCTGCTTCGGCCAGCAACAGCGTGCACATAGGCCCGGGCAGAAGCGTACTAAAGTCCAGAACCTTGATGCCCTTAAGAGGTTGCATCATCCGCTCCAGATTTTTTCTTGAGCCAGGCGTTCCGCGCGCGGCGAGCGGGTGCATAAGCCTCTTGGCCTAGTTGCTCATACAAACTCTGCGTCACCTCAAAATGGTGATGTAAGCCTGAGCGATTGAGCAATGCAATTGGACCATCTGGATAACCGAGACCCAAGCGCAAGGTCATATCCATATCGTTTGCAGAGGCGAGGCCCTCATCCAGACGTCGCAAAGCAGCGTTGTAATACGGGCGTACCAAACGATCAAGAATGCGGCCAGGAAAATCCTGACACACCGCCACCACAAGACCCGAACTTTCAAAGGCCGCACGCGCAGCAGCAAGCGCTTGATCACTGGTGTAGGGCTTGCGTACTAACTCCACTAATTTGGTCGGCTGATCATCACCCAGACGAAAGCGGGCGAAACCCACTACATTGCCTGGGCCATCGTCATCTGGAATGTGAACACCGAGGCATTCCGTACCCAGTTCGATCGCCACAAAATCATGAGCAGCATGTGTGACGTCTGCAAGGGCGTAAGCTTTTGCAGCGTTGGCACCGATAAATACCAAGCCTGAACCTGTTGCGCTGGCACCTGTCGTAAAGGGATGCTCCTGAGGAAAAGAGCGGCTGTCACCCTGCTGAACAATTTGATAGCTCATGTTCCTTAGGCTCCAAAAATCTTATTGTTGTCGTACCGATGAAATCCGCGCCCAGACTTACGACCAAGCCGGCCTGCGCCAATCATGCGCTTGACCAGTGGCGGACAAGCCGCTCGCGGCTCGTTGGTGACACCATGCAGGGCTTCACACAACAACAACTGTGTATCCATACCCACCATATCCAATAGCTCAAGTGGACCTAGGGGATAACCTAATGCCGTCTTGACCGCTAAATCAATATCCGCAGGCTCGGCCACCCCTTGATCAATCATGTTGATCACGTCGTTATGCCACGGCACCAAGAAATAATTCAATATAAATCCGGGCGTATCGCGTGTGCAGACTGGACGCTGCCCTAGGGCTTCGCTGAAGGCCCAGGCGCGTGCAAACGTTTCCTCAGAGGTGTTCATCCCAGGAGACATTTCGACCAATTTCATCATTTGGGCGGGCAAGCAAAAATGCATGCCAACAAAACGATCCGCTCGACCCGAGCCGCCCGCAATTTCAGTAATAGAAATCGTGGAGGTATTTGAAGCAAAGATCGTGTGGGCGGCGCAAACATCGTTGAGTTGCTTGAAAATCGTATGTTTCACCTTGAGATCTTCAAACACCGCTTCGATCACAAAGTCACAATCTGCCAGCTCACTGATATCCGTGGTCGTCATGAACTGCGCCATGATCTGGGCATCCTCGCCCTCAGCAAGTTTTCCGCGCTCAACCGATTTTTTCAAAAAGGCGGCAGCTTGTTTGCGCGCGAGTTCAAGATTGCCCGCATTTAAATCGTAAATGCGCGTCTTAAAACCTGCGCGAGCCGCTACGATTGCGATTCCCGTCCCCATCGTCCCGCATCCTACGACGCCAACCGTTTGCGTGTGATTCATTTCTTTTTATCCTTTCTTAGAAAACTGCGTCCAATCAGTTGTCTGTGGATCTGATTGGTACCTTCCCAGATCTGAGTGATCTTTGCGTCTCGCATCAAGCGTTCGACACGGTAATCTTTACAGTAACCATAGCCGCCCAAGAACTGCACCGCATCCGTCGCGATGCGCATCGCAATATCCGTTGCTTTAAGTTTTAAGATCGACGCTTCGATTCCGACATTCGGTGCATCCGCTTCGATTAGCTTGGCCACATGCCAGAGCCATGATTCAGTCATCACCAGTTCTGCCGCCAGATCAGCGACATTGAACTGCAAGCCTTGAAACTCTAACAAGCGCTTACCGGACTGACTGCGATCATTCATATACTCAATCGCATCTTCAAACGCTGCACGCGCGATACCAAGTGCGTGTGCCGCAACACTGGGCCTTGACTTGTTGAGCGAGCCTAACAATACGCTGAGCCCTTCGCCGGGACCGACTAAAAGATTGGCACGACTGACTCTTGCCTGATCGAAAGATAATGAAGCTGTTCCAGAGGCACGGGTACCCATTTTGTCTTCTGTACCCGTCACTGAAAATCCGGGTGTGCCTTTTTCTATGATGAGCGCAGAGATGGACTCTTTGCTTCCCTCAATTTCTGTCCATTTTCCAAATACGACATACAAATCAGCCACATCACCATTTGAGATGAAAATCTTATTACCGTTTACGATAATGTCATCGCCGTCTGGTTTGAAACTGGTCTTCATCCCCGTCGCATCAGATCCAGCTGAGGGCTCGGTGATCACGAGAGCGGCCAAGCCACCCTCAGCAATGCGGGGTAACAGTCGCTGCTTTTGCTCTTCGTTACCAAAATCAATAATCGGTTTTACCGCATGGAAATTAGTGGCCCAGATAATCCCTGTAGATGCACAAGCCTGGCTGATTTCACGCACACACGCCAGATAACAGGAATAGGACAGCGGTGCGCCGCCATACTCCTCTGGAATGAACATCGCATTAAGCCCAAGCGCATTGATGGCTGCGACGTTTTCCCAAGGAAATTCGCCGGTTTTATCAAAATGGGCAGCGCGAGGCGCGATCCGCTCGCGCGCAAGCTGCCTGACAGAGTCCAACAACATGCGCTCTTCGGCATTCCAATTTTGATCTGCGTCTAGGCGATTTAATACATTCATGATGAGTATCCAGTGCTATTGCAAGATTCCGTGGGCACCATCAATATAAATGGTTTCACCCGTCATGTAGGGAGAGTTCAGCACAAATAATGACGTTACAAAATTACCAATATCCTGCGCCTGCCCAGCCACGCCAGCGGGGATCCGCTTGGAAAGATAATCTGCTAGCGGTCCCTTTTCTATCTGGTCGCGATTAAAGTCTGTCATCACATAGCCAGGAGCAACGTTCAGCACTCGAATACCTTTATTCCCCCACTCGACTGCCATGCAACGCGTCATGGCCGCCACCGCTGCCTTGGTCGCGCAATAGGTCAAGTGTTGCTTAACGCCTAATTTGTCAAAAAATGAACCGATATTGACGATCAGTCCACTTTTACGTTCGAGCAAAAAGGGATAAATCGACTGGCTCGCTGCCAGCACAGAATACGCATTCACATCCATCACATTTTTAAACTCGCGTTCTTCAATGGTTTCAATACGCCCCTGAGAGTGGATGCCCGCGTTATTCACAAGACCCACAACTGGCTGGCCAGTGCGCTGCGTGATTTCAGCAAAAGTTTTCGCAAGCTGTTCTGGACGGCTGACATCGCATGCGGCTGCGTAAAAACGCTCCGCAATTTCTGGCGTCACACCACTGATCTGAGGCATTTCGCCTGAGCGCGACAAGCAGCCCACGCGATAGCCTGCCCGCGCAAGTCCCAAGGCAATCGCCGCACCAATCCCGCGGCTCGCACCCGTGACCATCACACAACCTTTTTCGATTTCGACACTCATTGCTTATTGATCCTTAAAAACAGCGGGACGTTTTTCTACAAAAGCTATCATCCCCTCTACCGCATCTTGACTACGATACGCCAGTGTCGAGCAATCACGCTCAATCAACAAACCTTGTTCAAGCGTGGTCTGCAACCCGCGCTGTACCGCCGAGCGGGCCATTTCAAGAGCAATCAGCCCATGTTTGAGATAAGGGGCAAGAAACGCCCGCCCGATCGCGGCAACGTCTCCATCTTCCACGAGCCTGGTCACCAAGCCGATGCGCTCGGCCTCCTGTGCGTCAACCGTGCGGCCTGACAAAATCATATCCAGCGCTCGGTCTTCTCCAATGAGGCGAGGTAAACGTTGCGTTCCACCGTAGCCTGGAATCAAACCGAGCTTGACCTCTGGCAGGCCAAGCTTGGCACGCGAAGTCGCAACGCGGAACGTGCATGCCAAGGCGAGCTCTAACCCCCCGCCGAAGGCATAGCCATGAATCACTGCTACCGAAGGCACGCGAAGGGCCGCGATGCGGTTAAATGCTTCCTGCCCTGCTCGCGCGCCTTGGTGTTCTTGGGTCAGAGTGCGTCCCATCAGTTCTTTGATATCTGCACCGGCACAGAAGGATTTCTCGCCCTCACCCGTGACGATCAAACCGCGGACCAAACCTTGCTCGATCGCCATTTCAATCTTAGACACGACCGCACCCAGTTCATTCAAAATAGAAAAACTCAAAGCATTGAGTGCCTCTGGACGCTTTAAATGAATGCGCGCGAGTCCCTCTTCAATACTGAATTCAACAGCCATCCTTCTCTCCTGATTGATTCATACCGGTGACGATGCTTTCCATCGAACCGCCTCTGGCTTGATCTCACCTCGTTTGGCCATCTCCATTAGCTCACGCTTCAGAATTTTTCCACTGGCGGTGAGTGGAAACTTTGGCATTACGATGAAATACTCGGGCATATCGTATTTGGATAGCCCGACTGCGTATAAATGACTGAGTAGTTCTTGTGCTTCAACCTCGAATCCAGGCCGCGCAATGATTGCCAAGCAAACTCGCTCACCTAGTCGTTCATCTGCGATCGCAAAAGCAGCTGCCTTGCTCACTCCCGCATGGCGATGGGTCAGATCTTCGATGCGCGCTGGATGAATATTGTGGCCACCTCGAATAATGAGATCTTTTTGTCGACCGACAATTTGAAGGCAACCCTGCTGATCCACAATCCCTAGATCACCTGACATAAACCAACCGTCACGATTAAAGGATTTTTCTGTGGCCGTTTGATCATCAAAATAACCCAACATCAACAAGCCACCGCGTCCACCGATTTCGCCGACCTGTCCAACAGGCATTTCTTCATCGATATTTTCTGGATTAAAAATCCGGACTTCGTAACCACCACCCGCTCTACCGCAAGTCGCGATGATCGTATCAGTCGGGTCTGTTGGCAAGGTGTACTGGTGCGAACCGTTTTCGGTCATGCCATATACATTCTGAGGTCGCACGCCCACACTCAGAAACCGTTCTGCGACTTCTCGTGGGATGGGCGAGCCCGCCATATAAAAAGTTTTAACAGCGCCGAGTTGTTCAACATTGCTGCGACGCATATCCTCAAGAATATCCATGGCATGGGTGGGCACACCCATGACATAGGTCGCACCACTTTCCAGTATCCATTGCAACGCTGTCTGACTATGCGCATAATTATGAATGACAAGCTGCATGCCTGCCACCAACCACTGCTCAACGGCCACCGTCCCGATGTGATGACTCATCGGACTCAAGGCGAGCAGCACGGTCTCTCGGTCGTGATGCCAATCTCTCACCATACCCCGACCATTTGCCAACAGTGTATTGTCACTATGCATCACGCCCTTGGGTAAACCTGTTGTCCCGGAGGTAAAGGCAAGATAGACGATTTTGTCGGGATTAAGCACCACCGGTGGCAAATCCGCACGGTCGATAGCCTGTCGCGGATACTGGCGCTCAGCAGGCACATCCAAAGCAGCTTGTTGCAAAGACTGACCAACTACATACACTGCAGCCAATGTTGACACTTGATCAAGTTTTTCAAAAATTGAACTGGTCTTGGCGTCTGAGCCATAGCCTTGCATCGCGAACAACGCGCGACAACGGATGCGCTTGAGCAACGTCACGATTTCGTCAGAGGTATAGCTCTGATGCAAAGACGGACAGCAAACATAGCCGTTACGAGAGCAGGCCAGCATCACGATCACGCTTTCGACTCGACTCGGCAACCAAATCGCGACGCGATCACCCTGTCGCAAGCCGCTTTGATGAAGAGCCAACGCAACCCGCTCCACCTCACCGAGTAACTGCGACCATGTCAATGCAACCAAATTGTCGCGCAGCGCCCGCTGTTCTGGATGAAGATTCGCGTGCTGCTCCAGCAGACTGAAAAATGTGTCAGATTGCCAAGATCCATTTTTATAGAACGCGTGCGACTGCTGAGGATCATGCAATGTCAGCATCATGATCTAAATTTTCTCCTTGTGTGACTACGCCTGTTTATCCTTCTTTCAGCGCGATCACGTTTGTCTCTTTTGTATTTTTGTGAACTCAATCCGTACTAGCATAGATGAATTTTCATCTGTGTCAAAACAGCCGCGATGGTGCGCTCAGAACGCTGCAGCCGCACGCCCAAGTCGATCTTTGATCCCAGACCATTCTTGCGTATCTGGGACGTTTTCCCATAGCATGCAATCGTAGTGAGCCTGATCCAGCGCACGCAAGGTTGCATACAGCGCATAGCCATAGGCGGCTGGCTGTGTGGGCATCGCGACCCACTCGATCCGGTCATGCCGAGGGCACATCGCCTGATCAATACTATGTGTGACGCACACTATTTTTTGGGTAGTCCGCTCTACAAGTGACAGCACGTCAGACAAGATACTTGCCCCAGCGACAAGTTTGATGGGCGTCTGAGGTGCATAGTGAGACTTGAGAGCACCCGATACGCGAGGGGCCTGCGCATCAGGCTGGTGCACAGGCGTTTCCAATATCTGAGAGATTTGGTTTGCCGTGATCAATCCGGGGCGCAACAGCACAGGGCCGACACCTTGGCTGAGGCGAGATAAATCAATAATCGTTGACTCAATGCCAACCTCGCTAGAACCGCCCTCGAGGATTGGCATGCCTGCCGCGACAAGTTCGGGAAACTCATCGCGTACGTGTGAGGCTTGCGTGGGCGATACTTGACCGAATTTATTCGCAGAAGGTCCGGCGATCCCACCCTGACCTGAAGGCTTGCCGGCGGCAAACGCACGGATCAGTCTTTGCGCAACTGGGTGCGAAGGGCAGCGCAGACCCACGCTATCTTGTCCTCCGCTCACCACATCAGAAATGTGCGCGGCACGTTTGAGAATCAAGGTGAGAGGGCCTGGCCAAAACGCATCAATCAGCGCACGCGCCTCGTCAGGCACCGAAGCTGCCCAATAAGAAACATCCGCCTCGGGCGCCACATGAACAATCACAGGATGATTAGAAGGACGCCCTTTGGCCTGATAAATCCGTTCAACCGCCTCGCGACTCTCAGCATCTGCACCCAATCCATACACCGTCTCGGTTGGAAAGGCGACTAAGCCGCCTTGAAGCAACACCTGAGCGGCTTGATGGATGTCGCGATCAGAGGCTGTGGTCACTGAGCCGCCGTCTCAAAGCGTTGCCGCAACGGGCAAGCGCAACACCTGCACCACTTGGTTGGCATGGGAGACGGCTTCGGCAAGCGTCGCACCTGTGCAATTGACATGACCCATCTTGCGTGCGCGACGCGCTTCGCGCTTGCCATAGAGATGCAACGAAGTACCCGGCACGGCCAATACACCCTGCCAGTCGGGCTCAGCTTGTTTGTCATCCGAACCTGGATACCAAACATCACCCAAAATATTGAGCATCACCACAGGTGCGAGCAAGCGTGTGCTGCCGAGTGGCAAACCCGCCATGACGCGCGCCTGTTGTTCGAACTGACTGGTCACACAGGCATTCATGCTGAAATGACCGCTATTGTGAGGACGTGGTGCGATTTCATTGACGAGTAACTGACCGTCACCCAACACAAAAAACTCTACGCACAGCACACCCTCATATTTGAGACCTTGCGCAATGGCTAACGCGGCTTCGGTTGCACGCGCCGTCATTGGGACGGCTTGCATGTCAACGGTCGTCACAGCCAGAATGCCTTGCTCGTGGACGTTGCGTGCGATGGGGAAGACTGCGCACTGACCGTCTAATCCACGGGCCAGCACGACCGAGAGCTCTTCTTTGAGATCGAGCATGGCTTCGAGTACGCATGGCACGCCACCAAACTCAGCGAAAGCCTTTAATGCCTCCTCGAGCGAGCGCACGCGCGCCTGGCCTTTACCGTCATAGCCCAGACGAGCGACTTTTAAAATACCTGGAAACAAATGTGCACCTGCTGCGCGCAAATCTGACTCTGCACGGATCGCGGCATACGGTGCGACGGCGACGCCCTGACTGACGATAAACGCTTTTTCTGCAATGCGATCCTGAACAATCTCGACCGCATGCGAACCAGGTGTCACGCGGCAATGCGAGGCCAACGTCTTCAAGCTTTGGGCGGGGACGTTTTCAAACTCTGTGGTCACGGCTCGGCAGCGTTGCGCCAACTTGATCAGCGCCGTTTCATCATCGTAGTCTGCCTGGATGTGCATATCAGCAACCGAGGCCGCAGGTCCCTCTGCCGCAGGATCTAGTACCGCGACGCGATAACCCATGGACTGCGCCGCATGACAGAACATGCGGCCTAATTGACCACCGCCCATCAGACCCAACCACTCACCGGGTGCAATCACAGCGGCACCCGCATGGCACGTGCCGCCTCAGTCTGGCGTGAGCGGAAAGCAATGAGCTTTTCACGCAAGGCAGGATCGGTTGTGGCGAGCGTTGCAATCACGTGCAAGGCGGCATTGGCCGCGCCAGCTTCGCCAATCGCAAACGTCGCAACTGGGATGCCCTTGGGCATTTGCACGATGGACAAAAGAGAGTCCTCGCCACGCAAATACTTGGAGGGCACTGGCACACCAAACACAGGGACTTCGGTCAGCGCCGCCATCATGCCAGGCAAATGGGCAGCACCACCCGCACCGGCAATAATACCGCGCAAACCGCGCGCTGCTGCCTGTGCCCCATATTCAGCCATGTCGTGGGGCATGCGGTGGGCAGAGATCACCCGAGTCTCGCAGGGCACACCAAAATCACTCAGTATACTCACGGCATGTTGCATGACTTCCCAATCGCTGGATGAACCCATGATGACACCAACAAGCGGTGCACCAGCAGAAGATAAAGAGGTCATAACAAAGCCTTGCTAATGAAAATAGAACAGTGAGTTGATTAGGCGGTCAGACGATCAAGGGCTTCGCGGTATTTGGCCGCAGTTTTAGCAATCACATCCGCAGGTAGTCGCGGTGCCGGAGGTGTTTTACCCCAGTCTTGCGTCTCGAGCCAATCACGAACAAACTGCTTGTCAAACGAGGGTGGGCTGATGCCTTCGCGATAGCCATCTGCAGGCCAGAACCGTGAGGAATCAGGTGTGAGCACCTCGTCCATCAAATGCAGCGTGCCGTTCGCATCCAGACCGAATTCAAATTTGGTATCCGCGATCATAATGCCCTTGGTAGCGGCAAAGGTCGCAGCCTCGGAGTACAGACGCAACGTCACATCACGAATACGCTCCGCCATTTCTTGACCGACTTCTTTGATGACATGCGCAAAGTCCACATTCTCATCATGCAAGCCCATCTCGGCTTTAGCGGCTGGCGTAAAAATCGGCTGAGGTAATTTGCCGGCTTGCTTGAGACCCGCGGGCAACTGAATCCCGCAGACAGCGCCTGTCGCTTGATAGTCTTTCCAGCCGGAGCCAATCAGATAACCACGCGCAACGGCCTCAACCATAATGGGTTTGAGACGTTTCACCACGACCGCACGTCCGATCACCTGATCGCGTTCGTTCGGCGCGACCACGTCTTCAGGATTGATCCCCGTTGAGTGATTGGGCAACACATGCGCGAGCTTTTCCAACCAAAAGTCGGTGAGCTCCTTGAGAACCTGCCCCTTACCAGGAATCGGATCATCAAGAATCACGTCAAACGCGGAGATACGATCGCTCGCGATGATCAAAAGCTTGTCGTCGCCAACCGCGTACATGTCGCGCACTTTACCGCGCGCAAGTAGCGGAAGGGATTGAATGCTGGATTGATACAGTGCTTTCGTCATGACGTTTATTGCACGACCTGAGACAATTTTCCAGCGGCGTATTGCGCTGCGACCTCATTGAGCGGCACAACCTTGATTTTGCTCGCGTTTCCAGCGGTACCAAATTGCTGATAGCGTGCGACACAGATCGCCTTGGCCGCCTCACGTGCGGGCTTGAGGTATTCGCGTGGGTCGAACTTGCCTGGGTTTTCAGCAAAGAAACGGCGAATCGCGCCCGTCATCGCCAAGCGGATATCGGTATCGATGTTGATTTTGCGAACGCCAAACTTGATGGCCTCTTGGATTTCTTCGACCGGCACACCGTAGGTCTCTTTCATGTCGCCACCAAACTGACGAATCTCAGCCAGCAACTCCTGTGGCACGCTGGAGCTGCCATGCATCACGAGGTGGGTGTTCGGCAAACGCTTGTTGATTTCCTTGATGCGGGAGATCGACAAAATGTCGCCTGTGGGCTTGCGCGTGAACTTGTATGCGCCATGGCTCGTACCGATCGCGATCGCGAGCGCGTCGAGCTGTGTACGACGCACGAAATCCGCTGCCTGCTCAGGATCGGTCAACAACTGCTCCATCGTCAGCTTGCCATCGGCACCGTGACCGTCTTCTTTGTCACCTTCCATGGTTTCGAGCGAACCCAGACAACCCAGCTCACCCTCGACCGTGACACCCAGCTTGTGGGCCATATCCACGACCTGCTTGGTCACGGCAACGTTGTAGTCGTAGTCGGCGATCGATTTGCCGTCTTCTTTAAGCGAACCGTCCATCATCACGCTAGAAAATCCCAGGTCAATCGCGCCCTGACAGATTTTGGGTGACTGACCGTGATCCTGGTGCATCACAACAGGAATATGAGGATAGGACTCGACTGCTGCTTGAATCAGATATTTCAGGAAGCCTTCGCCAGCGTATTTGCGCGCACCTGCGGAGGCCTGCATGATGACCGGGCTGTCAGTCTGGGCAGCCGCTTCCATAATGGCCTGCACCTGTTCCAGGTTATTCACGTTAAATGCGGGAATGCCATAACCATGCTCGGCGGCGTGGTCCAGAAGCTGGCGCATGGAAACTAAAGCCATGAGAAATCCTTTTTAGAGCAAAATGTCGGGGTTGTAGGGAATTTACCGAGTATTTTACGGCAGCACGGACGTATTTGCCCTATGCCCCCCAAAAACTCCGGTCCAAGCACTTTTGATCCTCTAATGAGAAACCTCCATGCCGCACGGCAAACCCGATTTACACAGTACGACCCCCACAATTTCCTGGCTCGCAGGCGAGCAAACGCTCACCTCAGCCTGGCGCTCTGAAAACGGCTGGGCACCCCCTAAACGTACGATGCTCGCCGATGACACGATGAGTGCCGACACCGCCTACAGACTGGCAAGCGAAGGTGTCGCGCTGATTTGGACCGGTGACTTTCAAAATGCCCGCCAGCTGTTGCACGCTTTGGCGCGACGCACGGCCAAACGTCGTCCAAAATACCTTGAACTCCCCTACCCCGAGCGTTTTCACCAAGTCAGACTGGCGCGCGCCCAACGTGCCCGTACGTTGGGGATGCTGTGCTTGCCTTTTGAGCCGCATCACCTCCTCAAACACCGTCGCGCACCCGATGTCAAAGGAGCCTGCCTGGCCGCCCACGGCGACAGCAAAACCGGCTATGTCATGCCCTTGACCGAACTGCTGGGCCTCATCAGTGCCTATGAGTGGCGTAAAAATGGCATCGACATCCCAGCGCTGGGTGCTCGGATCCATCCTCATTACGGAGTCTTTGCACCCACCCGCTCCGAGTATTTAGAGCTGATTGCGCAGGCCCCGCTCCCGCAAGGTCCCGGCATGCTGGGTCACGCCTTTGACATCGGTACAGGCACAGGTGTGATCGCCGCGCTATTGCTCAAACGCGGGATTAAACACGTCACCGCGACGGACACGCATGCTCGCGCCCTGGATTGCGCCCAAGAAAACATCGAACGTTTAGGCTTGTCTTCGGGCGTGAAGTTTGTGCAAGCGGATCTATTTCCTGACGGGCAAGCGGATCTGATCGTCTGTAATCCACCTTGGCTGCCGGGTCGCCCTGCTTCAGGGTTGGAGCACGCGATCTACGATCAGGATCAGCATATGCTCAATGGGTTTTTAAAGGGTCTGGGCGCGCACCTCACCCCTCAGGGTGAGGGGTGGCTGATTTTGTCAGACCTTGCAGAGCATTTGGGTCTGCGCACGCGCGAAGACTTGCTGGATATGATCGAAACCGCCGGACTGAGGGTTATGGAGCGACTAGACATTCGCCCCATGCATGCCAAGACTAAGGACGAGGAAGATCCTCTGGCCGACGCGCGACGCGCCGAAGTCACCTCGCTGTGGCGTCTGCGTGCCTAAGTGATGTGGTGAAATGGCGGCGTTAAGCCGCCGGCGTACGACGCGCAGACTTGGGTCTGAACGCCTTGACCACAGCATCGTCGGTCTCAATGTAGGGCCCGCCAATCAGGTCAATGCAGTACGGGACAGCCGCAAAAATACCTGATGCGACGACGGTACCGTCTTCACGCTTAAGTCCCTCCAGCGTTTCGCTGATCGCCTTGGGTTGTCCCGGTAAATTGATGATCAATGCTGCGTGGTCTTCAGTCTCTCTCAGCACCGCGACTTGTCGCGACAAAATCGCGGTGGGAACAAACTGCAAGCTGATCTGGCGCATTTGTTCACCAAAGCCTGGCATCTCACGGGTGGCCACCGCCACCGTTGCTTCTGGAGTCACGTCACGGCGTGCCGGGCCCGTTCCACCAGTCGTGAGTACTAGATCGCAACGCTCGACATCCACCAACTCAACCAATGCGGCCGAAATCGTCGGTGCATCGTCCTGAATCAAGCGAGTCACGTACTCAATTGGGGTGGTGACAGCCTTTCCCAGCCAAGCTTGCAAAGCAGGAATGCCCTGATCTTCGTAAACACCTTTGGAAGCACGATCTGAAACAGAAACAAGACCGATACGAATCGTATCGGGGTGACGACTAGCATTCATCTTTGATACACCTCAAGCTGCGCTCTTAACTGTCTGACTTCTTCCATCAAATCCACCATCAGCGCTGCCGCGTCCAGATTGACATCGAAGTCTCTCTGCGCACGGGCAATCTGACGGGCGCGAGCCGCCGCAGCACTGGCGAATACCCAATGATCGGGCGACGTCTCTGACGGGAGGACATCGCGCTCAATGCCCACGAGTCCTTCGCGCACGAGGCTCACCACCCAATCCACGTGTTGTTCACACAAATACGCCATCTCATGCAAAGACAGCGGCGCACCGCCATCCACCATCACGGCTGAGTAAATCGTGACCGATTTCATCCCTGTACTCCCAAATGGCGGCGCGGATTAAAAGGTGCCGCCTTGGCTAACGCTTGGTAGGCCTCTTTCGCCGCTTCTGTGGTGGCGGGAGGCCACACGACATCTAACACCAAATACAAATCACCTGCCGGTTCACCAGGCAAGCCTTTGCCGCGCAATCTGAGTTTGCTGCCCGGCTGACTACCCGCGCTAATACTGACCTCGACCTCACCCTGCAGAGTCGGCACGCGGACCTGACCGCCGCAAGCCGCCTCCCAAGGCGCGACTGGCAGCTTCATGCTTAAATCCCGGCCCTGCACTTGATAGACAGGGTGCGGGGCAAAGTGCACCGTCAAAAACAAATCCCCTGCTGGACCGCCCGCCTCGCCGGGCATGCCCTGACCGGACAGTCGAATCATCTGACCCGCCCGCACACCCACAGGAATCTTGACACTCAAGGTGCGATTGACGAGCTGAGGGCGGCCTTGTGCATCAAGCTGCACTGAGCGCAAACCCAACTCACGCGTCACACCATTGAGGCTGTCTTCGAGAGAAATTTCAATATCGGCGTGATGATCTTCGCCCTTGTAGGGTTGTTGCGCACTAGCCTGCCGCGGATCCGCGCCCGAGCCGCGCCGCTGGCGCTCGGCTTGTTTAAACAAGCTGGATAAAAAGTCATGAAACTCCGCTTCATTCGGTGCATGCCCATCGCCACCCGCGAACTCAAAGCCACGATCCCAGCCTGGTCCGGGCGCAGCACCACCTGAGGAAACATTCGTTCTAAGCTGATCGTAAGCCGCCCGCTTTTCCTCGTCCCGCAGCACGTCGTTGGCCTCATTGACCTCGCGCATGCGGGTCTCTGCGTCCTTTTCCTTACTGACGTCTGGGTGGTATTTGCGCGCGAGTTTGCGGTAGGCTTTGCGGATATCATCCTGCGAAGCCTCCGGTGTAAGCTCAAGCGTTTTGTAATAGTCTTTAAATTCCATGTGTGCGGCCGCAAAAAATGCGCCAAAAAGGTGGATACACCTTCACAATGGGGGCATATTCACAAAAATACAAGCCTTTTTAAACATACCACCCTACTATGCAAATCAATCATATTCCGTTTGGGACGACAGACTGGTCAATCATCCCCGCGACTGAACACCCCGGCACAACGGGCAAAGCCTTTTGGCGGACACAACAGTTTGGCACCATCCGCGTCAGGATGGTCGAATACACACCCGGCTATCTCGCGGATCACTGGTGTGAAAAGGGTCACATTTTGTTGTGCTTGAGCGGTTCGCTGCGCACCGAGCTCAAGGACGGTCGTGTGTTTGACCTGCAGCCTGGCATGAGCTATCAAGTCGCAGATGGCGCGGAGCCGCACCAGTCCTCGACAGAAACTGGTGCAACACTGTTTATTGTGGATTAATCGTGCCCGATGCAGAAACGCGCTGAGGGCTGGCTAAAAAATTTAGTCAGCTGCGCGCTTTTGCAAAATATCGACGGCGGGTAAAACCTTGCCCTCGAGGAACTCCAAGAAGGCACCACCGCCTGTGGAGATGTAGCCGACCTGATCAGTGATACCGAACTTGGCAATCGCGGCAAGCGTGTCACCACCGCCCGCAATTGAAAAGCCAGCCGACGCAGCAATTGCGTGAGAAACAGAAGCCGTTCCTTGGGCAAACGCTTCAATCTCAAACACGCCAACCGGCCCGTTCCAGACGATCGTGCCAGCATTTTTCAAAATCTCGGCCAACTGAGCTGAGGTCTGTGGACCAATATCCAAGATCAAATCGTCCGCCTCGACATCTTTGGCAGATTTGGTGGTGGCCTTGGCTTGAGCAGAAAACTCTTTTGCGCACACCACATCGACAGGGATCGGCACAGCAGCACCACGCGCCTGCATTTTTTCCATCACAGCACGGGCTTGATCGAGTTGGTCAGGCTCAGCGAGAGACTTTCCAATGGGCAAGCCTGCTGCAAGCATAAATGTATTGGCAATACCACCGCCCACAATCAACTGATCAACCTTGTCGGCCAAGGACTGGAGTATGGAAAGCTTGGTGGAAACTTTTGAGCCGCCAACGATCGCGACCAGAGGACGCTTGGGAGCTAGTAAAGCACGACCAAGGGCTTCGAGTTCGGCCTGCAACAGAGGACCCGCACAGGCGATCGGTGCAAACTGCGCGATGCCGTGTGTGGTGGCCTCAGCGCGATGGGCGGTACCAAACGCATCATTGACATACACATCACACAGAGCGGCCATTTTTTTGGACAACTCTGGGTCGTTTTTCTTTTCGCCTTTGTTTACGCGGCAATTTTCGAGCAAAACCACTTGCCCGGGCGCGACTGAGACACCGTCCACCCAGTTTTGTACGAGCTCAACAGGCATTCCCAATAACTCGGAGAGTCGCTTGGCAATAGGTGCCAGCGAGTCTTCTTGTGTCAGGGTGCCCTCAGTCGGACGCCCCAGATGCGAAGTCACCATCACGGCAGCGCCGGCATCGAGCGCCAGACGAATACCTGGTACCGAGGCGCGGATTCGCGTGTCCTCGGTGATGTGACCTGCGTCATCAAAAGGAACGTTCAGGTCGGCGCGAATAAATACGCGTTGACCTTTCAGTTTGCCGGCTTGAGCGAGTGCAGAAAGAGTGTGAACGGTGGTCATGATCAGCTTATTTTTACAAACAATTATTTAGCAGACATCAAGGCGATAGTCGTATCGAGCATACGGTTGCTGAAACCCCACTCGTTGTCATACCAAGAGTTGACCTTCACCAGATTGCCCGAGACCTTGGTCAAGGTGGCATCGAAGTTACTCGAAGCAGGATTGTGGTTAAAGTCTACCGACACTAATTGCTCGGTGTTGTAAGTCAGGATGCCCTTTAGAGGACCAGACTCTGCGGCATCCTTGAGGATGGCATTGACTTCTTCGACTGTCGTGTCGCGCTTGGCCGTAAAGGTCAAGTCCACGATCGAGACGTTGATCGTCGGCACGCGCATCGCAAAACCGTCCAACTTGCCGTTCAGCTCAGGCAATACCAAACCAACAGCCGCCGCCGCACCCGTCTTGGTGGGGATCATGCTCATGGTGGCCGAGCGGGCACGACGCAAGTCTTCGTGATAAACGTCTGTCAATACTTGGTCGTTGGTGTAGGCATGGATCGTGGTCATCAGACCGGTCACAACACCCAGCTTTTCATGTAAAGGCTTGACTAGGGGTGCCAAACAGTTTGTTGTGCAAGAAGCGTTCGAGATGACGGTGTGCTCTTTCTTGAGTACGTCCTGGTTGACACCAAACACGATGGTCGCATCGACATCTTTGCCGCCTGGTGCGGAAATAATGACTTTTTTGGCGCCGCCTTTGAGGTGGGCCGAAGCTTTTTCTTTGCTGGTAAAGAAGCCAGTGCACTCGAGCACCACGTCTACTTTCAGGTCACCCCAGGGCAACTCGGCAGGGTTACGGTTGGCCAACACACGGATTTTGTCGCCATTGACAACCATGTACTCGCCCTCAACGCCAACGGTGCCGGGAAAGCGGCCGTGTGCGGTGTCATATTGCGTCAGGTGGGCGTTTGTCTTGGGGTCACCCAAGTCATTGATGGCCACGATTTCGATATCGTGCTTTTTGCCACCTTCGTAATGTGCACGCAAAATGTTGCGACCAATACGACCATAACCGTTAATAGCGACGCGAATTGTCATGAGACCAAGCTCCTAAGTTTGCAAAATTTATAAAATATTTTTAACGGCCTGCGCCACTTTTTCAGCAGTCAGTCCGAAGTGTTTGAACAACGCGCCGGCAGGTGCCGATTCGCCGTATGTATCAATACCTACCACTGCACCTTCAAGTCCAACATATTTGTGCCAAAAAGCGGTGACGCCAGCCTCAACTGCGACGCGCGGCATGCCTTTAGGCAAGACCGAGGCGCGCCAGGCGGCATCTTGTTTGTCAAACACATCCGTGCTTGGCATGGAAACCACACGCACGGCAATGCCTTCGGCTGCCAGGAGTTTCTGTGCTTCGATCGCGAGTGCAACCTCGGAGCCGGTGGCAATAATCGCCGCTTGGGCACCTGCCGCCTCTTGAAGCACATAGCCGCCACGCGCGACCTGTTTGAGCGTTTCGGCACTGCGCGCCACAAAAGGCAAATTTTGCCTGGAGAGCAACAGCGCAGTCGGACCGCCAGCATGAACATCCATCCCGATACTGCTTGGGCGCTCGACAGCGGCCAACCATGCAGCCATCGTCTCAACCGTATCGCAGGGACGCCAAACGGATAAATTGGGAATCAAACGCAAGCTGCTCGCGTGCTCGATTGACTGGTGTGTCGGTCCATCCTCGCCCAAACCAATGGAATCGTGGGTAAACACATGCACCACACGCTGCTTCATCAGCGCGGCCATACGAAGCGCATTGCGCGAATAGTCGGAGAACGTCAGGAAGGTGCCACCAAACGGCAAGTAACCGCCATGGAGCGCCATGCCATTCATGATCGCCGCCATCCCGAACTCGCGCACGCCATAATTAATGTGACGACCAAACTGAATGCCATCCGCGCCAGCGCGCACAGCCCCGACACCCTTCCAGTCCGTGAAGTTCGAGCCCGTCAAATCAGCAGAACCGCCGAGCATTTCTGGCAAGACCTCGACCAAGGCGGTAATGGCTTGTTGGGACGCCTTACGCGAGGCCACAGTCTCCGCTTTTTCGTTTGTCGCAGACAGCAGCTTTTCAGCAACCGCCGCAAAATTAGCGGGCAAGGCGCCTTTCATCCGACGCATAAATTCGGCTGCCTCAGCAGGAAACTGAGCCGCGTAGGCATCAAACGTTTTCTGCCAACCTGACTGCGCCTGAGCGCCCACGCTGCGTTGATCCCAGCCAGCGTAGACCGTCTCAGGAATCTCAAAAGGCGCATAGGGCCAGCCAATCGCGGCACGCGTTGCAGCAATTTCTTCTGCGCCAAGCGGGGCGCCGTGGACCTTGTCCGTACCCGCGACAGTCGGGGCACCCTGGCCGATGACGGTCCGGCAAATGATTAAGGTTGGACGACTGTGCTGGGCACCTAGCTTGCGAGCCTGCGCCAGCGCGGCATGAACAGCCTCAACGTCATGACCATTCGCCACACGCACGACATTCCAGCCATAGGCTTCAAAACGCTTGGCGGTATCGTCGGCGAACCAGTTTTCTACTTTGCCATCAATCGAGATGCCGTTGTCGTCATACAGAACAACCAGCTTGGAGAGACGCAAGGTCCCGGCCAGTGAACAGACCTCGTGTGAAATCCCTTCCATCAAACAACCATCACCTACGAAAGCGTAGGTATGGTGATCGACAATTTTGTGTTCTGGGCGATTGAATTCAGCCGCCAGCAATGACTCAGAGAGTGCCATCCCGACCGCATTCGCCAAGCCTTGACCGAGTGGTCCTGTGGTGGTTTCCACGCCGGAAGTGATGCCTACCTCTGGATGACCAGGCGTTTTGGAATGCAATTGACGGAATTTGCGCAACTCCTCCATGGGGAGGTCATATCCAGTCAGGTGCAACAAGGCGTAAATCAGCATCGAACCATGCCCGTTCGACAACACGAAACGGTCGCGGTTGGGCCAGGCAGGGTCGGCAGGGTTGTGTCGCAAATGACGGGTAAAAAGTGCTTCGGCCATCTCGGCCATCCCCATCGGGGCTCCGGGGTGACCGGAATTGGCTTGTTGAACAGCGTCCATGGCGAGTGCACGGATGGCATCTGCCAGTTTGACGGGGGTGGCGATAGTTGTGCTCATGCGATGGGTCCCGGCCGTGAACTCACGGGATCAGAAAAATGGGTTACAAAACGTAGGAGTTTAGCACCCGTATATCCACTCAGACACAACCGAGCACCCTGCATGGCTGACCCCCGCTTTTATTGTCCAGAACCCCTTTCCGCCCGCCAAACGCTAGCGCTGCCGAATTCTGTTGCCCATCACATACGGGTACGCAGACTAGAGGCTGGTAGCACCATTATTTTGTTTGACGGACGTGGGGGCGAGCTACCCGGAACCCTTGATTTTCAAGGGAAAACTGCCTGCGTGACCCTTGGAGAGCTTCATCCGAAAGAGAGCGAACTCGCTGGCGAGCTATGCCTTTTTCAGGGGCTTCCTTCGGGCGACAAAATGGACTGGGTGATAGAAAAGGCGGTCGAACTGGGCGTCAGTCGCATCGTTCCAATTAGTGCGCATCGCAGCATTCTGAAGCTCTCTGGGCCAAGGCTTGAGAAACGCTTAGCGCACTGGGCGGGCATTATTGAGTCGGCCTCTGAACAGTGCGGGCGCAATCGACTGATGCAAATCTCTCCGCCTCAAACACTCGAGGAGGCACTCAATGCGCGGGCAATTGGAGAGCGCTTGCTATGTGACCCCTCCGCCTCTGAAGACTTGGAAACGCGCCTCTCAGACCCGTTTTGCAAAGCCAAAACAGACCGGGCGCTGACTCTCTTGGTCGGGCCAGAGGGCGGGTGGAGTCCTGAAGAGTTGCAAAGCTGCACACGCAACAACGCTCATGCCATTCGCTTTGGTACGCGCGTGTTACGCACAGAAACAGCTGGTTTAGCCTTGGTAGCCGCAACCACTGCCCTGCTACGCTGGTAATCCTCAAGCAGGCTCATCACTCCAGGCATTAACCACACCAGGGGCCGCCTCAGGATGTTTACCCGCGTGATGAATGCCATAAATAAAAACACGATTGTTTTCTCGTGCGAACTCGACTGCGTCATTTAACACCTGCAAAAACTGCTCTCCATCCGTCACGATGGCAGGATCAGCGGAGTGCAAATGATTGAGGACCAGCACAAAGCCACCTTCTTTTTGGTCGAGCAGCGTGTCGCACAGACAGTCATACAAGCCATCAAAATCCGCACCAAAAAACTGTGGGTAATCAACAGCTTTGACAATCGCGCGAAACACGGCTGAGCGGCTGCGCGCTTTGTCGCAATCCGCCTCAAACCACGTCAATCCCGCATCTTTGGCAGCAGCAGCGACAACATCCAATCCACCTTGGGGATCAAAGTCTCCGCCGCGCTTTATTAACTGCCGCAATGTTGGCTCAAGCGTCTTACCCATACCGATGGCTCCTTCAAGCAGGCCACTCTATTGGATATCTCCATCACTGAAACTCAGTGAACATATCGCACTAAAAGTTCGTTGAGTTTTTATACTGGAAATATCGCAAACAGTCACGCCTTTAACGCTGATATTTCCGGTAAATATGACAAGCCTGACAATTTTTTACAGTAATTTCTTTTGTAAATCGTCATAGCGTGGATCATTTGCCTCGACCACCGTCAATGCAGTCATATTGACGATACGGCGAACCGTCGCACTCGTCGTCAGAATATGCACAGGTGCATTTGCACCCAACAAGAATGGACCGATTGCGACGTTACCACCTGCCGCTGTCTTAAGCAGGTTGTAGGCGATATTGCCAGAATCCACGTTAGGACATACTAACAAGTTTGCCGCACCCTTGAGCGTAGACGAAGGGAGTATTTTTAGGCGGAGCGCTTCGTTTAACGCGCAGTCACCGTGCATCTCACCATCCACTTCAAGCTCAGGTTGTTGCGCGCGAATCAACTCCAGAGCCTTTTGCATCTTGCTACCGGACGCGGAACTACCAGAACCAAAATTAGAACGAGACAATAATGCGACCTTAGGAATCACATTGAGTCGGCGCATTTGATCAGCCGCTGCAATGGTGAACTCCGCAATTTGCTCAGCGGTTGGATCATCATTGACATGTGTATCCACCAAGGCAAGCGTCTGCTCAGGCAATAGCAAAATGTTCATCGCTGCGTAAGTCGCCGCACCAGGACGTTTACCAATCATCTGATCGATATAGCGCAAATGATCGGAGTAGCCACTGACTGTGCCGCAAATCATGCCGTCCGCGTCACCCATGTGCACCATCGTGGCACCAATCAGCGTCAAGCGACGACGCATTTCAATGCGCGCCATTTCTTTGGTCACACCGTGGCGACACATTTTTTCCCAATAGGCCGTCCAGTAATGATGGAAACGCTCGTCGAACTCAGGATTGGTGACCTCAACGTCTTCACCCAAGCGCAAACGCAAACCGAATTTTGTAATGCGATCCGCCAAAACAGATGGTCTGCCGACCAAAATTGGTTTTGCTAATTTCTCGTCAACAATCACCTGCACTGCACGCAAAATACGTTCGTCTTCACCCTCAGTAAACACGATGCGCGCCTTGGCGCCCGCACGCACGAGAGCTTTTGCCGCCGAGAACATCGGTCGCATGAATGCACCGGAACGATACACAAACTGTTCAAGCTGCTCGACGTAAGCATCCAGATCCGCAATTGGACGCGTCGCCACGCCACACTCCATTGCCGCTTTGGCCACAGCTGGTGCAATACGAACGAGCAAGCGAGGATCAAACGGCTTGGGAATAAAGGACTTGGGGCCAAACGAAACATCGTAATTGCCATAGGCCGCGGCCACGATGTCGCTTTGTTCCTCTTGCGCCAAATCACCAATCGCGATGACCGCTGCTTTTTCCATCTCGCGCGTGATGGTGGTGGCACCCACATCCAAGGCGCCACGGAAAATATAGGGGAAACATAAAACGTTATTGACTTGATTGGGATAGTCGGAACGCCCAGTCGCCATCACAATGTCATCACGGACTGCATGCGCATCCGCGGGAAGAATCTCAGGATTGGGATTGGCCAGCGCCAAAATCAATGGGCGCTTGGCCATGACCTTGACCATCTCAGGCTTTAGCACACCGCCAGCGGACAAGCCAAGAAAAACGTCCGCGTCGGCAATGATGTCAGCTAATTTACGTGCATCCGTTTTTTGGGCGAAACGTGCCTTGTCGGGATCCATCAAAACAGCGCGCCCTTCGTAGACCACACCCTCGATATCCGATACCCAGATATTTTTGAGCGGCAGGCCCAAGTCCACCATCAAATCCAAACACGCCAATGCAGCGGCACCTGCGCCTGACACAACCACTTTAACTTTGTCGATATCCTTACCGACGACTTTCAAGCCATTAATAAAGGCGGCTGACACGCAAATCGCCGTACCGTGCTGATCGTCATGAAAAACCGGAATCTTCATGCGCTCGCGCAACTTACGCTCGACGGTAAAGCACTCTGGCGCTTTGATGTCCTCGAGATTGATGCCACCGAAAGTCGGCTCTAAACCGGCGATGATTTCAACCAGCTTGTCAGGATCTTGCTCATTAATTTCGATGTCAAAGACATCGATTCCCGCGAATTTTTTAAACAATACCGCTTTGCCTTCCATCACAGGCTTGGAAGCCAGCGCACCGATGTTGCCTAAGCCCAGCACCGCTGTGCCGTTGGTGATGACGCCAACTAAATTTCCCCGCGCCGTGTAACGAAAAGCATTTGCCGGATCTGCAACAATCTCCTCGCAAGCCGCCGCCACGCCAGGGGAGTACGCCAATGCCAAATCTCTTTGGTTAGACAGCATTTTGGTTGGCGCAATCGAAATCTTACCGGGGCGACCTTGCTCGTGATAATCAAGAGCGGCTTGGCGAAAAGTTTTTTCCATATCTGTTTTTGTCTTTTAACAAATCAATTTAATTGAGGGGATTCTAGCCCTTTTGACGGGGGAATCTTGCCAAATACCCCAGCTGGATCAAGGATCTGCTTGATCGACTGGTCAAGCAAACCCGCGGCGTGACTGACCTCTGCACCAAGTCTCTGATCTGATAAACCCTGATCGCCAGAAATCTTTTGTATGGGCAAGGAACTATCAGTCCTTTGAATCCACACGGTCTGCAACCAAGCAAGACTACCACCATGTCCCGCAAACAGCCAAGCCAAATTAGGCGAGTCCCCAGCTTGGGTCATGAGGGCATCTAAACGATAACGTAAGGGCCATGACTGGCACTGCGCACACAATGCAGCGTCTCTGGATTGTGCGAGTTCAAATAGCCGAGGGATATTTTTTTGCACTGAAAGACTTCTAAGTGGGGCACTATCCTTGGTGCCAAAAGGACCCAACCGTTCCAGCGTGCCATCAGCAAGCAACACCTCTACTTGGACGATCCCGCTTTGCAGCAAAGTGCCTATAAAGGGGCGCGCAAACCATTGAGCGATGGTGAGGTTAGACGTCCTGAGCGCTGGATCCTCCGCAAAAATCCCAATGCCTTTTTGATAAAGCATCGCAAGTGTCACGCCAGCATCCACACGCCATAGGCCTGCGCTGGGATCCTCCAACTCAGAATGGGCCCATTCAGCATGAGAATCCACCCACAAGATCGGACGCTGAGGATCCGGACACGCATCTGAATCCATCATGATCAACTGCACCCCGAGCTGACCACATAAAGCATGTGCATGCTGGACATCAATTTCCCGCCCCGGTGCAAGCCAAGCTTGTGACGTCTGCGCCTCCTGATCCCACCTCACCTGCCCTGTGCAGACGCGCGAAAGCCGGGCACAAAACTGCCCCCAAGGCGTCGCAGATGTTCTGCGGCCAGTAAGAAAAGCCCTTCGAGACGGTTGAGTAACCACTACAATTCTGCTCCTAGAGGGAGAATGGCACGATGACGGCACTTGCAGCACGTACAAACGATACAGTCACATTTCACGCGGTCGAGCTCCTCAAGGAAGCCTCGGCACTGACGCGCGCCGGAATCGACATTATCAGCCTTGGCGTTGGAGAACCCGACTTTACCGCAGCACCGGCCGTTGTGACAGCAATGGAGCAGGCCGCACGCGCGGGCAAAAGCGGCTATTGCCCACCCGCCGGACTGCCTGAACTACGCGAAGCAATCGCTGGATTCTACGCCACACAACTCGGTGCCCGCGTTGACCCGCAGCGCGTAATCGTGACCTCCGGCGCGAGCGGTGCGCTCTTGCTCGCCGCGATGGCACTTGTCAATCCGGGTGACGAAGTCCTCATGCCTGACCCATGCTATCCACCCAATCGCAACTTTGTCGGGTCAGCAGGGGGTACCACCAAGCTCATCCCGACCACAGCCGCGTCACGCTTTCAGCTCTCCGCCCAGGATATTGCACAAAACTGGGGGCCCAAGACCCGTGGGGTTCTGATTGCCTCACCCAGCAACCCGACTGGCACCTCAATTGAAAGAGCAGAACTCGCAAAAATATTCAAAGAAGTACGCGCGCGCAACGGCTTTGTCATGATGGATGAAATCTATCTGAGCCTTTCTTATGAGGGACAACGCCAATCAGCGCTCAGCCTCGATGATGATGTCATCATCCTCAATAGCTTTTCAAAATACTTCAACATGACCGGGTGGCGACTCGGCTGGATGATCGTGCCACCTCACCTAGTGGCACCGATTGAAAAAATGGCGGCGAGTCTCGCAATCTGCGCCCCCACGCTGGCACAGTATGGTGCGTTGGCTTGCTTTGAGCCTGACACCATCGCGCTGTACGAACAACGTCGCGAAGAGTTTCGCAGGCGAAGGGACTTTATTGTGCCGGCACTGCAAGCACTCGACATCACAGTCCCGGTCAAACCGGATGGCGCTTTTTATGTCTATGCCGATATCTCTGCGCACTCGCCTGACAGCGGTGCGTTTTCTCAGGCCTTGCTTCACGGCGCCAGAGTGGCCGCCGTCCCAGGGCTCGATTTTGGACCTGCTCATGCCGCCCACACCATGCGGTTTGCCTACACCACAAGCCTTGAACGCTTGCAAGAAGCCATGCACCGCATCAAAACCTATCTCGGTTAACCCAGAAGCATACCCAGGACGCACATCTTGAAATACAAAGACCTGAGAGACTTCATCTCGCAACTTGAAAAAAATAACGATCTCAAACGCATTGATGCGCCTGTATCCAGCGTTCTCGAGATGACTGAAATTTCAGATCGTGTCCTGAAAGCCGAAGGGCCCGCACTGATTTTTCAAAATACGCAGCATCACGGCAAGAAAAGCGATATGCCGGTGCTCACAAACTTATTTGGCACACCGACCCGAGTGGCCCAGGGCATGGGCGCCGCGGATACCACTGCCTTGCGTGACATTGGAGAGTTATTGGCCAGCCTGCGCGAACCCGAGGCCCCAAAGGGATTTAAAGACGCTCTGGCCAAAGTCGCGATGCTCAAAGCCGCACTTTGGGACATGAGTCCAAAGAACGTTCGAGGTGCACCCTGTCAGGAAATCGTCTGGGAGGGAGACGACGTCGACTTGGACAAACTCCCGATTCAAACCTGCTGGCCAGGCGATGTCGCACCTTTGCTGACTTGGGGGCTGGTCATTACGCGTGGACCGAACGCCAAACGTCAAAACCTCGGCATCTATCGTCAACAAGTCGTCGGTCGCAACAAGCTCATCATGCGGTGGCTCTCACACCGCGGCGGCGCCCTCGATTTTCGCGATCACGCGCTCGCGCACCCTGGTACCCCTTTCCCGATTGCCGTGGCACTTGGGGCCGATCCCGCCACCACACTGGGCGCGGTCACGCCTGTCCCTGACTCACTGTCCGAATATCAATTCGCAGGGCTTTTAAGAGGCGGGCGCACAGAAGTCACTTCCGCGATCGGGAGCAATCTATCCGTCCCCGCGACAGCAGAGATCATCCTCGAAGGCCATCTCCTCCCGAGCAGTGATCCACGCGCCATCAAGCCTGCCGTCCCCGAGGGCGTCAATCCGCCCCCTTCTTCCGACTACGAATTAGCGTTGGAGGGACCTTACGGCGATCACACAGGCTATTACAACGAGCAAGACTGGTTTCCAGTCTTTACCGTCGATCGCATCACCATGCGACGCAATCCGATTTATCACTCGACCTACACGGGCAAACCGCCCGATGAGCCCGCCGTGCTGGGCGTGGCACTCAACGAGGTGTTCGTGCCCATTTTGCGCCGACAACTTCCTGAGATTGTTGATTTTTATTTACCGCCCGAAGGCTGTAGCTATCGACTCGCCGTCGTATCAATCCGAAAACAATATCCAGGTCATGCAAAAAGAGTCATGTTCGGTCTATGGAGCCTGCTCAGACAATTTATGTACACCAAGTTCATCGTGGTGGTCGATCAAGACATTAACCCCCGTGACTGGAAAGAGGTCGTATGGGCGATGACCACGCGCATGGATCCTGTGCGGGATACCTTGTTAGTGGAAAACACGCCTATTGATTATCTGGACTTTGCTTCGCCAGTGTCAGGGCTCGGTGGAAAAATGGGCATGGATGCGACCAACAAATGGCCTGGTGAAACGCAGAGAGAATGGGGAACACCCATCCAAATGGATCCAGCCACCAAAGCACACGTGGATGCGATCTGGGGCTCGCTCGGACTTTAAGGCGACCTAGGAGTAGGCAAACGCTAAGACTTGTTGGTTGATGCGCGCAGCAGTAGCCAAAGAAAAAACGGCCCCCCCACTAGACTGGTGATCACGCCGACCGGCAGTTCGGCGGGCATCACCACTAGGCGCGCAAGTCCATCGGCCAAGAGTAAAGCCATCGCGCCACCGATCCAGGACATCGGCAAAAGCAAACGGTGATCCGCGCCCAGCCATAGCCTCAAGACATGTGGCATCACTAGGCCAATAAATGCAATGCCTCCTGTCACGGCCACCAAAGGCCCTATTAACAAACAAATGGCAATGATGAGTTCGCGTCGTACGCGGTTTAACGCAAAACCAAGGTGGAGCGCTTCGCGCTCACCCAGCAATAATGCATTGAGCACACGCCAACGTGCGACCAACCAGAGGGAGATCACTACAGACCAAGGCAAGAGCCACACTAAACCCGACCAACTCGCGCGCGTCAAACTGCCAAGAGACCAGAAAGAAAAGCTTCGAAACTGAGCATCCGAGGCAAAAGTAATCAATACACTCACCAGACTCAGCGCAAAAGCATTGATCGCGATCCCTGCCAGCAACAAACCCGCGACCCCCGGGTAACGCCGCCCAATCCAATAGGCCGCAAAAGTCGCCATCACGGCACCAGCAAAACCTGCCAGCCCCCCCACAAGTAAACCGCCAAAACCGAGCAGCAGCGCGGTCACTGCGCCGAGTGAGGCTCCGGCTGAGATGCCGATCAAAGTGGGCTCTGCGAGCGGATTGCGAAACAAGGCCTGCATCACCGCACCGCTTAAGGCCAAGGCGCCGCCCACAATGATGGCAAACAATACGCGAGGCAGGCGCAATTCAAACAACACTGTTTGCATAAGAGGATCCGCGACCTCACGCCCCAACAGCAGCGCAAAAAAATCAGACCACGGCATGTCGACCGCACCCGCTCGCAAAGCGATCAGCATCAAACCGAGCAGGACCAGCATTGAGCCAGAGAGCAGCAAAGCCTTGCGATCATTCAAGAGGCGTGGTCTTGGGTGCATTAGCGAAGCGATTTGACTTCAATGACCGAACGCTGCCCAGACTGCATAATCTCCTGCCTCATCACAAGATTGAGACTTGGACAAAACCAGTCTGTCACTTGTGACTGAATATTAGGTAACGGAATGATCGCACCTCTGACATTGACCACTGTTGGGTCTGTGCCACGCGAGTAGCGCACCGGCCAACAGGATTGCTGACCCGCCGCAGTCTCAATGCGCTGTTG
The DNA here is from genome assembly GCF_049655405.1 of Zwartia sp. GTDB lineage: Bacteria > Pseudomonadota > Gammaproteobacteria > Burkholderiales > Burkholderiaceae_B > Zwartia. Next base: position 532,814 of record NZ_JBASJR010000011.1, read on the forward strand.
CGCACCCACTGTTTTTTCACCCATCCTAACCGTCACAGGTGTAGTCGGACCTCTGCGTGGATCGCCAATCGCCAAACGAAAGGACTGAGCAGGGAATCGCTGACCTGCTGCGCGAATGGGTTCGCCATAACCAAACAAACTCAGCATTTGTACATCTACGTCTGGATCACCGGGTTTTTTAGCAACGCCTGGGTTCGACAAGCTTGTTTTTACACCATCGACCCGCATCACGTGATTGACATCTGTCTCACCCGACAGCATGCCAAGCAACGCGTAATTGGCGTAGCCCTTGACCAAGGCCTGACACTGTTGCGTCGACGTTTTTTTGACTTGGCTGAAGTTGAGTTTGGCAGAAACCTGTATCAAGCCTGAACCGACGATTTCAATCTCTCCGCCGTCGTGAAAAAATTTAGCCTGGCACACCTCTGCATTGGCGGCGTAAGGCAATCCCAACATGGCTGCAGTGAGCCACAGATATTTCAACTTCATGGTGACCTTCTCCCGATTACTTGGTTGTCAGCCACGCAATCAATGCGTTTTCAAAAGAACGTGCTTCGTGTGCACGCTCATGGTTCACCATACTGACGACCACGTAACGCTTACCGCTTGTTGACCACACATACCCAGCCACTGAGCGAACATCTCGCAGCGCGCCTGTTTTCAAATGCGCCAACGACTTGGTCGCCGGATCACGCAAACGATAACGCGTCGTACCATCGACACCCAGAATCGCCAGAGAGGAAACAAACTCGGGCATGACGGGTGAGGTCCACGCACGATTCAACATTTGCGTCAGGCTATCGGCCGAGACCACGCCATTGCGGGACAATCCGGAGCCGTTATCCAGCACCATGCCCGTCATCGGCAGACCTTGGCGAGCCAGCACCTCTTGCGCCACTTGCACACTGCCCGTGACCGTCGCAGGCTTACGACCCGCTTCTGCACCCAGTGTGAGTAACAGTACACGCGTCATCACATTATTGCTACGCTTATTGATCAACCGGATGACTTCAGACAACGGAGGTGACTGGTGCGAAGCAACTGCCACAGCACTCGCAGGAATCGAACCTGTCCGGACTTTTCCGGTCATCGTTCCACCCACTTCGCGCCACACTTCTTGCAGAATGCGTGCACCAAACTCTTGTTGCGATAACGCCAAACGGAACACATCAAACTCACCACAAGAGCCTGCGCCGCGACCGGTGACACGAATACGCACCTTGTCACCAGAAACCGTGGTGTCCGTTGTCACAGAAGGCGAGCCAGGACATTGGCCGTCTACCCAGGCAACATTGGCCTCAAGCTCGACACCGGGCAGCGGCGGGTCGACAAAATATTTCCAGGTCTTGGTTGCAGGATCTGGCGAAAAAACCAAACGCATCGCGCCAAAGCCCACCATAAACGCATCAGGGCTTGCGTTGTAGGGTCGATCCGCCGAACCATCAAACGTGGAGGGGTCGATCGTGACATCGCCAAAAATGGAACGATCAATCACAATGTCTGAAATATCTTTAATCCCGCGCAGGCGCAAATCACGCATCAAGCGCCAGACATCTGGCAGCATCAGCACAGGGTCCCCCCCTGCACGCAGATACAAAGGACCGCTCAGTACGCCTTTCTCATTGACTCGGGATTCGGCATCCATCATAAAGTTGGTGTGCCATACGTAATTCGGTCCCAAACGCGATAAAGCGGCATAGGTTGTCACCAACTTCATGACTGAAGCAGGATTGCGCGGCGTTTCTGGTGAAACCGCCATCAGGCGCGACCCGCCAATCTCTTGGACGACCAAGGAGAGGGATGACTCTGGCAATTTTGTCTGCGCCCAAGCACGCGCAAGCTCCGGTGGCATAGAGATTTGAGTCTTGGCTTGCGCATGCACTTTCGAGGTGGTCATACCCGCCCCTAGCCCCGTTGCAAGACACATCGCGAAAACGCCACACTTTCCAAAGACTTGCCACATACGCTGCAGACCACCGATCATGCCATCACCTATTTAGGGGTTTAAGTCGACAGCATACAAAAAATCACACAGACAGGCTTAAAATGCGCGGTCTTGCTTGTTTACCCCCTTTTTTTGTCTGGTTATCCCGTGCCTGCCCCACTTTCCCTCTTGGATTTTGATTATGTGCTGCCGTCTGAGTTAATCGCTCAAACACCTGCAGCCACCCGCACGTCAAGCCGCATGCTCCATGTAGATGCCGCAGGTGCCCTGCACGACACCCAATTTTCCGCGCTGGCCAAGCTCCTTCAACCCAACGATTTGCTGGTATTTAACGACACCCGTGTCATGCAAGCGCGTTTGCTGGGACAAAAAGCCACCGGCGGCAAGGTGGAGGTGCTGATCGAACGTATTACGGCAACCGATGAGGCGCTCGCGCATGTCCGGTCCAGTAAATCACCGGGCGCCGGAACCGCGTTGCGACTCGCAGATGCCGTGGACGTCACGGTGCTGGGGCGCTCAGACGACCTCTTTGTCTTGAAATTTAACGCCCCCGTCTTAGAGGTGCTTGAGGAGCACGGCGCATTGCCGCTGCCGCCCTACATTACCCACCAGCCAGACGAACAGGACATGCAACGCTATCAGACCGTCTACGCACGCGAACCGGGAGCCGTAGCCGCACCCACCGCGGGCCTGCATTTTGACGAGGCGATGCTTGCACAGCTCGAACAGCTTGGGATTGAACGGACATTCGTCACACTACATGTCGGTGCAGGCACCTTTCAACCCGTCCGAGATGGCGATCTCGCTAAACACGTCATGCACGCGGAGTGGTACACCGTGCCAGACTCGACCGTTCAAGCCATTGCGCGTGCGCGCGCAGCAGGCGGACGAGTGATCGCAGTGGGCACGACGAGCGTGCGCGCACTAGAGTCCGCAGCCACACTCGATCCCACCCTGAGCAGCCCTCAGTCTGGTGATACCCGGCTATTTATTACGCCCGGCTTCGACTACAAAATCGTCGACGCCATGATCACCAACTTTCACTTGCCCCAATCCACATTACTCATGCTGGTGTCAGCCTTTATTGGTCTAGACACGATGAAACATGCCTACCAGCATGCCATTCAAGAGCGCTATCGCTTTTTCAGTTATGGTGACGCCATGTTTTTAGAACGGACCACAAGAAATTGACGCACTCAGAGCCATCCACTGCCCAAGCCTCGCCCATCGGTCTTAAGTTTGAGTTGCTCGCCACGGACGGACAAGCCCGCCGAGGTCGAATGACCTTAAATCACGGAGTGGTGGAGACGCCTATTTTTATGCCCGTGGGAACGTATGGCACCGTTAAAGCCATGCTGCCCCATGAGCTACTAGAAGTCGGCGCACAAATCGTCCTCGGCAACACCTTTCACCTTTGGCTGCGCCCCGGGACTGAGGTCATCGCCAAGCACGGTGGATTGCATGGTTTTATGCAATGGTCCAAGCCCCTGCTCACCGATTCGGGTGGTTTTCAAGTGTTTAGCTTGCAAGGGATGCGAAAAATTTCCGAAGAAGGGGTGAAGTTTGCTTCCCCTATTGATGGCGCCAAGTTGTTTCTCACACCCGAAGAGTCCATGCGGATTCAGACAGACCTGAACTCCGATATCGTCATGGTGTTTGACGAGTGCACACCCTATATGATCAACGATCGACCCGCCACGACCGAAGAGGCCGCGCGCTCGATGCGCATGTCCTTGCGTTGGGCGCGACGCTCCCGCGAGTCTTTTGATGGCTTAGCCAATCCAAACGCGCTGTTTGGGATCGTCCAGGGCGGAATGTTTGAAAACCTCCGCGACGAATCCTTGGAGGGTCTGAAAGAGATCGGATTTCATGGCTACGCGATCGGTGGCCTCTCGGTTGGCGAACCAAAAGAAGACATGTTGCGGATCCTCAATCACGTGGCCCCTCGCCTGCCCGAGCAGTCGCCCCGCTATTTGATGGGTGTAGGTACACCAGAAGACTTAGTAGAAGGTGTTGCCCAAGGCATTGATATGTTTGACTGTGTCATGCCCACGCGTAATGCCCGCAATGGCTGGTTATTCACCCGTTTCGGCGACGTCAAGATCCGGAATGCCAAATACCGGGATGACACCAACCCCCTGGACCCCAGTTGCGGCTGCCACACTTGTCAACATTTCTCCCTGTCCTATCTGCATCATTTGCAGCGAGCTAACGAAATCACTGGCGCACGCCTCAACACTCTTCATAACCTGCATTTTTACCTGACCATCATGGCCGAAATGCGTGAAGCCATCGCAAACGGCACATTTAATGCCTGGCGCGTTCAATTTGCGAAAGATCGTGCCTCCAAGTCGGTACAATAGCCAACACCTTACTTTTTCCAAAGGAGACCTTAATGTCTGCTCAAGCAATATCCGGCCTCGTGCTGGCACAGGCTGCTGATACAGCAAGCTCACTCATGGGAATGGCTCCCATTCTCCTGATGTTTGTCGTACTTTACTTTTTGATGATTCGTCCCCAGATGAAACGTCAAAAAGAGCACAAAGCACTGTTAGCCGCATTGGCTAAGGGTGACGAAGTCATCAGCGCCGGCGGTTTGCTGGGTAAAGTCACCAAGGTTGCCGACAACTACGTCACAATCGAAGTGGCCGAATTAGCTGAAAAGCCAGTCGAAATCGTGATGCAAAAAGCATCCGTCTCTGCTGTGCTGCCAAAAGGCACGATCAAAGCGCTGTAATTCAGCTTCAATATCGCCCCGTCGCGCGTTGCGCGGGGCGCAATCTCTTTTTTGATCCCCGTCGGCAATGAACCGCTACCCCATTTGGAAATACCTGACGGTGCTGATCGCGGTTGTGATCGGCCTGCTCTATACCCTGCCTAACTTTTTTGGTGAGTCACCTGCTGTTCAGGTCTCGAGCGCCAAGGCAACCTTAAAAATTGATACCGCTACGCTGGATCGTGTGCAAACCATCCTGCAACAAGCTAACATCCCCAACACTGGCGCGGCTTTCGAGCTCAATGGCACAGTCGGCACCGTGCGCGTGCGCTTTCCCAGCACGGACGTGCAGCTCAAGGCCCGTGACCTGATTGAGAAAGCACTCAATCCTAATCCAGCCGAACCCTCCTACACCGTTGCACTCAATCTATTACCAGCCTCACCCGCTTGGTTGAGCGCGATTGGCGCCAATCCCATGTATTTGGGTCTGGATCTGCGTGGTGGCGTGCACTTTCTCTTGCAAGTCGACATGCAGGGCGCACTGACCTCACGTTACGACGCGCTCGTCACCGATCTCCGTGTCGCCTTGCGTGACCAACGCATCGAATCCGCCGGCATTGAGCGTGACGGCATGTCCGTTGTACTGTCCTTTAGCACTGAAGCCTTGCGCGACCGGGCCATCACAGCCTTGCGCACACGCAACCCTGATTTGCAGATGCTTGAGCGCACCGAAGGTGGCCGTCAACAAATCGTCGGTCGTCTGAGCCAGGCGGCGATCACGACCGTGCAATCCAGCGCACTCAAGCAAAACATCACCACCTTGCACAACCGGATTAATGAGCTCGGTGTCGCAGAGCCGATCATTCAGCAACAAGGCGCAGATCGCATTGTTGTCCAGTTGCCTGGTGTTCAGGATGTTGCCAAAGCAAAAGACATTCTCGGTCGCACAGCCACACTTGAAATCCGGATGGTGGATGACTCGCCCGCAGCAGCGAGCGCATTGGCCGCAGGTACCGTACCTTTTGGCCTTGAGCGCTATCAAGACCGCGACGGTCGTCCTCTCTTAGTGCGTCGTCAGGTCGTCTTGACCGGAGAAAACCTGCAAGATGCGCAAGCAGGTCGTGACAGTCAAAACCAGCAGCCTGCCGTTCACCTCACGCTTGACTCAAAAGGTGCGCGCATTTTCCGCGATGTCACCCGTGACAACGTCAACAAGCGCATGGCCATTTTGTTGTTTGAAAAAGGTCGTGGCGAGGTCGTCACAGCTCCCGTCATTCGTGGCGAAATTCCGGGCGGCCAGGTCCAGATTTCTGGCAGCATGACGGCCGAAGAAGCTGCTGACACTGCTCTGTTGCTCCGTGCGGGCTCTCTCGCCGCACCGATGGAGATCATCGAAGAGCGCACGATCGGACCGAGCCTGGGTGCTGAAAACATCGAAAAAGGCTTTAACTCGACGCTCTACGGCTTTATCGGCATCGCCATTTTCATGGTGGTCTATTACCATTTGTTTGGTGCATTTTCGACCGTAGGTCTGGCACTCAACGTCTTGTTGCTGCTTGCGATTCTTTCGATGCTGCAAGCCACACTCACGTTGCCAGGCATTGCCGCGATTGCGCTCACGCTTGGTATGGCCATTGACGCCAACGTGCTGATTAATGAGCGAATACGAGAAGAACTCCGTAACGGAGAATCTCCTCAAAATGCCATTAATTTAGGCTTTGACCGCGCCTGGGGCACGATTCTCGACTCTAACCTGACCACACTCATTGTTGGTGTTGCGCTGCTGGTATTTGGCTCTGGTGCGATTCGAGGCTTTGCTGTGGTGCACTGTTTGGGCATTCTTACCTCTATGTTCTCAGCGGTGGTGGGCGTGCGCGCCTTGGCCAACCTCTGGTACGGCAACAAGAAAAAACTCCAGTCGATTTCGATTGGAACGGTCTGGAAACCCAAGGACTGACCATGGAACTCTTTAGAATCAAACGCACCATCCCGTTTATGCGCCATGCTTTGGTGCTAAACGTGATCAGCGTGCTCGTATTTGTTGCAGCAGTATTTTTCATCATCACGCGTGGCTTTCATCTGTCGATCGAATTCACGGGCGGCACAGTGATGGAGGTCAGCTATACGCAAGCGGCTCCGCTTGATCAGGTGAGAGGGTCCATCTCAGGCTTGGGCTACTCAGACTTTCAGGTGCAAAACTTCGGCACGTCTCGTGATGTCATGATTCGCTTGCCTCTGGCGGCGGGACAGAGCTCGGCGGTTCAGAGTGAAGCCGTCATGAACGTACTCAAGGCGGCAGATCCTGCGGTTGAACTGCGCCGTGTCGAGTTTGTCGGACCACAAGTGGGCCGCGAACTTGTCGAAAACGGCTTACTCGCTCTGCTGTTTGTGGTCATTGGCATCGTGGTGTATCTGGCTATTCGTTTTGAGTGGAAGTTCGCTGTTGCCGGCGTGCTTGCCAACCTGCACGATGTGGTCATCATCCTGGGCTTTTTTGCTTTCTTTGGCTGGGAGTTCTCTCTGTCAGTCTTGGCAGGTGTGCTCGCCGTTCTGGGTTACTCAGTCAACGAATCTGTCGTTGTGATGGATCGAATCCGAGAAAACTTTCGCAAAGAACGCGATGCCAGCGTAGTAGAGGTCATCGACAGCGCCATCACGCAGACGATCTCCCGCACCATCATTACCCACGGTTCGACTCAGATGATGGTACTGACCATGCTGATTTTTGGTGGTCCAACGCTGCACTACTTTGCGCTGGCACTGACCATCGGTATCTGGTTCGGTATTTACTCTTCCGTTTTTGTCGGTGCCTCCATTGCAATGTGGTTAGGTATCACACGCGAAGACATGATCAAGCCGATTAAAAAGAAAGACGAACTCGAAGAAGTCTACGAGGAATAAACAACCCTAACGCCCACGGGATTAACACCCGCTCCGGCACTCTTATGCAAAAAACAGACAATCCAAAGAAAGTATTCATCCGCACCTTCGGGTGCCAGATGAACGAGTATGACTCTGACAAAATGCTCGACGTCCTTGGACAAGAGCGCGGCGTGGTGGTGACACAGACTCCCGAAGACGCTGACGTCATTTTGTTTAACACCTGCTCTGTACGAGAAAAAGCCCAGGAAAAAGTCTTTTCTGATTTAGGGCGTATCAAACATCTCAAAGCGCTCAACCCCGATCTCGTGATTGGTGTGGGCGGTTGCGTGGCCAGCCAAGAAGGTGCGGCGATCGTGGATCGCGCACCCTACGTCGATGTGGTCTTTGGCCCTCAGACACTGCACCGCCTCCCGGAGCTGATTGCGCGCCGCCGCTCCGAAGGGCGCTCGCAGGTCGACATCAGCTTTCCAGAAATTGAAAAGTTTGATGCCATGCCGCCCTCGCGCGTCGAAGGTGCCACCGCTTTTGTCTCAATCATGGAAGGCTGTAGCAAATATTGCAGCTTCTGTGTCGTGCCCTACACCCGTGGCGAAGAAATCTCACGTCCTTTTGAAGACGTGTTGACCGAGGTAGCCGACCTCGCAGACCAAGGCGTCAAAGAAGTCACCTTACTCGGACAAAACGTCAACGCCTATCGCGGTCGCATGAGCGCAGAAGAAGGCGCTGAGATTGCCGACTTTGCCACGCTGCTTGAGTACGTTCACGAAATTCCAGGCATTGAGCGTATTCGCTACACGACCTCGCACCCCAAGGAAATGACCACGCGCATGACCGAAGTCTACGCGCGCCTCCCCAAGCTCGTGTCCTTTCTGCACCTGCCTGTTCAAGCCGGTAGTGACCGTGTCCTCGCCGGAATGAAGCGCGGCTACACCGCTATCGAATTTAAATCTGTGGTGCGTAAATTGCGTGCTGCGCGTCCAGGCCTGACCCTTTCCTCAGACTTTATCGTCGGCTTTCCCGGCGAGACCGAAGAGGACTTTGAAAAGACCATGAAACTCATTGAGGAAGTCGGTTTCGACACCTCGTTTTCTTTTGTCTATTCACGCAGACCCGGCACTCCCGCAGCTGACCTGAGCGATGACACCCCACAAACGGTCAAGCTACAGCGACTGCAACGCCTGCAAGCGCTTATCAACGAGCAGGCACACGCCATCGCGCGCAGCATGGTGGGCTCGACCCAACGCATTCTCGTTGAGGGCACCTCCACGCGTGACCCCAACGAACTCAGTGGTCGCACCGAAAACAATCGTATTGTGAATTTCCCCGGCCATCCCCGTCTGATTGGACAGATGATTGATGTGGTGATCACCGATGCGATGACCAACACCTTTAGAGGCCGTGTGGCAATTCAAGATGATGCGACTGGCGATGACGCACACACCAAGGCCTCGCAATGAGCCGACCTCCCGTCAAGACCTCCTCGCGCGCGCGTCCATTGCCCGTCAAAATGACCCTTGAGGGTGGCAATCAACAACTTGCCAACCTGTGCGGACCCTTGGATGTCAATCTGCGTCAGATCGCAGATGGTCTCGATCTTGAGCTCACGCGACAAGGCAACAGACTCACGATCCGTGGCGCACATGCAGAAGCCGCCAGCAAAATGCTGTTTGCTTTTCATGATCGCGCAGCGCAACAAGCGTTGTCGGTGGATGATATTCAACTAGGCTTGGTCGAGATTGGTGTCGGACGTTCTGTTACGCCAACGATGCCAAACTTTGATCCGAGTGAGTTTCCTCCGCTGGATGACGAGAGTGGCACGATCGCCTTGCGCACCCGTCGCAGCGATCTGCGTCCACGTACGCCGCGACAGCGTGACTATCTGAACAATATTCTTAAACACGACATCACCTTTGGCGTTGGTCCTGCCGGTACCGGTAAAACTTGGCTGGCGGTGGCGTGCGCGATTGATGCGATGGAGCGAGATACGGTTCAGCGCATTGTTTTAACGCGCCCTGCTGTTGAGGCTGGAGAACGTTTAGGTTTCTTGCCTGGCGACCTCGCGCAAAAAGTCGATCCTTATTTGCGTCCTCTTTACGATGCACTGTACGACTTGATGGGTTTTGAGCGGGTTCAACGTTTGTTTGAAAAACAAACCATCGAAATCGCGCCGCTGGCCTACATGCGTGGTCGCACACTCAACCACGCTTTTGTGATTTTGGACGAAGCCCAAAACACCACGCCCGAACAGATGAAAATGTTTTTGACGCGAATCGGTTTCGGTAGCAAGGCGGTGATTACTGGCGATCCCTCTCAAGTAGACTTGCCCAAAGGTCACAAAAGCGGCCTCGCGCATGCAGTCAAAGTGCTTGAGGATGTCAAAGGAATCGCTGTCACTAAATTCACTAGTCGCGATGTCGTCAGACACCCACTGGTCGCCCGTATTGTCGATGCCTATGAGCAAGCCGAACAAAACGGCGCCTGAGCTGTCGCTCACGATCCACTATGCGGTGGAGGCCAACACCTTGCCCCGGTGGAGAATCCGAAGCTGGGTGCAACGCGCGATGCTGGCTGCGCAACAAGAGGGCAAGACGTCTTTTACACGCATGCAAGTGGGTTTAAGAATTGTTGGGCTCAAAGAAGCGCAACAACTGAACGCTGGCTACCGCCAAAAAGACTACGCAACCAACGTCCTGACCTTCGAATATGGTGTCCAACCTGACGGCACGGCCGCAGGCGATATTGTGTTGTGTCTGCCCGTTCTTAAACGCGAAGCCAGAGAGCAGCGCAAAGACTTTCTTTGTCATGCTGCACACCTGATCATTCACGGCACCTTGCATGCACTTGGCTACGATCACGAAAAAGTACGCGACGCCACACGCATGGAAACCTTAGAAACAAGCATCCTCGCCACAATGGGGATCGATAACCCTTACTTGATTCACGAGAAATGACTGCTGTTTCAGCATTTGACGGGGTCGTTTCAGGTTATCCTTGTTCTTCCTAAACTCTGTCCCTGGACGATGTCAGATCCTTATCCTGCTGCCGAATCTTCAACCCCTTCGGCCAAGCCCAACCGCCCCCGCCTCCTAGACCGACTCTTATCGCTGGTTCGTCGCGAACCCGAAGACCGCGAAGGCATCATGGCCGTCCTCAATGCAGCTCGCGAACGCGAACTCATTGATGCAGACGCCTACTCGATGCTTAAAGGCGCGCTCGCGGTCTCAGAACAAACAGCCGTAGACATCATGGTGCCACGTGCCCGGATGGACTTACTCGATGTGTCGCAATCGATTTCGACTCTTATGCCCGAGATCATCGAAACAGCGCACTCTCGCTTCCCTGTTTTTGAAGGTTCGCGAGAAAACATCATTGGCGTGGTGATGACCAAGGATCTCTTGCGGCACCTGCTCAATCCCAAATTAACGTTGCGCGACCTCGTGAGACCGGCAGTCTTTATTCCTGAGACCAAGCGCTTGAACGTCTTGCTCCAGGAGTTTCGTCGTAACCGCAACCATATTGCTGTGGTCATCGACGAGCATGGTGGGATCACCGGGCTCGTCACACTCGAAGACGTCCTTGAGCAAATCGTCGGAGCGATTGAGGACGAATACGATGTCGATGGCGCAAAAACAATTTTCCCCGATGGTGTGCGGGCTTGGCGCATTCTTGCCACCACAGAAATCGAAGTCTTCAACGAAGTGCTCGGCTCAGACCTACCAACAGGCGAATACGACACTGTAGGCGGCTGGCTTGCACACGAGCTCGGCCACATCCCCAAACGAGGTGATGCCTGCCAACATGGCGATCTGCGCATCGAAGTCATGCGCGCAGATGCCAGACGTGCACTTTGGCTGCGTGCCAAGGCTCGCGGTAAGGCAGAGCCCGTGCGAGTCCCGCCGTCAGCGTGAACGGGCTCTGGCTCAAAGGGCGACTCGCCCTCGGGTTGCTCTTGGGCGGTGCACTTCACGCCCTGAGTTTTGCGCCCGACCCACTTCCACAATGGGCGCTCAGTCCTCTGCAGCTTTGCACCATGGCCTGGCTCGTCACTTGCATCTGGCGTGCGCCCAGCGGCCTCTACGCGGCCCGCAGGGCATGGTTCTTTGCGCTAGGTAGTTTTAGCGTCGGTTTGTACTGGCTCACGATCAGCATGCATTTTTATGGCTACATGCCCATGCCGCTTGCGATCGCGGCATTGATTGCTCTGAGCGCATATCTTGCGTTATTTGCCAGTCTAGCCGCTTGGCTGGTTCATTTTGTCAAAGCCGCCACGGTCACTTCGTTATCAAACATGAGTTGGGCCGTTTTAGCCTGGGCGGCTGCATGGACACTTGCCGAATGGTTGCGTGCGACACTGTTTACGGGCTTTCCATGGCTCAACACTGGGTATGCCCACGTCGATAGCTGGTTCGCTGGCTGGTCCAGTGTTTTAGGCTTATACGGCGTCACTTTTGTGACGGCTTTTGTTGCGGCGTCGATCGCAGCCCTTGTCGGCATGCAAGCCAATCATCCAAAGCGTGCCCTCATCGGTGTCGTGGCATTTGGATTAGCAGCCATCGGCTGGGCACTTGGTCAGATAAGCTGGTCCACCCCTGCAGGCGCCCCACTTGTCGCACGACTTGTTCAGGGCAACGTCGATCAAGGCATCAAGTTCACCCCAGACCACCTCACAAAGATTATCCAAGAGCATCTGCGCTTAGCTGCAACACCAACACCTGCGGACGCCCCTACACCCCAAGTTGTCGTGCTTCCCGAGACCGTCATGGCCGTGTTTCAACACCAAGTGGCCCCAGCCGCTTGGCAGGCCTGGATCAATGTTGCAAAACGCCAAAACAGTACGATCCTGATGGGCGCAGCATTGTTTGACACCCAGACAGGAAACTACACCAACAGTGTGATTGGCATTGATGGCAACACGACTGTGCAGCAGCTATCCACGGGCATGATGGCGCAACGCTACGACAAAAGCCATCTGGTGCCATTTGGTGAGTTTGTTCCCTTTGGCTTCAGATGGTTCGTCAACCTGATGTCGATTCCGCTCGGCGACTTTACGCGCGGGACCCTCACGCAACAGCCTTTCACCGTCGATGGTCAGCGGATTGCGCCAAACATTTGCTATGAAGACGTGTTTGGTGAGGAATTGTTACCTGCCGTGCGCGGGACATCGGGTGCAAAGGATTCAGTGGGGCGCTCAGCTCACGACGCGAACGGCAATGATGGCGCCACTATCTTGGCAAACTTTAGCAATCTCGCGTGGTTCGGAAACTCTTGGGCACTGAGACAGCATTGGCAGATGTCGCGCATGCGCGCGCTTGAAACCTCACGTCCTATTTTGCGTGCCACCAATACCGGTGCCTCAGGCGCGATCGATCATCGCGGCCGCGACATCGCTCAGCTCCCACCCAATCGCGTCGGCGTGCTCGACACCACCGTACAAGGTCAGCAAGGATTCACGCCTTATGTGCGCATTGGAAATAGCCTCATTCTCGGCCTGTCCGTGCTGGTTCTCTTCGCCCCCTGGTTACGACGTAAAACCAAACAACACACCGCTCACAGTCCCGATATTCAGAGTGACTCCCTTCGATGAGCGAGCTCAGACTCCAGGCGATCGAACACATTTCTGAGATAGAAGCCGCACAATGGAATGCACTCGTCGCAGCGAGCGGCGGTTCTGTGTTGAGTCAGCACGCGTTTTTGCAGGCCTTTGAAACCTCAGGCAGCGTCGCCCCCGACACCGGCTGGCAACCCAGACACCTTTTATTGTGGGAAAACGACAGCCTAGTGGCAGCGATTCCACTGTATGCCAAGGGCCACTCCTACGGCGAGTTTGTATTCGACTGGGCCTGGGCAGAGGCCTACCAGCGAAATGGCCTGGAATACTACCCAAAATGGCTCACAGCCATTCCGTTTACGCCGGTGCCTGGCGCGAGACTGCTGACAACAGAACCCTACCGCGCCTTAGCCGCTGCAGCGCTATTGCAATGGGCTAAAAAAAGCGGCTTGTCCTCACTGCACGTTCTCTACACCACTCCCGAGGACACTGAGGCGCTCGCACAAGCAGGTTGCCTGCGTCGCACCCACACACAGTTTCATTGGTTCAACCGCGACTGGCCTGATTTCGAAAGCTTTTTATCCAGCCTGACACAACCCAAGCGTAAAAAAATCCGCGCCGAACGCCGCAAAGTCCGCGAAGCCGGCGTGACGACCCAAGTCCTGTCAGGTACGCAGATCACGGCAGAAGACTGGGCGTTCTTTTATCGCTGCTATGCCAATACCTATCATGTGCGAGGCAATACACCCTATCTCACACCTGAGTTTTTCCTGACGGTGGGTGAGTTGCTTTCAGAGCATTGCGTCATGGCCATCGCCACACGACGGGATCAACCCATCGCAGCCTCCTTGCTCTGGCTCGATACAGTCGACGGACAGCGCAAGCTGTATGGCCGCTACTGGGGTGCACTCGAGCACGTCGATTGCCTGCACTTTGAGTTGGCCTACTACACGCCACTCGAGTGGGCGCTCGCCAACAACATCGCAGTGGTCGAAGGTGGCGCCCAAGGTGAGCACAAACTCGCCCGCGGCTTTGAGCCTGTGCAGACCCAGTCGACGCACTGGCTTGCGCATCCGGGCTTTGCAGACGCCGTAGAAAAGTTTCTAGAACGTGAGCGTGCCGGGGTGGACAACTACCTAGGGAGTCTGAGCTCGCCTTTTCGAGGGGAGATTGGGGATTGAGTTTTAGGCACTTTCATCCAGGCGACTTGCGCGAATGCCAAAATTTGTGCATAATCCCGTTTCTTCGCTGTCGACACATCCTTCAGAAATTTGTCGGATGCCATTATCGAAGTCAGCACCTCCAAAGTTCTCTCAGTTCGGTTCTTTTGCGGTCTGTACTGAAATTTTTGGGGGTATAGCTCAGCTGGGAGAGCGCTTGCATGGCATGCAAGAGGTCAGCGGTTCGATCCCGCTTACCTCCACCAGTCTAAGCGAGGAGTTGTTGTTAGTCCTGTCCCCTTCGTCTAGAGGCCTAGGACATCACCCTTTCACGGTGAGTACAGGGGTTCGAATCCCCTAGGGGACGCCAGTTTTTTTGGCATCACGTAGTTTTAGTTTTTACCGCTGCGGAGCGGTAGTTCAGTTGGTTAGAATACCGGCCTGTCACGCCGGGGGTCGCGGGTTCGAGTCCCGTCCGCTCCGCCA